>NZ_JBFBCC010000005.1:0-527911 GCF_040682955.1 Amycolatopsis sp. NPDC051045
GGGCCTGGTCACAGTGGCGACGACGTCATCAGCACCGCGCCAAGACCAGCCACTACCGACGACGCCACCCCACCTAACGAAGTGCGGCTGGAGTACTAATACTGCAACGGCAGTTGAGTGGGTAACCGCCTGGGTGCCGACTCCGGGTGCGCCGGTCTGTGTGGCGAGCGTCGTCGTTGTGACGTGGCCGCGGGCGCTGGTCCAGGCGCGAGCCGTGATCCTCTTGTTATGGCCGCGTCGTATCCGGATGCCCGGTTTTCGGGTCTCATTGGCTCGATGACGAAGCCGCCCGAGGACGAGGAACAGGACAGCGAGGCCGTGCCGGACGTGCCCGCGCGATCGGCGGTGCGCACGTCGCTGCTCATCGCGGGACTCGGCTGGCTGGTGGTCGCCGCCGCGTTGTACTGGCAGAGCTGGCTGGAGCTGCATCTCCGCCCGATCGTCTTCTTCGGCGTCGAGCTGGCGGTCCTTGTCGTGGCATTCGTGCCGGCGATCTCGCTCACGGCAAGCGTCTCCTATGAACTGTGGAAGCGGCGACGGCGGCGGCAGGTCGCGTTGCTGGCCGCGGTGACCGTCCTGGTGGGTGCCGTGATCGTGGTCGCGCCGTGGCAGCACGGCTACATGTGGACCCGATTCGTCCTCCAGCGATCGAGTTTCGACGCCGTCGCTACCCTGTCCTGTACGCCGGAAGAGACGATCGACCCCTACGGTCGCACGGTCCACCGCTGCCAGATCGCCCTTCCCGCGCATGTTCGGGAGCTGTCCCCGAACGGTCCTGCCACGTTCGTCAGAGCTGGCAACGGTTCGTCCGTGCTGTACTGGAGCGCCGAGCCGGAGACACCGGGCGGGAAGGACATGTTCTCGTTGTGCAGCCAGGAACACTGGATACACATCAGCGGATCGATACCGGCCGCCACCTGGGCCACCGACCCGAATCTGTCGTCGCTCATCAGCGATTTCCCGGCCTGCTGCCGCTCACTCGGCGACGGCTGGTGGTGGGAAGACGCCTGCCGTCGATAGGCCTGTCGAACCCCTTCGGCCGACCCGGCAGCAATCCGCGGAAGTTCCCGCAGTACTGGTACTGCAACGG
The DNA here is from genome assembly GCF_040682955.1 of Amycolatopsis sp. NPDC051045. Lineage (NCBI taxonomy): Bacteria > Bacillati > Actinomycetota > Actinomycetes > Pseudonocardiales > Pseudonocardiaceae > Amycolatopsis > Amycolatopsis sp. NPDC051045. The sequence goes on from NZ_JBFBCC010000005.1 coordinate 1,091, forward strand.
CTGTTGGGTGGGGTGTGGTGGATCATCACGGTGGTGGTCGAGCACCTCGGTGAGCCGGGTGGTGTGCTGATCGTGGACGACACCGGCTTCCTGAAGAAGGGCACCAAGTCCGCGGGGGTGCAGCGGCAGTATTCCGGGACGGCGGGCCGGATCGAGAACTGCCAGATCGGCACGTTCCTCGCCTGCGTTTCCGATCGTGGGCATGCGTTGATCGACCGGGAGCTGTATCTGCCCCGCAGCCACGCCGGTCAACCCTGCCGCACCTTGCTGCTCAAGTACGTCAGCACCGCCAGCACCCGCCGGTTGTCGTCCTCGTGCTGGGCCAGGTCCAGCTTCGTGAAGATGCTCGCCGTGTGCTTGCCGACTGCCGCTTCGCTGATCGTCATCCGCTGGGCGATCGCCGCGTTCGACCGGCCCTCCGCCATCAGCTCCAGGACCTGGCGCTCCCGTGGGGTCAACGCGTCCAGCGGGTCGCGGCGGGAGCGGCTCGCCAGGAGCTTCGTGATGACCTCGGGGTCCATCGCCGTGCCGCCCGCCGCCACCATGCGGAGCGCGTCGACGAACTGGTCCGCGTTCAGCACCCGGTCCTTCAGCAGGTAGCCGATCGCGCCCGCTCCGTCCGCCAGCAACTCGCGGGCGTACGTCTGCTCGACGTGCTGGGACAGCACCAGCACCGGCAAGCCCGGCCGGCGCCTGCGGGCCTCCAGGGCCGCCCGGATGCCCTCGTCGCTGAACTTGGGCGGCAGGCGCACGTCCACCACGGCGATGTCCGGCTCGTGGTCCTCAATGGCCTTCAACAGCTCCGTGGCGTTGCCGACCGCGCTCACGACGGTGAACCCGTGTGCTTCGAGCAGCCTCGTCATACCGTCTCGAAGCAGGTAGAGATCCTCCGCGAGGACAACGCGCACGAACCGCTCCTGGGGTTCCGGGCCGGGCGGGGCCGGGCTGGGTGTGCCAACCGTACCTCCGGCGCACCCGTCCGGTTACCCCGAGTCAGTCCAGCGCGCGCTTGAGGAACCCGGCGATCCCGAACGCGCCGAAGATCACCGTCGCCACCACCATGACGAGCAGGGAAATCCACAGCGGAATCGACTGCACCTGGTCCGGCATCACCAGCCGTCGCAACGCCTCCGAGACGTACGTGAGCGGATTCGCCGCGCAAATCACCTGGAACCACCGCAAACCGGACAGGCTCAGCCACGGGAACTGCCCGGACCCGGTGAAGATCAGCGGCACCAGCAGGATCGTGAACACCAGATTGATGTGGCGGGGCGGCACGATCGTGCCGAGCACCATGCCCACGGCCGCGCCGGCCAGCGAGCCCAGCGCCACGACCCCGGCCACGCCCGGCAGCGCCGCCGGGTCCCAGCGCACGCCGTCGAGGATGAGCAGGCCGATGGGGATCATCACCAGGCCGGCGATGACGCCGCGGATCGCGCCGAACAGCATCTTCTCCACCGCCACCAGCCGGATCGACAGCGGCGCGAGCAGCCGGTCCTCGATTTCCCTGGTCACCGAGAAGTCCAGCACCAGCGGCAGCGCGGTGTTCTGCAGCGCCCCGGTGAACGCGTTCATCGCGACCATGCCGGGCAGCAGGATCTGGGCGTACCCCGCGCCCGCGTAGCCGATCTGCGACAGCACCTTGCCGAAGATGAACAACAGGAACAGCGGCTGGATGAGCATCTGCGCCAGGAACGGCAGCAGCTCGCGCCCGGTGACGAAGAAGTCGCGGCCGAGCACGGCGAAGAACGCGCGGGCCTGGCTGCTGCCGGTGCCGGTGTCGAGCCCGGGGTCCCCGGCGAGAGTCGTGGCGGTCATCGGAGGTCCCGTCCGGTGATGGAGATGAACACGTCTTCGAGGGTGGGCTTGCCGAACGAGATGGCGGTGACCTCGCACCGCTCCCGGCCCAGCACGGCCAGGACACCCGGCAGCAGCGAAGCGGGTTCGACTTCGGTGTACAGGCGGAACTGGACGGCGTTCTCGTCGGCGGCGGCCCGGCCGGCGGCGGCGAGCCGCTCGACCCGCTCGACGGCGGGCACCTGCGCCAGTTCCTTGCCCACGGCTTCGGCGGGCGAATCGGCCAGGCCGACGCCCACGGTGAGCGTCGTGCTGCCGGGCAGCGACCGCGTCAGCGCGTCGGTCGTGTCGAGGGCCAGCAGCTTGCCGCGGTCGACGATGCCGACCCGGTCGCACAGCTTGGCCGCCTCTTCCATGTCGTGCGTGGTGACCACGACGGTGACGCCCTCGGCCGTCAGCTCGGCGACGCGCTCGTGCACGAACAGCCGCGACTGCGGGTCCAGCCCGGTCGCCGGTTCGTCCAGGAACATCACCTTCGGCTTGTGCATCAGCGCGCGGGCGATCATCACGCGCTGGGCCTGGCCACCGGACATCTCGTCGACCCGGGCCTTGGCCCGCGGGCCGAGACCCATCCACTCGATCAGCTCGTCGGCCCGGCGGTGCCGCTGCGTCCGCCCCATGCCGTGGTAAGCGGCGTGGAACAGCAGGTTCTGCCGCACGGTCAGCGACTGGTCGAGATTGTTGCGCTGCGGCACGACGGCCAGCGCCTGCCGGGCCGCCGTCGCGTCCTTGACGACGTCGATGCCGGCCACCTCGGCGTGCCCGGACGTCGGCAGCGCGCGGGTGGTCAGCATGCTGACCGTCGTCGTCTTGCCTGCGCCGTTGGGGCCCAGCAGGCCGAACACCTCGCCGGTGGCGATGGTGAAACCGAGGCCGTCGACCGCAGGCCGTTCCGCTTTCGGGTACCTCTTCACGAGGTCCCGTACCACCACAGCGTCCTGCACGCCGGTCCTCCAGGAGATCAGTGTCGAAAAGAGCGCGTACGGGGTGAGGAAGGGCCGTGGTGCTGGGGGACAACCTCGGCCCTTCCCCACAGGCGGCTGGTTCTGCCGAACCAGCGGGTCAGGAAGTGTGCTTGAGGTGCCGCTCGAGCTCGTCGGCCGCGCGGGACGCGCCACCGGCGGCGCGGACCCGCGCGCCCATCGCGGCGACCGCGGCGCGGATCCGCCCGTCGGCCGCCGTCGACCGGACGGCGTCGCGCAGCCGCTCCGGCGTGGGCTCCTGGCCGGCCAGGTTCGTGCCGAGGCCGAGTTCGGCCACCCGGTTGGCCACGGCGGCCTGCTCGACGCTCTGCGGCAGGGAAACCATCGGCGTGTCGAAGTACAGCGCCTCCATCGTCCCGCCCATGCCCGAGTGGGTGATGAAGGCCGAGGCGTGCTGCAGCACCGCCAGCTGCGGCACCTGCGCGTGCGCCTCGACGTTCGGCGGCAGCTCGCCGAGCTCGGCCGGGTCGAGCGCGCCGATCGAGAGCACGACGTGCCAGTCCTCGCCGGTGAACGCCGCCACGACGGCCCGGAAGAAGTCCGGCCGGTCGTTGAACGCCGTGCCGAGCGAGACCAGCAGCACCGGCCGCCCGTCCGACGGCGGCTGCCACTCGCCCTGGAACGTCCGGTCGCCGAGGCACGGGCCGACGAACGCGAAGTGGTCGTCGAAAGTCTCGCCCTGGTACTGGAATTCCCTGGCCACGAAGGCAAGCGCGAATTCCTCGCGGCCGATGGCGAAGTCCGCCGGCGAGATCGCCGGGACGCCGTGGGCCGCGGTCAGCTCGGCGATCTTCTCGCGGAACGCGACGCGGGCGGGGTGCTCCTCGCTGAAACCGTTTTCCTCGCCGAGGAACTTCGCCAGCGACCAGTGGTCGTTGTAGGCGAAGGACGGGAACAGCTCCACCGCGGGCTTGCCCCACTTGGCGGCGAGCACCCGCCCGGTCGCGTACACGGTCCGGTCGTAGAGGATCAGGTCCGGCACGTCGTCGGCGAAGGCCGCCTCGAACACCGGGATGGTCGCCGTGCTTTCCATGACCAGCACCAGCGGCAGCCAGGCGGCGAAGTCGGCGGGCGGGTCCTCGGTGCGCGGCTTGGGGGTCAGGGAAGATTCGTACCGCAGGACCCGGGCCCCGGTCGGCGCCACGAGGTCCGCGAACTGGTCCGTCGTGGCGAAGGTGACGCGGTGACCGCGGCGGACCAGCTCGGCGGCCACGTCCAGCGTCGGCATGACGTGGCCGTACGCGGGGATGGTCAGCAGCGCGATGTGTGCCATGGGAAAGCTCCTCGGATTGCGGTGGACGGCCGGGGGCCCTCAGGCACGCAGGTCGTGCTTGCGGGTGTAGTAGGCCATGAAGCCGATGAGCCCGCCGAGGACCACGATCCACTGCACGGTCGTCACCAGGTTGATGTCGTCGAGCGGCAGGGTGTAGGCGAGCACGACGCGGACGACCGCGTCCACGATCATGCCGACGCCGAAGACCGCCGTCAGCAGGCGAAGGCCGCGGCGCATCTGCGGCTCGGTGTCCCAGCGGCGCTCCCACACCTCGGCGCCGGCGCCGCCCCGCTTGGTGCGCGCGATGCTGACCCCGGCGTGCAGGAAGAACGGCTTCTCGAAGAACAGCGTGATCAGCATCCAGACGCCGAACATGGCGGTGAGCCAGCCGTCCTTGGCGAAGAAGAACCGCGCGTCGCCCGAAATGAGCGAGACCGCGGTACCGATGACCATCATCGTCACCATGAAGAGGCCGAGCCCGTCGATCTTGCGGTACCGGGCGAAGACGTACACGGTGCGGACCACCGGCACGATCCCACCGATGATCGCCGCGGTCAACAGCGGGACACCGTTCTGGCGCAGGATGTAGTAGACGGCGAGCGGGACGATCAGGTCGAAAGCCGCGGAAGCGAACAGCGCCAGCCGCGGGTTCCGCGGTTCCCCGTGGGAGGGTGCATCGGCCTGGGTGCGTTGAATGCCGGCTTCGTTCATTGCTGCTCCTGGGTAGATCGCGAGTTCGGTCGCGTTTCCGGACGCCATTCGCTTGCGTCGTGGCGCCGCTCCGGGGACAACGGTAGTGTCGCGGTCCCGGTCGGCGTGAGCCTGTTAGACCGAACATAGGGGTATGGGTACCTATACCCCTATGAGTGGGCTTGGCCGATTGTCTTCCCCCTCGGGGCGCCCCCAGACTGGAACGACCTCGAGTGCGAGCGGGCCGATCCGGCCCCCTGGAGACGATGGGGGACGCGATGAGCCGACCGGGAACACTCTCCCGTGGAGAGTATGATCTGGCGATGTCGACGATTCCCCGGCGAAGTGCCTCGGTCGTCCGGCGGGGCGTCGCCGGAATGGCGCGGCTGGTCGTTCTCGTGCTGTTCGCGGCGGTGCAGGTGTGCGTTCTCACGCTGCCCGCGCTGATCTGGCTGCCGGAATACGTAGCGGCCGCGGGACTCACCGTGCTGGTGGCCATTCCGGCGTGCCGTCTGTTGCCGGCGCTTTCCCGCAAATGCGCGCCCGCGCTCTACGGCGGGGCCATCGAATCACCGTATCTGCCGTTGCCGGCGCTGGAACGCACCGAGAACGGCTGGTACTGGAACGGCTACGACTTCCACAAGTTCCGCTGGGTCTCCCTGGCTCAGCGGCGCGGCCGCTGGTTCTTCACCGACCCGGCCACCTGGCGGGACCTGTGCTGGCTGGTGGTCAACCCGCTGTCGGGCGGCCTCCTGGCGGCCGTCCCGGTCGCGCTCGCCGGGTTCGGGGCGTTCCTGCTGGTCGCGCCGCTCACCGCGCCGCACCTCGGGGCCGGGGCGGCGTGGTACTTCCCGCTGCCGGTGGGCACCCCGGCCGGGATCGCCGCGACGGTCGTCGCGGGGCTGGCGCTGCTGGTGCTGGGGCTGGTGGCCGCGCCCGGCGCCGTCGGCCTGCACGAAGCCTGGACGCGGTGGCTGCTGGCGCCCGACGAGCGGGCGCTGCTGGCGCGGCGGGTGGAGCGGCTGTTCGCCACGCGGGCCGCGGCGATCGACGCGCAGGCCGCCGAGCTGCGGCGGATCGAGCGTGACCTGCACGACGGCGCCCAGGCGCGGCTGATCGCCATCGGCATTTCGCTCGGCACCGCCGAGATGCTGCTCGACACCGACCCCGACGAGGTCCGGCGGCAGCTGGCCGGCGCGCGCGAGCTGTCCGCCGCGGCGCTGCGGGAGCTGCGCGGGCTGGTGCACGGCATCCAGCCCCCGATGCTCGCCGATCGCGGCCTGGGCGCCGCGCTCGAGGACCTCGCGATGGACGCCCCGGTGCCCACCGACGTCGAGGTCGGGTTGATCGGCCGTCCCGACGCGGCCGTGGAGTCGGCCGTCTACTTTTCCGTCGCCGAACTGCTGGCCAACGCGGCCAAGCACGCGGCGGCCAAGCGCGTGCGGGTGAGCGTCACCCACCGGCCGGGCGCGCTGCGGGTGGTCGTCGCCGACGACGGCAAGGGCGGCGCCGACTTCGGCCGCGGGACCGGGCTGCCCGGCGTCCAGCGGCGGATCGCGGCGTTCGACGGCGTCGTGGAATTGGCCAGCCCGCCGGGCGGCCCGACCGAAATCACCATCGTCATTCCGTGTGTCCTGCCGTCGGCCGAATGATTCAGGGGGATCAGCATGCGTCGAGCGATTGTGGTGTGCCTGTTCGCCGTCGTCACTTCTCTTTCGGTGACCGGGTGCGATCACCTGATCGATTTGGGTTGCGCGGAACGGTCCTGCCATTTCAACCTCGTCAGCGGAGGAAAGGTGGACCTCGGCGGGCAGGAACTGGCGGTGCAGAAAGTGGACAACAATTCCGTCACCTTCCTGGCCAACGGCATCAGTGTTTCCCTCTTCCAGGGCGTCGATCTCGATTTCCTGGGGTACCACCTGCACCTCGGGGAGATCCGCGGCGGCGAAGCCAGCCTGGACGTCACGCGGAATTAGCGGGAAGTTTTCAGGGGTTACGGTCCGTGCAGCAGTCACCTAGGTTGGTCGTCGATTGGACCAACTAGCGGCGGGGGCGACCCTTTCGCGGGTTTCTGGGGTGACTATGCGTAATGATCTTCTACGGGCGCGGCTGCGCCCGGCGGCGGTCGTCCTGGCCGGCGTGCTCTTGACGTCCGGCTTCGCGGCGGCCGGCGCCGCGGCCGACCCGGCCGCGAAGTTCTCGCCGAGGGTGCGGAGCATCGTCGGCGAGCTGACCCTCGACGAGAAGCTTTCCCTGGTGCACGGCGGCAACGACCCGGACAACGTCGGCGAAGCCGGGTACGTGCCGGGCGTACCCCGCCTCGGCGTGCCGTCGCTGCGGCTGGCGGACGGCTCCGCCGGCGTGCGGGTGGACAAGCCTTCGGTCGTCATGCCCGCGCCGGTTTCGCTCGCCTCCAGCTTCGACGAGTCGCTCGCCACCCGCTACGGCGCCGGTGTCGGCCGCGAAGCCCGCGCGCTGGGCACCGACGTCCTGCTCTCCCCGATGGTCAACACCATCCGGATCCCTTACGGCGGCCGGAATTTCGAGACCTTCAGCGAGGACCCGCTGCTGACGTCGCGGATGGCCGGCGCCGAGGTGCGGGGCATCGCCGGCCAGGGCACCATCCCGGTCGTCAAGCACCTCGCCGGGAACAACCAGGAGAACGACCGGCAGACGATCAACGTCGTGATGGACGACCAGACGCTGCACGAGGTCGAGCTGCCCGGGTTCGAGGCCGCGGTCAAGGCCGGGGCCGGCGCGGTGATGTGCTCGTACAACAACCTCAACGGCCCGTCCGCCTGCGCGAACTCCGACCTGCTGACCGGGATCCTGCGGGAGCAGCTGGCGTTCCAGGGCTGGGTGATGTCGGACTGGCGGATGTCGCTGACCCCGGACAGCCTGGTCAAGGGCCTCGACCAGGAGATGCCGGACGGGACCTACTTCGGCGACCGGCTCAAGGCGGCGATCGCCGCGGGGACGATCCCGCAGTCCGCTTTGGACACCGCCGTCGGGCGCATCCTCGGTCAGCTGGACCGTTTTCACCTGCTGGACAACCCGGCCCGGCCGTCCCGTGACCTCGCCGGGTTGACGGCGACCGCGCAGGACGTCGCCCAGGCGGGCGCGGTGCTGCTGCGCAACGAAAAGGCGGCGCTGCCGCTGAGCACCGCGCGCTCCGGCAAGGTTGCGGTGATCGGTTACAACGCGAAGACGCCGAAGCTCAACGGCGGCGGCAGCTCCCACGTGCTCCCGTCCGCGACGCCGGCCGCGCCGGCCGACCTGATCAAGCAGCGCGCGGGCAGCACGACGACGTACACCCCGGGCTACGACCCGGCGGGCGACGTCGTGCCGGCCGGCGCGCTGTCCCCGGCGTTCACCCAGGGCGGCGGGCTGCCCGCCGGCGCGGAGGGCGTGTTCTACAACGGCACGATCACCGCACCGAGCGAAGGCGACTACAGCATCCAGCTGCAGACGACCGGGGGTGGCGGTTTCCTCCAGGTGGACGGGACGGCGAGCGGCCTGTTCGGCGACTCCATCGCGGCCGGCTACACGGGGATCACCGTGCACCTGACCGCGGGGCCGCACACGCTGCTGCTGTACGGGTTCGCGGACTTCGTCAACCCGCTGAAGGTGAACCTGCACTGGATCACCCCGGCCGCGGCCCAGGCGAAGATCGATCAGGCGGTCACGGCGGCCAAGGCGGCCACCACGCCGATCGTGTTCGCCTACGACGACAGCTCCGAAGGCCTCGACCGGCCGGACCTCGCGCTGCCCGGCTACCAGGACGAGCTGATCGACGCCGTCGCCGCGGCGAACCCGCGCACCGTCGTGGTGCTGAACACCGGGTCCGCGGTGAAGATGCCGTGGCTGGCCAAGACGGCCGCGGTGCTGGAGATGTGGTACCCCGGGCAGAAGGGCGCGGAGGCGACGACGGCGCTGCTGTACGGCGACGTCAACCCGCAGGGCAAGCTGACGCAGACGTTCCCGGTGGACGAAGCCCACACGCTCGTCAGCGGCGGCGCCGGGCTGTACCCGGGGCAGGACGGCCAGGTGAGCTACACCGAGGGCGTCGACATCGGCTACCGCTGGTACGCCGGCCACAAGACGGCCCCGCTGTTCCCGTTCGGCTTCGGCCTTTCGTACACGACGTTCGCCTACAGCGGCCTGACGGCGACGAACGCCTCCGACGGCGGCCTCGACGTGAAGGTGACGGTCCGCAACACCGGCACCCGCACGGGCACGGAGGTGGCCCAGGTGTTCGTCGGCCCGAGCCCGGAGGTGACGGCCCCCCAGCCGTCGACGGCACTGGGCGGCTACGCGAAGGTGACCCTGACGGCGGGGGCGTACCGCACGCTGACGATCCACGTCGACCCCCGCCAGCTGTCCTACTGGGACGTGACGGCCAAGGCGTGGAAGCGCGGAGCGGGCACCCGCGCGATCCGCGCCGGCTCATCATCAGCCTCGACGGCCCCGGCCACCCAAGTCGCGGTCCGCTGAGGCGCATCACGCGTGCCTGGAGCCGGAACTCACGTGATCAGGGCCGTGACTCGCGAGTTCCGGCTTCAATCACGCGAGTTCCGGCTTCAATCACGCCGGTTCCGGGCTCAGTCACGCGTGTGGCCTGAAACGAGCGGACGGCCGGCGCCCGGTTGGGGCGCCGGCCGTCCGGAGGGTTCGTCAGCCGTTCGACACCGGTAGGTGGCGGAGGCCTCGGATGATCGCCGAGCGGCGGCGGTCGGCCGGGCCCGTCTGGTGGAGGTCGGGCAGGCGGGTGGCCAGGACGCGGAACGCGACGTCCGCTTCCAGGCGGGCCAACGGCGCGCCCAGGCAGTAGTGCGAGCCGCCCGAGAACGACAGGTTGTCCGGGGTCGTCGGGCGGGTGACGTCGAAGTGGGCCGGGCGGTCCCAGACCGCGGGGTCGCGGTTGCAGCCCCCCGTCAGCACCACCACGGCCGTGTCGGCGGGGATCAGCGTGCCGTCGACCTCCACGTCCACTGTGGACACGCGGCTGGACTGCTGGACCGGCGCCTCGAACCGCAGCGACTCCTGCGCCGCCGCCGGTGCCAGGTCCGGGTCCGCCACCAGCTTCTCCCACTGGTCACGCCGCTCGAGCATGGTCTTGACGCCGACGCCGATGAGGTTCACCGTCGACTCCGCGCCGGCCAGCGTGAGCAGCTGGCACAGCGACACCAGTTCGTGCGTGGTCAGCCGGTCCTCGGCGCGGGCGGTGAGCAGCTTGCTGACCGCGTCGTCGCCGGGGTGGGCCAGGCGCAGCTCCATCAGCTCGGTGAACAGCGCGTCGAGCTCGTCCAGCGACCGCTGGACGCCCGCGATGTGCTCGGCCGAGGTGATCTCGTCGAAGATCGTGCCGAACTTCGGTCCGTGCTCGAGGTACCGGCTCAGGAACGGCTCGGGGATGTCGAAGATGGTGGCGACCACGGTGACCGGGATGAGGTCGGCGAACGACGCCATCAGGTCGAACTCCCGGCTCGTGTCGACCCGGTCCAGCAGCTCGTGGCAGATCGCGGTCAGCCGGTCGCGGAACCCGGCGATCGCCTTGGGGCTCAGGAACGGCGTGGCCAGCTTCCGCAGCCGCGCGTGGTCGGCGCCGTCGGCCCCGAGCATCGAGTTGTCGAACGTCGTGATCACCGGGCTGATCGGGGTCCCGTCGGACTTCAGCACCCCGAACCGGCGGTCCCGCAGCACCTTCGTGGCCGTCGCGTGGTCGACCGTCGTCCAGGCGCCGAGTTCGCTGCGGTGCAGCGGGCCCTTCGCGCGGATCCGTTCGTAGAGCGGGTAGGGATCCTCCGGGCCGCGCAGCAGCAGGGCCAGGGGGTCGCCGAGTTCGCCGAGGGTCCACAGCACCCGCATCTGCGTGGTCATGTCCTCGGCCTGCTGGACCGACATGAGCAACCTTTCCGAGAGGGTTACGGCTTTCCGGCGGTGATCAGCCCGGCCACGCCCCGCACGGTCGGCGCTTCGAACACCTGGGAGATCCGCAGCTTGACGCCGAGGTCGCGGCTGATCCGCGAGCACAGCTGGGCGGCGGACAGCGAGTTGCCGCCTTGGCGGAAGAACGAGACGTCGGCGGCGATCGACGGCACGCCGATGATCTCGCGCAGGATCCGCGCCACCGCGGCTTCGGTGTCCGAGAGGGGCGATTCCGCTACCGGTCCGGCCGCCGTGCGCAGGCGTGCGGCCAGCTCGGTCAGCGCACGCCGGTCCAGTTTCCGGTCTTCCAGCACCGGCAGCCGTTCCATCCGCCGCACGAGCGCGGGTACCAGGTAGCCGGGCAGCCGCTCGGCCAGCCGGGCGCGCAGCTCGTCCTCGCCGGGTGCGGTGTCGCCGGAGCCGGCGTAGAACAGGCAAAGATCCTCGTACGCGCCGTCGGCGCCGGTCACCGGCACCACCGCGCAAGCACCGACGCCCGGCACCCGCCCGGCGTTCTGCTCGACGTCGTCGAGTTCGATGCGGTGGCCGCGGATCTTGACCTGGCGGTCCGCGCGGCCTTCGAAGTGCAGCAGGCCGTCGGCGCTCCAGCGCCCGAGGTCGCCGGTGCGGTAGACCCGTTCCGGCCCGGACGGCAGGGAAATCGACCCGAACTTCCGCGCGGTCAGCTCGGCGTCCTCGAAGTAACCGAGCGCCAATCCTTTGCCACCCAACGCGATCTCGCCGCTTTCGCCGGCTTCGCACAGCCGGTCGCCGTCGAGGATGTAGGCCTGGGTGTTGGGGAACGGGACACCGAGCGGGACCGAACCGGGCGCGGTGCAGTCCTCGGGTCGCACGCGGTGGCAGGTGGCCGCGACGCTCGACTCGACCGGGCCGTACATGTTGTACAGCGGGATGTCCGGGTACGCCTCGAGGAACCGGGCGGCGTGCCGCGCCGAGAGCCGCTCGCCGCCGGTGCCCACCGCCCGCAGGCCGGCGAAGGCGTCGAGGTCGTTGTCGACCATGCTGTGGAACACCGCGGTGGGCGGGAAGATCGTGGTGACGCCGTGGATCGCGACGAGGTCACGCAGTTTCGTCGCCAGCTCGAGGGTGTCCTCGAGCAGGACGAGGGTGCCGCCGTTGAACAGCACGCCCCAGGAGTCGAGGCCGAAGGCGTCCCACGTCGCCGCGAGCGCCTGCGGCATCACCGCGCCGGAGTCCAGCGGCGTGAACAGCCAGTCGTCGAACAGCCGCACGTTGCCGCGGTGCGCGGTGACCACGCCCTTCGGCGTGCCGGTGGTCCCGGAGGTGAAGAACACCGCGCAGGCGTCGTCGGCGCCGACGTCGACCGCGGCCGGCCGGGCACCGGGGATCGGCTGTTCCGGCGGGGACCACACCGACGGCCACCGGGCACCCCGCTCGGCGGCGACCACCGGCCCGCCGAGGTGCTCGATCAGCCCGGCGAGCCTGCTGGACGGCCACCGCAGGTCGAGCGCGGCGTAGGCGGCGCCGCACTTGAGCACGGCCAGCAGCGTCGCGAACAGCTCGGGGGAGCGCGGCAGCAGCACCGGCACGAGCGAGCCGCGTTCGACGCCGCGGGCCTGCAGTTCGGCCGCGTAGGCGTCGGCGGTCTCCGCCAGTTCCCGGTAGGTGGTGTCCCGCCCGCGGTGGTGCAGCGCGGTGCGGTCCGGCCAGCGGACGGCGCACCATTCGAACAGGCCGTGCATGGTCTCGGCCCGCGCGAAAGGTGCTGGCGCCGGGTTGAAGGACGTCGTCATCGGGTGCTCCCGCGTTCGGTGATCAGCTCCGCCAGCGCGGCCGGCGTCGGGTGGGAGAAGGCGGCGGACAGCTTGAGCCGGACTCCGGTCTGCTTCTGGATCCGCTGGACGAGCTGGGCGGCCAGCAGTGAATGCCCGCCACTGGCGAAGAAGTTGGTGTCCTCGGTGACGTCGGTGCGCTTCAGCAGCGTCGCGAACATCGCCATGACGGCGCCGGTCGTGGCGTCCGGAGCGGCTTCGGCCGGGGGTGCCGCCGGCCCGGCCGTGGCGGCCAGTGCGGCGACCGCCGCCCGGTCCACCGTGTGCGCGGCCGTCTCGGGCAGCGCGTCGACCCGCAGGTACCGCGCCGGACGCGCCCGCGGCGGCAGGGCGGTCTCGGCGTGCCGGGCCAGTTCGGCGGCGAGCTGCGGCTTGTCCGGTGCGTGCACCACGGCGACCAGCTCGTCCGTGCCGGGGGGCACGGTCACCGCGGCCGCGACGACGTCGGTGTGCGCGGTCAGCGCGTCCTCCACGGTCGCCAGGTCGACGCGGGTGCCGCCGAGCGTCAGCTGACGCTCGAGCGGGCCGTGGACGTGCAGGGACCCGTCGGTGCGCCAGTGCGCGAGCACGCCGGTGGCGGTGCCGCCGAGCCGGAGCTCGCCGCGCACGCCCAGCGGCAGCCGCCGTCCGTCCGGGGCGACGACGTCGGCGTCGAGGCCCGCGACCGGCACGCCGTCGGCGAGCACCCAGCGGCCCCGGACGGGGAACACGGTGTGGACGTCGGCTTCGAGCGCGCGCAGGGTGCGGACGAGCGGGCCGGGCGCGGGTTCGGCGCCGATCAGCGCGGTGCGGCCGCCGGCGGCTTCGCCGAGGTGCTCGACCACGCGGGACCAGACGGCCGGGGTGGCGTGCACGACGCCGACGTCGTGGCGGGTGAGCAGCCCGGCGAGCAGGTGCCCGTCGGTGCGGGCCGCGTCGGGCGCCACGACCAGCGGCGCGCCGGTGGTCAGGGCCAGCAGCAGTTCCGAGACGGCGGCGGAAAGCCACAGCACCGGCCGGGCGGCTACCAGCCCCGCGACCGGCCGGACGGAGTCCGCGAGCTCCCGGTGGGTCACGCCGGGCAGCGCGGGGCCGTCCGGGGACACGGCCGAAGCGTCCGGGTCGACGGTCACCGTGACGGCGTAGGAGATCTCCTCGGGGCCGAGCACCAGTTTCGCGTCGGAGATGTCCGTGGTGACGGTCGCACCGGCCAGCCAGCTGCCGAGGATCGCGGCCGCGAGGTCCGGACCGCGCGGGACGGCCACGGCGACAACGTCACCCGGCCCGGTCCCGGCGTCGGCCAGCAGGGTCGTGACCGCCGCCGCGGCGCGCCAGAGATCCCGGTAGGAGGTCGTGCTTTCGCCGGTCACGATCGCGGGCGCGCCGGGGTTCTCCGAGACGTGGCGGGCGATCGCGGTGAGCGCGGTACCCGGTGAAGGCGGTTGCCGAGGAGCGTCGAGGACCGCGTGGTCGGTGGCGCCCCAGCCGTCCAGCTCGCCCAGCGGCCGGTCCGGCGCACTCGCCGCCGCGACGAGCAGGGCGTCGTAGCGCTCCAGCAGCAGCTCGACCTCGCCGCGGTCGAGCACTTCGGCGCCGTAGACCGCTTTGACGCGGCTCTCCTCCGCCGACGGCAGGATGACGAACTCGAGGTCGAACTTGCTGTGCCCGGGGTCGATCTCGACGACGTCGGCGGGCGCGCCGCCGATGCTCGTGGCCGCCCGCCCGCCGAAGGGCAGGTAGTTGAACACGTGCCGGAACATGGTGGTGCGCCAGGAGGAACCGGCGCGCTCGACCTCCGGCAGCAGGACGTCCATCGGCACGTCCGCGTGCGCGATCGCCTCGAAGAACAGGTCGCGCACCCGCCGGCTGAACGTCCGGAACGTCTCGGCCGGATCGATCCGCACGCGCAGCGGGACGATGTTGACGTGGTAACCGATGGCGCGCTGGGCCTGCTGGCTGCGGACGTTCACCGGGAAGCCGACGGCCAGGTCGGAACCGGCGCCGTGGGCGTGCAGCAGCAGGTAGTAGGCGGCCAGCAGCACGACGACGTCGGGGGCCTTGAGCTCCTTCTGCAGCGCGGTGACCACGTCCTTGGCCGCGCCGGAGAACGGGCGGACGAGCTGCTCGCCGCGCAGGGTCGGCTGCGCGCTCTCCTGGCCGCCGCACCACAGCCCGGGCCCGCCCGCGTCGAAGTCCCGCAGGTGCTCGCGCCAGAAGGCGAGGCTCGCCGGTTTCGGCTCGGACTCCGGCCAGAGCGGGACGGGCGGGCCGGCGTCCGGGAGGTCCCCGGCCAGCACCGCGTCGTAGACGGCGGCGAGCTCCTCCAGGAAGATCGACATCGAGGTGCCGTCGAAGATCAGGTGGTGCACGGCCACGCCGACCGAGTCGTGCTCCGGGCCGTGGAACAGGCCGACGCGCAGCAGCGGAGTGCCGTCCAAGGCGAACGGCCGCGTGATGAGCTCGCGCAGCCCGGCCTCGACGTCGGTGCTGTCCTCGCCCTCCAGGTGGACCGGGACGGACGGCAGCACCTCCTTGGTGAGCCGGGTTTCCTCGGCGTGGAAGACGGTCCGCAGGGCGTCGTACCGGCGCACCAGCTGCGCGACGGCCTCCTGCAGGACGGTCCGGTCGAGCCGGCCCGCGACCTGCAGCGCGACGCCCGGCACGTTGTTGACGCCTTCGCCGGGCACCAGCCGCTCGAGCAGCCAGAGACCTTCTTCCTTGCGGGTCGCCGGAATCCGCGGCGTCCCCTCAGCGGTCGGCATGTCCGGTCCCTTCGGGAAGGCTTTCGACGGTGTCGAAGGCGTGCGGAACCGACTCGGCGGGCAGCCGGGCGGCGAGGTACGCGCGCAGTTCGGCGACGAACGTGCTCGTCTTCGCCGCCCGCGACGGCGCGTTCGCGTAGGCGGTGAAGGGCAGCCCGGGCGTCCCGGTCCCGGCGGGCACGGTCACCGGTTCGCCGTCGGGGGCGTAGACGACGTCGACCAGGCCGGGTCCGTCGGCCGACCAGGTCACCGCGGCCTGGTATCCGCGCCGCCGGCCGATCTCGTGGAGGTCTTCCGGGTCCGGCGCGGTCACCGCGGCGGGCGCGGTGCCGGTGTCGAGCTTCGCCAGCGCGGCCAGTTCCCGCGCGACCCGGCCGTTCGGCACGCCGGTGATCCGCGCGGACGGCGGCCGGACGTCGCTCAGCAGCGTTTCCAGCGCGGCCGGGTCCCAGGCCAGCGTGTGCGTGGGCTCGACGGTCTCCGCGGGTGCCTTGCGCAGCACGGCGTCGTAGCGGTGCCGGCTCAGTTCGTTGTGGTGGCGGGCCCGCTTCAACCGGACGTCCGCCGCCGCGATTCCGGGCAGCGTCGCGGCCAGCGCCGGGAAGAAGTCCGGGTCGACGAGCAGTTCCTTTTCTTCGAGCACGCTGGTCTCGACGAGCTCGCGCGCCGCTTCGGGGGCCGCGGCCAGCTCGTCGGCGAGCACCGCGGCGCGGAAGGCCCGCAGCAGCCGCAGGTTCCGCACGTCGCCGACGAACACCGCGCCGCCGGGCACGACCAGCGCGGCCGCCTGGCGCAGCACGTCCGCCAGGTAGCCGATGTCGGGGAAGTACTGCACGACGGAGTTGATCACCACCGTGTCGAAGTGGTTCTCCGGCAGCCCGGAGAAGTCGTCGGCCTCGCGGTGGTGCAGCGTCACGTCGGCCAGCGCGGGGTCGGCGGCGACCTGCCCGGTGAGCGTCTCGATCACGGTGGCGGAGAAGTCCGTCGCCACGTACTCCTCGCACGACGGCGCGAGCTTGGCCATCAGCAGGCCGGTGCCGACGCCGATCTCCAGCACCCGGCGGGGCCGCAGCGTCCGGATCCGCTCCACGGTCGCGTCCCGCCACTCCCGCATCTGCGCGAGCTCGATCGGCAGCCCGGTGTAGGTGCTGTGCCAGCCCACGAAGTTCTCGCCGAGCCCGCCGGACTCGGGCAGCTCGCCGTAGACCCACTCGTAGATCAGCTGCCACTCGTCGACGCGCTTGCGGTCGTCGCCGTCTTCGGCGACCGGGTCCCGCGGCACGACCCGGGCGACGAGCCGCCCGGTCCCGGGCTCGCGGGTGACGCTGGCCCGGGCGACCCCGGGGTGCCCGGCGAGCGCGGCTTCGGCTTCCGCCGCGGCTCGGTTTTCGGTGCCGGTGCCCAGACCGGTCGGTGACGTCGGCATCAGCTCTCCTGCTGGCTATCGGGCGGAGGGGACGGTCAGGGGAGCAGGCCGCGGACGGCCTGCGCGACCTCCGGCTGGCTGAGCAGGCCGGAGTGGTCGATGTCGAACCGGACCTCGCGCGCGCCGATCTCCAGCGCGCCGGGCAGTTCGGCGGAGCGGATCACGTCGACGCCGTCGAGGTCGCCGGTGACGGTGAGCTGGGAGGCCGCCACGAGGTAGGTCAGGTAACTGCTGAACCAGGCGACCAGCTCGTCGGCGCGGTCGGCGTCCAGCTCGACCCGCTCGAACGCCGTGGTGCCGACCTCGCGGTAGAGCCGCACGAACTCCTTGGTGAGCGTCTCCAGGTCGTCGTGGGTGCGCTGGGCGGCTTCGCCGGCGGCGTGGGCGTTGCGCACCTCGTCCTCGGTGAGAACAGCCGCGAGGGCGTCCACCACGCGGAAGAAGCCGTAGTGCAGCACGGTGAACCCGGTGGCGGCGGTCGGGTCGAACAGGACCACGCGCGGCTTCGGCTGCCAGGTCGCGACGCGCTCGGCGATGGCCAGCGCGAACACACTGGAC
This sequence comes from Amycolatopsis sp. NPDC051045, assembly GCF_040682955.1. Lineage (NCBI taxonomy): Bacteria > Bacillati > Actinomycetota > Actinomycetes > Pseudonocardiales > Pseudonocardiaceae > Amycolatopsis > Amycolatopsis sp. NPDC051045. Next base: position 18,361 of record NZ_JBFBCC010000005.1, read on the forward strand.
GCGCAGTAGCCGAATACCGCCTTGACCTCGGCGCCGCTCGCGCGCAGCTCGGTGGTCCACCGGTCGAGGTAGTCGTCGCCGGTCATGCCGGTCTCGTCGCCGACGGCGGGCGGCAGGCTCTCCCAGATGCCGTACGGCGTCTCGAGGTGCTTCGCGAGCTCGGCGAAACCCGCCTCCGGCCGCCCGGTGACCGTGAAATCAACCGTGATGATTACTTCCTTGTCGTCCGCGTTTTCGTCGATCGGCTGCCATGAATGGAGTTCGGCCACGATTGCCCGCCCTTGTCTTCAGCAGAATAAAGATTTCCGCAGGGTGAAGCTAGCAGCGGCCGATCGGGCCGGTAACCCCTAGCGCGCCCCTAAGCAAGGGCAGGTCGAGCAGCAGTTGCCCGCGGTTAGGGGTTGGAGTGGCCGACGGCGCCGCCGTAGTGTTCGGCCACGATGCCGGTGTGGGATGCCCATTTCCGGTGTTGGCGGCAGTGTCGATAAAAAGCTGCGAAATGGTGACCGAACGGGAATGAGGCCGATCGATGGGTGCGGTGACCGTTCTGCCGGACGACGCCCGGTACGCCGATCTCGTGCGCGGGGTCAACCAGCGCTGGGTCGGCAAGCCCGACTACGTCTGCGTGCCGTCCACCACCGAAGAGGTCGTGCAGGTGGTCGGCGCCGCGGTGCGCGAAGGACGGCGGATCGCCGTCCGCAGCGGCGGGCACTGCGTCGAGGCGATGGTCGGCGCGCCGGACGTCCAGGTGGTCATCGACCTGTCCGAAATGCACCGGATCGACTTCGACCCGGTCCGCGACGCCTTCGTCGTCGAGCCGGGCGCGACCGTGGGCCAGGCCTACCGGACGCTCTACAAGCGCTGGGGCGTCACGATCCCGGCCGGGTCCTGCCCGAGCGTCGGCCTGGGCGGGCACATCGCGGGCGGCGGGTACGGCCCGCTGTCGCGGAAGCTCGGCTACGTCTCCGACCACCTGTACGCGGTCGAAGTGGTCGTGGTCGACGAGACCGGTACCGCGCGGGCGGTGGTCGCGACCCGCGACCCCGGCGACGAAAACCACGACCTGTGGTGGGCGCACACCGGCGGTGGCGGCGGCAACTTCGGCGTCGTGACGCGCTACTGGCTGCGGATCCCCGGCGCGACCGGCGAGCCGGGTGCGCTGCTGCCGTCCCCGCCCGCCCGGCTGCTGGTGCAGCAGGACGTCTGGGTGTGGGACATGCTCGACGAAGCCGCGTTCACCCGTCTCCTGCGCAATCACGGCGAGTGGTACGAGCGCAACAGCGACCCCGGCTGCCCGTACGAAGACCTCTACAGCGGCCTGTGGTGCGGGACGCGGGCGTCCCAGTTCGTCGCTATGTCGACACAGATCGACAGTGCCGCCCCGAACGCGACCGGCCTGCTCGACGACTACGTGGCGGCGATCCGCCGGGAGCTCGGCGTCGCCCCGGCGCTGAGCAGCCGGCAGGAGCTGCCGTGGCTGCACGCGACGTCGTGGGGCGGGATCGCCGACAGCGGCGACCACACGCTGAGCTTCAAGATCAAGGCCGCGGACCTGCGGCGCCGCTGCACCGACGAGCAGGCCGCGAAGCTCTACCGGCACCTGCTGCGCGAGGACTACGGCAACCACCGCGCCGGCGTGATGTTCGTCGGCTGCGGCGGGCGGATGAACGCCCTCTCGCCGGCCGACACCGCGATCGCCCAGCGCGACAGCATCCTCAAGCTCGTCTACTCCACGCACTGGGACGCCTCCGAACAGGCCGAACCCCACTTGGCGTGGCTCCGCGAGTTTTATGCGGACGTCTACGCCGGAACCGGCGGCGTGCCGGTGCCCGACGACCGCACCAACGGGTCCTACGTGAACAACCCGGACTTCGACGTGCAGGACGAGCGGTGGAACGGCTCCGGGCTGGCCTGGCACGAGCTCTACCACCAGCACAACTACCCGCGGCTGCAGGCAGTCAAGGCGCGGTGGGACCCGGGCGACGTGTTCCGGAACCCGTTCTCCGTGCGTCTCCCTTGAGCCGGACGCCCATCCCGGGAGGTAACGAGTGGCGACCCCGACCCTGACCACCGAGCACGAGCACACCGGCAGTGGTCACGACGTCGTGCCGCTGATCGTCTCCGCGGACAGCAAAGCGGGGCTGCGGTCGAAGGCCCACCGCCTCGCGCGGTACCTCGCCGACCACCCGGACACGCCGTTCGAGTCGTTCGCGCGCTCGGTTGCCGCCGAGGACACCGGCCGGGCGCACCGGGCCGTGCTGCTGGCCGGCGACCGCGCCGACGGGCGGCGCGGGCTGGAGACCCTGGCCGCCGGGCAGAACCCGCCCGAAGTGGTGCGCGGCAGCGCCCGGCGGGCCGAGCGGGTCGTGTTCGTCTTCCCCGGCCAGGGTTCGCAGTGGCCGGGCATGGCGCTGGACCTGCTGGACTGGTCGCCGGTGTTCGCCGCGGAACTGGCCCGCTGCGACGCCGCGCTCGCCGCCTTCGCCGACTGGTCCGTTGTGGACGTCCTTCGTGGACACCCCGGCGCGCCCACCCTCGACGACGGCGCCGACGTCGTGCAGCCGGTGCTGTTCGCGGTGATGGTGGCGCTGGCCGCGCTGTGGCGCGCGCACGGCGTCGAGCCGGCCGCCGTCGTCGGGCACAGCCTCGGCGAGGTGGCCGCCGCCTGCGCGACCGGAGCGCTTTCGCACGCGGACGGCATGCGCGTCGCCGCGTTGTGGAGCAGCGCCCAGGCGACGCTGTCCGGGCGCGGCGACATGATCTCGGTCCCGCTGCCGGTGGCCGAGGTGCGGTCCCGGCTGGCGGGCCGCGACGGGCTGGACATCGGCGCGGTGAACGCGCCGTCGTGGGTGGTCGTCTCGGGCGATTCCGCAGCGGTGGAAGAACTCCTGGCCGACCTGACCGCCGAGGGCGTGCGAGCCCGGCGCATCCCGGTCGGGCTGGCCGCGCACTCGCGGCACATCGACGGCATCCGGGACCGGCTGCTGGCCGACCTCGCCCCGCTGGCCCCGTCGTCCACCGTCGTCCCGTTCCACTCGACGGTGACCGAAGGCCCGCTGGACACCGCCGCGCTCGACGCCGGCTACTGGTTCCGGAACCTGCGCAACCCGGTCCGCTTCGACGAGGCCACCCGCGGGCTCGTCGAGCAGGGCCACGGCGTCTTCGCCGAAATCAGCCCGCACCCGGTGCTGACGGTCGCGGTGCAGGACACGATCGACGCGCTCGACGGCCGGGCCGCGGTGCTCGGCACGATCCGCCGCCGCGAGGACGGCCCGCGTTCGTTCCTCGGCTCGCTCGCCGCGGCCTACGTCTGCGGGGCCAGTGTGGACTGGACCGCGGCCTTCCCCGGCGTGGCCGAACCGGTCGCGCTGCCGGAGTCCGGCTCCGACGCCACGGTCGCCGCCGCCGGCCTGCTGGCCGCCGGGCACCCCCTGCTCGGCGCGGCGCTCGAACTCGCCGAGGACGGCGGCTGGCTGTTCACCGGCCGCGTCTCGGCCGCGCAGCACCTGTGGCTCGCCGGGCACACCGTGCTCGGCCGGACCGTGCTGCCGTCGTCGGTGCTCGTCGAACTCACCCTGCACGCGGCTTCCGAGCTGGGCTGCGCCCGGATCGAGGAGCTCACCCAGCACCTGCCGGTCGTCTTCGCCGAAGACGCACTCTCTCCGCAAGGAATGTGCCTGCAGGTGCGGATCGGCCCGGTCGACGACGCCGGGGCGCGCCGGATCGGGGTGTTCGCCCGGCCGGACTCGGTCGGCGCCGCCCAGGGCGGGCCGTGGACGCGGCACGCGACCGGGATCATGGCCGAGACGGCGGGGGCGGCGGCGGCCGAGCCCGTGCTCGCCGAATGGCCACCGCCCGGTGCGCGCCCGGAAGACGCCGGGACCGTCCGCGAACGCCTGCGCGGCTACGGGATCGACCTCGGGCCCGCGTTCGGCGGGCTCACCGCGGCCTGGTCCCTGGACGGCGAACTGTTCGCCGAAGCGGCTTTGCCCCCGGAAGCCGGCAGCGGTGCCGGCTACGGGATCCACCCCGCGCTGCTGGACTCGGCCCTGCAGGCCGTCGCGCTGTTCCCCGCCGCGGCGGACTCCGACGGCTGGCTCGCGTCCTCGTGGAGCGGGCTGACCCTGCACGCGGCCGGCGCGACGGCACTGCGGATCCGGCTGCGGGCGAACGGCCCGGACTCGGTGTCGGTGGCGGTCGGCGACGGGGTGGGCCGGCCGGTCTTCTCCGCCGAGAACGTCGTCCTCGGCGCGCTGCCGCAAGAGTACGTCCGCGCCCCGCACGCCGGGCCGGTGAGCCGGACCGCACCGGACGGCGGGTTCGCCGCGAAGCTGGCCGCGCTGCCCGCGCCCGCGCGCGCCGAACTGCTGCTGGACCTGGTCCGCGAGCACACCGCGCAGACCCTCGGCCGTGACACCGCGGCCGGGATCGACGGCGACAGCACGTTCACCGAACTCGGCTTCGAGTCGCTGACCGCGGTGGCGCTGCGCAACCGGCTCGCCGAGGCGACCGGGCTGAAGCTGCGCACCACGCTGGCCTTCGACTACCCGACCCCGGCCGCGCTGGCCGGGCACCTGCTGGAAGCGCTGAGCCCCGCGGCGGAGGACTCCGACGTGCTCGCCGGCCTGGACCGGCTGGAGCAGGCCCTGTTCGGCGAGCCGAGCGGCCCGCCGCTGCACGGCCGGGTCAAGGTCCGGCTGCGCGACCTGCTGTTCCGGCTGGACGGCGCGGTTGAGGTGAGCGGACCCGAACCGGGGGACGACCCGCTCGACGCCGCGTCGGACGACGAAATCTTCGCACTGCTCGATCGGGAGCTCGACCTGTCCTGAGACGGGTTCGGCGTACAAGGCACGGAGTTGACGGCACATGGCGAACGAGGACAAGCTCCGCGACTACCTGAAGCTGGCCGCGGCGGACCTGCGCCAGGCCAAGCAGCGGTTGCGGGACTTCGAGGCGCGGAACACCGAGCCGATCGCGATCGTCGGCATGGGCTGCCGCTTCCCGGGTGGGATCGAGACGCCGGAAGCGTTGTGGCGCCTGGTGTCCGAGGGCGGTGACGTCATCGGGGACCTGCCCGCCAACCGGGACTGGGCCTCGCTGTACGACCCCGACCCGTCGCGGCCCGGCACGTTCTCCATGCGCGGCGGCGCGTTCCTGCACGACGCCGACCGGTTCGACGCCGGCTTCTTCGGCATCTCGCCGCGCGAGGCGCTCGCGATGGACCCCCAGCAGCGGCTCCTGCTGGAGACGTCGTGGGAGGCCCTCGAACGCGGCGGCATCGACCCGCGGACGCTGCGGTCGAGCCGCACCGGCGTGTTCGTCGGGGCCATGCAGCAGAACTACGCGCCGAGCTCGCACAAGGTCCCCGAATCGGTCGAGGGGCACCTGCTCACCGGCACGATCACCAGCGTCGCCTCCGGCCGCATCGCCTACGTCCTGGGCCTGGAAGGTCCAGCGGTCACCGTCGACACCGCCTGCTCGTCCTCGCTGGTGGCACTGCACTGGGCGGTGCAGGCGCTGCGCCGCGACGAGTGCACGCTGGCGCTGGCCGGCGGGGTGACGGTGATGGCGACCCCGGGCATCCTCATCGAGCTCAGCCGGCAGCGGGCCCTTTCACCGGACGGCCGCTGCAAGCCGTTCTCCGCGGACGCCGACGGCTTCGGCGCCGCCGAGGGCGCCGGGATGCTGGTGCTGGAACGGCTGTCCGACGCCCAGCGCAACGGCCACCCGGTGCTCGCGGTCGTGCGCGGCTCGGCGGTCAACTCCGACGGCGCGTCGAACGGGCTGAGCGCCCCGAACGGGCCGTCGCAGGAACGGGTGATCCTCGACGCGCTCGCCAACGCGCGCGTGGCGGCGAGCCAGGTCGACCTGATGGAGGCGCACGGCACCGGCACCCCGCTCGGCGACCCGATCGAAGCGCAGGCGCTGCTGGAGACCTACGGGCGCGGCCGGTCGCCGGAACGGCCGCTGTGGCTGGGCTCGGTGAAGTCGAACATCGGGCACACGCAGGCCGCCGCGGGCGTCGCCGGGGTGCTGAAGGCGGTGCTGGCGCTGCAGCACGCGACGCTGCCCGCGTCGAAGCACGCCGGGCGTCCGACGTCCGAAGTGGACTGGTCGGCGGGCACGCTGCGGTTGCTGGACGGCGACGTCGAGTGGCCCGAACGCGACCACCCGCGGCGCGCGGCCGTCTCGTCCTTCGGGATCAGCGGCACGAACGCGCACGCCATCCTCGAAGCCGCGCCGCCCGCCGAACCCGCGGAGCCTGCTCCCGTGCCCGGCGTCGTTCCCTGGGTCGTCTCGGGCCGCACGGCGGAAGCGCTGCGCGCACAGGCCGCGACGCTCGTGTCCGGTGTGGACGGGCTGGGGCTGCCCGAGGTCGGGTACTCGCTGGCCGTGACGCGGGCGCGGTTCGAGCACCGCGCCGTCGTGGTCGGCCGGGACCGTGCGGAACTGCTGCGCGGGCTCGCCGCCGTCGCCGCGGGCACGCCGGACGACTCCGTGGTGTCCGGGATCGCCGGGAAGCCGGGCAAGGTCGCGCTGGTGTTTCCCGGCCAGGGTTCGCAGTGGGCCGGGATGGCCCTGGAACTGGCCGAGTCGTCGCCGGTCTTCGCGGCCCGGCTCGACGAGTGCGCGGCGGCGCTCGCGTCCTTTGTGGACTGGTCGTTGCGCGAAGTCCTCGCCGACGCCGAGGCGCTGGCGCGGGTCGACGTGGTCCAGCCCGCGCTGTTCGCCGTGATGGTGTCGCTGGCCCAGCTGTGGCGCTCGTACGGTGTCGTGCCCGATGCGGTGGTGGGGCATTCGCAGGGGGAGATCGCGGCCGCGGTGGTGGCGGGCGCGTTGTCGCTCGAGGACGGCGCCCGGGTGGTGGCCTTGCGGAGCAAGGCGATCCTCGCCCTGGCCGGACGCGGTGGCATGGTTTCGGTGGCCGCTTCCCTGGAGACCGTCGAAGCGCGGCTGACCGAAGGGCTGTCGATCGCGGCGGTGAACGGCCCGGCCGCGGTGGTGGTCTCGGGTGACCGAGGCGCTCTCGACGCGTTGATCGCGTCGTGCGAAGCCGACGGCGTCCGCGCCAAGCGGATCCCGGTGGACTACGCGTCGCACTCCGCGCAGGTCGAAGAGATCCGCGACGAACTGCTGACCGTGCTCGCCCCGATCGCCCCGCGAACCGCCGAGACCGGGTTCTTCTCGACCGTGACCGGCGACTGGGCCGACGGCGCCGAACTGGACGCCGGGTACTGGTACACCAACCTCCGCGGCACCGTGCTGCTCGACGACGCCGTGCGGGCGCTGACCGAGCGCGGGTTCGGCACCTTCATCGAGGCGTCACCGCACCCGGTGCTGACCATGGCCATCGGCGAGACGGCGACCGCGCTGGGCACCCTGCGCCGCGGCGACGGCGGCCTCGCCCGGTTCCAGCTGGCCTTGGGCGAGGCGCACTGCGCCGGCGTCGAGGTCGGGTGGACCCCGGCGTTCCCCGGCGCGAGCCGCGTGGACCTGCCCACCTACGCCTTCCAGCGGGACAGCTTCTGGCTGCGCACCGAGGACGGGCACGGCGGCGAGGCCGCGCCCGCCGACGCGCGGTTCTGGGACGTCGTGGACCGCGACGACCCGGCCGGCTTCGCCGGCGCACTCGGGGTGGCCGTCGACGCGCCGCTGGACGAGGTCCTCCCGGCGCTGGCCCAGTGGCGACGGCGCCGCCAGATCGAGTCCACTGTGGACTCCTGGCGGTACGGGATCACCTGGAAGCCCGCCGACCTGCCCGCCGCCACGCCGTCCGGGCGCTGGCTGGTCGTGCGCGGCGAGGACGGCACCGGCCAGGACGTCGTGGACGCCCTCGCTCGCACCGCCGACGTCGTCACCTCGACCCTCACCCCCGGCACCGACCGGGCCGGGCTCGCCGAGCGCCTGACCGGGCCGTTCGACGGCGTGGTGTCGTTGCTCGCCGCCGACGAACGGCCGCACCCGGAGTTCCCGGACAGCCCGGCCGGGCTGATCCTGACGCTCGTCCTGGCCCAGGCGCTGGGTGACGCCGGCGTCACCGCCCCGCTGTGGGTCCTGACCCGCGGCGCGGTCCGCACCGGGCCCGCCGACGCACTGCCCGGCCTCGAGCAGTCCCTGCTCTGGGGCCTCGGCCGCGTCCTCGCGCTGGAACACGCCGACCGCTGGGGCGGCCTCGTCGACCTCACCGCCGAGCCCGGCCCGGCCGAACTCGACCAGCTGGGCCGGATCCTCGCCGCCCGCGGTGACGAGGACCAGGTCGCCGTGCGGCCGGGCGGTCTGCGCGTCCGGCGGCTGCTCGCTGCCGGCCGGGGAGAAGCGCCGCGGCACTGGCGGCCCGAGGGCACGGTGCTCGTCACCGGCGGCACCGGCGCCCTCGGCACGCACGTCGCCCGCTGGCTCGCGGCCGAAGGCGCCACGCACCTCGTGCTGACCGGCCGCCGCGGACCGGACGCGCCCGGCGCCGCCGAACTGGCCGCCGAACTGGAAGCGCTCGGCACCCGCGTCACCCTCGCGCGCTGCGACGTCGCCGACCGCGACGCCCTCGCCGCGCTGCTGGCGGACCTCGGAGAGCCGGTCCGCGCGGTCTTCCACGCGGCCGGCACGGTCGAGCTGCTGCCGGTGACCGAGACGACGCTGCCGGGGTTCGCCGAGGTCGTCCGGGCCAAGGTGGCGGGCGCCCGGCACCTCGACGCCCTGCTCGGCGACGACCTCGACGCGTTCGTGCTGTTCTCCTCGATCGCCGGGGTCTGGGGCAGCGGCGACCACGCGGCCTACTCCGCCGCCAACACCTTCCTCGACACCCTGGCCGAGCAGCGCCGGGCCCGCGGCGCGACCGCGACGTCGATCGCCTGGGGGGTCTGGGCGCCGACGGACATCGAGGGCCGGGGCGGGATGTCCGAGGGCGTCGATTCCGGTCAGCTGGCCCGGCGCGGACTGCCGCTGATGGACCCGGCCACGGCGATCACCGCGCTGCACGAGACCCTCGGCCACGACGAGACGTTCGTCGTGCTCGCCGACGTCGACTGGGCCCGGTTCATGCCGGTGTTCACCGCCGGCCGCGCCCGGCCCCTGTTCGACGACCTGCCCCCGGTCCGGCGGTTGCGCGAAGCGACGAAAGCGCCGGCCGTGGAGACGACCCCGCTGGCGGCGCAGCTCGCCGGGCTTTCCGCCGGCGAAGCCGGCCGGGTGCTGCTGGAGCTGGTGCGCGCCCAGGCCGCCGCGGTGCTCGGGCACGCGAGCGGCGACGCCGTCGAACCGGACCGGCCGTTCACCGACCTCGGCTTCGACTCGCTGACCGCGCTGGACGTCCGCAACCGGATCGCCGCCGCGACCGGCCTGCGGCTGCCCGCGACCCTGGTCTTCGACCACCCGACCCCGCTGCGGCTGGCCGCGCACCTGAAGGACGCGGCCCTCGGCACGCGGACCGGGCCGGCCACCGTCACCCGGGTCGCGGCCGCCGACGACCCGATCGCCGTCATCGGCATGGGCTGCCGCTACCCCGGCGGCGTGCGGTCCGCGGACGACCTGTGGACCCTCGTCGCCGAAGGCCGCGACGCCATCTCCGGGTTTCCCACCGACCGGGGCTGGGACCTGGCGAAGCTGTTCGGCGGCAGCGACACCGACGAGCAGGGCACCTCGACGGTCCGCGAAGGCGGCTTCCTCCACGACGTCGCCGAGTTCGACGCCGGCTTCTTCGGCATCTCGCCGCGCGAGGCCCTGGCCATGGACCCGCAGCAGCGGCTGCTGCTGGAGATCGCGTGGGAAACCGTCGAGCACGCCGGAATCGACCCGGCCACGCTGCGCGGCGAACCCGCGGGCGTCTTCGTCGGCGCCAACTACCAGGACTACCACGCCCGGATGCGGGAGATCCCGGACGGCCTCGAAGGGCACCTGCTCACCGGCAGCGTGTCGAGCGTGCTGTCCGGCCGGATCGCCTACACGCTCGGGCTGGAGGGACCGGCGATCACCATCGACGCCGCCTGCTCCTCGTCGCTGGTGGCGCTGCACCTGGCCGCACAGGCCCTGCGTCGCGGCGAGTGCTCCCTCGCGCTCGCGGGCGGTGTCGCGGTGATGGTGACGCCGGCGTCGTTCACCGCCTTCAGCCGCCAGCGCGGGCTGGCCGCGGACGGGCGCTGCAAGGCGTTCGGGGCCGGCGCCGACGGCATGGGCATGGCCGAAGGCGCGGGTCTGGTGCTCGTCGAGCGGCTGTCCGACGCGCGGCGGCTCGGCCACCCGGTGCTCGCCGTGCTGCGCGGCAGTGCGCTGAACCAGGACGGTGCGTCCAACGGGCTCAGCGCGCCCAGCGGGCCGGCCCAGCAGCGCGTCATCCGCGCCGCCCTCGCCGATGCGGGACTGTCCACATCGGACGTCGATCTGGTCGAAGCGCACGGCACCGGCACGGCGCTGGGTGACCCGATCGAGGCGCAGGCGCTGCTCGCGACCTACGGCCAGGACCGCGACGAGCCGCTGTGGCTCGGCTCGCTCAAGTCGAACATCGGCCACACCCAGGCCGCCGCCGGGGTCGCCGGGGTGATCAAGACGGTGCAGGCGCTGCGGCACGGCGTGCTGCCGCGGACGCTGCACGCCGAGACGCCGTCGTCCCACGTGGACTGGGAGAGCGGCGCCGTGCGGCTGCTCGACGAGCCGCGTCCGTGGGAGCGGCCGCGGCCGCGGCGGGCCGCGATCTCGTCGTTCGGCATCTCCGGCACGAACGCCCACGTCATCCTCGAGCAGGGCGACGTCACCGGCGCCGGGCCCACGCCCGAACCCTCGGTCGTGCCGTGGGTGCTGTCCGCGAAGACGCCCGAGGCGTTGCGGGCGCAGGCCGTCGCCCTCCAGCAGCGGGCCGCCGGGCACCACCCGGCCGACATCGCGTTCTCGCTGGCGACTTCCCGGACCGCCTTCCCGCACCGCGCGGTCGTCACCGGCGCCGGCCGGGACGCGCTGCTGGCCGGGCTGTCCGCGCTGGCCGAGGACCTTCCGGCGCCGAACGTGGTCACCGGGACGGCGGCTCCGGGCCGGACCGCGCTGGTGTTCCCCGGCCAGGGCTCGCAGTGGGCGGGCATGGCCCTCGAACTGGCGGAGTCGTCGCCGGTGTTCGCCGTGCGGCTCGACGAGTGCGCGGCGGCCTTGGACTCCTTTGTGGACTGGTCGCTGCGGGACGTCCTGGCCGACGCCGGCGCGCTGACCCGGGTCGATGTCGTGCAGCCCGCGTTGTGGGCCGTGATGGTGTCGCTGGCGGAGCTGTGGCGGTCCTTCGGCGTGGTCCCGGCCGCGGTGGTCGGCCACTCGCAGGGCGAGATCGCGGCCGCGGTCGTGTCGGGCGCGTTGTCCATCGAGGACGGCGCCCGGGTCGTCGCGCTGCGCAGCAAGGCGATCCTGGCCCTGGCCGGCGGCGGGGGCATGGTGTCGGTCGCGGCACCCCTGGAAGCGGTCGAGGCGCGGCTGACCGGCGGGCTGTCGATCGCCGCCGTCAACGGCCCGGCCGCCGTCGTCGTCTCGGGCGAGCCCGGCGCGCTGGACGCCCTCCTCGCCGCGTGCGAGGCGGACGGCGTCCGCGCCAAGCGGATCCCCGTCGACTACGCGTCCCATTCGCCGCAGGTCGAACAGTTGCGGGCCGAACTCCTCGACGTCCTGGCTCCGATCCGGCCGCGGACCGGCGACATCCCGTTCTTCTCCACCGTCACCGGAAGCCGGCTCGACGGCGCCGAGCTCGACGCCGGGTACTGGTACACCAACCTCCGCGAGACCGTCCGGCTCGACGTCGCGGTCCGCACCCTCGCCGCGGAAGGGTTCGGCACGTTCGTCGAGTCCTCGCCGCACCCGGTGCTGACCATGGCGATCGGCGAGACCGACGGTGTCGAAGCGCTCGGTTCCCTGCGTCGCGACGACGGCGGGTACGAGCGGTTCCTCCGTGCGCTCGGCGAGGCGCACGTGCGCGGGGTCCCGGTGGACTGGACGCCCGCGTTCCCCGGCGCCCGCCGCGTCGAGCTGCCCACCTACGCCTTCCAGCGCCGCCGCTACTGGCTCGACGCGGGCACCACGACGCAGACGGCCGCCGACCCGGTGGACGCCGCGTTCTGGGCCGCCGTGGACGGCCTCGACCTGGCGGCCGTCGCCGGCACCCTCGACGTCGAACCCGGCAGCACCTTGGCCGAGGTCCTGCCCGCGCTGACCCGCTGGCGCGAGCGTGCTCGCGCCGCGTCCGAAGTGGACTCCTGGCGCTACCGCATCGAGTGGAAGCCCGTGAGCACGCCGGACGCGCCGGAGCTGTCCGGCCGCTGGCTGGTCGTCGTCCCGCCCGGGCACGACGACGCCGGCGTCCCCGGCGCACTCGCCGCTCACGGCGCCGAGCCGGTCGTGACGACGGACTTCGCGGACCTGCACGGTTACGCCGGTGTCGTGTCGCTGCTCGCGCTCGACGAACGCGCCGATCCGGAGGCGGACTTCCTCCCCGCCGGGGCCACCGCGAACCTCGCGCTGGCGCAGGCCATGGCCGAGAGCGGTGTCGAGACGCCGTTGTGGCTGCTCACCCGCGGCGCGGTCGTCGCCGGCGACATCCGTCCCGCGCAGGCGATGACGTGGGGCCTCGGCCGGGTGATCGGTCTCGAACTGCCCGCGATCTGGGGTGGGCTGCTCGACCTGCCCGCCGAGCCGGCCACCACGACCGCGGCCGCGCTCGCCGCCGCACTGTCCGGAGTGGACGCCGAGGACCAGCTCGCGATCCGGCCGTCCGGGCTGCTGGCCCGCCGCCTGGTCCGCGCGCCCTTCACCCCGGCCGCGCAGCGGTGGAAGCCGCGCGGCACGGTGCTGGTGACCGGCGGCACCGGCGCGCTGGGCGGGCACGTCGCCCGCCGCCTCGCCGCCGACGGCGCCGCGCACCTGGTGCTGACCAGCCGCCGTGGCCCGGACGCTCCGGGTGCGGCCGAACTGGCCGCCGAACTGGAAGCGCTCGGGACGCGGGTGACGATCGCCGCGTGCGACGTCGCCGACCGCGACGCGCTGGCCGCGCTGCTGGCGGAGCTCGACGAGCCGGTGCGCGCGGTCGTGCACGCCGCCGGGCTGCCGCAGGCCACCCCGGTGCTGACCACCACCCCGGCCGAGTTCGCCGCCGTGATCGGCGGCAAGGTCGCGGGCGCCCGCCACCTCGACGAACTGCTCGGCGACGACCTCGACGCCTTCGTGCTCTTCTCCTCGAACGCCGGTGTCTGGGGCAGCGGCGGCCAAGGAGCGTACGGCGCGGGCAACGCCTACCTCGACGCCCTCGCCGAGCAGCGGCGGGCCCGCGGGGCCGCCGCGACCTCGGTGGCCTGGGGTTTCTGGGGCGGCGGCGGCATGGCGGGCGACGTCGAGCTGGAGGACCAGCTGCGCCGCCGCGGGTTGCGCGAGATGGCCCCGGAAGCCGCGGTGGAGGCGCTCTGCCAGGCCCTCGACGCCGGTGACGTCTTCTTGGCCGTCGCCGACGTCGACTGGGCCCGGTTCGCACCCGGCTTCACGCTGTCCCGGCGGCGTCCGCTGATCGAAGACCTCCCCGAAGTCCAGGCCCTCCTCGAAGCCTCCGAAGAGCCGGAGCCGGCACGTCCGGCGCTCGCCCGCCGGGTCGCGGAACTGGGCGAAGCGGAGGCGCGGCGGCTGCTGCTGGACCTCGTGCGCAGCCAGGCCGCGGCGGTCCTCGGGCACGATTCGGCCACGGCGGTTCCGGCCGGGCGGGCGTTCCGGGAACTCGGCTTCGACTCGCTGACCGCGGTCGAGGTCCGCAACCGGATCAACGCGGCGACCGGGCTCACGCTGCCCGCGACGCTGGTGTTCGACCACCCGACCCCGGCCGCGCTCGCCGACGAGCTGCACCGGCTGCTGCTGGGCCGGACCGGAACCGCGGTGGTCACCTCGGCCGCGGCCACCGACGAGCCGATCGCGATCGTGGCCATGGGCTGCCGGTTCCCCGGTGGCGTGCGCTCGCCGGAAGACCTCTGGCGGCTGGTCGCCGACGGCGTGGACGCGCTGACGGAGTTCCCCGCCGACCGCGGCTGGGACCTGGCGTCGTTCGGCGATGCGGAATTCGCCGAGGTCGGCGGGTTCGTGGCCGGCGCGGCCGAGTTCGACGCGGGCTTCTTCGGCATCTCCCCGCGGGAGGCCTTGGCGATGGACCCGCAGCAGCGGGTGCTGCTGGAGACGTCGTGGGAGGTGTTCGAGCGGGCCGGGCTCGATCCCGCCACCCTGCGCGGCAGCCGGACCGGCGTCTTCGTCGGGGCCAGCAGCTCCGGCTACGGCGCGAACCTCGAACAGGGACCGTCCGGTTCGGAGGGGTACCTGCTCACCGGCGAGGCACCCAGCGTGATGTCCGGGCGGCTGTCCTACACCTTCGGGCTGGAGGGCCCGGCGGTCACCGTCGACACCGCGTGCTCGTCGGCCCTGGTCGCGATGCACCTGGCCGCGCAGTCGCTGCGGCAGGGCGAGTGCTCGCTGGCGCTGGCCGGCGGCGTGGCGATCATGGCCAAGCCGATGGCGTTCCTGGAGTTCGCCCGCCAGCGCGGGCTGGCCGGGGACGGCCGCTGCAAAGCGTTCGCCGACGCGGCGGACGGCACCGGCTGGGGCGAGGGTGTCGGCCTGGTCTTGCTGGAGCGGTTGTCGGACGCTCAGCGCAACGGCCACTCGGTGCTCGCCGTGGTCCGGGGTTCGGCGGTGAACCAGGATGGTGCGTCCAACGGCTTGAGTGCGCCGAACGGTCCGTCGCAGCAGCGGGTGATCCGGGCCGCGCTGGCCAACGCGGGCCTGACGACGTCCGATGTGGACGCTGTCGAGGCGCACGGCACGGGGACCCGGCTGGGTGACCCGATCGAAGCGCAGGCGCTGCTGGCCACCTACGGCCAGGACCGCGACGAGCCGCTGTGGCTCGGGTCGGTCAAGTCCAACCTGGGGCACACGCAAGCCGCGGCCGGGATGGCCGGGGTGATCAAGACGGTCGAGGCCCTGCGCCACGGCGTCCTGCCGCGCACGCTGCACGTCGACGCGCCGTCGGCCCAGGTGGACTGGTCGGCCGGGGCGGTCGAGCTGCTCACCGAAGCCCGCGGCTGGCCGGAGCGCGACCGGCCGCGCCGGGCCGCGGTCTCGGCGTTCGGCGTCAGCGGCACCAACGTGCACACGATCCTGGAACAGGCACCGGCCGGCTCGCCGCAACCCGAACCCGAGCCGACGGACGCGCTGCTGCCGTGGGTGCTCTCCGCCCACGACGAAGCGGCCCTCACCGCGTTGACCGCCCAGGTTCGCGAACTGGACGCGAACCCGGTGGACCTCGGCTTCTCGCTGGCCACCACCCGGGCCCGGCTCGACCACCGTGCCGTGCTGCTCGGCTCCGACGTCATCACCGGCACCGCCGACCCGGATGCGTTGCTGGCCGTGCTGTTCACCGGCCAGGGTGCGCAGCGGGCCGGCATGGGCCGCGGTCTCCACGACCGGTTCGCGGTCTATGCCGAAGCGTTCGATGCCGTGCTTGCGCACTTCGGTCCGCAGCTGCGCGAAGCCTTCGGTGACCCTGAGCTGCTCGACCGGACGGAATTCACCCAGCCCGCGCTGTTCGCGGTCGAGGTCGCGTTGTTCCGGCTGGCCGAGTCGTTCGGCGTCCGTCCGGATTTCGTGGCCGGGCACTCGATCGGCGAAATCTCGGCCGCCCACGTCGCCGGGGTGCTCTCGCTCGAGGATGCCTGCCGCCTGGTCGCGGCCCGTGCTTCGCTGATGCAGGCACTGCCCGCCGGTGGGGCGATGGTGTCGATCGCCGCCTCCGAGGCCGACGTACTGTCCGTGGTGGACGGTTGTGACGGCGTGTCCGTCGCGGCGGTCAACGGCCCGTCATCGGTGGTGCTCTCCGGGGTCGAAGCCGTGGTGCTGGACATTGCCGCCGGCTTTGCCGCGGACGGCGTCAAGACCAAGCGGCTCACCGTGAGCCACGCGTTCCACTCGCCGCTGATGGACCCGATGCTGGCGGAGTTCCGCGCGGTCGCCGAAACGCTGACGCACCACCCCGCCGAAATTCCGGTGATCTCGAATGTGAGCGGTGCTCTCGCCGAGCCGTTCACGGCGGATTACTGGGTCCGGCACGTCCGGGAGGCCGTCCGGTTCGCCGACGGTGTCTCGACCCTGCGGGCCGCCGGCGTCGGGATCTTCCTCGAACTGGGCCCCGACGGGGTCCTCAGCGCGCTGGTCGACGGCACCGCCGTCCCCGCCCTGCGCCGTGACCGCGACGACGAGAGAGCACTGCTCACGGCATTGAGCACCGTTCACGTCCACGGCGTCGACGTCGACTGGGCCGCCTTCTTCCCCGGGGGCCGCCGGATCGCCCTGCCGACCTACCCGTTCCAGCGCGAACGCTACTGGCCGCGCCCGGTGGCGGCCCGCGGCGACCTCGGCGCGGTCGGCGTGGGCGCGCTCGAACACCCGCTGCTCGGCGCGGCGGTCGAGCTGGCCGGCGACGAGGGCACCGTCCTCAGCGGACGGCTGTCGCTGGAGACGCACCCGTGGCTGGCCGGGCACGCGCTGTCCGGCACCGTCCTGCTGCCCGGCACCGCGCTGCTCGAACTGGTCGTGCAGGCCGGCGACCAGACCGGCTGCGCCGTCGTCGACGAGCTGACCTTCGCCGCGCCGCTGGTCCTGCCCGCTCGCGGCGCGGTCACCGTCCAGGTCTCGGCCGGCCCCGCGGGCCCGGACGGCCGCCGCCCGATCACGGTGTCCTCCCGCCCCGCCGGTTCCGACGCCGACTGGACCCGGCACGCCACCGGCAGTGTCAGCCGTGCGGCACTTTCACGGGAAAGTGCCGCCGAGTGGCCGCCGCCGGGGGCCGAACCGGTCGACATCACCGCTCTGTACCCGCGGCTCGCCGCGATGGGCTTCGCCTACGGGGACGCCTTCGGCGGCCTCACCCGCGTCTGGCGGGACGGCACCGAGGTGTTCGCCGAAGTGGCGCTGCCGGAGCCGTTCGACGCCGCCGGGTTCGCGCTGCACCCGGCCCTGCTCGACGCCGCCCTGCATCCGCTGGGCCTCGGCATCGTCACTCCCGACGACGGTTCGGCCCGCGTCCCCTTCTCCTTCACCCGGGTCGCGGTGCACGCCACCGGGGCCACCGAGCTGCGGGTCCGGCTGTCCCCGGCGGGGGAGAACGCCGTCGCGCTCACCGCGTGGGACGCCACCGGTGCCCCGGTCGTCACCGTCGGCTCGCTGCTGCTGCGGCCGGTCGCGGCGCCGGACACCATCCCGGACACGCTGTTCGAACAGGTCTGGACGCCGGTCACCGCCGACCCCGCGGCGTCCAGCACGGACCTCGTCTTCGAATCGGTCACCGGCGGCGATGACCCCGAAGCCGTGCAGCGAACCACCGGCCAGGTCCTGGAACTGCTGCAGTCCTGGCTCGCCGGGGAGCGCCCGGGCCGGCTCGTCTTCGTCACCCGCGGTGCGGCTGACGGCGACCTCGCGGCCGCGGCCGCCGGGGGCCTGGTGCGGTCCGCGCAGACGGAACACCCCGGCCGGTTCCTCCTGGTCGACGTCGACGACGACCCGCGGTCACTGGACCTGCTGTCTACTGTGGACGCTTTTGGGGAGCCGCAGCTTGCCTTGCGCGAAGGCATCGCCTCGGCGCCAAGACTGGTCCGCGCGACCGGAATGCCGCTGAAGCCGCCCGCCGCGGGCTCGTGGCGGCTGGTCACCACCGGCACCGGCACCACCGACGGCCTGGCGCTGACCGAAGCGGCCGAAGCGCCGCTGGGCGAACGCGACGTCCGCATCGAGGTGCGCGCGGCCGGGCTCAACTTCCGCGACGTGCTCATCTCCCTCGGCATGTACCCGGATCCCGAGGCGCGCCTCGGGTCCGAAGCGGCGGGCGTGGTCGTCGAGGCCGGCCGAGGTGTCAGCAACCTCGCCGTCGGGGACCGCGTGTTCGGCCTGGTCGACGACGCCTTCGGCCCGCGGGCCGTCGCCGACGCCCACCGGCTGGCGCCGATCCCCGCCGGATGGACGTTCGCCGAGGCGGCGACCGTCCCGGTCGCCTTCGTGACCGCCTACTACGGCCTCTTCGACCTCGGCGGGCTGAGCGCCGGGCAGTCCGTGCTCGTCCACGCGGCCGCCGGCGGGGTCGGGATGGCCGCCGTGCAGCTGGCCCGCTGGAAGGGGGCCGAGGTGTTCGCGACGGCGAGCGAGAGCAAGCACGCGGTGCTGCGCGAACTCGGCCTCGACGACGCGCACCTGGCGAGCTCGCGCACCCTGGACTTCCGGGACAAGTTCGGGAGCGTCGACGTCGTCCTGAACTCCCTGACCGGCCCGTTCATCGACGCCTCGCTGGAGCTGCTCGCCCCCGGCGGCCGGTTCGTCGAGCTGGGCAAGACCGACGTCCGCGAGGGCCCCGGCTACCACACCTTCGACCTCGGTGACCCCGGCCCGGACCGGATCGCGGCCATCCTCGCCGACCTGCTGGCCGCTTTCGGCCGCGGCGAGCTGACGCCGTTGCCGCTGCGCGCCTGGGAACTCGGCCGCGCGGCCGAGGCCTTCCGGTTCGTCAGCCAGGCCAAGCACGTCGGCAAGAACGTGCTCACGCTGCCGCGCCCGGAACCGGTGGGCACCGTCCTCGTCACCGGCGGCACCGGCACGCTCGGCGCCGCGGTGGCCCGGCACCTGGCCCGCCGCCCGGGCGTCCGGCGGCTGGTGCTGGTGAGCAGGCGGGGCCCGGACGCACCCGGTGCCGCCGGGCTGCGCGAAGAACTGACCGCGCTCGGCGTCGAGGCGATCGTGGTCGCCGGCGACGTGGCCGAGCCCGGCTGCGCGGCGGACGTGCTGCGGGAGATCCCCGCCGGGCCGCCGCTGATCGGGGTGGTGCACGCCGCCGGGATCCTCGACGACGGCGTGCTCGAAGCGCAGACACCGGCCCGGGTGGCCTCGGTGCTTCGCGCCAAAGTGGACGGCGCGTCGGCGCTCGACAGGCTTACCCGGGACCACGACCTGGCCTGGTTCGTCCTGTTCTCCTCGGTCGCCGGCATCGTCGGCGCGGCCGGGCAAAGCGGGTACGCCGCGGCGAACAGCGCACTGGACGCGCTCGCCGCGCGACGGCGGTCCCGTGGCCTGCCCGCGGTTTCCCTCGCCTGGGGCCAGTGGGCGCTCGGCAGCGCGATGACCGGCAAGCTCGGCGAGCGCGACCGCGGCCGCATCGAACGGGCCGGGATCCGCCCGCTGTCCACAGAGGACGCCTTGGTCGCGCTGGACGCCGCCATCGGGCTCGGCCGGCCGGTCGCCGTGCCGCTGCGCCTGGACCTCGCCGCCCTGCGCACGGCGGACGACCTCGCCCCGCTGTGGCGCGGGCTGGTGCGCACGCCGGTCCGCCGGGTCGCGCGGGCCGCCGTCGCCGAGGACGGGTGGGCCGGCCTCGACCCCGAAGAAGCTCGCGGAAAGCTGCTGGACCTGGTCCGCAAGCACGTCGCGGCGGTGCTGGGGCACGCGAGCCCCGACGCCGTCGAGCCCGGGCGGGCGTTCAAGGACACCGGGTTCGACTCGCTGACCGCGGTGGAACTGCGCAACCGGCTCGCCACCGCGACCGGCCGCGCGCTGCCCGCGACACTTGTCTTCGACTACCCGAACCCGGAGGCGCTGGCCGGGTTCCTCTACGGCGACCTGGCCGGGACGGCACCCGCGGCCGCCGCGGTCGTCCCGGCGCCACGGGCCGCCGGCGACGACCCGATCGCCATCGTCGCGATGAGCTGCCGCTTCCCGGGCGACGTCGATTCGGCCGACGCCCTGTGGCGGCTGGTCGCCGAGGGCCGCGACGCCATCGGCGGGTTCCCGGCCGACCGCGGCTGGCCCGTCGACGAGCTCTACCACCCGGATCCGGCGCACCCGGGCACCTTCTACGCGACCGGGGGCGGCTTCCTGCCCGGCGCCGCCCGCTTCGACGCGGCGTTCTTCGGGATCTCCCCGCGCGAAGCCCTGGCCATGGACCCGCAGCAGCGGCTGCTCCTGGAAGTCTCGTGGGAGGCCTTCGAACGGGCGGGCATCGACCCGGGCACGCTGCGCGGCAGCAACACCGGCGTGTTCGTCGGCGCGGCCCACTCCGGGTACGCCGCGGGCCGCGCACCGGCCGCGGACGGCGTCGAGGGGCACCTGCTCACCGGCAACGCGGGCAGCGTGCTGTCCGGCCGGGTCGCCTATCACCTGGGCCTGGAAGGTTCCGCGGTCACCGTGGACACCGCCTGCTCGTCGTCGCTGGTCGCGCTGCACCTGGCCGGGCAGGCGCTCCGCCAGGGCGAATGCGACCTGGCGCTCGCGGGCGGGGTGGCGGTCCTCGGCACGCCGGACATCTTCGTCGAGTTCAGCCGGCAGCGCGGGCTGTCCGCGGACGGCCGGTGCAAGGCCTTCGCCGACGCCGCCGACGGCACCGGCTGGAGCGAAGGCGCCGGCCTGGTCGTCCTGGAGCGGCTCTCCGACGCGCGGCGCAACGGCCACGAGGTGCTGGCACTCCTGCGCGGCTCGGCGGTCAACTCCGATGGCGCGTCGAACGGCCTGACCGCGCCGAACGGTCCCTCCCAGCAGCGGGTGATCCGCGCGGCGCTGGCGAACGCGGGCCTGGCACCGTCCGATGTGGACGTGGTCGAGGCGCACGGCACCGGGACGACCCTGGGTGATCCGATCGAGGCGCAGGCGGTGCTGGCGACCTACGGCCAAGATCGCGACGAGCCCCTGTGGCTGGGGTCGCTGAAGTCCAACCTCGGGCACACCCAGTCGGCCGCGGGCGTGGCCGGGGTGATCAAGATGGTCATGGCCATGCGTCACGGCGTGCTGCCGAAGACCCTGCACGTGGACACGCCGTCGACCCGGGTGGACTGGGCGTCGGGGGCGGTCGAGCTGCTCACCGAGCAGCGGCCGTGGCCCGCCACCGGCCGCCCGCGCCGGGCCGGGGTGTCGGCGTTCGGCATCTCCGGCACCAACGCCCACGCCATCCTCGAACTCCCCGCCGAACCGGCACCGGCGCCGGTGGTGACGCCGGAGCCGCCGGTGGTCGCCTGGGCGCTGTCGGCCAAGGGCGAACCGGCGCTGCGGGCCCAGGCCCGCAAGCTGGCCGCCGTCGATGCTTCCCCGACGGCCATCGCCGGGGCGCTGCTCGCTCGCGCCCGCTTCGACGACCGCGCGGTCGTCCTCGGCGGCAGCCGGGCGGAACTGCTCGACGGGCTGCACGCGCTGGCCGCCGGTGAGCCCGCACCCGGGGTCGTCCGCGGCACGGCGTCGTCCGGCAGGCTCGCGGTGCTGTTCACCGGCCAGGGCGCGCAGCGGACCGGCATGGGCCGCGAGCTGTACGACCGGTACCCGGTCTACGCGGAGGCGTTCGACGCGATCTGCGCCGAGTTCACCGTGCCCGTGCGCGACGTCGTGTTCGGCGACGCACCGGGCCTGGACGAGACCGGGTTCACCCAGCCCGCGCTGTTCGCCGTGGAGGTCGCGCTGTACCGGCTCTTCGAGTCGTGGGGCGTCCGGCCCGCCTTCGTCGCCGGGCACTCCATCGGGGAGCTCGCGGCGGCGCACGTCGCCGGGGTGTTCTCCCTCGAAGACGCGTGCCTGCTCGTGTCGGCCCGTGCGGCGCTGATGCAGGCGCTGCCGAAGGGCGGGGCGATGGTGTCGATCGCCGCGCCCGAGTCCGCTGTCCTGCCCCTGCTGGGTGGTCGAGTGGCCATCGCCGCCGTCAACGGTCCGGCATCGGTGGTGGTCTCCGGCGACGAACCCGAAGTCCTCGCCGTCGCCGCAGAGTTCGCGGAGCGGGGCGTGCGGACGAAGCGGCTCAGTGTCAGCCACGCCTTCCACTCGCCGCACCTGGACCCGATGCTCGACGAGTTCCGCGCGGCCGCCGACAAGGTCACCTACCACCCGGCGGAGATACCGGTGATCTCGAATGTGAGCGGTGCTCTCGCGGAGCCGTTCACGGCGGACTACTGGGTACGGCACGTGCGGGAGGCCGTCCGGTTCGCCGACGGCGTCGCGGCACTCGAAGCCGAAGGCGCGCGGTTCTTCCTGGAATTGGGTCCGGACGGCGTCCTCAGCTCGATGGCCCGCGACAGTGTGTCCGGGGCTGCCGTGGTGGTGCCGTCGCTGCGCCGCGACCGGCCCGACGGCGAGGCCGCGCTGACCGCGCTGGCGACGTTGTTCGCGAACGGGGCGTCCGCCGACCTGGCCGCCGTGTTCGGTCCCACCGGGCGCGTGAACCTGCCCACCTACGCCTTCCAGCACGAGCACTACTGGCTCGAAGCCGCCGCCCCCGCGCCCGCGGCGGACACCGCGTTCTGGTCGGCGGTCGACCGCGAGGACGTCGGTGAGCTGGCCGGCGCACTGGCGATCGACGAGGACCAGCGTGCGTCCCTGACCGCCCTGCTTCCCGCGTTGTCGTCCTGGCGAAGGCAACACGCCGAAGAGTCCGCTGTGGACGGGTGGCGGTACCGGGTGGCCTGGGAACCGGCCCGCGAAACCGGCGCGGCGCCGTCGGGCACCTGGCTGCTGGCCGCCCCGGCCGGGGAAGCGCGCCTGGGCGACCAGGTCGCCGCGGCCCTCACCGCGCACGGGGTTGCGGTCATCCGGCTCGACGACCCGAGCGAAGAGACTCTCGCGGCGGCCGCCCCGGGCGCGGACGCCGTTCTGTCCCTGCTGGCCCTCACCGCGGGAACGGAGGTCGTCCCGGCCGGGGTGGCGGCGACGCTCGCCTTGCTCCGGGCCGTGCCCGGCATTCCCGTGTGGACAGTCACCAGGGGCGCCGTGGCGATCGGCCGTCCCGACCCGGCCCCCGACGCCGTCCAGGCCCAGGTCTGGGGGCTCGGCCGCAGTGCCGCCCTCGACCGGCCCGACGGCTGGGGCGGCCTGATCGACCTGCCCGCAGAATTTCCCGAGGGGCCGGGCGACGGAGCACCGCGTGTCTCACCATTCGACGTCCGGACCGGCGAGCTGCTGGTCCAGGCGCTGGCGGACCCGACAGAGGACCAGGTCGCCGTGCGGGCGGACGGGCGGTTCGCCCGGCGGCTCGTCCCCGTCACCGGCGCCCCGGCCGGCCGGCCGTGGCAGCCGCGCGGCACGGTGCTCGTCACCGGCGGCACGGGCGCGCTCGGCGCCCACGTCGCGCGCTGGCTGGCCACGGCGGGCGCCGAGCGGATCGTCCTCACCAGCCGCCGCGGCGCGCAAGCACCGGGCGCGCAAGACCTCCTCGCCGAACTGACCGGCTCGGGGGCGGAGGTGACGATCGTGGCCTGCGACGTCGCCGACCGCGCCGCGCTCGCCGCGGTGCTCGACGAGCTCGGCGACGACCTGACCGCCGTCGTCCACGCGGCCGGAGCCGGGGGAGCGACGCCCCTGGACGACCCGGACCTCGGGGCCTTCGCGGACATCCTGGCCGCCAAGGTGACCGGCGCCGAGAACCTCGACGCCCTGCTCGGCGACACCGAACTGGACGCTTTCGTGCTGTTCTCCTCGATCGCCGGGGTCTGGGGCAGCGGTGGGCAGTCCGCCTACGGCGCGGCCAACGCGCACCTCGACGCGCTCGCCCGGCGCCGCCGGGCCGCGGGCCGGACCGCGACCGCGCTGGCCTGGGGCCCGTGGGCGGACGGCGGGATGGCCGCCGACCACGACGCCGAGGACTACCTCCGGCGCCGCGGCCTGACTCCGCTGCGGCCCGCCCTCGCCGTCCGCGCGCTCGCCGGCGCGGTCGGCCGGGACGAGACCACGCTCACCCTGGCCGACGTCGACTGGACGCGGTTCGTGCCCGCGTTCACCTCCGCCCGCCCGAGTTCCCTGCTGCTCGGCGTGCCGGAAGCGCGGCGGGTGCTCGAAGCGGCCGCGGAAGTCCCCGCCTCGGACGACCTGCGCGAGAAGCTGGCCGGGCTGTCCGAGGCGGAGGCCGAGCGGGCGCTGCTGGGCCTGGTCCGCACCGAGGCCGCGGTCGCGCTGGGACACCGCGGCGCCGACGCCGTCGCCGCGGCCCGGCCGTTCACCGAGCTGGGCTTCGACTCGCTGACCTCGGTGGAGTTCCGCAACCGCCTGGCGGCGGCGGCCGGCGTGGCCCTGCCCGCGACGGTCGTGTTCGACCACCCCACCCCGGCGGCGCTCGCCGCGCACCTGCTCGACGTCCTGCGGCCCGGCGCCGCGGCCGACCCCGAAGAGGCCCGGATCCGGGCGGCGCTGGCCACCGTGCCGCTGGCCCGGTTCCGCGACGCCGGCCTGATGACGGCGCTGCTGGAGCTGGCCGGGCTGGACGCGGCCGACGGCGGCGACACCGGCGCCGTCGACGACCTGGACGCCGAAGCGCTGGTGCGGCTGGCGCTGGACGGTACCGATTCCCGATGACCCACTCCTGGAGCTGAACCATGGCCACGCCCGAGAAGGTGCTCGACGCGCTGCGCGCCTCCGTGAAGGAGGCCGAGCGGCTGCGGCGGCAGAACCGGCAGCTCGTCGAGGCCGCGACCGAGCCGATCGCCATCGTCGCGATGGCCTGCCGGTTCCCCGGCGGCGTGCGGTCGCCGGAGGGGCTGTGGGACCTGGTGGCCCGCGGCGGGGAGGCCGTCTCGGCGTTCCCCGCCAACCGCGGGTGGGACACCGCGTCGCTGTTCGACGACGCCGGTGGCCGTCCGGGCACGACGTACGCGCGGGAAGGCGCGTTCCTGCACGACGCGGACCTCTTCGACGCCGGGTTCTTCGGCATCTCGCCTCGCGAGGCGCTCGCCATGGACCCGCAGCAGCGGCTGCTGCTGGAGACGTCGTGGGAGGCCTTCGAGCGCGCCGGGATCGACCCGGCGTCGCTCCGGGGCAGCCGGACCGGCGTGTTCGTCGGCTCCAACGGCCAGGACTACGCCACCCTGCTGCGGTCGTCGGCCGAGGACGTCGAGGGCTACCTCGGCACCGGCAACGCGGCCAGCGTCGTCTCGGGCCGGCTGGCGTACCTGTTCGGGTTCGAAGGCTCGGCGCTGACCGTCGACACGGCGTGCTCGTCGTCGCTGGTCGCGCTGCACCTCGCCGCGCAGGCGCTGCGGCAGGGCGAATGCGACCTGGCTTTGGCCGGCGGGGTCACCGTGATGGCCACGCCGGGCACGTTCGTCGAGTTCAGCCGCCAGCGCGGGCTGGCCCCGGACGGCCGGGTCAAGGCGTTCGCGGAGGCCGCCGACGGCACCGGCTGGGGCGAAGGCGTCGGCGTGCTGCTGGTCGAGCGGCTGTCCGACGCGCGCCGCCACGGGCACGAGGTCCTGGCCGTGGTGCGCGGCTCGGCGGTCAACTCCGACGGCGCGTCCAACGGCCTGACCGCGCCGAACGGCCCGGCCCAGCAACGGGTGATCCGGGCGGCGCTGGACAGCGCTCGCCTGTCCACATCGGACATCGACGTCGTCGAGGCGCATGGGACCGGGACGACCCTGGGCGACCCGATCGAAGCGCAGGCGCTCCTGGCCACCTACGGTCAGGACCGGGAAACGCCGCTGTGGCTGGGTTCGGTGAAGTCGAACATCGGCCACACGCAGGCCGCGGCGGGCGTGGCCGGCGTGATCAAGATGGTGATGGCGATGCGGCACGGTGTGCTGCCGCAGACGCTGCACGTTGACGCGCCTTCGTCGCATGTGGACTGGTCGGCGGGTGCGGTCGAGCTGCTGACCGAGGCCCGGGAGTGGCCGTCCGGCGACCGGCCGCGCCGGGCCGCCGTGTCCTCGTTCGGCGTCAGCGGCACCAACGCCCACACCATCCTCGAAGCCGTCCCGCCCGCCGAGCCGGTGCCCGCGGAAGCGCCGGTGGGCACGCTGACGCCGTGGGTGCTGTCGGCGAAGA
Source organism: Amycolatopsis sp. NPDC051045 (assembly GCF_040682955.1). Classification (NCBI taxonomy): domain Bacteria; kingdom Bacillati; phylum Actinomycetota; class Actinomycetes; order Pseudonocardiales; family Pseudonocardiaceae; genus Amycolatopsis; species Amycolatopsis sp. NPDC051045. The sequence continues at coordinate 44,167 of NZ_JBFBCC010000005.1, forward strand.
CCCCGGAAGCGCTGCGAGCGCAGGCTTCGCGGCTCGCCGCGGTGACGGCCGATCCCGCAGACGTGGCCCGGACGCTGGCCACGACCCGGACGGCGTTCGAGCACCGCTCGGTCGTCCTCGACCCGGCCGGCTCGAACGCGGTCACCGGGGAGGTCCGGGAGGACGCCCGGCTGGCGGTGCTGTTCACCGGCCAGGGCGCGCAGCGGGTCGGCATGGGCCGTGACCTGTACGAGCGGTTCCCGGTCTACGCCTCGGCGTTCGACGAGGTGTGCGGGCACTTCGCCGTTCCGGTGCGGGATGCGGTGTTCGGCGATGTCCCCGGGTTGGACGACACCGGCCTCGCTCAGCCCGCGTTGTTCGCGGTCGAGGTGGCGTTGTTCCGGTTGGTGGAGTCGTGGGGTGTCCGGCCGGATTTCGTGGCCGGGCATTCGATCGGGGAGATTTCGGCCGCGCACGTGGCCGGGGTGTTGTCTCTTGGGGACGCGTGCCGTCTGGTGGCGGCGCGGGCGTCGTTGATGCAGGCGTTGCCGCGGGGTGGGGCGATGGTGTCGATCGCTGCCCCCGAGTCCGAGATTGTCCTGACTGAGGGTGTCTCGATCGCGGCGGTGAACGGTCCGGAGTCGGTGGTGATCTCGGGCGACGAGGCTGCGGTGTTGGAGATCGCGGCGAGGTTCCCGAAGACCAAGCGGCTCAAGGTGAGTCACGCGTTCCACTCGCCGTTGATGGATCCGATGCTGGAGGAATTCCGCTCGGTCGCGGAGCAGCTCCAGTACCACCCGGCGGAGATCCCGGTGGTCTCGAACGTGACCGGTGCGCTCGCCCAGCCGTTCACGGCCGACTACTGGGTGCGCCATGTGCGGGAAGCGGTCCGGTTCGCCGAGGGGGTCACCACTCTCGAAGCCGAGGGCGCCCGGATTTTCCTGGAGCTGGGCCCGGACGGGGTGCTCAGCGCGATGGTCCCGGGGATGGCCGTGGCCGCGTTGCGGCGTGACCGTGACGAGGAGCGGATCCTCCTGACCGCGCTCGCCGGGGTGTGGGTGCACGGCGGCACCGTCGACTGGGCCGCGTACCTGCCCGCTGGGCCGCGGGCCGAGCTGCCCACGTACCCGTTCCAGCGGCAGCGGTTCTGGCCGGCTCCGGCCCACCAGCCGGTGGCCGGCGCGGAGCGCTACCGCGTCACCTGGACCCGCCTGCCGCACTCCACTGCGCCGGCCCTCGCCGGTGACTGCCTCCTCGTCGACCCGTCCCCGCAGCTGGAAGCCGCACTGGCCCACTGGGAAGGCCGGGTGCTCCGGCTCGACGGGCCGATCACCGCGGAGACCGTCGGTGCCGCGGATCCGGTCGTGGTGCTCAGCGGCGCCGGGCCGGAGCGGACCGTCGAGCTCATCCAGGCCCTCGGCGAGGCCGGGGTCGAGGCGCCGCTGTGGTGCGTCACCTCGGGTGCCGTCCGGGCCACCGGCGCGGACCCCGCACCGGATCCGGACCAGGCCGCCGTCTGGGGTCTCGGCCGCGCCGCCGCGCTGGAACTCCCGGACCGCTGGGGCGGCCTCGCCGACCTGCCGTCCACAGTGGACGCGGAGCTGGCCTCCCGGTTCGCCGCCCTGCTGAGCGGCAACGGCGAGGACCAGGTCGCGCTGCGCGCGGACGGTTCCTACGGCCGCCGGCTCGAACACGCCCCGCCGCCGCCCGGCCCGGCGTGGACCCCGCGCGGCACCGTGCTCGTCACCGGCGGCACCGGCGCACTGGGCGCGCACGTCGCCCGCCGCCTCGCCCGTGAAGGCGCCGACCACCTCGTGCTCGTCTCCCGCCGAGGTGCCGATGCACCGGGCGCCACCGAGCTGACCGCCGAGCTCACCGAACTGGGCACCGAGGTGACGTTCGCCGCCGGCGACATCGCGGACCGGGACTTCGTGGCGCACCTGCTCGACCGCATCAGCCCGGGGCTCACCGCCGTCGTGCACACGGCAGGCGTCGTCCGGTCCGCACCGCTGCCGGAGGCGGACGACTTCGCCGGGCAGTGGGCGGCCAAGGCGACCGGCGCGCGGCACCTCGACGCCCTGCTCGCCGACACCGACCTCGACGCGTTCGTCCTCTTCTCCTCGATCGCCGGGGTGTGGGGCAGCGGGCAGCAGGCGTTCTACGGCGCCGCCAACGCCTACCTCGACGCGCTCGCCGAAGCCCGCCGGGCCCGCGGCCTGGCCGCCACCGCGGTGGCGTGGGGCCCGTGGGCGGACGGCGGGATGGCCGCCGACAACGACGCCGAGGACTACTTGCTGCGCCGTGGCCTCCGCGCGCTGGAGCCGGGGGCGGCCGTCTCGGCCCTTCTGCGTGCCGCGGGCGGGGACACGGCCGTCACCGTCGCCGACGTCGACTGGGCCCGGTTCACCGCCGCCTTCACCTCCCGGCGGCCGAGCCCGCTGCTGAGCACGATCCCCGAAGCGACCCTCGACGCCGGACCGGCGCCCGAGCCCGGCGGTCTCGTCACCCGGCTGCGCGGGCTGTCCCCGGCCGTCGCCGACGAGGTGCTGCTCCAGCTGGTCCGCGACCAGGCCGCCGCGGTGCTCGGGCACCCGAGCGCGGCCGCCGTCGCGCCGGACCGCGCCTTCCAGGAGATCGGCTTCGACTCCCTGACCGCGATCGAGCTGCGGGACGCCCTGCGCGCGGAAACCGGGCTCGCCCTGCCCGCGACGCTCGTCTACGACTGGCCGACGCCAGTCGCGCTCGCCGGGCACCTGCGGGCGGGGATCCTGGGTGACGCGGTCACCGAAGCTCCGGCGGCGGTGTCCGCTCATCCCGACGAGCCGATCGCGATCGTCGCGATGAGCTGCCGGTACGCGGGCGGGGTCGCTTCTCCGGAAGACCTGTGGCGCCTGGTGGCCGAAGGCGCGGACGCGGTGTCGGGCTTCCCGGCCGACCGCGGCTGGGACCTGGAGAACCTCTACGACGCCGACCCGGCCCGGCTCGGCTCGGTCACCGTGACCGAGGGCGCGTTCCTCGACTCGGCGGGCGGGTTCGACGCCGGCTTCTTCGGCATTTCGCCGCGTGAGGCGCTCGCGATGGACCCGCAGCAACGGCTCCTGCTGGAGCTCGCGTGGGAGGCCTTCGAGCGGGCGGGCCTCGACCCGGCGACCGTGCGGGGCAGCCGGACCGGCGTGTTCGCCGGCACCAACAGCCACGACTACACGACCCTGCTCCTCGGTTCGGCCGACGTCCTCGAGGGGCACCTCGCCACGGGCAACGCGGCGAGCGTCGCTTCCGGGCGGCTGGCCTACACCTTCGGGCTGGAGGGCCCGGCCGTCTCCGTCGACACCGCGTGCTCTTCGTCGCTGGTCGCGCTGCACCTGGCGGTCCAGTCGCTGCGGCTCGGCGAGTGCTCGATGGCCCTGGCCGGCGGGGTCACCGTGATGGCCACGCCGGGCACGTTCGTCGAGTTCAGCCGCCAGCGCGGGCTCGCCGCCGACGGGCGCTGCAAGGCCTTCGCCGAGGCCGCGGACGGCACGGCCTGGGGCGAAGGCGCCGGTCTGCTGCTGCTGGAACGGCTTTCGGACGCGCGGCGCCACGGCCACCAGGTCCTGGCCGTGGTCCGCGGCTCGGCGGTCAACTCCGACGGCGCGTCCAACGGCCTCACCGCGCCCAACGGCCCGGCCCAGCAGCGCGTGATCCGGGCCGCGCTGGCCGGGGCCGGGCTGGCATCGTCCGATGTGGACGCGGTGGAGGCGCACGGCACCGGCACGACCCTGGGCGACCCGATCGAGGCGCAGGCGCTCCTGGCCACGTACGGCCAGGACCGTTCGACGCCGCTGTGGCTCGGCTCGGTGAAGTCGAACATCGGCCACACCCAGGCGGCGGCCGGGGTCGCCGGGGTGATCAAGATGGTGATGGCGATGCGGCACGGCGTGCTGCCGCGGACCCTGCACGTCGACGCCCCCTCGTCCCATGTGGACTGGACTGCGGGCGCGGTCGAGCTGCTGACCGAGACCCGGGAGTGGCCCTCAGGTGACCGGCCGCGCCGGGCCGCGGTCTCGTCGTTCGGCATGAGCGGGACCAACGCGCACACCGTCCTGGAAGCCGTTCCCCAGCCCGAGCTCGCGCCGGCCACCGCGGCGGGACCGGTGCCGTGGGTGTTGTCGGCGCGCTCCGCCGATGCGCTGCGTGGACAAGCGCAGGCGCTGCTCGCCCGGGTGGACGACGCTCCGGCGGACATCGGTTTTTCCCTGGTCACCACCCGGGCTTCCTTGCCGCACCGCGCGGTGGTGGTCGGCGACCTCGCTGCCGGCTTGGGCGCCCTGGCCGACGGCACCCCGGCGGCCGACGTCGTGACCGGCGTCGCCGGGACACCGGGCAAGGTCGCGCTGGTGTTCCCCGGGCAGGGTTCCCAGTGGGCGGGCATGGCGCTGGAGCTGGCGGACTCGTCGCCGGTGTTCGCCGCCCGGCTGGCCGAGTGCGCGACGGCCCTGGAGTCCTTTGTCGACTGGTCCTTGCGTGAAGTCCTGGCCGACGCGGAGGCGCTGAGCCGGGTCGACGTCGTGCAACCCGCGCTGTTCGCCGTGATGGTGTCGCTGGCCGAGCTGTGGCGGTCGTTCGGCGTGGTGCCGGACGCGGTCGTGGGTCATTCGCAGGGGGAGATCGCCGCCGCGGTGGTGGCGGGCGCGCTGTCGCTGGGGGATGGCGCGCGCGTGGTCGCGCTGCGCAGCAAGGCGATCCTCGCCCTCGCCGGGCGCGGCGGGATGGTGTCGGTGGCGGCATCCCTCGCCGCGGTCGAAGCGCGGCTCACGACCGGGCTGTCGATCGCGGCGGTGAACGGCCCGGCCGCGGTCGTGGTCTCCGGTGAGCCGGGGGCCCTCGACGAGCTGATCGCGGCTTGCGAAGCCGACGGGATCCGCGCGAAGCGGGTGCCGGTGGACTACGCGTCCCACTCGCCGCAGGTCGAGCAACTGCGGGACGAACTCCTCGGCGTCTTGGCCCCGATCACCCCGCACGCGACCGAAACGGCCTTCATCTCGACGGTGACCGGCGAGTGGGTTGACGGGTCCACATTGGACGCGGAGTACTGGTACACCAACCTGCGCAGCACGGTCCGGCTGGACACGGCGGTCGAGCGGCTGAAGAGCGAGGGTTTCGGCACGTTCGTCGAGACTTCCCCGCACCCGGTCCTGACGATGGCGATCGGCGAGGATGTCGTTGCGCTGGGGAGTCTGCGCCGGGACGACGGCGGTCTCACCCGCTTCCACACGGCGCTCGCCGAGGCGCACGTGAACGGCGTGCAGGTCGACTGGACCCCGGCCTTCCCGGACGCCCACGTCGTCGACCTCCCCACCTACGCCTTCCAGCGCAAGCAGTACTGGCCCCGCCCGGCCACCCGCACCGGCGACGCCGCCGGGCTCGGCCTCGGCGCCGTCGAGCACCCGCTGCTCGGCGCCGCGGTCACCCTCGCCGACGACGACCGGCTCGTGCTCACCGGACGGCTGTCCCGGCGCACCCACCCCTGGCTCGCCGACCACGAGGTCCTCGGCGCGGTTCTCCTGCCCGGCACGGCCTTCGCCGAACTCGCGATCCACGCCGGTGACCACACCGGGTGCGGCACCGTCGAAGAGCTCACCCTCGGCGCGCCCCTTTCCGTGCCCGCCACCGGCGGCGTCCAGCTCCAGGTCGTCGCGGACGCACCGGGCGAAGACGGCCGCCGCGGCGTGACCATCAGCGCCCGTCCCGACCAGCCCGGCGCGCGCTGGACCCGGCACGCCCAGGGCGTCCTGGCCCCCGGCACGCCCGAGCCCGCCGGGATTCCGGCGGAGTGGCCGCCTGCCGGCGCGGAAGCCCTCGACGTCGACGGCCACTACGCCGCGCTCGCCGAGGCCGGGTACCACTACGGGCCCGCCTTCCGCGGCCTGCGTGCGGCCTGGCGCCGTGACGGCGAGGTGTTCGCCGAGGTGGCGCTGCCCGGCACCGACGCGTTCGCTCTGCACCCCGCCCTGCTCGACGCCGCCCTGCACGCGCTGGGCCTCGGCGGGTTCTTCCCCGACGACGGCCAGGCCCGCCTTCCCTTCGCCTTCACCGACGTCGCGTTGTTCGCCGCCGGGGCCACCGCCCTGCGCGTGCGCCTGGCCGCGGCCGGCCCGAACGCCGTGTCGGTCGTGGCCACCGACCCGGCGGGCCGCCCGGTCGCGGTCATCGGCTCGCTGGCGTTCCAGACCGCGTCCACAGTGGACGCCGTGCCGGACACGCTGTTCCGCACGGAATGGCTTCCGCTCACCGCGGCCGGGGAGGCGCCCGGGTTCGTTTGGCTGTCCGGGTCGCCGGCCGACCTCGGCGCCGTGCCGGACGCGGTGGTCCTGCCGGTCACCGGCACCGACCAGGTGCTCACGACCGCGCAGGAATGGCTGGCCGACGAGCGGTTCGCCGGCGCCCGGCTCGTCGTGCTCACCACGGGCGCGCTCGCCGCGCTGCCCGGCGACCCGGTGCCCGGGCTGGCCCAGGCGCCGGTCTGGGGCCTGATCCGCTCGGCGCAGACGGAACACCCGGGCCGGTTCGTCCTGCTGGACGTCGACGACCGGGCCGACGCCGAAGCCGCCGTCGGCGCGGCGCTGGCGTCCGGAGAACCGCAGGTCGTGGCCCGTGCGGGGACGCTGCTCGTGCCGCGCTTGGCCCGCCCGGCCACCGAACTGGCCCTGCCCGCGGACCACGCTTGGCGCGTCGGCACCACCGGCACCGGCACCCTCGACGGCCTCGCGACGCTTCCGGCGCCGGAGGCCGAGGCCGACCTCGGGCCCGACGAAATCCGCGTCGCGGTCCGCGCCGCCGGGCTGAACTTCCGAGACGTCCTCATCACGCTCGGGATGTACCCGGGCCAGGCGCTGATGGGCGGCGAGGCCGCCGGGGTCGTGCTGGAAACCGGGGAACGGGTGCGCGGCCTCGCCGCCGGCGACCGCGTCACCGGCCTGTTCACCGGCGCGCTCGGCCCGGTCGCGGTCACCGACCACCGCCTGGTCACCCCGATGCCGGACGGCTGGAGCTTCGCCGAGGCCGCGTCGGTGCCCGTCGCCTTCGCCACCGCCTACTACGGGCTGTTCGACCTCGGCGGGCTCGAAGCGGGCCAGTCCGTGCTCGTGCACGCGGCCGCGGGCGGGGTCGGGATGGCCGCCGTCCAGCTCGCCCGGCACCGCGGCGCCGAGGTGTTCGCCACCGCGAGCGCCGGCAAGCACGACGTGCTTCGGGATCTCGGCCTCGACCCCGGCCACCTCGGAGACTCCCGATCCCTGTCCTTCGAGGACCACTTCCGTGCGGCGACCGGCGGCCGCGGGGTCGACGTCGTGCTCGACGCCCTGGCCGGCGAGTTCGTCGACGCGTCCCTGCGGCTGCTGCCGCGCGGCGGCCGGTTCGTCGAGATGGGCAAGGCCGACGTCCGCGACGCCGACGAAGTCGCCCGCGCCCACGAAGGCGTCCGGTACCGCGCGTTCGACCTCATCGAAGCCGGACCCGGGCGCCTGCAGGAAATCCTGCGCGAACTCGCCGGGCTGTTCCGGGACGGCGCGCTCACCCCGCTTCCGCGGCGGACCTGGGACGTGCGCCAAGTACCGGAAGCGTTCCGGTTCATCAGCCAGGCCCGGCACGTCGGCAAGAACGTCGTGACCCTGCCGCGGCCGCTCGACCCCGACGGCACCGTGCTCGTCACCGGCGGCACCGGCACGCTCGGCGCCCGCGTCGCGCGGCACCTGGTGACCGCGCACGGCGTCCGGCGGCTGCTGCTGGTCAGCCGCCGCGGCCCGGCCGCGCCCGGCGCCCTCGAACTGGCCGGCGACCTGACCGCACTGGGTGCCGAAGTCACGATCACCGCCTGCGACGCCGCCGACCGCGACGCGCTCGCGCAGGTGCTGGCCGCGATCCCCGCCGACCGGCCGCTGACCGGCGTCGTGCACACCGCCGGTGTTCTCGACGACGGCCTGTTCACCGGCCTCGACCCGGCGAGGCTCGCGGACGTGCTGCGGCCCAAGGCCACCGCCGCCCTCAACCTGCACGAGCTGACCCGGCACACGGACCTCGCGTTGTTCGTGCTCTTCTCGGCCGCCGCGGGTGTGTTCGGCACGGCCGGGCAGGGCAACTACGCGGCCGCGAACACCGCGCTCGACGCCCTGGCCGCGCACCGCCGCGCGCTCGGCCTGCCGGGCGTGTCGCTGGCCTGGGGCCTGTGGGCGGAGGCGAGCGGCATGACCGGTCACCTGGGCGCCGCCGACCTGGCCCGGATGTCGCGAGGCGGGATGACCGGGCTGTCCGACGCCGAAGGCCTGGCGTTGTTCGACGCGGCCATCGCGCGCGGCGAGACCCTCGCGATCCCGGCGCGCCTGGACCTCTCGGGGGCGACCGGCCCGGTGCCGCCGCTGCTGCGCGGACTCGTCCGCGGCACCCGCCGGGCCGCCACCGCGGCCGCGGCCGGGGACGGCGACCTGGCCGTCCGGCTGCGGCCGCTGCCCGCCGCCGAACGCGATCGCCGTCTGCTGGAACTGGTCCGTGACCACGTGGCCGCGGTACTCGGACACGACACGGCCGGCGAAATCGAGCCGGACCGCTCGTTCGCCGAACTCGGCTTCGACTCCCTGACCGCGGTCGAGCTGCGCAACCGGCTCGGGGCCGCGACCGGCCTGCGGCTGCCCGCGACGCTGGTGTTCGACCACCCGGCCCCGGCGGCGCTGGTGACGCTGCTGCGCACCGAATTGTTCGGCGGCGGTGCGGCGGCCGTGGAGGTGGTGGCGGCCGGCGTGACCGGCGACGACCCGGTCGTGATCGTCGCGATGAGCTGCCGCTACCCGGGCTCGGTCGCCTCGCCGGAGGACCTGTGGTCGCTGGTGGCGGGGGGCGTCGACGCGATCTCGCCGTTCCCGGACGACCGCGGCTGGGACCTCGACGGGCTGTACGCGCCCGAACCGGGGACGCCGGGCCGGATCTACGCCCGCAGTGGCGGGTTCGTGCTCGACGCCGGCCGGTTCGACCCGGAGCTGTTCGACATCTCGCCGCGCGAGGCGCTGACCATGGACCCGCAGCAGCGGCTGCTGCTGGAAGCGACGTGGGAGGCGTTCGAACGCGCCGGCATCGACCCGTCGTCGGTCCGGGGCAGCCGGACCGGGGTGTTCGTCGGTGCCGCCACCTCCGGCTACGGCACCGGTGCGGCCACCGACGGTCTCGAGGGGCACCTCATGACCGGCGGCACGTCGTCGGTGGCGTCGGGCCGGTTGTCGTACGTGTTCGGGCTGGAAGGCCCGTCGCTGACGGTGGACACGGCGTGTTCGTCGTCGCTGGTGGCGTTGCACCTGGCGGTGCAGGCGCTGCGGCGCGGCGAGTGCGATCTGGCCCTCGCGGGCGGGGTGACGGTCATGCCGACCCCCGGCGTCCTGCTCGCCTTCAGCCAGCAGCGCGGCTTGGCCGCCGACGGCCGGTGCAAGGCCTTCGCCGAGGGCGCGGACGGGACCGGCATGGCCGAGGGCGTCGGCCTGCTGCTGGTGGAGCGGCTGTCGGACGCGCGTCGCCTCGGGCACGAGGTCCTGGCGGTGGTGCGCGGCTCGGCCGTGAACTCCGACGGGGCGTCGAACGGCTTGACCGCGCCGAACGGCCCGTCGCAGCAGCGGGTGATCCGGGCGGCACTGGCCGATGCCGGGCTGTCCCCGTCCGAAGTGGACGCCGTGGAAGCGCACGGGACCGGCACGAAGCTGGGCGACCCGATCGAAGCGCAGGCGCTGCTCGCGACCTACGGCCGAGAGCGGGAAACGCCGCTCCGGCTCGGCTCGGTGAAGTCCAACCTGGGCCACACCCAGGCCGCCGCGGGGGTGGCGGGGGTGATCAAGATGGTCATGGCGATGCGGAACGGTGTCCTGCCGCGGACGTTGCACGTCGACACCCCGTCGTCCCAGGTGGACTGGACGTCGGGCGCGGTCGAGCTGCTGACCGAATCGCGCGAGTGGGCTTCCGGCCGGCCGCGGCGGGCGGGCGTCTCGTCGTTCGGGATCTCCGGCACCAACGCCCACACCATCCTCGAGCAGGCCCCGGACGCCGTCGCCGAGGACCGCGAGCCGGTCGCCGGTCCGGTGCCGTGGCTGCTGTCGGCCAAGAGCCCGGCGGCGCTGCGGGCCCAGGCCGCCCGGTTGCACGAGTTCCTGGGCGACCGCGAGGTGGTTCCCGCGGACGTCGCGCTCAGCCTGGCCACGACCCGGGCCGACCTCGGCCACCGCGCGGCGGTCGTCGGCGAATCCGGTCCCGGGCTGCTGGCCGCGCTGGCCGCGATCGCCGGCGGCGACCCCGGCGCGCTCACCGGCAGCGGCACCCCCGGCCGCCTGGCCGTCCTCTTCACCGGGCAGGGCGCGCAGCGGCCGGGCATGGGCCGCGAGCTGTACGCGCGGTTCCCGGTGTTCGCCCGGGCCTTCGACGAGGTTCGTGCCCTGCTCGGGGACATCGACCTGGAGCAGCTCGACCAAACCGGTAATGCCCAGCCCGCGATCTTCGCCCTCGAAGTCGCCCTCTTCCGGCTCGTCGAGTCGTGGGGCGTGCGGCCGGACTTCGTGGCCGGGCATTCGATCGGCGAGCTGGCCGCCGCGCACGTCGCCGGAGTGCTGTCGCTGCCCGACGCGTGCACGCTGGTCGCCGCGCGGGCGAGCCTGATGCAGGCGCTGCCCGAGGGTGGTGCGATGGTCGCCGTCGGCGCTCCCGAGGCGGACGTCCGGGCCGCACTGGACGACGACCGCGTCGGCATCGCGGCGGTCAACGGGCCGGCCAGTACGGTGCTCTCCGGCGAGGAGACCGCGGTCCTGACGCTGGCCGGGGAATTCGCGGCCCGCGGCGTCAAGACCAAGCGGCTGCGCGTCAGCCATGCCTTCCACTCGCCGCTGATGGACCCCATGCTGGCGGAATTCCGTGCGGTGGCCGCGGAACTGGAGTACCGCGAGCCGGTGATCCCGGTGGTGTCCACCTTGACCGGCGCGCTCGCCGAGCCGTTCGCCCCGGACTACTGGGTGCGGCACGTGCGCGAGACCGTCCGGTTCGCCGACGCGGTGCGCACCCTCGCCGACGGCGGCGCGAGCACTTTCCTGGAACTCGGTCCCGACGCCGTCCTGTCGGCGATGGCGGCCGAGACCGCCGACGTCCCGGCGGTGCCGACGCTGCGGGCCGGCGAAGACGAGCCGCGAGCCGTGGTCACGGCGTTCGCGCGGCTGCGGACCGCCGGGTTCCCCCTCGACGCCTCGGTGCTCCTGGAGGGCGCCCGGCGGACCGAACTGCCGACGTACGCCTTCCAGCGGTCGCGGTTCTGGCTCGAACCCGCGCCCCCGGCCGAAACCGGCGACCGCGGCTTCTGGGCCGCGGTCGACGCGGGTGACCTCGGACTGGACGCCGACGCCATGGCGGCGCTGGACCGCTGGCGCGCATCGTCCACCGTGGACACTTGGCGGTACCGGGTCACCTGGCGGCCCGTGGCCGTGGCCGCGGGCCGGCTGACCGGCCGCTGGCTCGTCCTCGGCGCGGACGGGCCCGTCGCGGCGGTGGCGGAGGCGTTGGCCGCCCACGGCGCCGAACCGGTGGTCGAGTCCGGTGCCGGGGACCGTGCCGCGCTGACGGCCCTGCTCCGCGACCACGCCGACGTCGAAGGCGTGGTGTCCGTGCTGGCCTGCACCGGCGGACCCGAAGCGGGGCTGGCCGCCAACCTCACGCTCACCCAAGCCTTCGCCGATTCCGGCGTCCCGGCGCGGCTGTGGTGTCTCACCCAGGGCGCGGTCATGGACGTGTCCCGCCCGGACCAGGCGACGACTTGGGGCTTCGGCCGGATCGCGGCCCTGGAGCTGCCGTCCGCGTGGGGTGGTCTCGCCGACCTGCCCGAAATCCTCGACGCGGCGGCCGGGGCCCGGCTCGCCGCGGTGCTCGCCGACGGCACCGAGGACGAGGTGGCCATCCGGCCGGACGGCGTCTTCGCCCGCCGGCTCGCGCCCGCCCCGGCCGGGGAAACGCGGGACTGGCGGCCCCGCGGCACGGTGCTGGTCACCGGCGGCACCGGCGCGCTCGGCGCCGCGGTGGCCCGGGAACTCGCCACGGCGGGCGCCGAACACCTCGTCCTCACCGGCCGGCGCGGCGCCGAGGCACCCGGCGCGGCCGAGCTGGCCTCGGAGCTGTCTGCCCTGGGCGTGCGGGTCACGCTCGCCGCTTGTGACGTGGCGGACCGGGACGCCCTGGCGGAGGTCCTCGCGGCGATCCCGGCGGAACTGCCGCTGACCGCGGTCGTGCACGCCGCCGGCACCGGCCAGCACGGCCCGATCTCCGCGATCACGCCCGAGGAGGTGGCGGCGGTCCTGGCCGGGAAGGTGGCCGGGGCCCGGCACCTCGACGAGCTGACCCGCGACCACGACCTGGCCGCGTTCGTGCTGTTCTCCTCGATCTCCGGGGTGTGGGGCAGCGGCGAGCAGGCGGTCTACGGCGCGGCCAACGCGTTCCTCGACGCGCTGGCCGAGCAGCGCCGGGGCCGCGGGCGCCCCGCGACCGCGATCGCCTGGGGCCCGTGGGCCGGGTCCGGGATGGCGGCCGATGTCGACGCCGTGCGCATGCTGCGCGGGCGCGGGCTCCCGCCGATGGATCCCGCGCTCGGTGTCGCGGCGTTCCGGCGGGCGCTGGCCGCCGGCGACACGGCCGTCGTCGTCGCCGACGTCGACTGGGCCCGGTTCGCGCCGGTCTTCACCGCGGCCCGGCCGCGCCCGCTCCTGGCCGACCTCGCGGCGGTACGGGCCGCACTGGCCGAACCGGAGCCGTCGGAACCCGCGACCGGCTTCGCTGCGCTGCCCGACCGGCCGAAAGCGCTGCTCACGCTGGTCCTGGAGCAGGTCGCGGGCGTGCTCGGGCACACTTCGGCCGCGTCGATCGGGCCCGAGCGCGCGTTCAAGGAGCTCGGTTTCGACTCGCTGATGGCGGTCGAGCTGCGCAACCGGCTCGCCGCCGGGACCGGGCTGAGCCTGCCCGCGTCCCTCGCCTTCGACCACCCGACGGCCGCCGACCTGGCCGAGGAACTGGACCGCCGGTTCGGCGGCGACGGCGAGGCGTCCGGCGTCCGGCTGCTGGACGAGCTCGACCGGCTGGAGGCCGCGTTCGCGACCGTCACCGAGGCGGACCTGGCCCGGGTGCCGGCGAGTGACGAGATCACCGCTCGCCTGAAGGGCTTCCTCACCCGCTGGAGCGAGCTGGCCGGCGGTCCCGGCGGGACCGACCTCGGCGGCGCCAGCGACGACGAGCTCTTCGACTTCATCGACAGCACCTTCCGTACTTCGTGAAAGACAGTGGGGCGGCCATGGCCAACGAGCAGAAACTCCGTGACTACCTCAAGTTCGTCACGGCCGATCTGAAGGACACCCGCGACCGGCTCGCCGACGTTGAGGCCCGGGACCGGGAGCCCGTCGCGATCGTGGCCATGAGCTGCCGCTACCCCGGCGGCGTCGGTTCGCCCGAGGACCTGTGGCGGCTGGTCGAGAGCGGCACCGACGCGATCGGCGGCTTCCCGGACGACCGTGGCTGGCCGGTGGGTTCCTTCCAGGGCGGCTTCCTGCACGAGGCGGGCGAGTTCGACGCCGGGTTCTTCGGCATCTCGCCCCGCGAGGCGCTCGCCATGGACCCCCAGCAGCGGCTGCTGCTGGAGACGTCGTGGGAACTGCTGGAACGGGCGCGGATCGCACCGAAGTCGTTGCGGCGCAGCAGCACCGGTGTGTTCGTCGGTGGCGCCGCTTCGGGGTACGGCACCTCCGGTGGTGAGGACGAGGTCGCCGGCTACCTGCTCACCGGGACGGCGGGCAGCGTGCTGTCCGGGCGGCTGTCCTACCACCTCGGCCTGGAAGGCCCGTCGGTCACGATCGACTCCGCGTGCTCGTCGTCGCTGGTCGCCCTGCACCTCGCCGCCCAAGCGCTGCGGCGCGGCGAGTGCACCCTCGCGATCGCCGGCGGGGTCACCGTCATGGCCACCCCGGGCACCTTCGCCGAGTTCGACCGGCAGGGCGGCCTGGCGGCCGACGGGCGGTGCAAGGCCTTCGCCGACGCGGCCGACGGCACCGGCTGGGCCGAGGGCGCCGGCCTGCTGCTGGTCGAGCGGCTCTCGGACGCGCGGCGCCACGGGCACCCGGTGCTGGCGGTCCTGCGCGGCTCGGCGGTGAACTCCGACGGCGCGTCGAACGGGCTCACCGCCCCCAACGGCCCGTCCCAGCGCCGGGTGATCACCGCCGCCCTCGCGGCGGCCCGGCTGGCTGCGGCGGACGTCGACGTCGTCGAGGCGCACGGCACCGGGACCGCGCTGGGCGATCCGATCGAAGCGCAGGCGCTGCTGGAAACCTACGGCCGCGACCGGGAAACGCCGCTGTGGCTGGGTTCGGTGAAGTCGAACATCGGGCACACGCAGTCGGCGTCCGGGGTGGCGGGCGTGATCAAGATGGTCATGGCGATGCGGCACGGCGTGCTTCCGCGGACGCTGCACGTGGACCGGCCGTCGTCGCAGGTGGACTGGTCGGCCGGTGCGGTCCGGCTGTTGACCTCGGAGCGGGAGTGGCGTGCCGGTGACCGGCCGCGCCGGGCGGGCGTGTCGTCGTTCGGGATCTCCGGGACCAACGCGCACGTGATCGTGGAGGAGGCCGAACCCACGCCGGTACCGTCCGCGACGCCGGTGACGGGACCGGTGCCGTGGCTGGTGTCGGCTCGCGGCGCGGACGCTCTGCGCGCCCAGGCGGCGGCTCTGGTTCCTTTCGCCGACGGCGATCTCCCGGACGTCGGCGCGACGCTGCTCGCCGGGCGCAGCGCGTTCGAGGACCGGGCCGTCGTGTTCGGTACCTCGGCCGAGGAGTTCCGGACGGGACTTTCCGCCCTCGCCGCCGGTGGCGGTGCGCCGAACCTGGTGCGTGGCAGCGTCGTGCGGGGCGGGCTGGCGGTGTTGTTCACCGGCCAGGGTGCGCAGCGGGCCGGGATGGGCCGGGGGCTGTACGAGCGGTTCCCGGTGTACGCCTCGGCTTTCGACGAGGTCTGTGCGCACTTCGGTCCGGAGTTGCGCGAGGCCTTCGACGACGCGGTGCGTCTGGACCGGACGGAGTTCACCCAGCCGGCGTTGTTCGCGGTCGAGGTGGCGTTGTTCCGGCTGGTGGAGTCTTTCGGTGTGCGCCCGGATTTCGTGGCGGGGCATTCGATCGGGGAGATTTCGGCCGCGCACGTGGCCGGAGTGTTGTCCCTTGAGGACGCGTGCCGTCTGGTGTCGGCTCGGGCGTCGTTGATGCAGGCGTTGCCGCCGGGTGGGGCGATGGTGTCGATCGCCGCCCCTGAGTCCGAGATTGTCCTGACTGAGGGTGTCTCGATTGCGGCGGTGAACGGTCCGGAGTCGGTGGTGATTTCCGGGGACGAGGCTGCGGTGCTGGAGATCGCGGCGAAGTTCGCGAAGACCAAGCGGCTGAAGGTGAGCCACGCGTTCCACTCACCGCTGATGGACCCGATGCTGGACGAGTTCCGTGCGGTCGCGGAGACCCTGACGTACCACCCGGCGCGGATTCCGGTGATCTCGAATGTGAGCGGTGCTCTCGCGGAGCCGTTCACGGCGGAGTATTGGGTGCGGCACGTGCGGGAGGCGGTCCGGTTCGCCGACGGCGTTTCGACGCTCGAAGCCGAGGGCGTCGGCATCTTCCTGGAGCTGGGCCCGGACGGGGTGCTCAGTGCGATGGTCGGCGGTACCGCGGTCCCGGCGTTGCGGCGTGACCGCTCCGAAGAGAGAGCACTGCTCACGGCGTTGAGCACTGTTCACGTCCACGGCGTCGACGTCGACTGGGCCGCGTTCCTGCCGACCGGGACGCGGGTCGACCTGCCGACGTACCCGTTCCAGCGGCAGCACTACTGGCTCACCGGCACGGCGGAAGTGTCCACAGAGGACGGGGCGTTCTGGTCGGCGGTGGAAAGCGCGGACACCGGCGACCTCGCCGCCGCGCTCGGCCTCGACGCACAGCTGGCGGAAGCGGTGCGCCCGGCTCTGTCCGCCTGGCGGCACCGCAGCCGCCGGGACAGCACGGTGGCGGCGTGGCGGTACCGGGCCGAGTGGACGCCGTTCACCCCCGGCCCGGGTACGCCGGGGCGGTGGCTGCTGGTCTCTCCGGCCGGGGACGAAACCGCGGCGCGGCTGGCCACGCTGCTCACCGGGATCGTGCCCCTGACCACGGTCGGGGAGTCCCGGGCCGCGTTGGCCGACCGCCTGCGCGCAGCCGGTCAGGGCTGGACCGGGGTGCTGTCCGTCGGCGGTGACGTGGCCGCGACCACGGTTCTCCTCCAGGCCCTCGGCGACGCGGGGAGCACCGCGCCGCTGTGGTGCCTGACCCGCGGCGCGGTCGCGGTCGGCCGCTCCGACGCGCTCACCGCGCCGGAGCAGGCCGGCCTCTGGGGCCTCGGCCGCAGCGCGGCGCTGGAGGTACCCGACCGCTGGGGCGGCCTCGTCGACCTCCCCGCCGAGCTGGACGAAAGGGCCGCAGGCCGCCTCCTGGCGGCACTGGGCGGCGACGAGGACCAGGTGGCGGTGCGCGGTTCGGGCGTGTTCGCGCGGCGGCTCGTCCCCGCCCCGGCCGGGAAGGCAGCGGACTGGCGGCCCCGCGGCACGGCCGGCGCGGTGTCGGTTGCCGGCGGCTCCGGCAGTTCCGCTCCGGCCGGAAACTCGGGCCACGGGCACCTCCGCGGCACGGTCCTGATCACCGGCGGCACCGGCGCGCTCGGCGCCCGCGTCGCCCGCTGGGCCGCGGCGCACGGTGCCGACCGGCTCGTCCTCACCTCCCGGCGCGGCCCCGACGCCCCCGGCGCCGCCGCACTGGCCGCCGAGCTGATCGCCGCCGGGACCGAGACCGCCGTCGAAGCCTGCGATGTCGCCGACCGGACCGCGCTCGCCGCCCTTCTCGACCGGATCGGCGCCGACCTCCGGGTCGTCATCCACGCTGCCGGCGTCCTCGACGACGGCGTCCTCGACACCCTCACCCCCGAGCGGCTCGCCCACGTCGAGGCGGCCAAGGTCACCGGCGCGCTCCACCTCAGCGAGCTGACCCGGGACCTCGACGCCTTCGTCCTGTTCTCCGGCCTCGCCGGCACCCTCGGCGCCGCCGGGCAAGCCGCCTACGCGGCCGCCAACGCCCGGCTCGATGCCCTGGCCGAGACGCGCCGCGCCGCGGGCCTGCCCGCCTTGGCCGTCGCCTGGGGACCGTGGGCCGGCGGGGGGATGGCCGGCGGCGAAGTCACCGCGCGGCTCGGTGCCGCCGGGCTCAGGCCGCTCGACCCCGACCTCGCGCTCGACGCGCTCGAAGGGGCGCTCGCCGCGGGGGACACGGCCGTCGCGATCGCCGACGTCGACTGGGCGGTCTTCGGCCCGGCGTTCACCGCCGCCCGGCCGAGCCCGCTGCTCGCCGAGCTGGCCCCTCCGGCCGAGACCGCCGTCGCCCTCGAACTCACCGCGGCCGGCGTGCTGGACCTCGTCCGCGAACACGTCGCCGCGGTGCTGGGGCACGCTTCGGCGGCCGCCGTCGACCGTGGCCGCGCCTTCAGCGACCTCGGGTTCACCTCGCTCTCGGCCGTCGAACTGCGCAACCGCCTGCGCGCCGCCACCGGCCTCGACCTGCCCGCCACCCTCACCTACGACCACCCCGACCCGGCCACCCTCGCCCGGCACCTCCACGCCCTGCTCACAAACGAGAGCACTGCTCCGATAGTGGAGCATGCTGCCACCACGGGCGACGACGAGCCGATCGCGATCGTCGCGATGGCGTGCCGGTTCCCCGGCGAGGTCCGGTCGCCGGAAGACCTCTGGGACCTCGTCGCGCGCGGGGCCGACGCGCTGTCCGCCCCGCCCGCCGACCGCGGCTGGCCGGACCACCTCGCCGCCGTCCGGCCGGGCGGGTTCCTCGCCGGGGCCGCGGACTTCGACGCCGCCCTCTTCGGCATCTCGCCGCGCGAGGCCCTGGCCATGGACCCGCAGCAGCGGATCCTCCTGGAAACGGCGTGGGAGCTGTTCGAGCGCGCGGGCCTCGACCCGCGCTCGCTGCGCGGCGAACGGATCGGCGTCTTCGCCGGCACCAACGGCCAGGACTACCCCGCGCTGCTCACCGACGCGGGCGATGACGTCGCCGGCTACGTCGGCACGGGCAACGCGGCCGCCGTGGTGTCCGGCCGGATCGCCTACGCCTTCGGGCTCGAAGGCCCCGCAGTCACCGTGGACACGGCCTGCTCGTCGTCGCTGGTCGCGCTGCACTGGGCGCGGCAGGCGCTGCGGGCGGGCGAATGCGACCTCGCCGTCGCCGGCGGCGTCACGGTGATGGCGACGCCGGGGGCGTTCGTCGAGTTCGACCGCCAGGGCGGCCTTGCCCCGGACGGCCGCTGCAAGGCGTTCGCCGAGGGCGCGGACGGTACCGGCTGGGGCGAAGGCGCCGGCCTGCTGCTGGTGGAGCGGTTGTCCGACGCCCGCCGCCACGGTCACGAGATCTTGGCCGTGGTGCGGGGTTCGGCGGTGAACTCGGACGGCGCGTCGAACGGCTTGACCGCGCCGAACGGCCCGTCGCAGCAGCGGGTGATCCGGGCGGCCCTCGCCGACGCGGGGCTGAAGCCGTCCGAAGTGGACGTTGTCGAGGCGCACGGCACCGGAACGAAGCTCGGTGATCCGATCGAGGCGCAGGCCTTGCTGGCCACCTACGGCCAGGAGCGCGAAGAGCCGCTGTGGCTGGGTTCGGTGAAGTCCAACCTCGGCCACACCCAGGCGGCCGCCGGGGTCGCCGGGATCATCAAGGTGGTCATGGCGATGCGGAACGGCGTTCTGCCGCCATCGCTGCACGTCGACGCGCCGTCGTCCCATGTGGACTGGAGCGCGGGCGCGGTCGAGGTGCTCACCGAGACCCGGAAGTGGCCGTCCGACCGGCCCCGGCGCGCGGGCGTGTCGTCGTTCGGGATCTCCGGCACCAACGCCCACACCATCCTCGAACAGGCACCCGACGACGTCGTCGTCCACGACACCGCACCGGTGGGCCTGCTGCCGGTACCCGTCTCCGCGCAGACCGAGGCCGGGCTGCGTGAGCAGGCCCGCCGCTTGCTGGCCGCCGAGCGCGGCGCGCTGCCGGACGTCGCCTTCTCCCTGGCGACCGGCCGCGCGGCCCTGCCGCACCGCGCGGTGGTGCTCGCCGAGGACGACAGCGAGTTGGTCCGCGGCCTGACCGCGCTGGCGGAAGGCGCACCGGACCCGGGCGTGGTCCGCGGGGAGGTGCAGCCGGGTTCGCTCGCCGTCCTCTTCACCGGCCAGGGTGCGCAGCGGGCCGGGATGGGCCGGGGGCTCTACGACCGGTTCCCGGTGTACGCCGAAGCGTTCGACGCGGTGTGCGCCGAGTTCGACCGGCTCTTGGACCGCCCGCTGCGCGAAGTGGTCTTCACCGGGGCGTCCTTGGACGAGACCGGAGCCACCCAGCCCGCGCTCTTCGCGGTGGAAGTCGCGCTGTACCGGCTCGCCGAGTCGTGGGGTGTGCGGCCGGATTTTGTGGCGGGGCATTCGATCGGGGAGATTTCGGCGGCGCACGTGGCCGGGGTGTTGTCTCTTGTGGATGCTTGTCGTCTGGTGTCGGCTCGGGCGTCGTTGATGCAGGCGTTGCCGCCGGGTGGGGCGATGGTGTCGATCGCCGCCCCGGAGTCGGACATCGTGTTGACTGAGGGTGTCTCGATTGCGGCGATGAATGGTCCGGAGTCGGTGGTGATTTCGGGTGACGAGGCTGCGGTGCTGGAGATCGCGGCGAAGTTCGCGAAGACCAAGCGGCTGAAGGTGAGTCACGCGTTCCATTCGCCGTTGATGGATCCGATGCTGGACGAGTTCCGGGCCGTGGTGGAGACTTTGACGTACCACCCGGCGCGGATTCCGGTGATCTCGAATGTGAGCGGTGCTCTCGCGGAGCCGTTCACCGCGGACTACTGGGTCCGCCACGTGCGCGAAGCGGTCCGGTTCGCCGACGGCGTCTCGACGCTGGCGGCCGCGGGGGTCGGGGTGTTCCTGGAGCTGGGGCCGGACGGTGTGCTGAGCTCGATGGTCCCGGGCACGGCGATCCCGGCCCTGCGCCGCGACCGTGACGAAGCACGAACGTTCTTCACCGCCTTGGCGGCCTTGCACACCACCGGGGTGTCGCTGGACTGGACCACGCTGCCCGGCCACCGGATTCCCTTGCCCACTCACGCATTCCAGCGAGAGCGCTTCTGGCCCGCTCCGGCCCCGCGCCCGGTGGGCGGCGAGGTCGACGCGCAGTTCTGGGCCGCGGTCGACCGCGCGGACGCCGCCGGGCTCGCGGCCGGGACGGGCGTGCCCGAACCGGACGTCGCCAAGGTGCTGCCCGCGCTGGCGTCGTGGCGGCGGGAGCGGGCCGAGGCCGCGGTGACGGACTCGTGGCGCTACCGGATCACCTGGGTCTCGGTGCCGGAGCCCGTCGCGGCGACCCCGGCCGGCCGGTACGTGATCGTGGCGGCCCCCGGCGCGGCCCGCCGCTGGGCGGACGCCTTGGCGCGCCCCGGAGTCCTCGTCACCGGACCGGGCGAGCTGCCTGCGGCGGCCGGCCCCCTCGACGGAGTGGTACTGGTTTCGGCACCCGGCGACGACGCTTTGGCGGATGCCGTCGCGTTGGCCAGGGCTGAAATGGCCGCGCCGCTGTGGTGCGTCACCCTCGGCGCGGTCACCGTGCCCGGCGACGACACCGCCGGAGACCCGGAATTGGCCGGGTTGTGGGGCTTCGGCCGGGCGCTGGCGCTGGAGGCTCCGGAACGCTGGGGTGGTCTGCTGGACGTGCCCGAGACCCCGGACGAGCAGCAGGCAGCCCGGGTGTGGGGAGTCATCACCGGTGCGGGCGGCGAGGACCAGCGGCTGGGTGCTCGGGTCGCAGGGATGGCGGCCGGTGCGGGCGGCGAGGACCAGCGGCTGGGTGCTCGGGTCGCAGGGATCGCAACCGGTGCAGGCGTTGCGGAGCGGCGCCCGGCCGCCGAGGCCCTGACGAATGTCCCTGCTGGGGGCGGCGAGGACCAGCAGCCGGCTGCTCGGGTCCCGGAGAGGGCGACCGGCGAGGATCAGCTCGCACTGCGCCCGTCCGGGGTGTTCGCACGCCGCCTGGTGCGCGCGTCGCTGCCGGTCCCCGCGCCGTCGTGGACTCCCAGTGGCACCGTCCTCATCACCGGGGGCACCGGGGCTCTGGGCGCGACCGTCGCCCGCTGGGCCGCCGGGGCGGGGGCCGGGCGCCTGGTCCTGCTGAGCCGCCGCGGCCCGGATGCGCCGGGCGCCGCCGGACTCGTCGATGAACTGCGCGCCGCCGGTGCCGAAGCCACCGTCCTCGCCTGCGACGTGAGCGACCGTGAAGACCTGTCCCGCGTCCTCGAGCGAATCCCGGCGGTCACCGCCGTCGTGCACGCGGCCGGCGCGAGCCAGGCCACCGCGTTCGCCGACCTCGGCGACGACGGGTTCCGGCGGGTCCTCGAGGCCAAGGTGGCCGCCGCCCGGCACCTCGACGAGCTGCTCGGCGACGACCTCGAAGCCTTCGTCCTGTTCTCGTCCATCTCCGGCGTGTGGGGCAGCGGTGGCCAGACCGCCTACGCCGCGGCGAACGCGCAGCTCGACGCCCTCGCCGGACAGCGGCGGGCCCGTGGCCGCGTCGCGACGTCGGTCGCGTGGGGACCGTGGGCCGGCAGCGGGATGGCCGCCGGCGCCGCCGAACAGGAGCACCTCCGCCGTCGCGGGCTGACGCCGCTGCCGCCGGCCGGGGCGCTCGCCGCGCTGCGGGCGGCCGTCGGTGCCGGGGACACTGCCGTGGTCGTCGCGGACGTCGACTGGGCGCGGTTCGCCGCCGCCTTCACCGCCACCCGCCCGAGCCGCTTGTTCACCGAACTGCCCGAAGCGCAGCTCCCCGAGCCGCCCGCGGTCACCGGGGCCACGCGGTTCACCGGCCTGGCGCCCGCCGACCTGCTCGCGGAGCTGGTCACCCTGATCCGGACGGAGGCCGCGCAGGTGCTGGGGCACGCCACCACCGCCGCGGTCGACCCGAAACGCGCGTTCACCGAACTCGGCTTCGACTCGCTCACCGCCGTCGAACTGCGGACCCGGCTCGCCGCGGCGACCGGGCTCACGCTGCCCCCCACCCTGGTGTTCAACCACCCCAACGCCACCGCGCTGGCCGAGCACCTGGGGGCGGAGCTGGGGGAGAGCACCCCGAGCGTCCTGGCCGAGCTCGACCGGCTGGAAGCGGCCCTGGCCGGCGGCGAGCCCGACCGGTTGACGCGGACCGAGCTCGCCGTGCGGCTGCAGACGCTGCTGAGCCGCTACGCCGAACCGGCCGCGAAAGCCCCGGCGGGCGAGCTCGATTTCGCCGACGACGACGCACTTCTGGAATTCATCAACAATGACCTCGGTAAATTGTAAAAGCCCGCCCGAAAAAGGAAATCCTGCTCCCCGCCGGGAGCAGGATTTCCCTGTGTAGGGGCCCCTGTTAGGGGAATCTTTAGGGGTTGTAGGGCCAAAACGGGTCCCATAGCCTCACTTTGATGCCACTTCGGCGCGCGGATGTGCCGGGTGTCCGCACTTCGCTGGAGAAAAGGCTGGTGGCACTGACATGGCCGACGAGGAGACGCTGCGCGAGCACCTCAGGTGGGTCACGACCAATCTGCACCAGACGCGCCGGCGGCTGCAGGCGGTCGAGGACGCCGAGCAGGAGCCCATCGCGATCGTCGGCATGGGGTGCCGGCTGCCCGGCGGCGTCCGGTCGCCGCAGGACCTGTGGGACCTGGTCGCCGCGGGCACCGACGCCGTGACCGGCTTCCCGGAGAACCGCGGCTGGGACCTCGACGCGCTCCGCGACCCCGATCCCGACCGGCCGGGCACCTCGCACACCGCGTCCGGCGGCTTCCTGCACGACGTCGCCGACTTCGACGCCGGGTTCTTCGGCATCTCCCCGCGTGAGGCGCTCGCCATGGACGCCCAGCAGCGGCTGCTGCTGGAGACGACCTGGGAGGCCATCGAACGCGCACGCATCGACCCGGCTTCGCTGGCCGGCTCGGAGACCGGCGTCTTCGTCGGCAACACCGGGCAGGACTACGCGAACCTCATGCGCGGCGCCGGCGAGAGCGTCGAAGGGCACCTGCTCACCGGCACCGCCACCGCCGTCGTCTCCGGACGGCTCTCCTACTTCCTCGGCCTCGCCGGCGCCGCCGTCACGGTCGACACCGCCTGCTCGTCTTCGCTCGTCGCGCTGCACTGGGCGTGTCACGCGCTTCGCCGCCGCGAGTGCTCCCTCGCCCTCGCCGGTGGCGTGACCGTGTTGTCCACCCCGGCGGCGTTCGTCGCGTTCAGCCGGCAGCGCGGCCTGGCCCCCGACGGCCGCTGCAAGTCCTTCGCCGGCGCCGCCGACGGCACCGGCTGGGGCGAAGGCGCCGGCATGCTGGTGCTGGAACGGCTGTCCGACGCCCAGCGCCACGGGCACCCGGTGCTCGCCGTGGTCCGCGGCTCGGCGATCAACTCCGACGGCGCGTCCAACGGCCTGACCGCGCCCAACGGGCCCGCGCAGGAACGCGTGATCACCGAGGCGCTGGCCAGCGCGCGGCTCTCGGCGAAGCAGGTCGACGCGGTCGAGGCGCACGGCACCGGCACCACCCTCGGCGACCCGATCGAGGCGCAGGCGCTGCTGGCCACCTACGGCCGGGCCCGCACGGGCGACGATCCGCTGTTCCTCGGGTCGCTGAAGTCGAACGTGGGCCACACCCAGGGCGCCGCCGGGGTCGCCGGGGTGATCAAGATGGTGATGGCGATGCGGCACGGCGTCCTGCCGCGGACGCTGCACGTCGACGCGCCGACTCCGCACGTCGACTGGGCGTCCGGCGGGGTCCGGCTGCTCACCGAGGCCCGGCCGTGGCCGGAGACCGGCGAACCGCGCCGCGCGGGTGTGTCCGCGTTCGGCATGAGCGGCACCAACGCCCACGCGATCCTCGAAGCCGCGCCGGACGCCGAGGAGCCGGAAGCGTCCGCTGTGGCGACGCCGGTGCCGTGGGTGCTGTCCGCGCGGACCCCGCAGGCGCTCAAGGCGCAGGCCGCCGCGCTGGCCGGGCACGACCACGGCAACCCGGCCGACATCGGGTTCTCCCTGGTCACCACCCGCACGGCGTTCCCGCACCGCGCGGTGGTCGTCGGCGACGACCTCGCCGGAGGTCTCACCGCGCTCGCCGAAGGTGTTCCCGCGGCGAACGTGATCGTGGGGGAGGCCGGGGCGCCGGGCAAGGTGGCGCTGGTGTTCCCGGGGCAGGGTTCGCAGTGGGCCGGGATGGCGCTGGAGCTGGCGGAGTCTTCGCCGGTGTTCGCGGCCCGCTTGGACGAGTGCGGCTCGGCACTCGGGTCCTTTGTGGACTGGTCGTTGCGCGAGGTGCTGGCCGATGTGGAGGCGCTGAGCCGGGTTGACGTGGTGCAGCCGGCGTTGTTCGCGGTGATGGTCTCGCTGGCGGAGTTGTGGCGGTCGTTCGGTGTGGTGCCGGACGCGGTGGTCGGGCATTCGCAGGGTGAGATCGCGGCCGCCGTGGTCTCGGGGGCGCTGTCCCTCGAGGACGGTGCTCGGGTGGTGGCGCTGCGGAGCAGGGCGATCCTGGCGTTGGCCGGTGGCGGCGGGATGGTGTCGATCGCGGCCGGTCTGGAAACCGTCGAGGAGCGCCTGACCGAAGGCGTCTCGGTTGCCGCCGTCAACGGGCCGACGGCCGTGGTGGTCTCCGGTGCGCCGGAGGCTCTGGACGAGTTCATGGCGGCTTGTCGTGCGGACGACATTCGCGTGAAGCGGGTGCCGGTGGACTACGCGTCGCACTCGCCGCAGGTGGAGCAGCTACGCGACGAGCTCCTCGACGTCTTGGCCCCGATCACCCCGCAGCCAGGGGAGACCGCCTTCATCTCGACGGTGACCGGCGAGTGGGCCGACGGGTCCACATTGGACGCGGAGTACTGGTACACGAACCTGCGCGGCACGGTTCGGCTGGACACGGCGGTCGAGCGGCTGAAGAACGAGGGTTTCGGCACGTTCGTCGAAGCGTCGCCACACCCGGTGCTCACGATGGCGATCGGCGAGGATGTCGTTGCGCTGGGGAGTCTGCGCCGGGACGACGGCGGTCTGGCCCGGTTCCACACGGCCCTTGCCGAGGCGCATGTTAACGGCGTAGACGTCGACTGGACTCCGGCCTTCCCGGGCGCGCGCCCGGCCGACCTCCCCACTTACGCCTTTCAGCGCGAACGCTTCTGGCCCGACGTGGTCGCCGACGCGGGCGACGCGGGCGCGCTCGGTCTCAGCGCCACCGGGCACCCGCTGCTGGGCGCGGCCGTGGCGCTGGCCGCCGGCGACGGTCTCGTGCTCACCGGCCGCGTCTCCCCGCAGGCCCAGCCGTGGCTCGCCGACCACGCCGTGCAGGGCACGATCCTGGTGCCCGGCACCGCCTTCCTCGAACTCGCCGTCCAGGCGGGCGACCGCGCCGGCTGCGGCACGGTCGAGGAGCTCACCCTCGAAACGCCGCTGACCCTGCGCGCCCGCGACAGCCGCGCGCTGCAGGTCTGGGTGGGGGCGGCCGACGAGAGCGGCCACCGCGCGATCGAGGTGCACTCGCGGCGCGACGAGGACGACCCCTGGACCCGCCACGCCGCCGGCGTCCTCGCCCCCGGCACGCCCGACGCCGGGTTCACCCTGGACTCCTGGCCGCCCGAGGGCGCGGCCAGGATCGACCTCGACGGCTTCTACGAGGGTCTCCACGCGGCGGCGGGCTACGGCTACGGACCCGCCTTCCAAGGCCTGCGCTCGGCGTGGCGGCGCGGCGAGGAGATCTTCGCCGAGGTCGAACTGCCCGAGACGCGGGACGCGGCCCGCTTCGGCCTGCACCCGGCCCTGCTCGACGCGGCCCTGCACCCGCTCGCTCTCGTGTCCACAGCGGACGGACAGGCGCGGCTGCCGTTCGCCTGGACGCGGGTCGCCCTGCACGCCACCGGGGCGTCCGCGCTCCGCGTCCGGCTGACCCGCCGCGGTCCCGACGAAATCACGGTCGAGGTCGCCGACCCGGCCGGCGCCCCGGTCGCTTCCGCCGAGTCCTTGGTCTTCCGCCCGCTGCCCGCCGGTGGCCTGGACCGGTCCGCCGACGACCGGTCCGCCGACGACCTGTACGTCGTCGAGTGGACCGAAGTCCCGGAAGCCCCCGGCATCGAGGCCGTCTTCGAACCCCTCACCGGTGCGCCGGTCCACCACGTTCTCGGCCTCGTCCAGGACTGGCTCGCCACCGAACGCGCCGAAGTCCTCGTCTTCGTCACCAGCGGCGCGGTCGCGGTCCACGAGGGCGAAGCGCCGGACCCGGACCTCGCCGCCGCGTGGGGTCTGGTGCGCTCGGCGCAGTCGGAGCACCCCGGCCGGTTCGCGCTGCTGGACACCGACGATCCGGACCACCCGGTCGTCCCGCCCGAGCCGCAGTCGGCGGTCCGCGACGGGCGTGTGTTCGTGCCGCGGCTGGCCCGCGCCACCGTCACCGGGGAGGCCGCCGGCTGGGGTGACGGCGCCGTGCTGGTGACCGGCGCTTCGGGTGTCCTCGGCGGGCTCGTGGCCCGGCACCTCGCGCGGGAACACGGGGTCCGGCAGCTGGTGCTGCTCAGCCGCCGCGGCGCGGAAGCGCCCGGCGCGGACGGACTCGCCGACGACCTCGCCGCCGCGGGTACCGAAGCCGTCTTCGCCGCCTGTGACGCGGCCGACCGCGACCGGCTGGCCGAAGTGCTGGCCGCGCATCGTGTTTCCGCCGTCGTGCACGCCGCGGGCGTCCTCGACGACGGCGTCGTCGAGGCCCTCACCCCGGCGCGGCTGGCCGCGGTCCTGCGCCCGAAAGCCGACGCCGCCCGCAACCTCGACGAGCTGACCACCGACCTCGCCGCCTTCGTGCTGTTCTCGGCCGCCGCCGGCACGACCGGGGGCAGCGGGCAGGGCAACTACGCCGCCGCCAACGCCTACCTCGACGCCCTCGCCCAGCGGCGGCGCGCGGCCGGGCAGCCGGCCGTGTCACTCGCCTGGGGCCTGTGGGCCGAGGCCAGCGGGATGACCGGGCACCTCGACGACCGCGCGCGGGACCGGCTCGGCCGCTCCGGCGTGCGCCCGCTGGACTCCGCGCAGGGGCTCGCGTTGTTCGACCGGGCCGTCGCCGCGGGCCCGGCCGCGCTGGTCCCGATCGCTCTCGACGCGGCCGCACTGCGCCGCCAGGCCACCGACGGCACCGTCTCGCCGCTGTTCCGCGGGCTCTTCCCGCCGTCGGTCCGGCGCACCGCCGCGGCCGGCGGCCACCGGCCGGCGGAGCTGTCCGAAGAGGGGCTGCTCGACCTGGTCCGCACGCAGGTGGCGGCCGTGCTCGGGCACGCGTCGGCGCAGGCGATCGACCCGGCCCGCGCGTTCAAGGACCTCGGGTTCGACTCGCTGACCGCGGTCGACCTGCGCAACCGCCTCGCCGCGGCCACCGGCCTGCGGCTGCCCGCGACGCTGGTGTTCGACCACCCGACCCCGGCGGTGCTCGCCGCCCACCTCGCCGGGCGGACGGCCCGGACCGCCGTCACGAAAAAGGCCGAGGCCGACGAGCCGATCGCGATCGTCGCGATGAGCTGCCGGTACCCGGGTGGCATCGCCTCCCCGGACGACCTCTGGCAGCTGGTCGCCGAGGGCCGCGACGCCGTTTCGGCGTTCCCCGCCGACCGGGGCTGGCCCGAGCGTGACCTCTTCGACGACGACCCCGCCCACCGCGGGACGTCCTACGCCCGCGAAGGCGGGTTCCTCTACGACGCCGCCGATTTCGACGCCGAGTTCTTCGGCATGTCGCCGCGCGAAGCGACCGCGACGGACCCGCAGCAGCGGCTGCTGCTGGAAGTCGCGTGGGAGGTGTTCGAGCGCGCCGGCATCGTGCCGGACGCGGTGCGCGGCAGCCGGACCGGCGTGTTCGCCGGCGTGATGTACCAGGACTACGCCACCCGGCTGCAGAACGTCCGAAGTGGATTGGAGGGTTACGAGGGCTACCTCGGCAACGGCAGCGCCGGCAGTGTCGCCTCCGGCCGGATCGCCTACGCCTTCGGCCTCGAAGGCCCGGCGATCACCGTGGACACGGCGTGCTCGTCGTCGCTGGTGGCGCTGCACCTGGCGTGCCAGTCGCTGCGGCAGGGCGAGTGCGACCTGGCGCTGGCCGGCGGGGTCACGGTCCTGTCGACGCCCGCGCTGTTCGTCGAGTTCAGCCGCCAGCGCGGGCTCGCGGCCGACGGCCGGTGCAAGTCGTTCGCGGACGCCGCCGACGGCACCGGCTGGGGCGAAGGCGCCGGGCTCCTGCTGGTGGAACGGCTGTCCGACGCCCGGCGCCACGGTCACCCCGTACTCGCCGTCGTCCGCGGGACGGCGGTGAACTCCGACGGCGCGTCCAACGGCCTCACCGCCCCCAACGGCCCGGCCCAGCAGCGGGTGATCCGCCAGGCTTTGGCGAACGCGGGGCTGCCGGCGTCCGAAGTGGACGCCGTCGAGGCGCACGGCACCGGCACGACCCTCGGTGACCCCATCGAGGCGCAGGCGCTGCTGGAAGCCTACGGCCAGGACCGCTCGAGCCCGTTGTGGCTGGGGTCGCTGAAGTCGAACATCGGCCACACGCAGGCGGCGGCCGGCGTCGGTGGCGTCATCAAGATGGTGATGGCGATGCGCCACGGCGTGCTACCGCGGACGCTGCACGTCGACGCGCCTTCGTCGCACGTGGACTGGTCGGCCGGGTCGGTGGAGCTGCTGACCGAGGCCCGCGAGTGGGCCTCCGGCGACCGCCCGCGGCGGGCCGGGGTGTCGTCGTTCGGGGTGAGCGGCACGAACGCACACGCGATCCTGGAGGCGTCTGACGCACCGAACGCCCCATCGGGGCGCTCGGGGGCGGCGGTGCCGTGGGTGCTGTCGGGGGGGACGGCCGGGGCTCTGCGGGCGCAGGCCGGTGCGCTGCTCGGCCGGGCAGCTGAGCTCCCGGCCGCGTCGATCGGGGCGGCGCTGGTGAAGGCTCGGTCGCTGTTCCGGCACCGCGCGGTCGTGGTCGGCGAGGATCTCACCGGTGGTCTTGCGGCACTCGCGGAAGGTGTTCCCGCGTCGAATGTCGTCGTGGGGGAGGCGGGTGCGCCGGGCAAGGTGGCGCTGGTGTTCCCCGGTCAGGGTTCGCAGTGGGCCGGGATGGCTCTCGAACTCGCGGATGCCTCGCCGGTGTTCGCGGCTCGTCTCGACGAGTGCGCGGCTGCCTTGGAGTCCTTTGTGGACTGGTCGCTGCGTGAGGTACTGGCCGATGCGGAGGCGCTGAGCCGGGTCGATGTGGTGCAGCCGGCGTTGTTCGCGGTGATGGTCTCGCTCGCGGAGTTGTGGCGGTCGTTCGGTGTCGTGCCCGATGCCGTGGTGGGGCATTCGCAGGGTGAGATCGCGGCCGCGGTGGTGTCGGGCGCGTTGTCGCTGGAGGATGGCGCTCGGGTGGTGGCCTTGCGGAGCAGGGCGATCCTGGCGTTGGCCGGTGGCGGCGGGATGGTCTCGGTGGCGGCGCCCTTGGCCACCGTTGAAGAGCGGCTGATCGACGGAATCTCGATCGCGGCGGTGAACGGCCCGACGGCCGTGGTGATCTCCGGTTCACCGGAAGCCCTGGACGAGTTCATGGCGGCCTGCCGTGCGGACGACATTCGCGTGAAGAGGGTGCCGGTGGACTATGCCTCTCACTCGCCGCAGGTGGAGCAGCTACGCGACGAGCTCCTCGACGTCTTGGCCCCGATCACCCCGCAGCCAGGGGAGACCGCCTTCATCTCGACGGTGACCGGCGAGTGGGTTGACGGGTCCACATTGGACGCGGAGTACTGGTACACCAACCTGCGCAGCACGGTCCGGCTGGACACGGCGGTCGAGCGGCTGAAGAGCGAGGGTTTCGGCACGTTCGTCGAAGCGTCGCCACACCCGGTGCTCACGATGGCCATCGGGGAGGACGTCGTTGCGCTCGGGAGTCTGCGCCGGGACGACGGCGGCCTCACCCGCTTCCACACCGCGCTCGCCGAGGCGCACGTCAACGGCGTGCAGGTCGACTGGACTCCGGCCTTCCCCGACGTGCGCCCGGCCGACCTCCCCACCTACGCCTTCCAGCGGGAGCGGTACTGGCTCGACGTCCCGGAGGCCGAGCCCGTCCCCGCCGACCCGGCCGACCAGCGGTTCTGGGAGGTCGTCGGCGACCAGGACGTCCCGGCGTTCGCCGGCGTTCTCGACCTCGCCGAGGACGCCCCGCTCGACGCCGTCCTGCCCGCGCTCGCGAAGTGGCGCAGCCGCCGCCGCGACGAGGCCACCACGGACTCCTGGCGCTACCGGATCGCCTGGCGCCCCGTCGCCGCGCCACCAGCGCGCCTCACCGGCCGCTGGCGAGTCGTCGGAGCCGGCGACGACGTCCAAGCAATCTTGACCGCGCACGGCGCCGAGATCGTCGAGGACGACGAAGACCTGGCCGGTGTCGTGGCCGTCCGCCCGGACGCCGCGACCGCCCTCGAACTGACCCGCGTCGACGCCCCGCTCTGGCTCCTGACCGAGGGAGCCGTGGCCACCGGGCCGGAGGACAACGCCCCCGACCCCGTGCAGGCCCGGGTGTGGGGCCTCGGCCGCGTCGCCGGGCTCGAGCACCCCACCCGCTGGGGTGGGCTGGTCGACCTGCCGCCCACCCTCGACGAAACCACCGGGGCCCGGCTGGCCGCCGTGCTGGCCGGGACCACCGGCGAGGACCAGGTGGCCCTGCGCGCTTCCGGCGTGTTCGCCCGGCGGCTCGTCCACGCCGAGACCGGGGAACCCGCTCGCCGCTGGCGGCCCGAAGGCACGGTGCTCGTCACCGACGTCGACGGCTACGCGGCCGTCCGGCTCGCCCGCTGGCTGATCACCCGGGGCGCCACCCGGATCGTGCTCGCCGCGGCGGCCCTGCCCGGCGTGGAAACCCTGCGCGGGCACGACGCCGAAGTGGTCGAGGCGCCTTGCGACGTCGCCGATCGCGCCCAGCTGGCCGCGGTGCTCGAAGCGCACGGTCCGGTGCGGTCGGTGTTCCACGCCGCCGCCGTCACGGACCTGGCGCCCCTCGCCGAAACCGGCCCGGAGCTCCTGGACCGGGCGTGCCGGGTGAAGGCCGACGCCGCCGACCACCTCGATGCCCTGCTCCCGGACGGCCTCGACGCCTTCGTCCTGTTCTCCTCCATCGCCGCCGTCGTCGGCAGCGGTGCCCACGGCGCCTACGCGGCCGCGAACGCCCATCTCGACGCGCTCGCCGAGCGCCGCCGGGCCCGCGGGGCGGCCGCGACGTCGATCGCCTGGGGCGTCTGGGACGCCGAGGAAGGTGTCGACCGCGCCCGGCTGGCGGCCGAGGGCGTCCCGCCCCTCGACCCGGACCTGGCGCTGACCGCGCTCGGCCGGGCCCTCGACCTCGACGACACCACCGTGGTCGTGGCCGACGTCGACTGGCCGCGCTTCGCCCCGGCCTTCGCCGCCGCCCGCACCCGGCCGCTGCTCGCCGAGATCCCGGAAGCCGTCGAGGAACCGGCGCCGTCGACCTCCGGCTTCGCCGCGGAACTCGCCGGGCTGAGCGCGCCGGAAGCCCGCCGCGTGCTGACCGGCCTGGTCCGCGCGCAGGCCGCGGCCGTGCTCGGCCACGCCTCCCCGGCCGCGGTCGACGTCGAACGCGCCTTCTCCGAACTCGGCTTCGACTCGCTGACGGCGGTCGAGCTGCGCACCCGGCTGGCCACCGCGACCGGCCTGCGGCTGCCCGCGACGCTGGTGTTCGACCACCCGACGGTCACCGTCCTCGCCGGGTACCTCGGCGAACTGCTCGGCGGCGGCCGGGAAACCGCCGACGAGCGGCCGGTCGCCGCGAACGCGGACGAGCAGCGTCAATTCGGGGGTGCGACCCCCGAACCCCGCCCGAGGGGCTCCGCCCCCACGGACCCCCCGGAGGCGGTGGCGATCGTCGGAATCGGCTGCCGTTTCCCGGGCGGGGTCCGCTCGCCGGAGGACCTCTGGCGGCTGGTCGCCGCGGGCGGCGACGGCATCACGCCGTTCCCGGACGACCGCGGCTGGGACCTCGAAGAGATCTACGACCCGGAGCCCGGAGCCACCGGCAAGAGTTACGCCCGGGAGGGCGGCTTCCTCGCCGACACCACCCGCTTCGACCCCGGCTTCTTCGGGATCTCGCCGCGGGAGGCGCTCGCCATGGACCCGCAGCAGCGGCTGCTGCTGCAGACGTCGTGGGAGGCGTTCGAACGCGCCGGGCTGGACCCGGCGTCGGTGCGGGGCGAGCGGATCGGCGTGTTCGCCGGCACCAACGGCCAGGACTACCCGGCCCTGCTGGAGCGCTCGACCGAGTCCCTGGAAGGCCACGCCGGCGTCGGCAACGCCGCCAGCGTCGTCTCCGGCCGGTTGTCGTACGTGTTCGGGCTGGAAGGCCCGTCGCTGACGGTGGACACGGCGTGTTCGTCGTCGCTGGTGGCGTTGCACCTGGCGGTGCAGGCACTGCGGCGCGGCGAGTGCTCGATGGCGCTGGCCGGCGGGGCGACCGTGATGGCGACCCCCGGCATGTTCGTCGACTTCAGCCTCCAGCGCGGCCTCGCCGCGGACGGCCGGTGCAAGGCGTTCGCCGAGGCGGCCGACGGCGCCGGGTTCTCCGAAGGCGCGGGCATGCTGCTGGTGCAGCGGCTGTCCGACGCGCTGCGCGAGGGCCGCCGCGTCCTCGCCGTGGTACGCGGTTCGGCGGTGAACTCGGACGGCGCGTCCAACGGCCTGACCGCGCCGAACGGCCCGTCGCAGCAGCGGGTCATCCGGGCGGCGCTGGCGGACGCGGGCCTTGCTCCGTCCGAAGTGGACGCCGTCGAGGCGCACGGCACCGGGACGACCCTGGGCGACCCGATCGAGGCGCAGGCGTTGCTCGCGACCTACGGCCGGGACCGGGACGAACCGCTGTGGCTGGGTTCGATCAAGTCGAACCTCGGGCACACCCAGGCCGCGGCCGGGGTCGCGGGCGTGATCAAGATGGTGATGGCGATGCGGCACGGCGTCCTGCCGCCGACGCTGCACGTCGACGCGCCTTCGTCGCATGTGGACTGGGCGGCCGGTGCGGTCGAGCTGCTGACCGAGTCCCGGGACTGGACCCCCGGGCGGCCCCGGCGGGCCGGGGTGTCGTCGTTCGGCATCTCCGGCACCAACGCGCACACGATCCTCGAAGAGGCGCCGGCCGTCGTGGCCGAGGAACGCGAACCGGTCCCCGGGCCGGTGCCGTGGGTGCTGTCCGGGCGGACCGAAGCCGCGCTGCGTGACCAGGCCGCCGCCCTCACCGCGGTCGACGGCGCCCCGGCGGACGTCGGGTTCTCGCTGGCCACGGCCCGCTCGCGGTTCCCGTACCGCGCGGTGGTGGTCGGCGCGGAGCACGACTCCCTGACCGCCGTCGCGGAGGGCAGGCCCGCCGGGAACGTGGTCACCGGGGTCGCCGGTGCCCCGGGCAAGGTGGCTCTCGTCTTCCCGGGCCAGGGTTCGCAATGGGCCGGGATGGCGCTGGAACTCGCGGACTCCGCACCGGTGTTCGCGGCCCGGTTGGCCGAATGCGGCTCGGCCCTGGAATCCTTTGTGGATTGGTCCTTGCGGGATGCCCTGGCCGATGCGGAGGCGTTGAGCCGGGTCGATGTGGTGCAGCCCGTGTTGTTCGCGGTGATGGTGTCGCTGGCCGAGTTGTGGCGCTCGTTCGGTGTCGTGCCGGACGCGGTGGTCGGGCACTCGCAGGGCGAGATCGCCGCGGCCGTGGTGTCCGGTGCGCTCTCCCTGGAAGACGGCGCCCGGGTCGTGGCGTTGCGCAGCAAGGCGATCCTCGCCTTGGCCGGTCGTGGCGGGATGGTGTCGGTCGCGGCACCCCTGGGCACCGTCGAAGAACGCCTCACGGACGGGATCTCGATCGCGGCGGTCAACGGCCCGGCCGCGGTCGTGGTGTCCGGCGAGCCCGCAGCCCTGGACGAGTTCGTCGCAGCCTGCGAAGCCGGCGGCCTGCGCGCGAAGCGGGTGCCGGTGGACTATGCGTCGCACTCCGCGCAGGTGGAACAGCTCCGTGCCGAGCTCCAGGACGTCCTCGGCCCCATTGCTCCGCGCGAAGCGGCCACGGCGTTTTTCTCCACGGTGACCGGCGAATGGGCCGAGGGGTCCACTTTGGATGCGGAGTACTGGTACACGAACCTGCGCGAGACGGTCCGCCTCGACATCGCGGTCGAGCGGCTGAAGAGCGAGGGGTTCGGCACGTTCGTGGAGGCTTCGCCCCATCCGGTGCTGACCATGGCGATCGGGGAAGACGTCGTCGCGCTGGGCTCGCTCCGCCGCGACGACGGCGGGCTCTCCCGCTTCTACACCGCCCTCGCCGAGGCGCACGTCAGCGGGGTGCGGGTCGACTGGACCCCCGCTTTCCCCGGCGCCCGGTTCACCGACGTCCCCACCTACCCCTTCCAGCAGGAGCGGTACTGGCCGCAGTGGACCGCGGTCACCGCGGGAGACGCCGGCGGCCTCGGCCTCACCGACGCCGGGCACCCGCTGCTCGGCGCGGCCGTGGCCGTCGCGGGCACCGGCACCACGCTGCTCACCGGACGGCTGTCCCTGAGCACTCACCCGTGGCTCGCCGACCACGCGGTCGGCGACACCGTGCTGTTGCCGGGCACCGCGTTCGTCGAGCTCGCCGTGCGGGCGGCCGACCAGGTCGGCTGCGCGACCGTCGAAGAGCTGACCCTGCAGGCGCCGCTGGTGCTGCCCCGCCGCGGCGGCGTCGCCGTCCAGGCCCGGGTCGAAGCCGCCGACGAGCACGGCCGCCGCGCGGTGACCGTCCACTCGCGGCTCGGCGACGACCTCGACTGGACCCAGCACGCCGAGGGAGTGCTGGCCATCGGCGCCGAGCCGGGCACGGCCCTCACCGCGTGGCCGCCCGCCGGCGCGGAACCGCTGCCGGTCGACGGCCACTACGACACCCTCGCCGGTCACGGCTACCGCTACGGCCCGGCGTTCCAGGGCCTGCGCGCGGCCTGGCGGCACGGCGACGACCTCTACGCCGAGGTCGTCCTGCCCGACGAGCAGCGCGCCGAAGCGGCTCGCTACGGCCTGCACCCCGCCCTGCTCGACGCGGCCCTGCACCCGATCGGCCTGACCAGCGCCCAGGCCGGCGCCCGGCTGCCGTTCGCGTGGACCGGCGTCCGGCTGTACGCGACCGGGGCCACCACGCTGCGGGTCCGCCTCGGTGCGCTCGGCGCGGACGGCGTCTCGGTCGCCGTCGCCGACGAGACCGGCGCGCCGGTCGCTGCCGCGGAATCCCTCGTCATGCGGCCGATTTCGGCCGGGCAGCTGGCGGCCGCCGCGGACCACGGCGCCGACGCCCTGTTCACCCTCGCCTGGCCGCGGCTCGACGTCGAACCCGCAGCCCCGGCCGTGCCCCTCGGCGAACCCGGGCCGGTCGCCTACACCGAGTGCCGCGGTGACGTGACGGCCGAGGCGCTCGAGACCGTGCAGGACTTCCTGGCCGGAGCGCCCGACGGGCGGCTGGTGCTGGTCACCGAGTCGGCCGTGGGGGAGGCGCCCGCCGACCCCGCCGCGGCGGCCGTCTGGGGTCTCGTGCGTTCGGCCCAATCGGAACACCCGGGCCGGTTCGTCCTCTTGGACGTCGACACCCCGGAGGACATCGCCACCTGGGCCGGTGCGGCGGCCGCTTCGGGGGAACCGCAGCTGGCGTTGCGCGACGGCGAACTCCACGTACCCCGCCTGGCGCGGGCGACCCCGCCCGCCGAGGCACACACCTGGGACCCGGACGGGACGGTTCTCGTCACCGGCGCGAGCGGCGTGCTCGGCGGCCTGCTCGCCCGGCACCTGGTGACCGTCCACGGCGTCCGCCACCTCCTGCTGCTCAGCCGTAGCGCACCCGGCGTCGCCGAAGAGCTGACCGCCGCCGGGGCGTCGGTGACCGCGCTCGCCTGCGACGTCGCCGACCGGGCCGCCCTCGAAGACGCCTTGGCGCACATCCCCGCCGAGCACCCGCTCACGGCGGTGGTGCACGCCGCGGGCGCGCTCGACGACGGCGTCCTCGAAGCACTGACGCCGGAGCGGCTGGACACCGTCCTGCGGCCCAAGGCCGTGGCCGCGCGGCACCTGCACGAACTCACCGCGCACCTCGACCTCGACGCGTTCGTCCTGTTCTCCTCCTTCGCGACGACGATGGGCGGCGCGGGCCAGGCCGGCTACTCCGCGGCCAACGCCTACCTCGACGCCCTCGCCCAGCACCGCCACGGCCGGGGCCTGGCCGCGACTTCGCTCGCGTGGGGGCTGTGGGAGGCGCGCAGCGGCCTGACCGCGCACCTCGGCGACGACGACGTCTCGCGGCTCGGCCGGTCGGGCGTCCGCGCCCTGCCCACCGACCGCGCGCTGCGGCTGTTCGACCTCGCTCTCGGGACCGGCGAGCCGCTGCTCATGCCGGTCGCGCTCGACCTGGCCGCCTGGCGCGCCCGGGCCGAGGTCCCGGCGCTGCTGCGCGGGCTGGTGCGGACGCCGGCGCGGCGGACCGTGCGCGACGGCGTCCCGGCCGGACCCGGGCTGGCCGAGCGGCTCGCCGGCCTGCCGGAGGCCGAACAGTTCCGCGTCGTCGACGAGGTCGTGCGCGCCCAGGTCGCGGCCGTGCTCGGGTACGCCTCGGGCCACGCCGTCGAAGCCGGCCGCGGCTTCCTCGACCTCGGGTTCGACTCGTTGACCGCGTTGGAGCTGCGCAACCGGCTCAACGCGGTGACCGGGCTGCGGCTGCCCGCCACGCTGATCTTCGACTACCCGAACCCGGACGCGCTCACCAAGCACCTGTGCGCCGAGCTGCCCGCGGAGGGGGCGACGGTCGTCCTGCCCGTCCACGCCGAGCTGGACCGGTTGACCGCGGTGCTCGCCGCGACCGAGCCCGGCGCCGGCGAACGCGACCTCATCACCGAACGCCTGCGCGAGCTGCTGGCCCGGTGGACCGCGACCGACGACCGCCGGGAGGAACCCGGCACGGAACTGGCCGACGCCACCGCCGAGGAGATCTTCGAGCTCCTCGACGACGAACTGGGGATGTCCTGAATGTCGAACGAACAGAAGCTCCTGGACTACCTCAAGCGGGCCACGGCCGATCTGCGCGAGGCCCGGCGGCGGCTGAAGGAGAACGAGGACCGCGCGCAGGAGCCGGTCGCCATCGTCGGCATGAGCTGCCGGTTCCCCGGCGGCGTCCGCACCCCCGAACAGCTGTGGGACCTGCTGGAAGCCGGGGAGGACGCGGTCGGGGCCTTCCCCGCCGACCGCGGCTGGGACCTGGCGGCGCTCTACGACGCCGACCCCGGCAGCGCGGGCACCAGCTACACCCGGGAGGGCGCGTTCCTGCACGACGCGGCCGACTTCGACGCCGGCTTCTTCGGGATCTCCCCGCGTGAGGCCCTCGCCATGGACCCGCAGCAGCGGCTGCTCCTGGAAGTGTCGTGGGAGGTGCTGGAACGGGCGGGCATCGACCCGGCGTCCGTGCGCGGCGAAAAGGTCGGCGTCTACGCCGGGGTGATGTACTCCGACTACGCGGCCCGGCTGCTGCTCGCGCCCGAGGTGTTCGCGGAGTTCGAGGCCCATCTCGGCAACGGCAGTGCGGGCAGCGTCGCGTCCGGCCGGATCGCCTACACCCTCGGCCTCGAAGGTCCCGCGGTCACCATCGACACCGCCTGCTCGTCGTCGCTCGTGGCCCTGCACCTGGCCTGCCAGGCCGTCCGGCTCGGCGACTGCTCCCTGGCCCTGGCCGGCGGGGTGACGGTGATGGCCACGCCGGGCACCTTCACCGCGTTCAGCCGTCAGCGCGGCCTGGCCGCCGACGGCCGCTGCAAGCCCTTCGCCGACGCCGCCGACGGCACCGGCTGGGGCGAGGGCGCCGGGATGCTGCTCGTCGAACGCCTTTCCGACGCGCGCCGCCACGGGCACCCGGTGCTCGCTGTCGTCCGCGGCTCCGCGGTCAACCAGGACGGCGCGAGCAGCGGCTTGACCGCGCCGAACGGGCCGTCGCAGCAGCGGGTCATCCGCGCCGCGCTGGAGCGCGCCCAGCTGTCGGCCGAGCAGGTCGACGCGGTCGAAGCGCACGGCACCGGCACCACCCTCGGCGACCCGATCGAGGCGCAGGCGCTGCTGGCCACCTACGGCCGCGGCCGCGCGGCCGACCGGCCGCTGCTGCTCGGCTCGGTCAAGTCCAACCTCGGGCACACCCAGGCCGCGGCCGGGGTGGCCGGGATCATCAAGTCCGTCCAGGCCATGCGCCGGGGCCTGCTGCCCCGGAGCCTGCACATCGACGCGCCGTCGTCCCAAGTGGACTGGAGTGCCGGGGAGGTCCGGCTGCTCACCGAGGCGACGCCGTGGCCGGAAACCGGGCAGCCGCGGCGGATCGGCGTCTCGTCGTTCGGGGTCAGCGGGACCAACGCGCACGTGATCCTGGAGCAGGTCCCGGAGGAACCCGCTCCGCCGGCGCGGGCGGCTTCGGGCGCGGTGCCTTGGGTGTTGTCGGCCGGTTCTTCCGAAGCTTTGCGGGCGCAGGCAGCGGCGTTGCTGGACCACGTCGGCGATCCTGCCGACATCGGGTTCTCGCTGGTGAAGTCCCGGGCGCTGCTCAGTCACCGCGCGGTGGTCACCGGGGACGGCGGGCTCGCCGCCCTTGCCTCCGGCTCGGCGAGCTCGGCCCTGGTCACCGGGGAAGCCTCGGTCCGCGGCAAGGTGGCCCTGGTGTTCCCGGGGCAGGGTTCGCAGTGGGCCGGGATGGCGCTGGAGCTGGCGGAGTCTTCGCCGGTGTTCGCCGCCCGGCTGGACGAGTGCGCGACGGCCCTGGGGTCCTTTGTGGATTGGCCGTTGCGCCAGGTGCTGGCTGATGCGGAGGCGTTGGGCCGGGTCGATGTGGTCCAGCCGGCCTTGTTCGCGGTGATGGTGTCGCTGGCGGAGTTGTGGCGGTCGTTCGGCGTCGTGCCCGACGCCGTGGTCGGCCATTCTCAGGGTGAGATCGCGGCCGCGGTGGTGTCGGGTGCCCTGTCGCTCGAGGACGGCGCTCGGGTCGTGGCGTTGCGCAGCAAGGCGATTCTCGCGCTGGCCGGTCGCGGTGGGATGGTGTCGGTGGCGGCACCTCTTGCCACCGTCGAAGAGCGGCTCACGGGCGGGTTGTCGATCGCCGCCGTGAACGGTCCCGCCGCGGTGGTGGTCTCCGGCGAGCCGGGGGCTCTCGACGAGCTGGTCGCGGCTTGCGAAGCCGACGGGGTTCGCGCGAAGCGGGTGCCGGTGGACTACGCCTCGCACTCGGCGCAGGTCGAGCAGCTGCGCGAGGAACTCCTCGAGGTGCTCGGCCCGATCACGCCTCGATCGGCGGAGACATCCTTCATCTCGACGGTGAGCGGGGAGGGGATCGACGGCTCGGCGCTGGACGCGGAGTACTGGTACACGAACCTGCGCAGCACGGTGCGGCTGGACTCCGCCGTCGAGTTGCTGAAGGGCGAAGGGTTCTCGACGTTCATCGAAGCTTCGCCGCACCCGGTGCTCACGATGGCGATCGGCGACGATGTGCTCGCGCTCGGCTCGTTGCGTCGTGACGACGGTGGCTTGACCAGGTTCCACACCGCGCTCGCCGAGGCGCACGTCAACGGGGTGGCCGTCGATTGGACGCCGGCCTTCCCGGACGGCCGTATCGTCGACCTGCCGACCTACGCCTTCCAGCGCAAGCGTTACTGGCTCGACGCGCCCAACCGGCCCGTCGCCGGGGATCCCGCGGACGCCCGGTTCTGGGCCGCGGTCGACGGGGAGGACCTCGGCACGCTGGCCGAGCTGCTCGGGGTCGGCTCCGAGACGTCGTTCGGCGAGCTGCTGCCCGCACTGGCCCGCTGGCGCCGTCTTCGCCAAGAGAAGTCCATTGTGGACTCCTGGCGGTACCGCGTCGAGTGGAAGCCGCTCGCCGCGCCGGAAACCGCGACGCTGTCCGGGCGGTGGGTGGTGGTCGTCGCCCCTGGCACCGACGCCACCGACGTGGCGGAGTGCCTGGCTGCCGCCGGGGCCGAGCCGGTGGTCATCGATTCGCTCGACGACCTCACCGATGCCACCGGGGTGCTTTCCCTGCTCCCCGACGCGCCCGGCACCCTCCTCCTCGCCCAGGCACTGGCCGGGAGCACCGCGCCCCTCTGGCTGCTGACCCGCAACGCCGTCGCCGCGCTGCCCGGCGACGAGGCTCCCGCCGCGGACCCCGCGCAGATCTGGGCGCTGGGCCGGGTCGTCGGCCTCGAACACCCGGAACGGTGGGGCGGCCTCGTCGACCTCCCCGGCACCCTCGACCGCCGGGCCGCGCGGCGCCTGACCGCCGTTCTCGCCGGGCTCGACCACGAGGACCAGGTCGCCATCCGCGCGTCGGGCGTCTTCGCGCGAAGGCTCGCCCACGCACCCGGAGGCGAACCCGCGCACAGGTGGCGGCCCGAGGGCACCGTGCTGGTCACCGGGGGCACCGGTGCGCTCGGCGGACACGTCGCCCGCTGGCTGGCCCGGTCCGGCGCCGAGCACCTCGTCCTCGTCAGCCGCCGCGGGGCGGCTGCTCCGGGCGCCGCCGAGCTCGAAGCCGAACTGACCGCTCTCGGCGCCGCAGTCACCTTCGCCGCCTGCGACCTCGCCGACCGCGACGCCGTCGCCGCGCTCGTCGCCGGGCTGGGCGAAGTGCGCGCCGTCGTGCACACCGCCGGCCTGCCGCAGGCGGGCACCGTCGCGGACACGACTGCCGGCGAGTTCGCCGAGGTCCTCGCGGCCAAGGCCGCCGGCGCCGACCACCTGGACGAGCTGCTCGGCGACGACCTCGACGCCTTCGTCCTCTTCTCCTCCAACGCGGGCGTCTGGGGCAGCGCGGGCCAGGGCGCCTACGCCGCCGCGAACGCCCACCTCGACGCGCTCGCCGCCCGCCGACGCGCGCGCGGCCGGAAGGCGACTTCGGTGGCCTGGGGTTCCTGGGCGGGCGAGGGGATGGCGGGCAGCGCCGAGGCGAAGGACCACCTGCGCCGCCGCGGCCTGCGGGAAATGGACCCGAAGCTCGCCATCGCCGCCCTGCAGCACGCGCTGGACGCCGACGAGACGTTCGTGGCCGTCGCCGACATGGACTGGCCCCGGTTCGCCGCCGGGTTCACCGCCGCCCGGCGCCGCCCGCTGATCGAAGACCTGCCCGAGGTGCGTGAATACGCAGAGGAGGTCGTCACCGAGGTCGGCACCGGCCTCGCCGAGGCCGTGCGCGGGCTCGGCGCGCGCGAGGCCGCGCACCACGTCCTCGACCTCGTGCGCGCGCAGGCCGCCGCCGTGCTGGGGCACGACTCGGGCGCGGCCGTCCCCGCCGACCGGGCCTTCCGCGAACTCGGCTTCGACTCGCTGACCGCCGTCGAACTCCGCAACCGGCTGACCGCCGCGACCGGTGTCCGCCTCCCGTCGACCGTCGTCTTCGACCACCCGCACCCGCGGGCACTGGCCGAGCACCTCCTGCGCGAGGTTTCCGGCGTCGTGACCGACGGGCCCGGCCCGGTCGCCGCGGCCGTCTCCGACGAGCCGATCGCCATCGTGGCCATGGGCTGCCGCTACCCGGGGGACGTGCGGTCGCCCGAGGACCTGTGGCGCCTGCTGGCCGACGGCGCGGACGGCGTCGGCCCGTTCCCCGCCGACCGCGGCTGGGACCTGGCCGCGCTCTACGACCCGGACCCGGCGAACCTCGGCACCAGCTACACCCGCGAAGGCGGGTTCATGACCACGGCGGCGGAGTTCGACGCCGGGTTCTTCGGCATCTCGCCGCGCGAAGCCCTGGCCATGGACCCGCAGCAGCGGGTGCTGCTGGAGACGTCCTGGGAAGTCTTCGAGCGGGCCGGCATCGACCCGGATGCGTTGCGCGGCAGCGGAACCGGCGTCTTCGTCGGGGCCACCTCCTCCGGCTACGGCGTCGGCGCCCGCGACGAGTCCGGCGGCTCCGAGGGTTACCTGCTGACCGGCAGTGCCCCGGCCGTCGTCTCGGGCCGCCTGTCCTACACCTTCGGCCTGGAGGGCCCGGCGGTCACCGTGGACACGGCGTGCTCGTCGTCGCTGGTGGCGCTGCACCTGGCGTGCCAGTCGCTGCGGCAGGGCGAGTGCTCGATGGCCTTGGCGGGCGGGGTCACCGTGATGGCGCACCCGGCCGCCTTCGTCGAGTTCAGCCGCCAGCGCGGGCTCGCCGAGGACGGCCGCTGCAAGTCCTTCGCCGACGCCGCCGACGGCACCGGCTGGGGCGAGGGTGTCGGCCTCGTGCTGCTGGAACGACTGTCCGATGCTCAGCGCAACGGCCACTCGGTGCTCGCTGTGGTGCGGGGTTCGGCGGTGAACCAGGATGGTGCGTCCAACGGTCTGAGCGCGCCGAACGGTCCGTCGCAGCAGCGGGTGATCCGGGCCGCGCTGGCCAACGCGGGCCTGGCCACGTCCGATGTGGACGCTGTCGAGGCGCACGGAACCGGGACCCGGCTCGGTGACCCCATCGAGGCGCAGGCCTTGCTGGCCACCTACGGCCGCGACCGGGACCGGCCCCTGTGGCTCGGCTCGCTGAAATCGAACATCGGGC
Organism: Amycolatopsis sp. NPDC051045; assembly: GCF_040682955.1. Taxonomy (NCBI): domain Bacteria; kingdom Bacillati; phylum Actinomycetota; class Actinomycetes; order Pseudonocardiales; family Pseudonocardiaceae; genus Amycolatopsis; species Amycolatopsis sp. NPDC051045. The sequence goes on from NZ_JBFBCC010000005.1 coordinate 86,845, forward strand.
ACACCCAGTCCGCCTCCGGGGTCGCGGGCGTGATCAAGATGGTCCTGGCGATGCGGCACGGCGTGCTGCCCCGCACCTTGCACGTCGACACGCCGTCGTCCCACGTGGACTGGTCCACGGGCGCCGTCGAACTGCTCACCGAGGAACGGGAGTGGGCTTCCGACGGCCCGCGCCGCGCGGCCGTCTCGGCCTTCGGGGTGAGCGGCACCAATGCCCACGTCGTCTTGGAGGAGGCCGAACCCGCCGCCGTCGCTCCCGCGGGTCCGGACGCGACGCCGCCGCTCGTGCCGCTGTCGGCCCGGAGTGCCACGGCGTTGCGGGCCCAGGCGGATCGGCTCCGGGGCACGGACGTGGCGCCGCAGGACCTCGCGTATTCCTTGGCTTTCACGCGCGCCACGCACCAGCACCGCGCGGTGCTCGTCGCGTCCGGCGGAGAGGTCGACCGGGCGCTGGGTGTCCTCGCCGATGGCGGCACGGACACCGCCGTGGTGACCGGGACGGCCGACCGGGACGCGCTGCTGGCCGTGTTGTTCACCGGCCAGGGCGCCCAGCGGGCCGGGATGGGCCGGGGGCTGTACGACCGGTTCCCGGTGTACGCCGAGGCTTTCGATGCGGTGTGCGCGCACTTCGGTCCCCGGTTGCGCGAGGCCTTCGACGACGACGGGCTCTTGGACCGCACCGAGTTCACCCAGCCCGCGTTGTTCGCGGTCGAGGTGGCGTTGTTCCGGCTGGTGGAGTCTTTCGGTGTGCGGCCGGATTTTGTGGCGGGGCATTCGATCGGGGAGATTTCGGCGGCGCACGTGGCCGGGGTGTTGTCTCTTGTGGATGCTTGTCGTCTGGTGTCGGCTCGGGCGTCGTTGATGCAGGCGTTGCCGCCGGGTGGGGCGATGGTGTCGATCGCCGCGCCGGAGTCGGACATCGTGTTGATCGAGGGTGTCTCGATCGCGGCGGTGAACGGTCCGGAGTCGGTGGTGATTTCGGGTGACGAGGCTGCGGTGCTGGAGATCGCGGCGAAGTTCCCGAAGACCAAGCGGCTGAAGGTGAGCCACGCGTTCCACTCGCCGTTGATGGATCCGATGCTGGAGGAATTCCGCTCGATTGCGGAGCAGCTCCAGTACCACCCGGCGGAGATCCCGGTGATCTCGAACGTGAGCGGTGCGCTCGCCGAGCCGTTCACCGCGGACTACTGGGTCCGGCACGTACGCGAAGCCGTCCGGTTCGGCGACGGTGTGTCGACGCTGGCGGCCGCGGGGGTCGGGGTGTTCCTGGAACTGGGCCCGGACGGCGTGCTCAGCTCGATGGTCCCGGGCACGGCGATCCCCGCCCTGCGCCGCGACCGCGACGAGGAACGAACCCTGTTCACCGCGCTGGCCCGGCTGCACGTCAGCGGCATCGACCTGGACTGGCCGAGCCTCTACGCCGGTTCTGCCGGCCGCGCCGTCGCGCTGCCGACGTACCCCTTCGAGCACCAGCGCTACTGGCTCGAACCCGCCCGCCGGCAACCGGCCGCCGACACCGCCGACGCCGCGTTCTGGGCCGCCGTGGAGCACGGCGACCTGGCCCGGGACCTCGCCGTCGACGAGGACCTCGCCGGCGCGATCCAGCCCGCGCTGCGGGCCTGGCGCACCCGCCACCGCGAGGCGAGCACCCTGGATTCGTGGCGGTACCGCCTCACCTGGCGGCCGCACCCGGTCCCGGCCGGCCGGCTGTCCGGCACCTGGCTGCTCATCGGCAGCGAGAACGCCGGGATCGCGGAAAGCCTGGCCGAGCGTGGCGCGGAGGTCCGCACCGCGGGCCTCGAACGCCTGCATGATGTGAAAGACATCGCCGGAGCGCTGGCTTTTCCGGCCGACCTCGACGAAGCCCTCACCGTGCTGCAGGCCGTCGCCGAGGCCGAACTGCCCGGCCCGTTCTGGTGCGTCACCACCGAAGCCGTGCGCACCGGCCGGTCCGACGCCGCCCCCGATCCGGCGCAGGCGCAGGTCTGGGGCCTCGGCCGGGTCGCCGCCCTCGAACTCACCGGCCGCGAAATCGGGCTCCTGGACCTCCCGGCCACCCTCGACGACCGTGGCCACGCCCGGCTCGCGGCCCTCCTCGCCGCGGGCACCGGCGAGGACCAGGTGGCCCTGCGGGCGTCCGGCGCGTTCGTGCCCCGGCTCGTCCGCGCCCCGGCCGGGGCCGAGCCCGGCGGCTGGACCCCCGAGGGCACTGTCCTGATCACCGGCGGCACCGGGGCGCTGGGCAGCGCACTGGCCCGCACCCTGGCCGCCCGCGGCGCCCGGCATCTGCTGCTGCTCAGCCGGCGCGGCCCGGCGGCGCCCGGCGCGGACGACCTCGCGACGCGGCTGCGTGACCTCGGCGCCGAGCCCGAGATCGTGGCCTGCGACGTCGCCGACCGCGCGGCCCTGGCGGAAGTCCTCGCCCGGCGGCCGGTTTCCGCGGTCTTCCACGCCGCGGGCCACGGCCGGTTCACCCCGATCACCGAATCGTCCACAACGGACTTCGCGGAAGTGGTCAGCGCGAAGGTGGACGGCGCCGCCCACCTCGACGAACTCCTCGGCGACAACCCGCTCGAAGCCTTCGTGCTCTTCTCGTCGATCGCCGGGGTCTGGGGCAGCGGGCACCAGGGCGCCTACGCCGCGGCGAACGCGCACCTCGACGCGCTGGCCGAACGCCGCCGCGCTGCCGGGCGCACCGGGACGTCGATCGCCTGGGGCCCGTGGGCGGGGGCCGGCATGGGCGCCTCCGAAGAGGGCGAAGAGCTGCTTCGCCGTCGCGGGCTCAACCCGCTGGACCCGGACCTCGGCCTGCGGGCGCTGCTGCAGGCCGTCGAGCTCGACGAGACCACCGTCGTCGTCGCCGACGTCGATTGGGCCCGGTTCGCGCCGTCGTACGCGGCCGCCCGGCCCCGGCCGCTCATGAGCGAACTGCCCGAGTTCACCGCCGCCGCGGCGGGGGCCGAGAGCACCGCCCGCGGCACGGCCGAGCTGACCGGCCGCCTGGCCGTGCTGCCCGGTCCCGAACGCCGCCGCGTGCTCCTGGACGTCGTGCGCGTCCGCGCCGCGGCGGTCCTCGGGCACGACGGCGCCGAGGCGATCGAGCCGGCGCGGCCCTTCAAGGACCTGGGCTTCGACTCGCTCACCGCCGTCGAGCTGCGCAACGGGCTGGCCGCCGAAACCGGCCTCGCCCTGCCGTCGACGCTCGTGTTCGACCACCCGACCCCGGCGGACCTGACCGACCGCCTGCTCGAGGAGATCTTCGGCGCCGACGCCCCGGAACCGGGGCGGCCCGCGGCCGTCGCCGTCCCGGCCGACGACCCGATCGCCATCGTCGCGATGAGCTGCCGCTACCCGGGCGGGGTCCGCTCCCCGGAAGACCTTTGGCGCCTGGTCGGTGCGGGCGGCGACGGCATCGCCGCGTTCCCCGCCGACCGCGGCTGGGACGTCGGTGCGCTCTACGACCCGGACCCGGGCAAGAGCGGCCGCAGCTACGCCCGCGAAGGCGGGTTCCTCGAGGGGGTGGGGGAGTTCGACGCCGGCTTCTTCGGCATCTCGCCCCGCGAGGCCCTCGCGATGGATCCGCAGCAGCGGCTGCTGCTGGAGACGTCGTGGGAACTGTTCGAGCGGGCGGGCATCGACCCGCAGTCGCTGCGCGGCACGAAGACCGGGGTGTTCGCCGGCACCAACGGCCAGGACTACGTCACCCTGCTGGGCGCGTCCTCGGGCGTCGAGGGCCACCTCCTGACCGGCAACACGACCAGCGTCATCGCCGGGCGCGTCTCCTACACCTTCGGACTGGAGGGGCCGTCGGTCGCGGTCGACACGGCGTGCTCGTCTTCGCTGGTCGCGCTGCACCTGGCCTGTCAGTCGCTGCGCCAGGGCGAGTCCACGATGGCCGTCGCCGGCGGGGTCACCGTCATGTCGACCCCGGGGGCGTTCGTCGAGTTCAGCCGGCAGCGCGGGCTGGCCCCCGACGGCCGGTGCAAGCCGTTCGCCGAGGCGGCGGACGGCACCGGCTGGGCGGAGGGCGCCGGGCTGCTCCTGCTGGAGCGGCTCTCGGACGCCCGCCGAAACGGCCACGAGGTCCTGGCGCTCGTCCGGGGCTCGGCGGTCAACTCCGACGGTGCGTCGAACGGCCTGACCGCGCCGAACGGTCCCTCGCAGCAGCGGGTGATCCGCGCGGCGCTGGCGAACGCGGGCCTGGCACCGTCCGATGTGGACGTGGTCGAGGCGCACGGCACCGGGACGACCCTGGGTGATCCGATCGAGGCGCAGGCGGTGCTGGCGACCTACGGCCAGGACCGCGAGACGCCGCTGTGGCTGGGCTCGGTGAAGTCGAACATCGGCCACACGCAGGCCGCCGCCGGCGCCGCCGGGATCATCAAGATGGTCATGGCCATGCGGCACGGCCTGCTGCCGAAGTCGCTGCACGTCGACGCGCCCTCGTCCCACGTGGATTGGACGGCGGGTGCGGTCGAGCTGCTGACCGAGGCCCGGGAGTGGCCGGCCGACCGGCCGCGGCGCGCCGGGATCTCCTCCTTCGGCATTTCCGGGACCAACGCGCACACCATCATCGAGCAGGCCGGGCCCGCTCCGGCCGAGGCCGCGACCGAGCCGCCGGAGGGGCTGGTGCCGTGGCCGGTGTCGGGCCGGTCGGTGGCCGCGCTGCGCGCCCAGGCCGCTCAGCTGTCCGAAGTGGACGGCAACCCGGCCGACGTCGGGTTCTCGCTGGCCACCGGCCGGGCCGCGCTGGACCACCGCGCCGTCGTGCTCGGCACCACGGCCGGGGACTTCCGGGCGGGACTGGCCGCGCTCGCCGCCGGCACGCCGGCCGCCGAGGTCATCGCGGGGGAAGCGGCCACCGGGCCGCTCGCCGTGCTGTTCACCGGGCAGGGCGCCCAGCGCGCCGGGATGGGCCGGGAGCTCTACGCCCGGTTCGAGGTCTACGCCGACGCGTTCGACGAGGCCTGCGCGCACCTCGACCCGCACCTGGAGCACTCCCTGCGTGACCTGGTGTTCGCCGAGCCCGGCACGCCCGAAGCCGCGCTGCTGGACCGGACCGCCTACACCCAGACGGCGCTGTTCGCCGTGGAGCTGGCCCTGTACCGGCTGGCCGAAAGCTGGGGCGTGCGGCCGGACCACCTCGCCGGTCACTCGATCGGCGAGCTGGTCGCCGCGCACGTCGCCGGCGTCCTGTCGCTGCGCGACGCCGCCGAGCTGGTCGCCGCCCGCGGCCGGTTGATGGAGGCTCTGCCGGCCGGCGGGGCGATGGTGTCGCTGCGCGCCGGCGAGGAAGCCGTGGCCGCGGAGGTGGCCAAGACCGGCGGGCGGGCCGGCATCGCGGCGGTGAACGGGCCCGGCTCGGTCGTCGTCTCCGGCGACGAGGACGTCGTGCTGGAGCTGGCCGCCGGGTTCGCGGCGGCGGGCGTGCGGACGAAGCGGCTCAAGGTGAGCCACGCGTTCCACTCCCCGCGGATGGACGCGATGCTCGACGACTTCGCCGCGGTCGCCGAGACCCTGACCTACCACCCGGCCGAGCGGACCGTGGTGTCGACCGTGACCGGCGCGCTCGCCGGCCCCGAACTGTCCACACCGGACTACTGGGTGCGCCAGGTGCGGGCGTCGGTGCGGTTCGCCGACGCCGTCGCCACCCTGGCCGGGCTGGGCGTCCGGACGTTCCTCGAAGCCGGGCCGGACGCGGTGCTCAGCGCCATGGCCGCGGACTGCCTCGGCGAGGACGTCGTGGCGGTGCCGCTGCTGCGCCGCGACCGCCCGGAAGAACGCACGTTCGCCACCGCGCTGGCCGGGCTCTGGGTCCGCGGGGTCCCGGTCGACCTCTCGGCCGCGGTCCCCGGGGCCCGCCGGGTTCCGCTGCCGACGTACGCCTTCCAGCACCGCCGGTACTGGCCGGAGGTCTCCGCCGTGGCCGGGGACGTGGCCGCAGCCGGGCTCACCGACGCGGCGCACCCGCTGCTGGCCGCGTCGCTGCCGCTGGCCGGGGGTGACGACGTGGTCCTCACCGGGCGGCTGTCGCTCGCCGCGCAGCCGTGGCTGGCCGACCACACGGTGCTCGGCACCGTCCTGCTGCCCGGCACCGCCTTCGTCGAGCTGGCGGTCCGGGCGGGTGACCAGGTCGGTTGCCCGGTCGTGGAGGAACTGACCCTCGCGGCCCCGCTCGTGCTGCGCGAGCAGGACGCCGTCGCGATCCAGGTGTCGGTCGGCGGGCCGGCCGCCGACGGCCGCCGCGAGCTGACGATCCATTCGCGCCCGGAAGGCCGGGACGAGTGGACCGCGCACGCCGCGGGCGTCCTCGCGCCGGCGGCCGCGGGGGACCCGGCCGCGCTGGCCGAATGGCCGCCCGCCGGTGCGGAACCGGTCGACGTGACCGGCTTCTACGACCAACTGGCGGCGTCCGGGTTCGGCTACGGCCCGGCCTTCCGCGGCTTGCGGGCGGCCTGGCGCCTCGGCGAGGAGATCTACGCCGAGGTCGCGTTGCCGGAACGGCAGCAGGCGGGCGCGTTCGGCCTGCACCCGGCCCTGCTGGACGCCGCACTGCACGCACTGGGCCTGCGCGACGGCGAAACCGGCCCCCGGCTGCCGTTCGCCTGGACCGGCGTCACCCTGCACGCCACCGGCGCCACCGCGCTGCGGGTCCGGCTGCGGCCGGGTGCCGGGGACGCGGTCGCCGTCGACGTCGCCGACGCCACCGGCGCACCGGTGGCGTCGGTGGCCGCGCTGGTGCTGCGCCCGGTCTCGGCCGAGCAGCTGCGCGGCCCGGACGGCGGCGACGCGCTGTTCGCCGTCGAGTGGACGCCGATCCCGGTGCCGGAAGCGGCGGGCGGCCGGTACGCGGTCATCGGCCCGGACCCGCTGGGCCTGGTCGCCGGGCTCGGCTCGGCCGGCACCGTCGAGTCCTGTGTGGACCTGGCGGAACTGGGCCGCCGCACCGAGGAAAGCGGCGAAGAACCGCAGTACGTGTTCTCCGCGATCCGGCACTCGACGCAGCCGCGCGAGCGGGCCGGTTTCGCGCTCGAGCTGGTGCGGGAGTGGCTGGCCGACGAGCGGTTCGCCACCGCCCGGCTCGTGCTGGTCACCCGCGGCGCGGTCGGCGCGGCCGACGGCGACCGCGTCCCCGACCTCACCGCCGCGCCGGTGTGGGGCCTGCTGCGGTCGGCGCAGTTCGAAAACCCCGGCCGGCTCGTGCTGGTCGACCTCGACGACGAGGACCCGCGCTCGGCGGCGCTGCTCGGCGCGGTCGCTTCCGGCGAACCGCAGCTCGCGCTGCGGGACGGCCGGGCACTGGCCGCGCGGCTCGTGCGCGCCGGCGCGGCTCCTTTGCTCCAGCCACCCGCCGAGGGCGACTGGCGGCTCGACAGCACCGGCCGCGGCACCCTGCAGAACCTCGCGCTGGTGCCGAACCCGCTGCCGGAGCGGCTGGAGCCGGGCACGGTCCGGGTGGCCATCCGCGCCGCCGGGATGAACTTCCGCGACGTCCTCATCGGCCTCGGCGTGTACCCGGGCGAGCCGCTCATGGGCATCGAAGGCGCCGGCGTCGTGCTGGAATGCGGCGAAGGCGTCACCGGGCTCGCGCCCGGCGACAAGGTGATGGGCTTCTTCCCCGGCTCCTTCGGCCCGCGCTCGGTCGCCGACCAGCGGATGCTGGCGAAGATTCCCGACGGCTGGTCGTTCAGCGAAGCGGCGTCGGTGCCCATCGTGTTCCTCACCGCCTACTACGGGCTCGTGGACTTGGCCGGGCTGCGGGCCGGGGAGTCGGTCCTGGTGCACGCCGGCGCCGGTGGCGTCGGCATGGCCGCCATCCAGCTGGCCCGCCACCTCGGCGCCGAGGTGTACGCCACCGCGAGCCCCGGCAAGTGGGACGTCCTGCGCGCGTCCGGGCTCGACGACGCGCACCTCGCTTCGTCACGCACGACCGGGTTCGCGGAGCTGTTCCGCGAGGCCAGCGGGGGCCGGGGCGTCGACGTCGTGCTCAACGCCCTGACCCACGAGTTCGTGGACGCGTCCTTCGCGCTGATGCCGCGCGGTGGGCGGTTCCTCGAGATGGGCAAGGCCGACGTGCGCGACGCAAGCGCCGTCGCCGCCGCCCACCCGGGCGTCCGGTACCAGGCGTTCGACCTCGTCGAAGCGGGCCCGGACCGCATCCGGGAGCTCTTCACCGAGGTGCTCGCGCTGTTCGAGGCCGGAGCGCTGACGCCGCTGCCGGTGCGGACCTGGGACGTCCGGCGCGCGCCGGAGGCGTTCCGGTTCGTCAGCCAGGCCAAGCACGTCGGCAAGGTCGTGCTCACCATGCCGCCGTGCTTCGGCGACGGCACGGTGCTCATCACCGGCGGCACCGGCGCGCTGGGCGGCCTGGTCGCCCGGCGGCTGGTCACCGGGCACGGCGTCCGCGACCTGGTCCTGCTGAGCCGGCGCGGCCCGGACGCTCCCGGCGCGGCCGAGCTGGCCGCCGGGCTGCGGGAGCTCGGCGCGGACGTCCGGATCGTGGCCGCCGACGCCGCCGACCGCCGTGAGCTGGCCGCCGTGCTCGCCGCGATCCCCGCGCTCACCGGCGTGGTGCACGCGGCCGGTGTCCTCGACGACGGCGTCGTCGCGTCCCTCACGCCCGAGCGGCTGAACGCGGTGCTGCGGCCGAAGGTGGACGCGGCCCTGAACCTGCACGAACTCACCCGCGACCGGGGCCTCTCGGCGTTCGTGCTGTTCTCCTCGGCGGCGGCCACGCTGGGCAGCCCCGGGCAGGGCAACTACGCCGCGGCCAACGCGTTCCTCGACGCCCTGGCGCAGCACCGCGCGGCCCGGGGGCTCCCGGCCGGGTCGCTGGGCTGGGGGCCCTGGGCCACCGACGGGATGCTCCGCGAAACCGACCTCGCTAAACTGGCGCGGTCCGCGTTCGTCCCGTTCACCGCCGAACGCGGCCTCGACCTGTTCGACGCCGCGTCCGCCCGGCCGGAACCGGCGCTGCTGCCGCTGCAGCTCGACCCGGCGGCGCTGGCCGCCCAGTCCGGGTTGCCGCCGCTGTTCGCGTCGCTGGTCCGGGCCCCGGCTCGCCGGACCGCCGAGGTGGCGGTGCCGGCCGGTCCGTCGCTGCGCGACCGGCTCGCGGGCGTGCCCGAGCCCCAACGCGAGGAGTTCCTCCTCGACGTCGTGCGCGGGCACGTCGCCACGGTGCTGGGCCACGGCTCGGCCGCCGACGTCGAGGGCGGCCGCGGCTTCCTCGACCTGGGCTTCGACTCGCTGACCGCGGTGGAGCTGCGCAACCGGCTCACCGCCGAGAGCGGGCTGCGGCTGCCGGCCACGTTGATCTTCGACCACCCGTCGCCGGCCGACCTGGCCGCGCACCTGCTGGCCGGGCTGGCCCCCGCCGCCGTCGACGCGGACGACGCGGTGCTGGCCGAACTGGACCGGCTGCTGGAACGCGCCGGCGACAGCGTCTCCAGGAAAGTCACCGCACGGCTGGAGACGCTGCTCGCCCGCCGCCGGGCCACCGAGGGGGCCGAGGACGGGGACGCCGAACTCGACTCCGCGACCGACGACGAAATCTTCGACCTGATCGACAACGAACTCGGACTGTCCTGAATGGACGGCACGCGACGGGATGGGGCCTGATGGACAACGACGCGAAGCTCCGGGAGTACCTGAAGAAGGTGACCGCGGACCTCCGGCGCGCCCGCAAGCGCGTCCAGGAGGTCGAGAACGCCGGGTCCGCGCCGGTCGCGATCGTCGGGATGGCCTGCCGGTTCCCCGGCGGCGTCCGCTCGCCCGAGGACCTCTGGCGGCTGGTGGACAGCGGCGCCGACGGGATGTCCGGGTTCCCCGCCGACCGCGGCTGGCCGGACGCGCACGACGCCGGTTTCGTCGCCGAGGGCGGCTTCGTGCACGACGCGGGCCGGTTCGACGCGGGCTTCTTCGGCATTTCACCGCGCGAAGCCCTCGCCATGGATCCGCAGCAGCGGCTGCTGCTCGAGACGTCGTGGGAAGCACTCGAACGGGCCGGGATCATCCCGGAGACGCTGCGCGGCAGCCGGTCGGCGGTGTTCGTCGGCGCGGCCTCCCAGGGCTACGGCACCGGCGCGGGGGAGGAGGCCGAGGCGGTCGCGGGGCACCTGATGACCGGCACCGCCACCAGCGTCCTGTCCGGCCGGATCTCCTACACCCTCGGCCTGGAGGGTCCGTCGGTCACCGTCGACACGGCTTGTTCGTCCTCGCTGGTCGCGCTGCACCTGGCCGTCCAGTCGCTGCGGCGCGGAGAGTCCGACCTCGCGCTCGCGGGTGGCGCCGCGGTGATGGTCAACCCGGACATGTTCACCGAGATGAGCCGTCAGGGCGGGTTGTCCGGGAACGGGCGGTGCAAGGCGTTCGCCGACGGTGCCGACGGCACCGGCTGGGGCGAGGGCGTCGGCATGCTGCTGGTCGAGCGGCTGGCCGACGCGCAGCGCCTCGGCCACCCGGTGCTCGCGGTGGTCCGCGGCTCGGCGGTGAACCAGGACGGGGCGAGCAGCGGCCTCTCCGCCCCGAACGGCCCGGCCCAGCAGCGCGTGATCCGGGACGCGCTCGCCGACGCCCGGCTGTCCACTGTGGATGTCGAGCTGGTCGAGGCGCACGGCACCGGCACGGCGCTGGGCGACCCCATCGAGGCGCAAGCGCTGCTGGCCACCTACGGGCAGGACCGTGCGACCCCGTTGTGGCTCGGATCGGTCAAGTCGAACATCGGCCACACGCAGGCCGCGGCCGGGGTCAGCGGGGTCATCAAGCTCGTGATGGCGCTGCGGAACCGCCGGATGCCGCCGACCCTGCACGCGGGGACGCCGTCGGCGAAGATCGACTGGACCGCCGGGGCGGTCGAGCTGCTCCAGGAAGGCCGGGAGTGGCTCGCCGACCGGCCGCGCCGCGGTGCGGTGTCGTCGTTCGGCATCTCGGGCACCAACGCGCACATCATCCTGGAGGAAGCCGCGCCCGAGCCGCCGTCCCCGGGAAGCACGTCCGGGGTGGTGCCGTGGGTCCTGTCGGCCAAGTCCGCCGAAGCCCTGCGCGAGCAAGCCGCCCGGCTGTCTCTTGTGGACGCCGATCCGGCCGGTATCGCCTTCTCGCTGGCGACGACCCGGTCGACGTTCGCGCACCGCGCCGTCGTGGTCGGTGCGAACCGGGAGCATCTCCTGGCCGGGGTCCGCGCGCTCGCCGACGGCACGCCCGCTCCCCACGTCGTCTCGGGGGTCGCCGGGAGCGGCAAGGTCGCCATGGTTTTCCCCGGCCAAGGCGCGCAGTGGACCGGGATGGCCGCCGAACTCCTGGCCGGCTCGGAGGTGTTCGCGGCCCGGTTCACCGAGTGCGCGCGGGCGCTCGAACCGTACACCGGCTTCTCGCTGCTCGACGAGACCGAACTGGACCGCGTCGACGTCGTGCAGCCCGCGCTGTTCGCGATGATGGTGTCCCTGGCCGCGCTCTGGGCCGCCCACGGTGTGCGCCCGGACGCGGTGATCGGCCACTCCCAGGGCGAGATCGCGGCCGCGGTGGTCTCCGGTGCACTGTCCCTCGAGGACGGTGCTCGCGTGGTCGCCCTGCGCAGCAAAGCTATTCTCGCCTTGGCGGGCGCGGGGGGCATGGTCTCGGTCGCCGCGTCCCGCGACCGGACCGAAGAGCTCGCCGCCCCCTGGGGCGAACGGATCGGCATCGCCGCTGTGAACGGTCCGGCGTCGACCGTCGTCTCCGGCGAGCCCGGCGCGCTCGACGAGTTCATGGCCGCCTGTGCCGAGGTGCGCACCCGCCGGATCCCGGTGGACTACGCGTCCCACTCCGTGCAGGTGGAGCAGCTGCGGGACGAACTCCTCGACGTGCTCGCGCCGATCACCCCGCGCACGGCCGGGACCGGGTTCTTCTCGACCGTCACCGGCGAGTGGATCGACGGTGCCGAGCTGGACGCGGAGTACTGGTACACGAACCTGCGCAGCACCGTGCGGCTGGACACGGCCGTCGCGCAGCTGAAGAGCGAGGGTTTCGGGATCTTCGTCGAGGCGTCGCCGCACCCGGTGCTGACCATGGCGATCGGGGAAGACGTCGTCGCGCTCGGGTCCCTGCGCCGCGGCGAAGGCGGCCTGGACCGGTTCGCGCTGTCGGTCGCCGAAGCGCACGTCCACGGCGTGAAGGTCGATTGGACGCCGTACTTCGCCGGTGCGGCCCGCGTCGAGCTGCCCACCTACGCCTTCCAGCAGCGCCACTACTGGCTGAAGCCCGGCACGCCCGCAGCGCCGGCCCCGGCGGACTCGGGTTTCTGGGAGGTCGTCGACAGCCGCGACCTGCAGGCCCTCGCCGACACGCTCGGCGTCGACCCCGAAATTTCGCTGAGCGAGCTGCTGCCCGCACTGAGCGAGTGGCGGCGGACGGCCCGCGAGAAGTCTACTGTGGACTCCTGGCGGTACGACGTCCGCTGGCGCCCGGCGGCCGAGCCGGCGGGCACGCCGACCGGTCGGTGGCTCGCCGTGGTGGCGCCCGGCCAGGACTCGTCCGTCCCGGAGGTGCTCGGAGCCGAGGTCGTGCCGGTGACCGGCGACCGCGAAAGCCTGGCCGCCCGGCTGCGCGAAGCCGGGCCGGATGTGGCGGGCGTGGTGTCGTTGCTGGGCTTCGACGAGCGGCCGCACCCGGAGTTCCCCGAACTGCCGTCCGGGGTCGCGGGGACGCTGCTGCTCGCGCAGGCCCTCGGCGACGCGGGGATCGACGCGCCGCTGTGGCTGCTGACGTCCGGTGCCGTCGCCACGGACTCGCCCTCGCCTGCCCAGGCTCAGATCTGGGGGCTCGGCCGGGTCATCGGCCTGGAACACCCCGGCCGCTGGGGCGGCCTGATCGATCTGCCCGCCGACCTCGACGACCGCGCCGCCGCGCGCCTTGCCGCCATCCTCGCCACCCCCGGTGACGAGGACCAGTTCGCCATCCGGCCCTCCGGAGCGCTCGTCCGCCGCCTGGTCCGCGCCACCCCGCCGCGAACCGCACCCGGCTCGTGGTCCCTGAGCGGTACCGTCCTGGTCACCGGGGGCACCGGCGCCCTCGGCCCGCGGATCGCCCGCTGGCTCCGCGGCGCCGGCGCCGGCCACGTCGTCCTGGCCAGCCGCCGCGGCGACCAGGCCCCCGGCGCCGCCGAACTCGCCGCCGATCCGGGCATCACCTTCGCCGCCTGTGACGTCGCAAACCGCGCCGACGTCGAAGCGCTCGCCGAACGGCACGACATCCGAGCGGTGATCCACGCCGCCGCCCTGATCGAACTGGCCTCGATCGACGCCACCGACCTCGCCGGATTCGCCGCCGTCGCCCGCGCCAAGGTGCTCGGCGCCGAAAACCTCGACGCGGTGTTCGACCACGACCTCGACGCGTTCGTCCTCTTCTCCTCCATCGCCGGCGTCTGGGGCAGCGGCGACCACGCCGCCTACGCCGCGGCCAACGCCCACCTCGACGCCCTCGCCCGGCGGCGGCGCGCCCGCGGCCTGCGGGCCACCTCGCTCGCCTGGGGCGTCTGGAACGCCGCCAACCCCGCCAAGGAGAACCAGGACTTCGACGCGAGCCGCCTGCTGCGCCAGGGCCTGCCGTTCCTCGACCCCGACCTCGCGTTCGCGGGCCTGCGGCAGGTCCTCGCCGACGACGAGACGTTCCTGGCCGTGGCCGACGTCGACTGGGCCCGGTTCGCGCCGGTGTTCACCGCCCTGCGGCCCCGCCCGCTGCTCGACGAGCTGCCCGAGGTCCGCCACGCGCTGACGGTCGAGAGCACCCCGCCCGCGACCGGCGGACTGCGTGACCGCCTGGCCGGGCTGTCCCCGGCGGATCGCACCCGGACCGTGCTCGACCTGGTCCGCGCCACCGCGGCGGCGGTACTGGGCCACGACAGCCCGGACGCCGTCGCGCCGGGCGTGGCCCTGCGGGAACTCGGCTTCGACTCGCTGACCGCGGTCGAGCTGCGCAACCGGCTCGCCGCCGAGACCGGCCGGAGCCTCCCGGCCACCCTCGCCTTCGACCACCCGACCGCCGAGCGCATCACCGAGTTCCTGCTCGGCGCCCCGGCAACGGTCACCGAGACCGTCGTCGCGGTCGCCGACGACGAGCCGATCGCGATCGTCGCGATGAGCTGCCGCTACCCCGGCGGCGTCACCAGCCCGGAGGACCTCTGGGAGCTGATCACCGCCGGCGGCGACGCGATCACCGGGTTCCCGGCCGACCGCGGCTGGGACGTCGAGGCGTTGTTCGACCCCGACCCCGACCACGACGGCACCAGCTACACCCGCCACGGCGGGTTCCTGCACGACGCCGGTGACTTCGACCCGGGCTTCTTCGGCATCTCACCGCGCGAAGCCCTGACCATGGACCCCCAGCAGCGGCTGCTGCTGGAGACGTCGTGGGAGGCGATGGAACGCGCCGGCCTCGACCCGGAGAGCCTGCGGGGGAGCGCGACCGGCGTGTTCGTCGGCACCAACTACGCCGACTACGGCATCGGGCTCGCCCAGCCGGACAGCTCGGCCGGGCACCTGCTCACCGGCGGCGCCGCGAGCGTCGTCTCCGGCCGGATCTCCTACACCTTCGGGCTCACCGGCCCGGCGGTCACCGTCGACACCGCGTGCTCGTCTTCGCTGGTCGCGCTGCACCTGGCGTGCCAGTCGCTGCGCACCGGCGAGTGCACGATGGCTCTCGCGGGCGGGGTGGCGCTGATGTCGACGCCGGCGTCGTTCGTCGCCTTCAGCCGCCAGCGCGCGCTCGCCGGCGACGGCCGCTGCAAGGCGTTCTCCGACGACGCCGACGGCATGGGCATGGCCGAGGGCGCCGGGGTCGTGCTGGTCGAACGGCTCGCCGACGCCCAGCGCCACGGCCACGAGGTGCTCGCCGTCATCCGCGGCTCGGCGGTCAACCAGGACGGCGCGTCCAACGGCCTCACCGCGCCCAACGGCCCCGCCCAGCAGCAGGTGATCCGCCAGGCGGTGGCCAACGCCCGGCTGACCTTCGACGACGTCGACGCCGTCGAAGCGCACGGCACCGGCACCACCCTCGGCGACCCGATCGAAGCGCAGGCGCTGCTGGCCACCTACGGCCGGGACCGGGCGAACCCCCTGTGGCTCGGCTCGGTGAAGTCCAACATCGGGCACAGCCAGGCCGCCTCCGGCGTCGCCGGGGTGATCAAGATGGTGCTGGCCCTGCGCCACGGCGTGCTCCCGGGCACGCTGCACGCCGGCACGCCGTCGTCCCACGTGGACTGGTCGGCCGGGAACGTCCGGCTGCTGACCGGAAACCGGCCGTGGCCCGAGAGCGGCCGACCGCGCCGCGCGGCCGTGTCGTCGTTCGGCATGAGCGGCACCAACGCCCATGCGGTCCTCGAAGCCGCACCGGAGCCGGTCGCGGCCGAGCCGTCCGGGCCGGTCGCGACCGGCCCGGTGCCCTGGGTCCTGTCCGCGAAGACGCCGGCCTCGCTCGTCGCGCAGGCCCGCCGGCTGCAGGCGCGGGTAGGGGCCGCACAGGGGGTCCGGGCCGCAGATGTGGGGTACTCCCTCGCGAAATCCCGGTCTACGTTCGAGCAACGGGCGGTGCTCGTGACCACCGGCGAGCCCGGCGGGCACGACCCGCTGGGCGCGCTCGCCCACGGCCGGGCCGTTCCCGGCCTGGTGCGGGGCAGCGCGCGCCACGGGGGCAAGGTCGCCTTCGTCTTTCCCGGGCAGGGCTCGCAGTGGGTGGGGATGGCTTTGGACCTGATGGAAACGTCGCCGGCGTTCGCGGCCCGCATGCGGGACTGCGAACACGCGCTGGCGCCGTTCGTCGACTGGTCGCTGGCCGAAGTCCTCGGCGACGAAGCGATGCTGCGGCGGGTCGACGTCGTGCAGCCCGCCCTGTTCGCCGTGATGGTGTCGCTGGCCGAAGCCTGGCGCGCGCACGGCGTCCGGCCCGACGCCGTGCTCGGCCACTCCCAGGGCGAGATCGCCGCCGCGGTGGTGTCGGGTGCGCTGTCGCTCGAAGACGGTGCTCGCGTGGTCGCGTTGCGCAGCAAGGCGATCCTGGCCCTGGCCGGGCGCGGGGGCATGGTGTCGGTGGCCGCCGCCCGCGAAACGGTCGAGACGCGGCTGACCGGCGAACTGTCGATCGCGGCGCTGAACGGTCCGGCCGCGGTGGTGGTGTCCGGCGAGCCGGGCGCCCTCGACGAGCTGATCGAGTCCTGCGAAGCCGACGGCATCCGCGCCAAGCGGATCCCGGTCGACTACGCGTCCCACTCGGTCCAGGTCGAACTCATCGAAGCCGAGCTGCGCGAGCTGCTCGCGCCGGTTTCGCCGCGGTCGTCGGAGATCGCCTTCTATTCGACGGTGACCGCCGAGCCGGTGGACACCGCGGGGCTCGACAGCCGCTACTGGTACACCAACCTGCGCAACCCGGTGCTGTTCGGCACGACCACGCGGCTGCTGGCCGAAGCCGGTTACGACACCTTCGTCGAGTGCAGCCCGCACCCGGTGCTGACGATGAGCGTCCAGGACACCCTCGACGACCTCGGCCGCGAAGCCCTCGTCACCGGCACCCTGCGCCGCGGCGAAGGCGGCCTCGACCGGCTGTACACCTCGTTCGCCGAGGCGTGGGTCCACGGCGTCGACCTCGACTGGACGCCCACGTTCGGCGAAGGTGCCCGGCTGGTCCCGCTGCCGACGTACGCCTTCGACCACCAGCGGTACTGGCTGGATCCGGCCCCCGCGGCCCCGGCCGACGACGGGCTCTGGACGGCGCTCGAAGAAACCGAAGACCTCGCCGGTGCCCTCGGCGTCGACCGGGGCGCGCTCGACGAGGTGCTCCCCGCGCTGGCCCGCTGGCGCGAACGCCGGGCTCGAGAATCCACTGTGGACTCGTGGTGCCTGAAGGTCGGCTGGGTACCGGTCGCCGAGCCCGCGCTGCCCCTGCTGTCCGGTCGCTGGCTGGCGCTCGTTCCGGACGGTCACCGCGGATTCGTCACGGCGGTGCTCGACGCGCTCGCCTCGCGCGGCGCCGACGTCGTCACCGCCGGGCCGGACCTGCCGCCGGGCGAGTACGCCGGGGTGGTTTCCCTGCTGGGGCTGGACGAAACGCCGCTGCCCGGGCACCCGCTGATCGCGGCCGGGGTGGCCGCCACGGCCGCACTCGCCCCGGCTTTGGCCGCCGCCGGGATCGACGCCCCGCTGTGGCTGCTCACCCGCGGTGCCGTGGCCACCGGTCCTGACGACGCCCCGGCGTCGAGTGTGCCCGCGCAGCTCTGGGGCCTCGGCCGCGTGCTCGGCCTGGAGTACCCCGGCCACTGGGGCGGGCTGGTCGACCTGCCCGCCGCACTCGACGAGCGGGCCGCCGACCGGCTGGCCGGGCTGCTGGCCGAGCCCGGCGGCGAGGACCAGCTCGCGATCCGCGCCCACGGCGTCCTGGCCCGGCGGCTGCGTCCGGCCCGCCCGGCCCCGACGGGCGAGCCGTGGCGGCCGCACGGCACCGTGCTCGTCACCGGCGGCACCGGCGCGCTCGGCGCGCACGTCGCCCGCTGGCTGGGCCGCTCCGGCGCCGAGCACCTCGTGCTCACCAGCCGCCGGGGCGAAGCCGCCCCGGGCGCGGCCGAACTGGCCGAAGAGCTGCGGGGGTACGGCTGCGCGGTGACCATCGCCGCGTGCGACGTCGCCGAGCGCAAGGCCGTCGAAGCCCTGCTGGACAGCCTCGTCCACCCGCCGGTGGCCGTCGTGCACGCGGCCGGGCTGCCGCAGTCGAGCACCCTCGCCGAGACCGGCCTGGCCGAGTTCGAAGACGTCCTCGCCGCCAAGGTCGCGGGTGCGGCGCACCTGGACGCGCTGCTCGGCGACGACCTCGAAGCGTTCGTGCTGTTCTCCTCCAACTCCGGGGTCTGGGGCAGCGCGGGCCAGGGCGCCTACGCCGCTGCGAACGCCTACCTGGACGCGCTCGCCGAACAGCGCCGCGCCCGCGGGGCGAAGGCGACCTCGGTGGCCTGGGGGTTGTGGGCCGGCGGCGGCATGGCCTCCGGCGATGGCGAGCAGCAGCTGCGCCGCCGTGGCCTCCGGCCGATGGCGCCCGACCGGGCCGTGGCCGCGCTGCAGGGCGCGCTCGACCGCGACGAGACCTTCCTGGCCGTGGCCGACGTCGACTGGGAACGGTTCGTTCCGGCCTTCACGGCGTCGCGGCGCCGCCCGCTGATCGAGGACCTGCCCGCGGTCCGCCGCGTGCTCGACCGGCTGGAAGCCGACCAGGACCGGCACGACGAAGGCGCCGCGGCCGGGTGGCGCGAGCGGCTGGCCGGGCTGCCGGAAGCCGAACGCGACCGGGCCGTGCTCGACCTGGTCCGCACCGAGGCCGCGGCCGTGCTCGGCCACCGCGGCCCCGACGCCGTGGGCAGCACCCGCCCGTTCCGCGACCTCGGGTTCGACTCGGTGACCGCGGTCGAGGTGCGCAACCGGCTGCGCGAGGTCACCGGCCTGCGGCTGGCGGCCACCGCCGTCTTCGACCACCCGACCCCCCTCGCGCTCGCCCGGTTCCTGGCGGCCGGGATCGCTCCCGGCGGCACACCCGCCGAGTCGGCGTTCGGCGCGCTCGACCGGCTGGAGGCGTCGCTGACGGACCTCGAGCCGGACGAGAACGTCCGGATGCGCGTGGAGATGCGGCTGAAGTCCCTGCTGAACCACTGGAGCGCGGACACCGCGGGCCCGCCGAAGGCGCAGCTGGCGGACGCCTCGGCGGCCGAGGTCTTCGCCTTCATCGACAACGAGCTCGGAATTTCCCCGCCGCCGGCGCAGTGACGCTGACTGAGCGACGCCTGACTGAGCGACGCCCTGACTGGACGAACGGATGAGGTTGGCGATGGCAGAGCAGGACAAGCTCCTCGAGTACCTCAAGCGCGTGACCGCCGACCTGCACCAGACCAGGCAGCGGCTGCAGGCGGCCGAGGCGGCGGAGCAGGAGCCGATCGCCATCATCTCCCTCGCCTGCCGGTACCCGGGCGGCGTCACCTCGCCCGAGGACCTGTGGGACCTGGTCGCGGGCGGCACCGACGCGATGGCGGGCTTCCCGGAGGACCGCGGCTGGGACGTCGAGCGCATGTACGGCGCGGAAGGCGCCCGCGCGGTCGAGGGCGGGTTCGTCCGGGACGCGGCCTGCTTCGACCCCGGGCTGTTCGGCATCTCGCCGCGCGAGGCACTGGCCATGGACCCGCAGCAGCGCCTGCTGCTGGAGACGTCCTGGGAACTCCTGGAGCGCGGCAGGCTCGACCCGTTCTCCTTGCGCGGCAGCCGGACCGGCGTGTTCATCGGCGCCAACGCGTCCGGCTACAGCAGCACGCTGCAGGCGGCCGCGGGCTCCGAGGGCTACCTGCTCACCGGTGAAGCGCCCAGTGTCATGTCCGGGCGGCTGTCCTACACCTTCGGGCTGGAAGGTCCGTCGGTCACCGTGGACACCGCTTGTTCGTCGTCGTTGGTCGCCCTGCACTGGGCGTGCCAGGCGCTGCGGCAGGACGAATGCGGCCTCGCGCTGGCCGGCGGCGTCACCGTGATGGTCAGCCCGCTGGCCTTCGCCGAGTTCAGCCGCCAGCGCGGACTGGCTTCGGACGGCCGGTGCAAGTCCTTCGCCGACGCCGCCGACGGCACCGGCTGGGGCGAGGGCGTCGGCATGGTGCTGCTGGAAAAGCTGGCCGACGCCCAGCGCAACGGGCACCGGATCCTCGGCGTGATCCGCGGCTCCGCGGTCAACTCCGACGGCGCGTCGAACGGCCTGACCGCACCGAACGGCCCGTCGCAGCAGCGCGTCATCCGCCAGGCCCTCGCCAACGCCGGTCTGTCCACTTCGGACGTCGACGCGGTCGAGGCGCACGGCACCGGAACCGCGCTCGGCGACCCGATCGAGGCCCAGGCGCTGCTGGCGACCTACGGCCAGGACCGGCCCGCGGACCGGCCGCTGTGGCTGGGCGCGCTGAAGTCGAACATCGGGCACACGCAGTCGGCGTCCGGCATCGCGGGCGTCATCAAGATGGTCATGGCCCTGCGGCACGAGGTGCTGCCGCGGACCCTGCACGTCGACGCTCCGTCGTCCGAAGTGGACTGGTCGGCGGGTGCGGTGGAACTGCTGACTTCGCCGCGGCCGTGGCTCGCCGGGGAGACGCCGCGCCGCGCCGGGGTGTCGGCGTTCGGCGTGAGCGGCACGAACGTGCACGTCATCGTCGAGGAGGCACCGCCGGTCGAGGCGCTCGAACCGGGCCCCCGCTCGGCCGGGCTGCTGCCCTGGGTGGTGTCCGGCGCGAGCGACGCGGCGTTGCGGGAGCAGGCCCGGCGGTTGCTGGCCGCCGACCCGGACCCGGTCGACGGCGGCTATTCCCTGGCCGTCACCCGAGCCGGGCTGGCCCACCGCGCGGTGGTGCTCGGTTTTGATCGAGATGAGTTGCGGGCCGGTCTGGAGCGCATCGAGGACGCCGTCACCGGCACCGCCGATCCGGATGCGTTGCTGGCGGTGTTGTTCACCGGTCAGGGTGCGCAGCGGGCCGGGATGGGTCGTTCGTTGTACGAGCGGTTTCCGGTGTATGCCTCGGCTTTCGACGAGGTGTGTGCGCAGTTCGGTCCGGAGTTGCGCGAGGCCTTCGACGACGCGGTGCGTCTGGACCGGACGGAGTTCACCCAGCCGGCGTTGTTCGCGGTCGAGGTGGCGTTGTTCCGGCTGGTGGAGTCTTTCGGTGTGCGGCCGGATTTTGTGGCGGGGCATTCGATCGGGGAGATTTCGGCGGCGCATGTGGCCGGGGTGTTGTCTCTTGTGGACGCGTGCCGTCTGGTGTCGGCTCGGGCGTCGTTGATGCAGGCGTTGCCGCCGGGTGGGGCGATGGTGTCGATCGCCGCTCCCGAGGCTGACATCGTGCTGACTGAGGGTGTCTCGATTGCGGCGGTGAATGGTCCGGAGTCGGTGGTGATTTCGGGTGACGAGGCTGCGGTGCTGGAGATCGCGGCGAAGTTCGCGAAGACCAAGCGGCTGAAGGTGAGTCACGCGTTCCATTCGCCGTTGATGGACCCGATGCTGGACGAGTTCCGTGCGGTCGCGGAGACTTTGACGTACCACTCGGCGCGGATTCCGGTGATCTCGAATGTGAGCGGTGCTCTCGCGGAGCCGTTCACGGCGGAGTATTGGGTGCGGCACGTGCGGGAGGCGGTCCGGTTCGCCGACGGCGTTTCGACGCTGGAGGCCGCGGGTGTGCGGGTGTTCCTGGAGCTGGGCCCGGACGGCGTGCTCAGTGCGATGGTCGGCGGCGTCGCGGTCCCGGCGTTGCGGCGTGACCGCTCCGAAGAGAGAACACTGCTCACGGCGTTGAGCACCGTTCACGTCCACGGCGTCGACGTCGACTGGACCCCGTTCTTCCCCGGCGGCCGCCGCATCGACCTGCCCGCCTACGCCTTCCAACGCCAGCGTTTCTGGCCGCGCGGCGGCGTCGCGCACGGGGACGCCGGGTCGCTCGGCCTGGGTGCGCTCGACCACCCGCTGCTCGGCGCCGCGGTCAGCTTGGCCGGCCACGACGGCGTGGTGTTCACCGGGCGGCTGTCCCTGGAGACCCAGCCGTGGCTGGCCGGCCACGCACTGGGCGGCGCGGTCCTCGTCCCGGGCACGGCGCTGCTGGAACTGGCCATCCGCGCCGGCGACCAGGTCGGCTGTGACCTCGTCGACGAGCTGACCCTCGAAGCCCCGCTCGTCCTGCCCGGCCGTGGGGGCGTCGCGGTCCAGGTGTTCGTCGGTCCGGCAGACGGCGCGGGCCGCCGCGAGCTGACGCTCTACTCCCGCCCGGACGACGGCGCCACGCCCGGCCAGGACGCGGACACGTGGACCCGCCACGCGAGCGGTCTCCTCGCGACGGGCGCACCGCAGGCCGAGGAGCTGACCGAATGGCCACCGCCGGGCGCCGACCGCATCCCGACCGACGGCCTCTACGACCAGCTGGCCGCCCTCGGCTTCACCTACGGCGAGGCCTTCCACGGCCTGGGCACGGTGTGGCGCCGAGGGGCCGACACATTCGCCGAAGTGGCACTGCCGGAGGAGTTCCGCACGGACGCGGCGGCCTTCGGCCTGCACCCGGCCCTCCTGGACGCGGCCTTGCACCCGCTGGGCCTCGCGGCCCCGGGCACCGGCAACGCAGCCGGTCCGGCCGGCACCGGCTCCGCTGGTTCGGCCGACACTGCTGGCGCGGGCGCCGCTTCGGCCACCGCCACCGCCACCCTCAATGCCAACGGTCCCGGCTCCGCTGGTTCGGCGGACACTGCTGGCGCGGGCGCCGCTTCGGCCACCGCCACCCTCAATGCCAACGGTCCCGGCTCCGCTGGTTCGGCCGACACCGCCGATGCCGGTGCCGCTTCGGCCGCCGCCACCGCCACCGGCCCCGCGGCCGGCGGCATGCCGTTCTCCTGGAGCGGCGTAGCCCTGCACGCCTCCGGCGCCACAGCCTTGCGCGTCCGGCTGTCCCCGGCCGGAGACAACGCGGTCGCCGTGACCGTCTGCGACCAGGCCGGCGGCCCCGTCGCCTCGGTCGGCTCCCTCGTCCTGCGCCCGATCTCCGCCGCCGCCGCGGCCGCCCCCGTGCAGAACGGCTCCCTCTTCCGCCTCGACTGGACGCCGGTCGCGGCCGGATCGCCGGCCGGCGCGGTCGTCCTCGGCCCCGACCCCCTCGGCCTCCCCCTTCCCCTCGTGTCCGATGTGGACACCGACGCCCCCATCGTCTTCGCCACAGCAGCCACAGCAGCCACAGCAGACACAGCGGCCACCGCGACCTCGGTCCGGGACGCCACCCACCGCGCCCTCGCCCTCGTGCAGTCCTGGCTCGCCGCCGATCGGCCCGGCCGGCTGGTCGTGGTCACCCGCGGCGGCGACACCGATCCCGCCGCGGCCGCCGTCCAGGGCCTGGTGCGCTCCGCCCAGTCCGAGCACCCCGGCCGGTTCCAGCTCCTCGACCTCGACGGCACACCGTGGCCCGACCTCACCACGCTGCCCGCCGCGGAACCCCAGGTCGCCGTCCGCGAAGGCACCTTCACCGCCCCGCGCCTGGCCCGTGCCCAGAGCGGCGCCCTGACCATCCCGGGCGAGCCGTGGCGGCTGACCACCACCGGCGGCACCCTCGACGGCCTCTCCCTCCAGCCGGAACCCCCGAAGCAACTCGCCTGCGGTGAGGTCCGGGTCGCCGTGCGCGCGGCCGGGGTCAACTTCCGCGACGTCCTGATCGCTCTCGGCATGTACCCCGACCCGGCCGCCGTCCTCGGGTCCGAGGCCGCCGGGGTCGTCACCGAAGTCGCGCCGGACGTCGCCGGGCTCGCGGTCGGCGACCGCGTGTTCGGCCTGTTCACCGGCGCGTTCGGGCCGTCCGCGGTGACCGATGCCCGGCTGCTCGTCCCGGTGCCGGCCGGGTGGACCTTCGCCGAGGCCGCGTCCGTGCCGGTCGCTTTCGTCACCGCCTACTACGCCCTGTTCGACCTCGGTGGGCTCGCCGCCGGCCAGTCCGTGCTCGTCCACGCGGCCGCCGGCGGCGTCGGGATGGCCGCCGTTCAGCTCGCCCGCTGGAAGGGCGCCGAGGTGTTCGCCACGGCGAGCCCGGCGAAGCAGGACGCCGTCCGCGCCCTCGGCGTCACCCACATCGCGTCTTCGCGCGACCTCGGGTTCGCCGGGCAGTTCCGGGCCGCCACGCACGGCCGCGGCGTCCACGTCGTGCTCAACTCGCTCACCGGGTCCTTTGTGGACGCCTCGCTCGACCTGCTGCCCCCCGGCGGCCGGTTCCTCGAAATGGGCAAGACCGACCTGCGCGACCCGGCCGTCCGCGACGGCGTCACCTACCGCCCCTTCGACCTCGGCGACCCCGGGCCGGACCGCATCCGGGAAATCCTCCGGACCCTGCTGACGCTGTTCGAAAACCGGGAACTGACCCCGCTGCCGATCCGCGCCTGGGACGTCGTCCGCGCGCCCGACGCGTTCCGGTTCATCAGCCAGGCCAAGCACATCGGCAAGAACGTCCTGACCGTCCCGGCAAAGCCGGACCCCGAAGGCACCGTGCTCGTCACCGGCGGCACCGGCACCCTCGGCGGGCTCCTGGCGCGCCACCTGGTGACCGCGCACGGCGTCCGGAACCTACTGCTGACCAGCCGCCGTGGCGCCGACGCCCCGAGTGCGGCCGAGCTCGTCGCCGAGCTGACGGACCTCGGCGCGAACGTGCGCGTCGAAAGCTGCGACGTCACCGACCGCACTGCCCTCGCCGCGCTGCTCGAGCCGGTGAACCTGACCGGTGTCGTCCACACCGCGGGCGTGCTCGACGACGGCGTCGTCGAATCGCTCACCCCCGGCCGGATCGACGCGGTCGTCGGCCCGAAGGTCGATGCCGCGCTGAACCTGCACGAGCTCACCCGGGACCGCGACCTCGCGTGGTTCGCCCTGTACTCCTCGCTCGCCGGGGTGGCCGGTGCCGCGGGCCAGGCCAACTACGCGGCCGCCAACGCCGCCCTCGACGCGCTCGCCGCCCGCCGTCGCGCCGAGGGCCTGCCCGGCGTCTCCCTCGCCTGGGGCCAGTGGGCCGAAGCGAGCGGCATGACCGCCACCCTCGACGAAGAGGACCTTTCGCGGATCGCGCGGTCCGGCATCGGCGCACTGGGCACCGCGGAAGCCTTGGCGCTGTTCGACGCCGCCCAGGTCGCCGGCGCCGGGTGCGTCGTCCCGGTCCGCGTCGACCTCGCCGCGCTGCGCGCCCAGGCCGAGCACCTGCCCGCGCTGTGGCACGGCCTGGTCCGCGTGCGCACCCGCCGCGCGGCCGGCCTGCCGTCCGGCACCGGCGGGCTCGCCGCCGAGCTGGCCGGGCTCGGCGGCGACGACGTCCGCCGGTTCCTGCTCGACCTCGTCCGCTCGCACGTCGCGGCGGTCCTCGGCCACGACGGCGCGGACGCCGTCGAACCGGCCAAAGCCTTCAAGGACCTGGGCTTCGACTCCCTGACCGCCGTCGAACTGCGCAACCGGCTCACCGCGGTGACCGGCCTGCGGCTGCCGGCGACGGTCATCTTCGACCACCCCAACCCCCAGGCGCTCGCCGCACTGCTGCAGGCCGAGCTGGGCGGCGACACCGGGCCCGCCACGACGGCGGCGATCACCACCGTCGCCGACGACGACCCGATCGCCATCGTCGCGATGAGCTGCCGCTACCCGGGCGACGTGACGTCGCCGGAAGACCTGTGGCGCCTGGTCGCGACCGGGCGCGACGCGCTCACGGCGCTGCCCGCCGACCGCGGCTGGGACCTCGCGGCCCTGGGCGCCGCCGAGGGCGGGTTCGTGCACGACGCCGGCGGCTTCGACGCCGAGTTCTTCGGCATCTCGCCGCACGAAGCCCTGGCCATGGACCCGCAGCAGCGGCTGCTGCTGGAGATCTCCTGGGAAGCGCTGGAACGCGCCGGGATCGACCCGCGCTCGCTGCGGGGCAGCAGCACGGGCGTCTTCGTCGGCGCCGCGCACCAGGCTTACGGCAGCGGCGTGGCCGAGGTGGCCGCCGGGGTCGAAGGCCACCTGCTGACCGGCAACGCGACCAGCGTCGTCTCCGGCCGCGTGGCCTACACCTTCGGCTTCGAAGGTCCCGCCGTGTCGATCGACACCGCCTGCTCGTCGTCGCTGGTCGCCCTGCACTGGGCGGTGCAGGCCCTGCGCCGTGGCGAATGCGACCTCGCGCTGGCGGGTGGTGTCGCGGTGATGGCGCAGCCCGGCATGTTCGTGGAGTTCGACCGGCAGGGCGGGCTCGCCTCCGACGGCCGCTGCAAGGCGTTCGCAGAGGCCGCGGACGGCACCGGCTGGGGTGAAGGCGCCGGCCTGGTGCTGCTGGAACGCCTGTCCGACGCCCGCCGCCACGGCCACGAAGTCCTCGCCGTGGTGCGAGGTTCCGCGGTGAACTCCGACGGCGCGTCCAACGGCCTGACCGCACCGAACGGCCCGTCACAGCAACGGGTCATCCGGGCCGCGCTCGCCGGCGCGGGCCTTGGTCCGTCGGAAGTGGACGCCGTCGAGGCGCACGGTACCGGCACCACCCTCGGCGACCCGATCGAGGCCCAGGCGCTCCTGGACACCTACGGACAGGACCGCGACGAACCGCTGTGGCTGGGCTCGCTCAAGTCGAACATCGGGCACACGCAGGCGGCGGCCGGGGTCGCGGGCGTGATCAAGGTCGTCATGGCGCTGCGGCACGGCGTTCTCCCGAAGACCCTGCACGTGGACGCGCCGTCGTCGCGCGTCGACTGGGAGTCCGGCGCGATCGAGCTGCTCACCGACGCCCGGCGCTGGCCCGAGACCGGACGGCCGCGCCGCGCCGGGATCTCGTCGTTCGGCATCTCCGGCACCAACGCCCACACGATCATCGAGCAGGCCCCGGCGGTGGGGGCCGAGCCCGAGCCCCCGGCGCCTTCCGGCCCGGTCCCCTGGCTGCTGTCCGCCCGCGACGCCGACGCGCTCGCTGCCCAGGCCGAGCGCCTCCGCACGCACGTCGAAGCCCGGCCGGAGCTTTCCCCGGTCGACGTCGGCTTCTCGCTGCTGACCTCCCGCGCCGCCCTCGAACACCGGATGGTCGTGTTCGGCCGTGACCGCGAGGAGCTCCTCGCCGCGCTGGACAACCCGGCGGTGACCGGCATCGCGCGCCCGGACCGGCGGCCGGCGGTGCTGTTCACCGGCCAGGGCGCCCAGCGGCCGGGGATGGGCCGCGAGCTGTACGAGCGGTTCCCGGTCTACGCCGAAGCTTTCGACTCCGTGCTCGCGCACTTCGGCCCGGACCTGCGCTCGGCGTTCGACGACGCCGGGCAGCTGGACCGGACCGAGTTCACCCAGCCGGCGTTGTTCGCGGTCGAGGTGGCGTTGTTCCGCTTGGTGGAATCCTTCGGGGTGCGCCCGGAATTCGTGGCGGGGCATTCGATCGGCGAGATCTCGGCCGCCCACGTGGCCGGGGTGCTGTCCCTCGAAGACGCATGCCGCCTCGTGTCGGCGCGGGCGTCCCTGATGCAGGCCTTGCCGGCCGGCGGGGCGATGGTGTCGATCGCGGCCCCGGAGTCGGCCATCGTGCTCACCGAGGGCGTCTCGATCGCGGCCGTGAACGGTCCGGAGTCGGTGGTGATTTCCGGGGACGAGGCCGCGGTGCTGGAGATCGCGGCGAAGTTCTCCAAGACCAAGCGGCTGAAGGTGAGCCACGCGTTCCACTCGCCGCTGATGGACCCGATGCTGGACGAGTTCCGTGCGGTGGCGGAGACCCTGACGTACCACCCGGCGCGGATTCCGGTGATCTCGAATGTGAGCGGTGCTCTCGCGGAGCCGTTCACCGCGGAGTATTGGGTGCGGCACGTGCGGGAGACGGTTCGCTTCGCCGACGGCATCTCCACGCTGCAAGCCGCCGGGGCCGACGTGTTCCTGGAACTGGGCCCGGACGGCGTGCTCAGTGCGATGGTCGGCGGTACCGCGGTCCCGGCGTTGCGGCGTGACCGCTCCGAAGAGAGAGCACTGCTCACGGCGCTGAGCACCGTTCACGTCCACGGCGTGCACGTCGACTGGACGTCGTTGTTGCCCGGTGGCCGCCGGGTCGATCTGCCCACCTACGCCTTCCGGCACCAGCGCTACTGGCTCGCTGGTGAGCCCGGCGCAGCGCCCGGGGGCGACTCCGGCTTCTGGAACGTCGTCGCAAGCGGCCGGCTCGCCACCGAACTGATGCTGGACGACGACGTCGCCGCGGCGGTGACCCCGGCCCTGTCGGCCTGGTACCGGCGGCGCCGCCAGGAGTCCACTGTGGATTCGTGGCGGTACGGCGTCGCCTGGCGCCCGGTGCCGCCGAGCGCGACCGCGACCCCGGGTCACTGGCTGCTGGTCGTGCCCGAGGCGGGCGAGACCGGCGTCGTGGCCGGGGTCGCGCAGACGATCATCGAACGCGGCGGCCGCATCACCCCGGTGCGCATCGACCCGCTGCTGCCGCGTGCGGAGTTCGCCGTGCGGGTACGCGAAGCCCTCGACGGATCCGATGTGGACGGTGTGCTTTCGCTGCTGGCCCTGGCCGACGGCGGACGTGGGATCGCGGCGGGCACAGCCACCTTGCTGCAGGCCATCGGCGACCTCGGCGGGCGCCTGTGGTGCCTCACCCGGGGCGCGGTCGCGGCCGTGCGCGCCGACCGCGTCGAAGCGCCGGCCCAGGCCCAGGTCTGGGGCCTCGGCCGGACGGCGGCGATGGAGTACCCGCAGCGCTGGGGTGGCCTGGTCGACCTGCCTGCCGAGCTGGACGACCGCGGCCGCGAACGGCTGGCGTCCGTGCTGGCCGGCACCGAGGACGAGGTCGCGCTGCGCCCGTCCGGGGTCTTCGCGCGGCGGCTGGAACGCCGCTCCGCGACGCCGGATGAGGCCTGGCAGCCGCGGGGAACCGTGCTGGTCACCGGCGGCACGGGCGCGCTCGGCGCCCAGGTCGCCCGGCGGCTGGCCACCGGCGGTGCCGAGCGGCTGGTGCTGCTCAGCCGCCGCGGACCGGCCGCGCCGGGGGCGGCCGAACTCGAACGCGAGCTGACCGCCCTCGGCTGCGCGGTCTCGATCGTGGCCTGCGACGCCGCCGACCGCGACGCACTGGCCGCGGTGCTCCCCGACCGCCTGCGTGCCGTGGTGCACGCGGCGGGCGTCCTGGACGACGGCGTCATCGAGTCGCTCACCCCGGAGCGCTTCGACGCCGTGCTGCGCGCGAAGGCGACCGCGGCCGAGAACCTGTCCGCGCTCACCGGCGACCTCGACGCGTTCGTGCTGTTCTCGTCGATGGCCGGCGCGTTCGGTGCGGCGGGCCAGGGCAGCTACGCCGCCGCCAACGCCCACCTCGACGCGCTCGCCCAGCAGCGGCGCGCCGCCGGGCTGCCCGCCGTCTCGATCGCGTGGGGCCCGTGGGCGGGTGACGGGATGGCCGCGGGTGACGCCGAGACGCGCCGGCGTCTGCGTGCCGCGGGCGTCGGCGCCCTGGAACCCGGCCTCGCCCTCGACGCCCTCGCACTCGAAGCCACCGGGGACGCGCCGGTGGCCGTGGTGGCCGACCTCGACTGGGACGTCTACCTCCCCGCGCTGCGGGCCGTCCGGCCCCGGCCGCTGTTCGCCGGGTTCGCCGAGCCGTCCGCGAGCCCGGAACCGGTCGCCGCGGAACCGGCGGGGCTGCTCGCCGGACTGTCCGAAGAGGACGCGGCCCGCACGGTCCTCGACCTGACCCGCACCCACGTCGCGGCGGTGCTCGGCTACCCCGACGCGGCCGCGGTCGACGCCGGGCGCGCGTTCTCCGACAGCGGGTTCACCTCGCTGACCGCCGTCGAACTGCGCAACCGCCTCGACGCGGCGACCGGGCTGAGCCTGCCCGCGACGCTGGTGTTCGACCACCCGACCCCGGCCGCGCTGGCCCGCCACCTGCACCGCGAGCTGCTCGGCCGCCTGCCGGAACCGGTCGGAACCGGGCCCGTGACCCCCACCGAGGAGCCGATCGCGCTCGTCGCGATGGGCTGCCGGTTCCCCGGCTCGGTCGCCACGCCGGAGGACCTCTGGCGGCTCGTCGCCGACGGCGTCGATGCGATGACCGGCCTGCCCGAGGACCGCGGCTGGGACCTCGGCGCGCTCTACGACCCGGACCCGGGCAAGAGCGGCCACAGCTACGTCCGCGACGGCGGTTTCCTCGACGCCGCGGCCGAGTTCGACGCCGCCTTCTTCGGGATCTCGCCGCGGGAAGCGCTCGCCATGGACCCGCAGCAGCGCCTGCTGCTGGAGATCACCTGGGAGGTCTTCGAGCGGGCGGGGATCGACCCGCACGCGCTGCGCGGCAGCCGCACCGGCGTGTTCGCCGGGACCAACGGCCAGGACTACGCGGGCCTGCTCGGCGCGGCGGGTGAGGAGGTCGGCGGCTTCATCGGCACCGGCAACGCCGCCGCCGTCGTGTCCGGGCGGCTGGCCTACGCGTTCGGGCTCGAAGGTCCCGCGCTCACCATCGACACCGCGTGCTCGTCGTCGCTGGTCGCCATCCACCTCGCCGCCCAGGCGCTGCGCCGGGGCGAGTGCGACCTGGCGCTGGCGGGCGGCGCGACCGTGATGTCGACCCCGGCCACCTTTGTCGAGTTCAGCCGCCAGCGCGGGCTGGCCTCCGACGGCCGGTGCAAGGCGTTCGCGGAGGCGGCGGACGGCACGGGCTGGGGCGAAGGCGCCGGGCTCGTGCTCCTGGAACGGCTGTCCGACGCCCGCCGCCACGGTCACCAGGTCCTCGCCGTCGTGCGGGGTTCGGCGGTGAACTCCGACGGCGCGTCCAACGGCTTGACCGCGCCGAACGGTCCTTCGCAGCAGCGGGTGATCCGGGCGGCGCTGGCCGACGCCGGTCTGTCCACTTCGGACGTCGACGCGGTGGAAGCCCACGGCACCGGCACGACCCTCGGCGACCCGATCGAGGCCCAAGCCCTGCTGGCCACCTATGGCCAGGACCGCGAGACGCCGTTGTGGCTGGGCTCGGTGAAGTCGAACATCGGCCACACCCAGGCCGCCGCGGGCATCGCCGGGGTCATCAAGATGGTGCTGGCGATGCGCCACGGCGTCCTCCCGCGGACGCTGCACGTGGACGCGCCGTCGTCCCATGTGGACTGGTCGGCGGGAGCCGTCGAGCTGCTCACCGAAGCGACGCCTTGGCCGGAGACCGGGCGCGCCCGCCGCGCCGGGGTGTCGGCGTTCGGCGTCAGCGGCACCAACGCGCACCTGGTCCTCGAAGCCGGGGAACCCGAGCCGCCGTCCCCGGCGCAAGGGGGACTGACCCTCTGGCCGTTGTCCGCGAAGGACGAGCAGGCCCTGCGCGACCAGGCCCGCCGCCTTCGCACGGCCCTCGGCGAGGACGCTCCGGTAGCCGGCGTCGGCCGCACCCTGGCGACCGGCCGCGCGGCCCTCGAACACCGGGCCGTGGTGGTCGGCGACGGCCCGGCCGAACTCCTTTCCGGACTGGCGGACCTGGCCGACGCGGTGCTCGGCACCGCGGCCCCCGGTGGCCGCCTGGCCGTGCTGTTCACCGGCCAGGGCGCCCAGCGCACCGGGATGGGCCGCGAACTGTACGACCGGTTCCCCGTGTTCGCCGACGCCTTCGACGCCGTGTGCGCGGAGTTCGACGGCCTGCTCGACGCGTCGTTGCGCGAGATCGTCTTCGACGGCGGCGACCGGCTCGACCGGACGGGGTACACCCAGCCCGCGCTGTTCGCCGTCGAGGTCGCGCTGTACCGGCTCGTGACGGCGTGGGGCGTGCGCCCGGACTTCGTCGCCGGGCACTCGATCGGCGAGCTCGTCGCGGCCCACGTCGCCGGGGTGCTGACGCTGCCGGACGCCTGCGCGCTGGTCGCGGCCCGTGCCGCCCTCATGCAGGCCCTGCCTGCCGAAGGGGCGATGGTGTCCATCGCCGCGCCGGAGGCCGACATCCCCGTCGACGAGCGGGTCTCGATCGCGGCGGTGAACGGCGCCGAATCGGTCGTGATCTCCGGCGAAGAGGCCGCGGTGCTGGAAATCGCCGCGGAGTTCGCCGCGCGCGGGGTGAAGACCAAGCGGCTCACCGTGAGCCACGCGTTCCACTCGCCGCTGATGGACCCGATGCTGGAAGACTTCCAGGTCGTCGCGGAAGGCTTGACGTACCACCCGGCCGAGATCCCGGTGATCTCGAATGTGAGCGGTGCTCTCGCCGAGCCGTTCACCGCCGGCTACTGGGTCCGTCACGTCCGCGAAGCCGTCCGGTTCGCCGATGGCGTCCGAGCTCTGGTCGACGCGGGCGCGACGACGTTCCTCGAGCTGGGCCCGGACGCCGTCCTGACCCCGATGGTCACGGAAGGCACGGTCGTCCCGGCGCTGCGCCGCGACCGGGGCGAGGAGCGCGCGATCCTGACCGCGCTGGCCACCCTCCACACGGCCGGGGTGCCGATCGACTGGGCCGCGTTCTACCCGCCCGCGCGCCCGGTGGAGCTGCCCACCTACCCCTTCCAGCGGCAGCGCTTCTGGCCCGAACCGGCTCCCCAAGCTCCGGTGTCCGCAGTGGACGCCGAGTTCTGGCGCGCGGTCGAGGGCGAGGACCTGGACTCGCTCGGCTCGCTGCTCGACCTCGACAGCGACCAGCTCGCCGCCATCGGCACCGCCCTGCCCGCGCTGTCCGGCTGGCGGCGGGAAAGCCGGGCGGACTCCCCGGCCGATTCCTGGCGCTACCGGGTCGTCTGGCGCAAGCTGCGCGAAACCGGCGCCGCGGTGTCCGGCGACTGGCTGTTCGTCCTGCCGGAGACCCTCGACGACCCCGGCGCCGTGGCCGCGGTGGCGGGCGCCTTCGCGACGTCGGGGGCGCGGCCCCTGGTCGTCCGGGTGCCCGAGGACGCCGATCGCAGCACGGTCGCGAAGCTCGTCGAAGCCAAGCTGGCGGAAGAAGGCTCCACGCCGGTGGGCGCGCTGTCGCTGCTCGCTTTCGCGACCGGCGCCCCGGCGTCGGCGGTGGCCGCCGGGCTCCCGCAGACCCTCGCGCTGGTCCAAGGTCTGGGTGACGCCGGCGTCACCGCGCCGCTGTGGTGCGCCACCCGCGGCGCGGTCGCGACGGCGGACAGCGAGCCGGTCGCCGACCCGGCCCAGGCCCAGTTCTGGGGCTTCGGCCGGACGGTCGCGATGGAGCACCCCCACCGCTGGGGCGGCCTGGTCGACCTGCCGGACACCCTCGGCGCCGAGGACGGTGAGCGGCTGTGCGCGGTCCTCGCCACCGGTGGCGAGGAAGAACTCGCCGTGCGGTCCGCCGGGGTCTTCGCCCGCCGCCTCGTCCGCGACACCGGCACGGGTCCACAGTGGACGCCCTCGGGAACCGTCCTCGTCACCGGCGGCACGGGGGCGCTCGGCGGGCACGTCGCCCGCTGGCTGCTCGGCCACGGCGCCGAGCACGTCGTCCTGGCCGGTCGCCGCGGTGGCGAGGCACCGGGGGCGCGGATGACGGTCGTCGCCTGCGACGTCGCCGACCGGGACGCGGTCGCGGCCCTGCTGGCCGAGCACCCCGTGTCCGCGGTGGTGCACGCGGCCGGCGTCCTCGACGACGGCGTCGTCGACACCCTGACCGGCGACCGGTTCGCCGAAGTCCTGCACGCCAAGGTGACCGGGGCCCGGGTCCTCGACGAGCTGACCGGCGACCTCGACGCCTTCGTGCTGTTCTCCTCCCTCGCCGGCGCGGTCGGCGCCGCGGGCCAGGCGAACTACGCGGCCGCCAACGCCGAACTGGACGCGCTCGCCCAGCGCCGCCGGGCGATGGGCCGCCCGGCCGTCTCGATCGCCTGGGGTCCCTGGGCGGGCGACGGCATGGCCGCCGGGAACGCGGACCGGATGCGGCGTGCGGGTGTCACCCCGCTGCCCGCGGCAGAGGCCGCGGCCGTACTCGGCCGGATCACGCGGTCGCAGGTCGTCGCCGACATCGACTGGGACACCTACCTCCCGGGCCAGGTGCGCCCGCTGTATGCCGAACTGGCCCCGGCGGCTCCCGTCGCCGAGGCGCCCGCCGGGCTGGGCGACCGCCTGGCCGGGCTGTCCGCGGCCGACGCGGGCGAACTCGTCCTCGACGTCGTCCGCGAGCACGTCGCGGCGGTGCTCGGCCACGGCCGGGCGGCCGACGTGGCGCCGGACCGGGCG
Source organism: Amycolatopsis sp. NPDC051045 (assembly GCF_040682955.1). NCBI lineage: Bacteria > Bacillati > Actinomycetota > Actinomycetes > Pseudonocardiales > Pseudonocardiaceae > Amycolatopsis > Amycolatopsis sp. NPDC051045. The sequence continues at coordinate 120,495 of NZ_JBFBCC010000005.1, forward strand.
TTCAGCGAAACCGGCTTCACGTCGCTGACCGCGGTCGAGCTCCGCAACCGCCTGGACCGCGTCACCGGGCTGAACCTGCCCGCGACGCTCATCTTCGACCACCCGTCGCCCTCCGCGCTGGCCCGGCACCTGACCGCGGAACTGCGGGAAGACACCCCGGCGCCGCGGGGCGTCGACGGACTGCTCGACGAGCTCGGCCGGGTCGGGGCCACCCTCGGCGAGGCCGACCGGGCCCGCGTCGCCGAACAGCTGCGGCTGCTCACCGCGGGCTGGGCGGGCGAACCGGCCGCCCCGAGCCTCGAAACCGCCAGCGACGAGGAGATGTTCGACCTCCTCGGCAAAGAGTTCGGCATCTCCTGATCCGGCGCCCGCGACTGCATGGAGTGAGAAGACGATGGACAACGAGGAGAAGCTCCGCTACTTCCTCAAGCGGGTGACGGCCGATCTGCAGGACACCCGCCGCAGGCTCCACGAGGCGCAAACCACCGAACCCGTCGCGATCGTCGGCCTGGGCTGCCGGTTCCCGGGTGGGGTCCGCACCCCTGCGCAGCTGTGGGAGCTGGTCGAGGGCGGGCAGGACGCCATCTCCGGGTTCCCCGAGGACCGCGGGTGGGAGCTCGGCTCGCTGTACGACCCCGACCCGGAAGCGCCGGGGACGTCGTACGTGCGCGAAGGCGGCTTCATCGAGGGCGTCGCGGACTTCGACGCCGGGTTCTTCGGCATCTCGCCGCGCGAGGCGCTGGCCATGGACCCGCAGCAGCGGCTGCTGCTGGAGACGTCGTGGGAGGCCCTGGAGCACGCGGGGATCCGCCCGCCGTCGCTGAAGGGCAGCCGGACGGGGGTCTTCGTCGGCTCCAACGGCCAGGACTACGGCACCCTCATGCTCAGCTCCGCCGAGGCGCTCGAAGGGCACCTCGCCACGAGCAACGCGGCCAGTGTCCTTTCCGGACGCGTCGCCTACGCGTTCGGCCTGGAGGGACCGACGCTCACGGTCGACACGGCGTGCTCGTCGTCCCTGGTGGCGCTGCACCTGGCGGTGCAGGCCCTGCGGCAGGGCGAGTGCGACCTCGCGCTCGCCGGCGGGGTGACCGTGCTGCCGACCCCGGGCTCGTTCATCGCGTTCAGCCGGCTGCGCGGCCTGGCCCCGGATGGCCGGTGCAAGGCGTTCGCCGAATCCGCCGACGGCACGTCGTGGGGTGAGGGCAGCGGCGTGGTCGTCGTGGAGCGGCTGTCCGACGCGCGCCGCCACGGGCACCCGGTTCTGGCGGTCGTGCGGGGTTCGGCGGTGAACTCCGATGGTGCGTCGAACGGCCTGACGGCGCCGAACGGTCCTTCGCAGCAGCGGGTGATCCGGGCGGCGCTGGCCGACGCCGGTCTGTCCACTTCGGACGTCGATGCGGTCGAGGCGCACGGCACCGGGACGACGCTGGGTGACCCGATCGAGGCTCAGGCGCTGCTGGCGACCTATGGCCAGGAGCGTGAGACGCCGTTGTGGCTGGGCTCGGTCAAGTCGAACATCGGCCACACCCAGGCCGCGGCCGGGGTCGCCGGCGTCATCAAGGTGGTCATGGCGATGCGCCACGGCGTCCTGCCGCCGACCCTGCACGTCGACGAACCCTCGTCGCGGGTGAACTGGTCGGCGGGGTCCGTGGAACTGCTCACCGAGCGCCGCGAGTGGCAGCCGGACCGGCCGCGCCGGGCCGCGGTCTCGGCGTTCGGCATGAGCGGCACCAACGTGCACACGATCCTGGAGGAGGCCCCGGCCGAAGACCGGCGCGCCGCCGGACCCGACGAGCCCGGGCAGGTCGTGCCCTGGGTGCTGTCGGCCCGGTCCCCGGAGGCCCTCCGGGCCCAAGCCGCGGCGCTGGCCGACGGCGTGGGGGACCGCCCGGCCGGTGACATCGGGCTCTCCTTGGCCACGACGCGGTCCGCGTTCGACCACCGCGCGGTGGTCGTCGGCGACCGCCCCGGCCTGGTCGCCGGGCTCACCGCGCTGGCCGAGGACCGCCCGGCGCCCACCGTCGTCAAGGGGACGGCCGCCCCGGGCAAGGTCGCGATGGTGTTCCCCGGCCAGGGATCCCAGTGGGCCGGGATGGCCGTGGACCTGCTGGCCGAGTCGCCGGTGTTCGCCGGGCGCATGGCCGAGTGCGCGGCCGCTCTGGCGTCCTTTGTCGACTGGTCGCTGACCGACGTCGTCCGGGACGCCGCGATGCTGGACCGCGTCGACGTCGTGCAGCCCGCGTTGTTCGCGGTGATGGTCTCGCTCGCGGAGCTGTGGCGCTCCTACGGCGTCGAGCCCGCCGCCGTCGTCGGGCACTCGCAGGGCGAGATCGCCGCCGCCGTCGTCTCGGGTGCACTGTCCCTCGAGGACGGTGCCCGCGTTGTCGCCCTGCGCAGCCAGGCGATCCTGGCGCTGGCGGGCGAAGGCGGCATGGTCTCGATCGCCGAGCCCGCCGACGCGGTGGCGGCCCGGATCGCGCCCTGGGGCGAGCGGCTGTCGATCGCCGCGATCAACGGCCCCGCCGCGGTGGTCGTCTCCGGGACGCCCGACGCGCTCGACGAACTGATGGCGGCCTGCACCGATGTCCGCGCGAAGCGGGTCCCCGTGGACTACGCGTCGCACTCGCCGCAGGTCGAACGGATTCGCGAACGCCTCCTCGAGGTCCTGGCTCCGGTCTCGCCCCGGCCCACCACGATCGGCTTCTTCTCGACGGTCACCGGCGCCTGGATCGACGGCACCGACCTGGACGCCGGGTACTGGTACACCAACCTCCGCCGTCCGGTCCGGCTCGACACCGCCGTGGCCGCGCTGACCGAGCAGGGCTTCCGCACCTTCGTCGAGGCGTCGCCGCACCCCGTGCTGACCATGGCGATCGGCGGCGACGAGGTGACCGCGCTCGGCTCGCTGCGCCGTGAGGACGGCGGGCTCGCCCGGTTCTGCACCTCCCTGGCCGAAGCCTGGGTGCACGGCGTCGAGGTCCGCTGGGACGACGCTTTCCCCGGTGCCCGGCGCACCGAGCTGCCCACGTACGCGTTCCAGCACGAGCGCTACTGGCCGCGGCTGGTCGCCGTCGGCGACGCGGGCGGCCTCGGGCTGACCCCGGCGGAGCACCCGCTGCTCGGCGCCGTGGTCGGTCTCGCGGACTCCGGCGGCGCAGTGCTCACCGGAAAGCTCTCGCTGTCCAGCCTGCCGTGGCTGGCGGATCACCGCGTCGGCGGCGAAGTCCTGTTGCCGGGCACGGCGTTCGTCGAACTCGCGCTCCGCGCCGGCGACCAGGCGGGCCGGCGCACGCTGGACGAGCTGACCCTGGAAACCCCCTTGGTGCTGCCCGCCCACGGCGGGGTTCAGCTCCAGGTCTCGGTGACCGACGACGGTGACCTCGCCATCCACTCCCGCCCGGACGAGTTCACGCCGTGGACCCGCCACGCCACCGGCCTCCTGACCGAGGACGCTCCCACCGCCGAGCCCTGGGAAGCCTGGCCGCCCGCCGGAGCCGAGCGCGCCTCGCTGGACGGCTTCTACCCGGCCATGGCGGCCACCGGCGTCGACTACGGCCCGGCTTTCCGCGGCCTGCGCGCGGTGTGGACCCGGGGGAGCGAAGTCTTCGCCGAGGTCGAACTGCCCGAGGCCCTGCGGGCCGAGGCGGCCCGGTTCGGCCTGCATCCGGCACTGCTCGACGCGGCTCTGCACGCGGCCGGGTTCGGTGCCCTCACCGTGGCCGGCGACGGGCCGAAGCTCCCGTTCGCGTGGAGCGGTGTTTCCCTGACCGCGTCCGGCGCGACCGTGCTGCGGGTGGCGCTGACGCGGGTGTCCGGCGACGCCGTCGCGCTGACCCTGGCCGACGAAACCGGCGTCCCGGTCGGCGAGGTCCGTTCGTTGACGCTGCGGACACCCGCCAAGACCGACCCCACGCGTGACGCGCTCTTCGAAGTCGTCTGGCCCGAGCTGACCGTCACCGACGTGACCACCGGCTTCACGGTGTTCCGGGTCCCGGGCGGTTCGGTGCGGGAGGTGACCGCGGCGGTCCTCGCGCGGCTCCAGGAGGGGCTCACGTCCGACGAGCTGCTGGTCGTCGCCACCTCCGGCGCGGTCTCGGTCGGCGGCGAGGACGTCACCGACCTCGCCGCCGCGGCCGTGACCGGCCTGGTGCGATCGGCTCAGGCCGAGAACCCCGGCCGGTTCGTGCTCGTCGACGCCGGCGAGGTCCCGGCCGAGCTGCCGCTCGGGGAGCCCCAGCTGGCCCTGCGCGCGGGGAAGTGGCACGTCCCCCGGCTGGCCCGGGCGTCCACTGTGGACGAGACACCGGCGTGGGGTGACGGCGCGGTGCTGATCACCGGAGCGTCCGGCCTGCTCGGCGGCCTGATCGCCCGGCACCTCGTCACCAGCCACGGTGTCCGGCGACTGCTCCTGCTGTCCCGCCGCGGACCCGCGCCGGAGCTCGTCCACGAACTCACCGCGCTGGGCGCCACCGCGACGGCCGTCGCCTGCGACGCCGCCGACCGCGCGCGGCTGGCGGCGGTCCTGGCCGAGCACGACGTCTCGGCGGTCGTGCACGCGGCCGGGGTGCTGGACGACGGCGTCGTCGAATCCCTCACCCCGGACCGCCTGGACACCGTCCTGCGGCCCAAGGCCGACGCGGCGCTCAACCTGCACGAACTCACCTCGGACCTGTCGGCGTTCGTCCTGTTCTCCTCCTTCGCCGCCACCATGGGCGGCGCGGGCCAGGCCAACTACGCCGCCGCGAACGCCTACCTCGACGCGCTCGCGCAGCACCGCCGCGCACAAGGGCTGCCCGCGGTCGCTCTGGCCTGGGGGCTCTGGGCCGAGGCCAGCTCGATGACCGGGCACCTCGCCGAGAGCGACCTCCAGCGCATGGCGGGCGCGGGCATGACCCCGCTGGACACCGAACTCGGTCTGGCGCTGTTCGACCGGGCGGTGGCCGCGGACCAGGCCGTGCTCGCGCCGGTCCGGCTCGAACTCGCCGCCCTGCGCCGTCAGCCGGTGACGCCCGCGCTGCTCCACGGCCTGCTGCCCCCGCCGCGACGGCAGGCGACGGCCGCGACCGGCCCGTCTTCGTTCGCCGGCCGGCTCGCCGGGCTCGGCGCGGACGACCGCGTCCGTCAGGTCCTCGACCTCGTCCGCGGGCTCGTCGCGGGCGTGCTCGGCTACGCCTCGGGAACCGCCGTCGAACCGGCGCGCGCGTTCAAGGAACTCGGCTTCGACTCGCTGACCGCCCTCGAGCTGCGCAACCGGCTCGCCGCCGAGACCGGCCTGCGGCTGCCGGCGACGCTCGTCTTCGACCACCCGACCCCGCAGGCACTCACCCGGTACGTGGTCGAGCGGATCTGCGGGGAATCGGCGCCGGTGGTGGTGCGGGAGCGCCGGGTGGACGGCGACCCGATCGTCGTCGTCGGCATCGGCTGCCGCTACCCCGGCGGGGTCCGGAGCCCGGAGGACCTCTGGGACCTGGTCGCCGAGGGCCGCGACGCGATCGCCGGTCTCCCGGACGACCGCGGCTGGGACGCCGACGCGCTCTACGACCCCGACCCGGACCACCCGGGCACCAGCTACGCCAAGGAAGGCGGATTCCTCTACGACGCCGCCGACTTCGACGCGGGCTTCTTCGGCATCTCGCCCCGCGAGGCGCTCGCCATGGACCCGCAGCAGCGGCTGCTGCTGGAGACGTCGTGGGAAGCCCTGGAACGCGCGGGCATCGACCCGGAGTCGCTGCGCGGCAGCCGGACCGGCGTCTTCACCGGCGTCATGTACTCCGACTACGCGTCCCGGCCGCTCGCCGTGCCCGAGGGCGTCGAGGGCTTCCTCGGCACCGGCAGCTCGGCGAGCGTGGTCTCCGGCCGCGTCGCGTACGCGCTCGGCCTGGAAGGCCCGGCGATCACCGTGGACACGGCGTGCTCGTCGTCGCTGGTGGCGCTGCACCTGGCGTGCCAGGCGCTGCGCCAGGACGAGTGCGATCTCGCGCTGGCGGGCGGCGTGACGGTGCTCTCGACGCCGGGCGTGTTCATCGACTTCAGCCGGCAGCGCGGCCTCGCGGCCGACGGCCGGTGCAAGTCGTTCGCCGACGCGGCGGACGGCACCGGCTGGGGCGAAGGCGCCGGAATCCTCGCGGTGGAAAGGCTTTCCGATGCCCGGCGGCTCGGTCACCCGGTGCTCGCGGTGGTCCGCGGCACGGCGGTGAACTCCGACGGCGCGTCGAACGGCCTGACCGCCCCCAACGGCCCTTCGCAGCAACGCGTGATCCGCGCGGCGCTGGCCGGGGCCGGGCTGCAACCGTCCGATGTGGACGTCGTGGAAGGCCACGGCACCGGCACGACGCTCGGCGACCCGATCGAGGCGCAGGCGATCCTGGCGACCTACGGCCAGGACCGGCCGACGCCGTTGTGGCTGGGGTCGCTGAAGTCCAACATCGGGCACACGCAGGCGGCGGCCGGGGTCGGCGGCGTCATCAAGATGATCATGGCGATGCGGCACGGCATTCTGCCGCCGACGCTGCACGTGGACACCCCGTCGTCTCATGTGGACTGGACGGCCGGCGCGGTGGAACTGCTGACCGAGGCCCGGGAGTGGGCGACCGACCGGCCGCGGCGAGCGGGGGTGTCGTCGTTCGGCGTCAGCGGGACCAACGCGCACGCGATCCTCGAGCAAGCTCCCTCGCTGCCGCCGGTCGTCGCCGAGCGCGGCGATACCGGCGTGCTGCCCTGGGTGTTGTCCGGCCGGAGTGAAGCCGCGTTGCGCGCGCAGGCCGCTCAGCTGCTGGCCGTCGCCGATCACCCGGCCGACGTCGGGCTGTCCCTGGTTTCCTCGCGGAGCCGGTTCGCACACCGTGCCGTCGTCCAGGGGGCCACCACCGACGAGTTGCTGAGCGGGCTGGCCGCACTGGCGGACGGGCGATCCGCGCCGAACGTGGTCACCGGCCGCGAACGGCCCGGCCGGCTCGCGGCGCTGTGCACCGGTCAAGGTGCGCAGCGCGTGGGCATGGGCCGGGAGCTGTCCGAGCGGTTCCCGGTCTACGCCTCGGCCTTCGATGCGGTGCTCGCGCACTTCGGCCCGGAGCTGCGCGAGGCCTTCGACGACGCCGAACTGCTGAACCGCACGGAGTTCACCCAGCCCGCCTTGTTCGCGGTCGAGGTCGCGCTGTTCCGCCTCGTCGAATCGTTCGGCGTCCGCCCGGACTTCGTGGCCGGCCACTCGATCGGCGAAATCTCCGCCGCCCACCTCGCCGGGGTGTTGTCCCTCGAGGACGCGTGCCGCCTGGTCGCCGCCCGTGCCTCGCTGATGCAGGCCCTGCCGCCCGGCGGGGCGATGGTCTCGATCGCCGCCCCGGAGTCCGCAATCGTCCTGACCGGGGGCGTGTCGATCGCGGCGGTCAACGGCCCGGAGTCGGTGGTCGTCTCCGGCGCCGAGGCCGAGGTGCTGGCGATCGCGGCGCAGTTCCCCAAGACCAAGCGGCTGAAGGTCAGCCACGCCTTCCACTCGCCGCTGATGGCCCCCATGCTCGAGGACTTCCGCGCGGTTGCCGAGACCTTGACCTACCACCCGGCGGAAATACCGGTGATCTCGAATGTGAGCGGTGCTCTCGCCGAACCGTTCACCGCGGACTACTGGGTCCGCCACGTGCGCGAGACCGTCCGGTTCGCCGACGCCGTGCGAGCCCTCGAAAGGGAGGACGTGACGACGTTCCTGGAGCTGGGCCCCGACGGCGTGCTCAGCGCGATGGCCAAGGAAACCCTCGGCGGGAGCTGTGTCGCCGTCCCGGTGATGCGGCGTGATCGCGACGAAGAGAGAGCACTGATCTCTGCACTGAGCACTGCTCACGTCCAGGGTGTCGACGTCGGCTGGGCGCCGTTCTTCCCGGGTGCCACCCGGGTCGACCTGCCCACGTACGCCTTCCAGCGGAGCCGCTACTGGCTCGACATGGTGCTGCCGGACTCGGCGGTGGTCGAAGAGACCGCGGTGCCACAGGCCGAGCCGATCACCGGGCGCCTGGCGGACCTCCCGGCCGGCGAGCGCCCCGGGTGGCTCCTCGAGTGGGTCCGGGCGGAGGTGGCGGCGACGCTGGGCCACCCGTCGGTGGACGCGGTCGAGCCGGAGTCCGCGTTCGCCGAGCTGGGGTTCACCTCCCTCGGCGTCGTCGAACTGCGCAACCGGATCAGCGCGGCGACCGGCCTCGAGCTGCCCGCCGCGCTGGTCTGGGACTACCCGACGGTCGCCGAGCTCGCCGGCCACCTCTTGGCCAACGTCTCCCTGACCTCGGCGGACCCCGGCGGCTCGCTGGGGACGCTCCTCCGGACGGCCCGGGAAAGCGGCCGCACGGCCGAGTTCCGGACGTTCCTGAGCACCGCCGCGCAGTTCCTGCCCGCGGCCCCGTGGACGCCCCGGCTCCGGCGCGCGACAACGGGCGCGTCCCGCCCGCTGCTGTTCGCGTTCGGCACGCTGACCGGCTCGACCCGGTGGTGCGAAGACGTCACCGCGCGGTTCGACGGCGTCCGCGAGACGTGGCTGCTGCCCGCACCGGGCTTCGACGGCGAGACCCCCGCTCCCGCCGACCTGGCCACGCTGGTCGCGACGGCGGCCGAAGCGATCCACGCCCAGGCGGACGGCGAGCCGTTCGTCCTGCTGGGGTCGGGCTCGGGTGCGCTGCTCGCCGCCGCCGTGGCGGACACCGCCGGCGCGACCGGGGTGGTGCTCGCCGACCCGGCGGAGGTGGAGTTCGACGAGCTGCCCGAGACCGTGCCGGACGCCGGATTGACGGCCGTCGGGGCCTACCTGCGGCTGTTCGGCGCACCGCTCGCCGAGCCGCGGGTGCCGGTGCTGACCCTGAAGACGGGGGAGGACGTGGCGGATGCGGCCCGGCAGATCCACACCTGGCTGGTGGAGGAGTTGCCCGCGCCGTGCCGGTGACCGGGATGATCCGACCTCATATCTGATGTTTCGTGCACCGCACCTTGACGCTCGATTGGAAGGACCTTTTACTAACCGGAGGTCGCCCCCTTCACCTCACCTCCGGGAGCACGCATGTCCACACTCCGGCGCCTCGCGAGCGCGGCCGCCGCGCTCGCGCTCGCGGCCAGCGGTCTCGTCCTCGGTTCACCCACGGCGTCGGCCCTCGAAAACGGCCTGCTGCGCACCCCGCCGATGGGCTTCAACAACTGGAACTCGACGCAGTGCCGCGCCGAGTTCGACGAAGCGATGATCAAGGGCATCGCGGACATCTTCGTCGGCAAGGGCCTCAAGGACGCCGGCTACACCTACGTCAACATCGACGACTGCTGGGCGCTGCCGTCACGCAACTCGGCGGGGAACCTGGTCCCGGACCCGGCGCGGTTTCCCAGCGGCATCAAGGCCCTCGCCGACTACGTGCACGGCAAGGGGCTGAAATTCGGCATCTACACCAGTGCCGGCACGAAGACCTGCAACAAGGCCGGCTTCCCCGGCGCGTTGGGGCACGAGCAGCAGGACGCGAACCTGTTCGCCTCCTGGGGTGTCGACTACCTGAAGTACGACAACTGCAACAACCAGGGCGTCGACGCGCAGCAGCGGTACAAGGCGATGCGGGACGCGCTCGCGAAGTCCGGCCGCCCCATCGCGTACTCGATCTGCGAGTGGGGCCAGAACCAGCCGTGGACGTGGGCCGCGCCGGTCGGGAACCTGTGGCGCACCACCGGCGACATCTCCGACAAGTGGTCGAGCATGATCGGCAAGGCGCAGGCCAACCGCGGCCTCGCGCAGTACGCCGGCCCCGGGCACTGGAACGACCCGGACATGCTGGAGGTCGGCAACGGCGGGATGACCGCGGCGGAGTACCGCACGCACTTCAGCCTGTGGGCGATGATGGCGGCGCCGCTGCTGATCGGCAGCGATCTGCGCAAGGTGTCGGACGACAACTTCGCGATCTTGAAGAACACCGACGTCATCGCGCTCGACCAGGACCCGCTGGGCAAGCAGGCGACCGTGCTGAGCGCGAACGCGGGCCTGGTCGTCTACAGCAAGGTGCTGGCGGACGGCGACCGCGCGGTGGCGCTGTCCAACGAAACGACGGCGACGGCGACGATCGGCACGACCGCGTCCGCCACGGGCATCGGCAGCGCGTCCACGTACACGCTGAAAGACCTGTGGAGCAAGGCCACCCGGACGACCACCGGCACGATCAGCGCGTCGGTGCCCTCGCACGCGACGGTGCTGTACCGCGTGTCTCGCGCCGGTGGCTCGACGCGCTATGAAGCCGAGTCCGCTTCCCTCTCGGCGGGCGGCACGATCGACGCGAACCACGCGGGGTACTCGGGCACCGGCTTCGCGAACGGCGCCAACGCCGTCGGCAGCTACGTCGAATGGCAGGTGACGGGACCGGTGTCGGCGCTGACGTTCGGCTACGCGAACGGCACGGCGGCGGCCCGCCCGGTGGACATCTCGGTCGACGGCACGGTGGTGGCCACGGCCGTGCCGTTCCCGGCGACCGGCGCCTGGACGACGTGGAGCACGGTCGTCCGGCCGATCGCCCTGCCCGCCGGTGCGCACGCGGTCCGCCTGACCGCGACGACGGCCGACGGCCCGGCGAACCTCGACTACCTGGACGGCTCTCCGTAAGCTTCTCGTATGGCCGCCGCGGCCGAGGACTACCTGGCCGAGCTGCGGGAGTCGTAGGACTGCCGGGCCGTCTCGACCTTCTCGAGATTGCCCGACCATTCGGCGAGCGTCGCGAACAGCGGGCCGAGGCTGCGGCCCAGCTCGCTGATCTCGTACTCCACTCGCGGCGGGACCTCGGCGTGGTAGGTCCGCACGACGAGGCCGTCCCGTTCCAGCTGCCGCAGCCGCTGGGTGAGCACCTTGGGCGTGATCGTGGTGATGCGGCGCTGCAGTTCGACGAACCGCTGCCGGCCGTACTCGTGGAGCGCCCACAGGATGGGGGTGGTCCAGCGGCTGAAGACGATGTCCACCACCGGGGCGATGGGGCAGGCCAGCTCGGGTGTGGTCTCGGTCACTTCGGGGCCTCCAGCCAATACTTTCCTCTAGGTACCTACTATACCGATGAATGTAGCGTCGTTCCCATGATCATGGTTGTGGGAGCGACGGGAAATGTCGGAGCACCGCTGGTGCGGGCGTTGGCGGCGGCGGGTGAAGAGGTGACGGCGGTGTCCCGCCGGATCACCGAGGTGCCACCGGGAGTGGTGGCGCGTCAGGGGGAGCTGGCTTCGACGCTGTCTTTCGAAGGCGCGACGGCGGCGTTCTTGATGGCGCCGCCGGGGTTTCGGGGTGCCTTGGAGCCGGTGCTGGTGCGAGCGCGGGAGGCCGGCGTCGAGCGGGTGGTGCTGCTGTCCTCGCAGGGGGTCGGAACAGGCCGGCACCCGGCGGTGTTCGAGGAGGCGGTGCAGGCCTCGGGTCTGAAGTGGACGGTGTTGCGCCCGGCCGGTTTCGCGTCGAACGCTTTCCAGTGGGCGGAAAGCGTGCGCACCCGGCGCGAGGTGGCGGCGCCGTTCGCCGAAGTCGCGTTGCCGGTGATCGACCCGGAGGACATCGCTTCGGTGGCGGCGGAAGCTTTGCGTTCTCCGTCGCACGCGGGCGAGACGTACGTATTGACCGGCCCGTCCCTGCTGTCCCCGCGCGACCAGGCGGCGGCGATCGGCGAAGCGGTGGGGGAGCCGGTGCGGTTCGTTCCGCAGACCCGGGAGGAAGCACGCGCGGTGCTGCTGGGCTTCATGCCGCCGGAGATCGCGGACTCGACGCTGGCCATCCTGGGCACGCCGACGCCCGAGGAGCAGCGGGTGAGCCCGGACGTCTCGCGGGTACTCGGCCGCCCACCGCGCCCCTTCGCCGACTGGGCATCGCGCTTCGCGGGGGCGTTCAAGTGACGGTCTTGGCATACCGCGAGACGGGCAGCGGGGAGCCGCTGGTGTTCCTGCACGGCAACCCGACGTCGTCTTACTTGTGGCGCAACGTGATGCCGTCGCTGCCGGGGCGGCGGCTGGCGCCGGACCTGATCGGCATGGGCGATTCCCCCAAGCCGAACATCTCCTACACATTCGACGACCACGCGCGTTACCTCGACGAGTGGTTCGACGCCCTGTCCTTGGACAACGTGGTCTTGGTGGGTCATGACTGGGGCGGCGCACTGGCGGCGGACTGGGCGTCCCGGCACCCGTCGCGGGTCCGCGGCCTGGCGTTCACCGAAGCGGTCCTGAAGCCGATGTCGTGGGAGGAGTTCCCACCGGCGGGCGCGGAGCTGTTCCGCGCGATCAAGACCCCCGGCGTCGGCGAGTCTCTGGTGGGGAACTTCCTGGCCGGGCTCCCGCCGGAGTACGCGCGCCCGTACCCGACTCCGGAGTCGCGCGTCCCGTTGCTGAAGTGGGCGCGCTCGTTGCCCCTGGGCGGCGAACCGGCTGCGGTGGTGGCCCGCATCGAGGCGTTCGGCAAGTGGCTGGGGTCTTCGCCTTCGATTCCGAAGCTGCTGGTCACGTTCGAGCCGGGTCCCGACACGATGTTGACGCCCTCGATGGTCGAGTGGTGCGCTTCGACGTTCGCGTCGATGGAGGTGGTGAGCCGTCCGGAGAAGACGGGCCACCACACCCCGGAGGACCAGCCGAAGGCGCTGGCGGAGGCCCTGTCGACCTGGCTGACGAGCGCCGCCGTCCGGCGCGAACTCGAGCCGGGCACCAGCGGGTAGCGGATCGCACCAACCTCACCAAGCCGACCACGCCAACGCTGTCAACAGGAGGTCGAGGCACCGTGGGGGGTCCGGGGGGCCACCGCAGCCCGGCAGGCGCCCGGTTCCGCGCCTGCCGGGCCCGCGATCACCGGCCCGGCGCCCACCGCGACGGCGATCAGGGCGACAGCCACGCCTTCCGTCTCACGAGCCGAAATCCCTTCCTGGTTCTCGACAACGGGTCAAGCGCGGCCGCGACGCACTCGCGCGCCGCGGCCGCGTCCCCCGGATCAGCTCCACGCGCTGCAGTTGTAGAGCCACTTGTTGTCCTTCAGACGGCACACCCGGACCTTGGCGATGTCCGTGTTCCGGTAGTTGAAGCCGATGCCGTGGGTCAGCCCGCCGCCGCACGCCCGCTGGTCCAGCAACGTGTAGCGGTAGCCGTCCAGTGCCACCTCGGCGACGGCGCAGTAGCCGTCCTTGTCGCGGTCCTCGACCTCTCCGCTGACGCGACCGGAATAGGGTGCCTTGCCGCGCCAGCGCAGCGTTCCGTAGTACCGGGCGCCCCGCGTTCCGCCGTCCTTGGAGTAGATGTCGATCCACCGCGACCCGCCCGCCTGGGCACTGCCTTCGTCGGAGGGCGGGTCGTACGGCGCGACGGTGCCGATCGGCTCCGCTCCCGGTTCGGCGGCGGTCGCAGCGCCGGACGGCGCGGCGAAGGCGGCGAGCGCGGCCAGCGATGAGACGGCGATCGCGGCGGGCTTGCGGATCGACGCGAGCTGGGCAGACAACATCGGTTTCCCCTCTCCTGCCGTCGCGGGCTGCGGCGGCTCGGGGACGAACCTACGGACCGGCGCGGGGGGATTTCGTCTGCCGCGGAGTGGAGATCCGCCTGTGCCCGCGGCGGCATGGTGGGCCGTTCGTCAACTTCGGCGGTATGCCCGGGATTGGACGCGACCGCGGGCCGAGCTGGTTAGGCTCGGCCGGTGCACCGGATGGAGTTCGTGCGGCGGTATCCGCGGGCCGTGGACCTCGCGCTGGCCGTGACGATGCTCGCCATGATGGGCGCGGTCGGCGCGCTGTACCGGCCGCCCGGGCATCGCGGGTTCGACGCGTGGGCCGTCCTCCTCACCTGCGTGATCTGCCTGCCTCTAGCCGCCCGCCGCGTCCGCCCGATGCCCGCGCTGCTGGGGAGTTCCGCCGCGTACGTGGTGTACGCGGCGCTCGGCTACCTGCCCGGTCTGCACCTGTGGGGTCCGGTGCTCGCCTTCTACAGCCTCGCGGCGGCGAAACCGCGGTGGCAGACCGCGATCGGTGCCGTGGTCACCGCCGTCGTCGTGCTGTGCAGTGGACTCGCGTTGCACGCGCCGCTCGCCGCAGTCGTCGCCGAAGCGGTCGCCGTCACCGCCGTGGCCTGGGGGCTCGGCGGCGTCGGCCGCCGGCTCGCCGAGCGGAACGAGCAGCTGGCGGAAGCCACCGAGCGGCTGCGCTGCGACCAGGCGCGGCGCATCGAGCGGGCCCTGACCGAGGAACGGCTGCGGATCGCCAGGGAACTGCACGACGTCGTCGCGCACCACATGTCGATGATCTCCATGCAGGCCGGTTTGGCCGGCTACGTGTTCGACACCGATCCGCCGACGGCGCGCGCCGCCGTGGACACCATCGGCGCCGTCAGCCGGGAGGCGCTGGAAGAGATGCGGCGGCTGCTGGTCCTCCTGCGGGAGAACGACGGCGCGGGCACCGGCGGGGAACCCGAGCCCGCGCCCGGGCTGAACCAGCTGGCGCCACTGGCGGGCCGGGCTCGCGCCGGAGGCGTCGAGGTCAGCCTGGAAACCAGTGGTGACCTGGAAAACCTGCCGTCGGGGCTGCAGCTCACCGTGTACCGGATCGTCCAGGAGGCGCTGACCAACGCGATCAAGCACGCCGGACCGGGCCCGGTGGCGATCGCCGTGCACCGGCTGCCGCACGCGGTGACCGCGACGATCCGCAGCGGGCCGGGGTCGGCCACGCGGGAGGAGCCGGGAGGATACGGCGTAATGGGCATGCGCGAACGCGCGAAGCTGTACGGTGGAACGGTTACCGTGGGCCCGGGACCGGACGGCGGGTTCGCGGTGGAGCTGGCGCTGCCGCTGTCCTGATGCGTCCACCGGGGGACTTTCGAGATGACCACCACCGTGCTCGTCGTCGACGACCAGCCGCTGGTCCGCGCCGGTCTGGCGGCCCTGCTGCGCGCGGCGCCGGGGCTGGAGGTCGTCGGCGAGGCCGCGGACGGCGAACAGGCCGTCGCCCGCGCCGCGGCGACCCGGCCGGACGTGATCCTCATGGACGTGCGCATGCCCGGCGTCGGCGGGGTGACGGCCACGCGCCGCATCCTGGCCGGTGCCGAGGATCCCGCCCCGCGCATCCTGATCCTCACCACGTTCGACATCGACGAGTACGTCTACGAAGCCCTCCGCGCCGGTGCGGCGGGCTTCCTGCTGAAGGAAGCCGAACCGGCCCGCCTGGTGCACGCGATCCACACCGTGGCCGCCGGCGACCTGCTCTTCGCGCCCACCGTCACGCGACGCCTGATCGAAACCTACGTCCAGCACCACGCCCCGGCCCGCGGCGACCACCCGCGGCTCGGCACGCTCACCGCCCGGGAGCGCGAAATCCTCTGCCTGGTCGGCACGGGCCTCACCAACCGGGACATCGCCGGGCGGCTCATGATCAGCGAGGGCACGGTCAAGACCCACCTGAACCGCGTCATGACGAAGCTCGACCTGACCAGCCGGGCCCAGGCCGTGGTGCTGGCTTACGAAACCGGCCTGATCACCCCCGGTGCGCCGTCCGGTTCACGGTCGTCGTGACTTCTTGCCGCGACCCACGATCGCGGACTGTGTGACCCGCGTAAACTCGACCCCGCGGTCTACGGGCGGGGGGCAGCGGTTTGAGTGCCCAGTACACGGTGACCCGGCGGGTGCTGGTCGTCGCCTACGACGATGCGCAGATCCTCGATGTCGCCTGCTCGAGTGCGACGTTCGAAATCGCGAACGAATATGGGGCGAGTCCGCCGTACGCGGTCGAGCTCGGGTCGGTGACGGGGAGACCGGTGCGCAGCTCGTCCGGGATCGGCCTCTCCGGGGGCCGGAGGCTGGCGTCGGTGACCGGCCGGATCGACACGATGCTGGTCGTCGGCGGCCACGGCACGGAGACGGCGATGACCGACGACGGGCTTCTGACGCAGGTGCGGCGGCTGGCGCCCCGCAGCAGGCGGATCGCCTCGGTGTGCCCTGGCGCGTTCGTGCTGGCCGCGGCGGGTCTGCTCGACGGTCGCCGGGCGACCACTCATTGGGGCTACAGCGAGCTGATGGCCTCGATCTTCCCTGCCGTCACCGTGGACCCGGCCCCGCTCTATGTGCGTGACGGGAACGTCTACACCTCCGCCGGTGTCACGAGCGCGCTGGACCTCGCGCTGGCGCTGGTCGAGGACGACCACGGTCCCACGCTGGCCCGCGAGGTGGCCCGGGAGATGGTCGCCTACCTGCACCGGCCCGCTGACCAGGCGCAGATCAGCACGTTCTTGGCGCCCCCACCAGGCGATCGGGTCGTGCGGGACCTGGCGGGGTACATCGCCACCCACCTCGCCGAAGATCTCAGTCCGCCGGCGCTGGCGGCCCGCGCCGGGGTCAGCGTCCGGCACCTTACGCGGCTGTTCACGAGCCAGTGGGGTGTCACGCCGGCGCGCGCGGTCCGGATGGCGCGGACCGAAGCTGCCGCTCACCTGGTGCGCGGCAGTGAACTATCGCTGGCCGCGATCGCCCGGCGCTGTGGGTTCCGGTCGGCGGAGACGTTGCGGCAGGCGTTCCTGAGCCGTTACGGGATGACCGGAGACAGGATTCGCAGGATGGCGGACATGCCGCCACCGCTGGGCAAGGAGGTTCCCGAAACTCTCCGGAGTGAGGGGCGGACACGCGAGCTGTAACCGGTGTCCCGGAGGCCATTGTCCGGGCTTCGCGTGCCACGCCCCACCGAACCGGAGAACGGAGAACCACCATGCACCGCATCTTCACCAAGGCTTTCATCGCAGTGTCCGGTGCCGCCGTGCTCGTCGCCGCGGCGTCGCCGGCCACGGCGAACGGCACCACCTACGCCGGGCCCGCCGCCGCACCGGTGCTGTACGTGGAGGCCGCGGGACTGGCCGATTGCCCGGCCGGCTCCGTGTGCCTGTGGCAGAACATCGACTACACCGGATTCATGGCCGGTTGGCGAGCCGGTACCTACACCGCCGACTTCCGAACCATCCGGTGCGCGGGATGCAGCGGCGGCGACTTCAACGACGACGCCAGCTCCTGGGCCAACTTCACCGGCCAGAAATACTGCGTCTCCTGGGACATCAAAGGCGGCGACCCGGACAACACCATGCCTGCCACCCTTTACGGGCCCTTCGCCCCCGAGTGGAACGACAAGGCCTCGTCGATCGGTTTCCTCGGTTGCCCGTAGCCCCGGACGACGCACATCAACGTGATAGCTGTCCAGGTGCGCAACGCTCCTCATCCGGGCAGCCATCACCCTGATGGCCCGCCTCAGGTCATAGCGCCGAGCTTGGCCAGTCGTACCGCCGCTGGACAGCTGTCTCGCGGTCAACGCGGTGTCCCAGGCCGCCGCCAGTCCGTGACAACACCACCCGCCCCGAGTACGGCAAGGTCGTCGACGCCGGACCGTAAGGGAAGTGACCGTCTGCGGGTGGGGTTCCGGCCGAGCCGGCTATTACGTCGACGGGGTGTCGGTTGGGGAGCGGCTCCAGCTGAGGGCGGCGTGCCAGGCGGTGAGCAGTGCCTCGTCATCGGCGTATGTCGGGTCCGTTCCAAGCGGGATCCAGGTCTGCTCGACGACGGCGCCGCCGTCGATGCAGTGGATGGTGATTCCGGAGTAGCGGAGTTCCTCAGGGGTGTGCCCGGCGACAACCGAGACGATGCGGACGTCGTGTTGTAGCCGCACCTGCCTGCCCGCCATCGACCACGCTCCCTTCAGCTTCGACGTGGATATCGCGCGGCGCTCGTGTTGTGTCACACCTTGAGGCGCTGCAGGTCGCAGAACACCCCGCCCGGGTGAATTCAGCCCATGCGCCGGACGGGCGATTCGGCGGTGGGGCCACCCGGTGCGAGAGGTTTCGCGCCTGCGTGCGCAGCGCTGGCTTGGCATCGGTGGGTGCGGAGCCGGACCGTCACCCGGCGGTGTTCGAGGTCCCGGTCGGGGACCTGCCGGCAGTGGTCGCGGCACTCGATCAGGTCTTGGCGGAGCCGCTGTACCTCGAGCACGTTCAGCACGGTGACCTGGACCTCGGCTGCTGGGGCGAGCCGGGCCTCGACCACGGCTGACTGGGGGTGCGCGGCCCGGCCACCGAACCGGGTGGCCGGGCTGCCTCGCGGAGCGGAGTCTGCTTTCTTCAGCCGGGCCCTGCGGTGCGGTAAAACAGGAAGATGTCCCACAACGAGTTCGTCGGATCCTCGTTCGGTCCGTTGATCCAGGCCGGGCATATCGACCAGGTCGTCCTCGGCGCCGAGGTCCCGATCGCACTCGCCGGACTTCCGCCGACGGACACGGGGTTCACCGGGCGTTCCGCCGAAATCGCTGCGCTGGCGACGTGCGTGGGTGCCACGACAGCGAGTTCCCGGGTTACGGTCGTCACCGGACCGGCGGGAATCGGCAAGACCACGCTGGCCCTGCAGGCCGCGCGCAGTGCCGTGGATGCCGGTGAGTTCCCCGGCGGTGTGCTGTTCGTCGACCTGCACGGCTACGACGCCCGGCGTCGAGTGGATCCCGGGACAGCGTTGGAACCGTTGTTGCGTGCACTGGGCGTGGCGGGCGAAAGGGTCCCGCCTGATCTTGCGAGCCGGGCATTGTTGTTTCGCTCGTTGCTGGCTGAGCGACCAGGTCGAGCGCTCGTCGTCCTGGACAACGCGTTCTCGGCCGGCCAGGTCAAAGAGCTGCTGCCCGGCGATGTCCGCCACCGAGTGCTCGTCACCAGTAGGCATACCTTGAGTGATCTGCCCGGAGCCCGGCAACTTGACGTTGGGCCACTCAGCGCCGAAGAGGCCGTCGCGTTGGTGGCCGGACTCCTGGCCTCGGCGCATCCGGGTGACGATCGGATCGACGAGGCTGGCGGAGCCGCGTCGGACCTGGCCCGGTTTTGCGGCTGCTTCCCCTTGGCGCTGGCCATCGCCGCAGCGATCCTGGTCAACGACCGTGAGCAGACGATCGCGACGCTCGCCCGGACGTTGGCCGATCGCGCGGAGCGGCTCAACGAATTGAGTACCGGCAGTGAACGCTCGCTTCGCGCGACCATCGATCTCTCCTATGAGCTCCTGGAGTCAAGGGACGCGCGGACATTCCGTCTGCTCACCGTCAATCCGGGCCCGCGAACAAGCGTGGCCGCCGCCGCGAGGCTCACTGGTCTCACGGACAGGGAAGCCAGGCGGTCATTGGCCATTCTGTTGAGTGCGCATATGATCCAGCGCGCAGGGCGGGATACTTTCCAGTTTCACGACCTGATCCGGCTCTACGCCGAAGAACGGCTCAGCCGCGACGAAACCGACGAAGCCAGGGATGGCACGATTCAACGTTTCCTGGCTTATTATCATGATGCGGTTTTCGAGGCCGTCATGCACACGCAGGCGGAATCCTTGGCTGAGCATGTCAGGCCTCTGACCGCAGGACTTTTCGCGACCTCGGCAGAGTTTTTCGAGTGGTTCGACCGGGAGCGGCCGAACCTGATACCGGCGGTCGCATTGGCCGCCCAAATCGGAAGAAATGACATCGCCGGAAGCCTGGGGGGCCGGTTGTACCACTTCCTCGGGTTGAGGGGAAGCTGGAACGACGCCATCAATGCCCTCCGATTCGCGGTCGACGCCGCGCAGGAGCGCTCCGACAAGGTTGAGCAGGGCATTGCGCTGAGTGGCATTGGTGAATGCCACCTGGCGATGCGCCGGTTCGATGACGCTGTCGCGTACGGGGAAGAAGCGCTGAAGGTGTTACGCGCAACGAAGCATCGTGAAGGCATCGCGGCAGCCCTGCAGGCCCTGGCGACAACGTACACGCGGGCGGGGAATCCGAACCGAGCGCTGGAGCTACTCGATGAAGCTACCCGGCTTGCCGAGCGACCGTCGCTTCCGTCGGTCGATGTGCTGCTCGCGCTCAGTGTCGCCGGAAGCAAAGCCGTGACGCTGTTCGCCCAGAAAAGATACGAGGAGAGCATCGAGCAGCTGCAAATCGTGCTCGCTGGATTCCGCCAGGTCGGGGCGCGGAAGGATGAGGGAATCGCCCTGAACAACATCGGCGATGCGTACTATTGGCTGGAGCGGTACGACGAAGCGATCAAATACTATCTGGAATCTATCGTGGTGGCCCGCATTGCGGGAAACCTTCGCGGCGAAGGGGCGACCGAGAACAGTCTTGGCAATGCTTATTTTGCCACGAGACAGAATGACCTGGCGATGGCCCGTTATCGGCAAGCCCTGGCCATCGCACGCGAACTCGGTGACCGGTACGAGGAAGCCCAAGCCCTCAACAACTTCGGCGGTGCGTTGGCCAGGGCGGAACGGTTCGAAGAGGCCCGGGCCTCCTGGCGCCGGGCGATAGCCCTCCTCGACAAGACCGACAACAGTCGACTGCTCAGCACCGTCGTGCGACGACTTGATGAACTCGGCGAGAACTGTCAAGACTGACTCAATCGGTGGATTTCGAGCTAAGATCGCGTGGCCTCAGTCAGGACCTCCTCGCGAGGGCGCCGCTCTCGATTCGGTAGTCTTTCGCCAGCTTGCCGAGTTCCTCTTTTAGCCGGAGTGGATTGTCAGGGTCCAGGTCCGCCCCGGGAGGTACCTCGATCTCGGTCGCACGTAGCCCGGGTTGTGTCTGCGTCACAACTTCTGCGGGGGTCGAGTCGTCTGAAGGAGAAGCCGCCAGGCCCACTATATTGCCATTGGGGTCATGATAAGCCGTAAGTCGCATCAGGGCCCCTCATGGTCCGATAGTGGTAATGGTCACGGAAAAGTATTTTATTGTGTTGCTTCCACGGTTGACAATGTTGAATCCGGCGTAAGCGCTGGTAAATACCAGGTCTCCTTGTACTGTGGGGACTTGAGTATTGAAGACCTCTGACACCGACAGCGTCTGTGTACTGTGCGTAGTCGTGTCTCCGGTCAGAGTGTCCGGAGAGCACATTACTTGAACGGTACTGTTCTTGTATCGATCATTCGGTCCATATGATAGCCAGAAAGACTTCCCGGGAGGTATGGTCATGGTCCAGTGTTCGATCTGGTGAGATATTGTCGCCATGGCAGCATCATCCGTTCGTTTCAGGGAGTGGGACTCGATCAGGTGTAATCCCGCGCCACTTGCACTACGGACTCCTGGTAGCAGCATCCCCCGTACCTGTCACAATCATACTCGATGCCGCCTCCCAATAGTTGCTTGCAATTGGGGCAAACGACTACAAGGGACGGATTGGCGCGAAGGAAAGTCGAGTTCGCTAGCTTGAAGATCGCTTTCACTGCCTCCTCTCCATGTTCACGGATCCCCTGTTGTAAAAACTCAAACGCGCCATAAAACTGCCCGCACTCGCACTGGGTGCGGCTGCAGCGGAACGTCTCGATGTTCTCGATTCCCAGCTCGGATTCAATTCTTTCCTTCTCTTCGCTGGATATCGTCTTGATCCCTGACGCTTTGACTCGCTCGGGTGTCCAATACCAAGATCGAACAGCGTTTGCCTGATCGGGGGATAGGTAGAACGAAGCGGACCTGCCGCTCCTGATTGCCTCCTGTGCAATGGCTACAATATTGTGATCGTCTGCAGAAATGGTAGCTTTTTCGCTTCCGACGGTGGCTTCGATGTGGGTCAGCAAAGATTTATCCATGACGCATCCTCTGCTATTCGCGTCCTCTGTGGCGGCCTCCCGTCCGAGCAGCGGCCGCTCTTGGCGCATCCTACTCCTTCGGGAGCTTATCAACCAGGCCGCGAGCGTCTGCTGTTTGTCAATTTGCGGGCGTAACCATGGATGCTGACCTGACGGTCGCCGAATCGGTGTCTGACCAGCAAGTTGAGTGCAAATTCCGATCATGTCTAATCGGACCGGAGCGTCGATGGCTGCGATATGTCGATCACACCCGTCGGCCTCTTGGTCGCCATCAGGACCGATATTGATCTCAAATACCTCCATTTACGAGCGTGCAGGCCATCTGGCGTGACACGCAGGGTCGGGTCAGACGCTAGGCGCCCGGCATCGTGGGCAGCGGCGGCTGCTACGCGCGGCCACGATTCCCCTCAACCGTTCCTGATCGAGGATGGCTGACTGGTGCGTGTAGTTCAACCAGGGCCAGTGATGCGCGGTAGCACGCGAGACCGCCACTTGTGCGGAATTGACATCCCAGCGGAAGGAAGAATGCTGGTGAAATGCTACGTCGAGGTGCTGCGTATGTGCGAATCGGCAAGTCTGACACTCACCGTGCGATCGCGTCAATTCGCACATCGCCGCTGATCGGGATCACGTACACGGCGTCGCGTCCGTGTCTCCATTGCTGTGAGGTCAGCAAATACTTGTCCGAAGTGTGGATCAACGAGACGAGGCCTGTGTAGCAGAACTTGTACTTTGAGTCTTTTTGGCTGATCTCGGTGATCGAGATGCCCGGGCCGGATACGGCAAGTCGTCCAACGCTGTAGAGCGCGATCGCTGGGCGTGAATTCAAGTGGTCGGCGACGTCACGGGCCGACTGCTCTCCATTGGTACGTGCATACGAGGAGACTGACCATAGGGCGCCGATCGCGGCCAAGGCGGCGAGTGCGGACGGCCGGACCGATGATTTCTCACGTGGGTGGCGGCTGGTCATTCGCATCTGCAGGGACCGCAGATGGTCCAGGTAGGCAATGAGGCCTGTGGCCGTCAGCAACATGAAGGAGAGAGCGATGGTCGGGGCCCAGTTTAT
This sequence comes from Amycolatopsis sp. NPDC051045, assembly GCF_040682955.1. Classification (NCBI taxonomy): domain Bacteria; kingdom Bacillati; phylum Actinomycetota; class Actinomycetes; order Pseudonocardiales; family Pseudonocardiaceae; genus Amycolatopsis; species Amycolatopsis sp. NPDC051045. The sequence continues at coordinate 143,111 of NZ_JBFBCC010000005.1, forward strand.
ACTTGCAGGTATCAGGAAACCGATCCCGATCGCCGCGAGTGTCAGGCCGCCCGCGGCGTAGCAGGCGATGATCGCACCATCGGCCAGCCTTCGCCGCGAGGTTGACCGTGCTGCTGTGGCCGCAGGGAGAAACACTGTTCGGTGAAGCGTCGCCAAGGACAAAGCCAGGATGCCGAAGCCGATCAGCGGCAGAATGGTCGAGTTGATACTCCGTAAAGCATAGTCCGGCGTCGAGAATCCCAACAGGCTGGTGTCTATCCCGAAGTACTCCCACACGGCCTGAGTGCGAACCCAGCCGAAGTAGTACAAGAGGGCCGATAGCAGGACTGTTTGCGACAGCAACGTCGAGATTCGGGTCCACGGACCGCTTTGATCAGCTTGCTTCTTCGTCGTCGGGTTCGTCACGGCACCGACGGGGTACCGGCGGTCGGCGACTCCACGGCGGAAGGCGTCGTCGGAGACGGCGAGAGGCTGGTCGCCGGCGGCTGCGTGATCGTGAGTCCGGTGGCTTCGGGCCTGTCCTCGGAAGGTGGAGCTCCCACCAGAGGGCTCGTGGTCACGGAATCGCCGCCGATATCAGGTGTGCCGCCGGGAGCAATCGGTGTTCTGGTGCTCTGCTGCACCGAGGTATCCGGGTGGGATTCGGTGTTGTCTTCGCAGCTTTCTGCGGTCAGCCAGGGGAAGACGATCACGGCCAGGAGAGCACTGGCTGCTCGACGGTGGATCGGTGTCATATTCGCCTCTGTCTCGTTGTCCGAGAGATCTCGCCAGTCGTGACTCGCTACGATCATGGAAAATGTGACGCCGAAGGTTCGATGTTCCGCCGAATGGACCAACGACTTTTGGCGGGTGTGGCTCAAGAGGGGTCTGCTCAGCTCGAAGTAGCGCGGTGGTCCGTTCGGCCATTTGGAGCGCTCAACACCGGAGCCTCCTGGCCTGCTGAGCTGAAGAACCGTTTCTGCTGGCCTGCCTGTTCGCCTGGGAGCGCAGGACGGAGGTATGGGCTCAGCCCACCGGCAGGCTCTCTTGGGCCCACGTCGCCAGCAGTCGTAGCGCGGTCTGGGCCGCTGAGCCTTCCTCCACCGTGTGAGCGACCAGCGCTTGGTCCGGGTCGTCGGGGAGCCGTAGCGTTTCGAATCCGAGATCCAGTTCGCCGACTACTGGGTGCCGGTAGAGGTACCGGCCGTGGGTCTTGTCCTTGAGGTGGTGCTCTGCCCATGCTTCTCGGAATTCCGGGCTGGCGGTGAGAAGTTCGTCGAGCAGTGCTGCCGTGTGCGGATCGTCCGGGTGACGTCCCGCGTCGAGCCGGAGGTAGGCGGCCACGTCGGTGGCTTTGCCGTGCCAGTCGGCGTACAGGCTGCGCATCCCCTCGTCCAGGAACACCAGGCGGGCCAGGTTCCGCTGCCTGGGCGGCAGCGCGCCGAAGTCCGTGATCAGTGCCGCTGCGAGTCGGTTCCACGCCAGCACGTCGGTGTTTCGGCCGACGATGTATGCCGGCACATCGGCCGCCGAGTCCAGCAGCCGGCGCAGCCCCGGCCGCACCTGCTGCGATTGCGGTGGCCCTTCCGGGCGGTCCGATTCCGGCCACGGCCGCGCCAGCCGGTACAGGTGCTCGCGCTCCACCGCGTCCAAGCGCAGCGCGCGGGCGACTGCGTCCAGCACTGCCCCGGAAAAGTGCAGGGTGCGTCCCTGCTCCAGGCGCACGTAGTGGTCCACGCTCACCCCGGCCAACCGGGCCAGCTCCTCCCTGCGCAGTCCGGGAACGCGCCGCTGGCCGCCGTAGTCGGGCAGCCCCAGCTCTTCGGGCCTCAACCGGGCCCTGCGAGATCGTAGGAATTCACCCAGTTCTGCGCGCCTGTCCAGTGCCATGCGACAAGTATCCCTGTCCAGCTTCCCCGTTTGCCGCTCCAGCCTGGTCATGCCGTGCCCAGGCACCGGCTGCCACTGGGTGAACTGCCGCGGGGGCGCCAGAGTGCTGGGCACCGGAACAGTTCCGGTCACCAGGTGCCCAGAGCGCCCGACGCGCCACCCACAGGGAGAACTCCGCCATGACCACCACGCACCTGCCCACCCGTCCCCTCGGTAGCACCGGTATGGACATCACCCGCCTCGGGTTCGGCTCCTGGGCGGTGTCCGGATCCGGCTGGCGCTTCGGCTGGGGTGCCACCGATGACGCCGAGTCGATCGCCGCGATCCAGCACGCAGTCGCTTCCGGGGTCAACTGGATCGACACCGCCGCCGCCTACGGTCTTGGTCATTCCGAGGAGCTGGTCGGCAAGGCCGTCGCCCACCTGCGTCAGGCCGAGCGCCCGTACATCTTCACCAAGGCCGGCCTGATCTGGAACGCGGACAACCCGCAGGCCGCGCCTCGGCGGGTCATGAAGCCGGCCAGTGTCCGCCGCGAGATCGAGGACTCGCTGCGCCGGCTGGGCGTCGAGCGCATCGACCTGTACCAGGTGCACTGGCCGGACACCGGCGAGTCCCTGGAGTACGCGGGTGACGGCAGCGGCGCCGTCTCCCCGAATGCCACCCCGCTGGAGGAATACTGGCAGGTCATGGCCGATCTGAAAGCCGAGGGCAAAGTCCGGGCGATCGGCCTGTCCAACCACTCTCCCGAGCAGTTGGAGGCCGCGGAGCGGATCGCCCACGTCGATGTCATCCAGCCGCCGTTCTCGGCGATCAACCGCTCCGCGTCCGGCGAGATCGCCTGGGCGAGGACCCACAACACGGGCGTGATCGTCTACTCCCCGCTGCAATCCGGGCTGCTCACCGGCGCCTTTTCCGCCGAGCGCGCGGCGAACCTGCCCGCGGATGACTGGCGAGCCGTCCACCAGGACTTCACCGCGGGCTTGTCTGCCAACCTCCGGCTGGCGGACGCACTGCGCCCCATCGCCGAGCGGCACGGTGTCACCGTCGCCGAGGTGGCCATCGCCTGGGTGTTGGCGTGGCCCGGCATCACCGGAGCCATCGTCGGTGCCCGCAAGCCCGGCCAGGTCGACGGCTGGATCGGCGCGGGGTCGGTAGCACTGACGCCGGCCGACCTGGACGAAATCGCCACCGCCATCACCACATCCGGGGCGGGCAGCGGCCCCGGCCGCCCGTGACTTCCACTACCGCGTAAGGAGATTCATCGGCATGTCCCTCACCGTCGTCGCCGAGTGCGTGGCCGCACCCGGACAGGAGGACCGGCTCCGCACCGCCCTGGAGGCGATGATCGAGCCGTCCCTCGAAGAACCCGGTTGCCTTGCCTACCGCCCCTACACCGACCCCAACAACTGCGCCCGCATGGCGATTGTCGAGGAATGGGCAAACGCGCAGGCCCTCGCCGACCACTTCACCACTGCTCACTTCCGCCACGTACAGCAGGTACTGGAGCGGGTCCTCGCCGAGCCGATGACCATCCGCAAGCTGGTCACCGCCCCCGCCCACTGACGCACGCCGCTGGCACGCGCGAGCGTGCCCAGCAGCGACGTGTCAACCACACGGGCCACCTGCGACGCTCAGCCGGGCCAACCCACGCGGTCAAGGGCTCGAACCCGACGACTTGTGGGGCTGGGGCCACGTCGGAGCAGGAGCGGCCGGAATCGGCACACCTCGGTGGGTGGGGAACTGGCTTCCCCGGTATGTGGCCCCGCTCTCCCGCCTGCGCAACCGCCTTTTAGTGCCGTATCAAGCAACGGTGGGCAGGTAGTCGGGGCGGCGGATTTTGGAGATGGCTGCGAAGGGGCGTTCGGGGTGGCAGTGGCGGTTGCGCCAGCGGAGGTAGCCGGCGTGCCGCAACTGGTCGGCACGTGCAGCCGGGCGGCTGCCCAGTACTCCGGTGAGGCGCCGACGGTGTACACCAGCTCGCCGGACTTCCGGCGGTGGCGGCAAGCCGGGGACAACGAAGCCGAGACTCACCAGCTCAGAACAGGATCGAGATGGAACATGACGACGAAACCCGGCACCTTGAAGCCAACGAGAGCGCGCCCGAGGCGATCTCCGCGCGGCTGGCAGGGTTAGCCGACGAGCTGGCGGAACGGCCGCCCGTTTGCGCCGGGCCGTCGATGAGGGCACCGCACCTGCGGGCACCATGGCACTGGTGGTCCGCCTTGAAGACGTCACTTCTCGAATGCGTCGGCCGGATCAAGAGACTGCACCCGAGTCGGAGTGCCCAGGCGAGGAGACCTGAGTAAAACTACTCACAGGGCGCCTGCGTAGATCCTCTCGACTTATATTTCGCCTGGTCACGCCGCTTTCGCACGGTTGTTCCCGCCTGATGTCATGCCCTAGAGTGACAGAGCTGCCACATACCGGGGAGGGCATTGTCAGCACGGGTTACCAGGTGGTGATCGCGAAGATCCGCCACACCGGGCAAGCCGCGGGGCGGGTGGCCGATGGCTGCGCGGCGCGGGGTGCACGGCGGCCGTACCTACTGGCGATCTGGGGATGCCGGGGTCGCGGGCAGCGCTGAAGATGGCCGAGGTCAAACACGTTTTGGTGTACCGGCAGCAGGGATTTGAATCCCGCCTGGACACGCACGCAGGCAATATGGCGAAGGCGGCTGACCACTATGCGGCGCAGGAGTCGGCAGCCACTGCGGACCTCTCCACGCGGGCCATGGGCTCGGTCTCGCTGCCCTGCGTCGAAGGGCAGGCGATGTCGGTGACGCCATCACGGGCGTGCAGAACGGCGTCAAGGAGGCCGAGGCGATTGCCGCGAGCAACCACTTCACCATTGCCGGTGACGGGGCGATCGTCGACAACGGCGTGCCCGACGTGCCGGAGGACCAGCGCGAACTGGTAGCCGAAGAACGCGGCCGCATCGCCGAGGAACTCAAAGACCGCGTCGAAGAAGTCTTGCGGCAGGCGACGAATGTCGATGAAGACCTGTGCGCAGTGCTCGACCTCATCCAAGCCGGCCAGGTCATCGATGCCACAGCCAACGACAACGAGCACACCAGCCTGGCCGCGGCCGGCAACTCCGGAGCCGCCATGGCGGCCCCCTCGATCATGCCTCCACCAGCGGTCGACGCGGACCCGTCGATGAACGCGGCCTGGTGGGCGGCACTGTCGGACAAGGAGCGGCAGCAGCTGATCGCCCAGCATCCTGACTGGGTCGGCAACCGGGACGGCATCAAGGCCGCCGACCGCAGCAAAGCCAATCTGAGCCTCGTCGAGCAGGAGAAGCGCAGCTTCACCGCCGAACTCGACCGGCTGCGGCGCAACGGCGGTGGCTCCAGCGAGATCGCCCGCGTCGAAGAACGGCTCAAAGCGCTTGATGCGATCTCCGGCATGATGCACAACCCGGACGGCAGCCTGAACCCCAACCGCCAGCTGATGTCCGTGGACATGACCGGCGACCACCCGAAAGCCGCCATTGCCAACGGTGATGTCGATACGGCGCAGCATGTCACCGTCTTCACCCCCGGCATGAACAGCACGGTCGACGGCAACATGCACGGCTACGTCGACGACATGGACGGCGTGCAGCGCAGCGCGGAGCGGATGCTCGCCACCCAAGGCGGCGGAACCGTCGCCACCGTGACGTGGATCGGCTACGAGCCCTCGTCATTCGACGACAAGGGCTCGCTGGCGGGGCTCATCACCAGCGAGAACGCCAACATCGGCGGCGACAAGCTGGCGAAGTTCGACCAGGGCATTAACGCCGCCCGTCCAACCGATCCGCACTTCACCGCACTCGGGCACTCGCAGGGCTCCATCGTGACCGGCATCAGCCTGACCCACGGCGGCACGGGCGTGGATGACGCGGTGGTGTTCGGCTCGCCAGGCGTGGCGGACCACTTCGGCATCGACAACACCGCCCACGACCTGAAGGTGCCGGGCGGCCACGCCTACAACATCAGGGCCGACGGTGACCCTGTCGCGCAGTGGGTGCCTGAAACGTGGCGCTACGGCGCGGCCCCCTACGCCATGGACGGCATGACTCAACTGTCAGCCGGCGCCGCCACCGGCTCGGACGGTACCCCTCTGGCCGCGTCATACGGACATAGCGAGTACACCCGGACGCTGCCGGATGGCAGCGACACCACCAGCAAGCACAACATTGCGGCCATCGTGGCGGGTATGCCGCAGCTTGCGATACCCGCACGGTAGGAAGATGACCTCCATGCCCACCAGAACCTTGCTGGCCGCCGCGATGGCCGCGGGCGCCCTACTGCTCGCGGCCTGCGATGACGGCGGTCAATACCTCGGAACACCGTCATCGGAGACACCAGTGCCCAGCCAGCACCAGTACGCCGAACTCCTCCGGCGGCCGACGATTGACGAAGCCGTCGCCCGTTACGAAGAAGCCCGCAAGACGCTGCAAACGAAGCTAACGAACGAGCTCAGCATCACCGGCTGGATCGACAAGCACGACGGTCGTCAGTCAGGCTGCGCTAATGAATTCCCGGGCGTCGACAGCCGTGACGCGGTTCGCACGTTCCTTAGCTTCATTACCGCGCCCAAAGGTATCTCCGTCGAGCAGTGGGCTGGCGCGAAGCGCATCGCAGCGGATGTTGGCAATGGCTACGGGTTCAGCAAACCAGGGCTGCAGACAAACAAGCCGCCCACGTTTGAGTTCGAATTGCGGGACCAGTACGGAGCAACGCTGACGCTGTCGTCAGGCACGACCACGGTCATCTCAATCGAAACGGGCTGCCACCTGACCACTGAGGCAAAGGGGCGGATCGGCGCGAGCCCGACCACGCAACGATAGCAAGCCTGACGAGCCGACCTGCCACAACGGACAACTGGTCGAAGAATCAGGGGGTGGCGGACTTGGACGGGGGGCAAAGTCCAAAGGTATGCCTCGGGTTCGATAATAGCTTCACCATCCCGCAAGCCTCGTCGCGGGAGGGGCGGGCACCTGGCCATCCCGCAAGACCTCCTGGCCTCCGAGATGAAGCGGCTAACTCGCGCGCTTGCTGAGGCTGACGGTGAGATCAAGGCCGCCCAGGTCGTCACGGCCGACGTCGAAGCCACCCTGGGCGGAGCGCTGGCCGCAGCCAGCCACTGCGAGGCCGCCTACCTCAGCGCGCCGAACAACATCAGGAGGCAGATCAACCAGGGGTTCTTCGAGAAGCTCTACATCGGGCAGGACAGCAGTGTGGAGCGGGCCGACCTCACGCAGCCGTTCGCCGCCTTGCTGGAGGTGGGGGAGACCATCCGGCTCGCCGCACCATCTGCGGTCCCAGATCCGGCGTCCCGGATCGCCTCTGACGCGACCAACGCATGCAGGGCCAGTCGACCCACCACCGACCGCGCCCGCCCGTCTGACGTTCTCGTGGCGACGTTCGGCGAGCGCGTCGCCATCACGGAACGTGCGCACACAAACACGCCCGGCGAGCATCTGCTCGTCGGGCGTGGTGTGAAAGAAGACTATCTGGTCGGGATGACAGGATTTGAACCTGCGACCCTCCGCTCCCAAAGCGGATGCGCTACCAAGCTGCGCCACATCCCGGGTCCACCCCCAGGGGGGTGTGCGATCAGCCTAGCGGGTCACGCTAAGCTGGCGATGCACCCGGGTACCTCGGGGGCACGCGGGTGTAGCTCAATGGTAGAGCCCTAGTCTTCCAAACTAGCTACGCGGGTTCGATTCCCGTCACCCGCTCCGTTGGCTGCAGGGCCGGCGTCGCGAGTCGATGCGGCGTCGGCTTCCAGTTTGGCCGCTATCACGTCCAGCAGTTTGTCCGTGTCCACCGGTTTGGTGATGTAGTCGTCCGCGCCGCTGGCCAGGGTGCGGGCTCGGTCCTCCGCGGTCGCCTTGGCTGTGACCGCGATCACCGGCAGGTCGGCGTTGGCCGCCTCGGCTCGGATGGCTGCGATCGTGGCGTTTCCGTCGAGTTCCGGCATCATCACGTCCATCAGGACCAGGGCCGTGTCCTCGTTGCGCTCGAGGGCGCGGATGCCGTCGACGCCCGTCTCCGCGTAGATCACCTCCAGGCCCGCCTGCTCCAGGACCGCCGCCAACGCGAACACGTTGCGGAGGTCGTCGTCGACGATCAGGACCTTTTCGCCGTGGAAGCGCTTCGGGGCGAGGTCGGGCGCTGCCACCCGGACCGTGCTCGGGACCGCCGGGAGCCGGGGCGAGGACAACGCCGTCACCGGGTCGACCAGGTTGGCCGCCGCCACCGGGAGGTACAGGGTGAACGTGCTGCCGACGCCCGGTTCGCTCACCACGCGCAGCTCGCCGCCCAGGAGCTCGGTCAGCTGCTGGCTGATGTTCAACCCCAGGCCGGTGCCGCCGTACTTGCGGCTGGTCGTGCCGTCCGCCTGGCGGAACGCCTCGAAGATGACCGCCAGCTTCTCCTCCGGTATTCCTATCCCGGTGTCCTCGACCGCGAACGCGATGATGCCCGGCGCGTTCCGGAGCGCCTCCTGCTCCACCTCGGCCGGGTCGGCGGCGCGGATGTGCAGCCGGACGCCGCCCTCGTCGGTGAACTTCGCCGCGTTCGACAGGAGGTTGCGGAGGATCTGCTGGAGCCGGTGCTCGTCGGTGTGGACGCTGCCCGGCACCGGCGGGTCGATGTGGACGGCGAAGTCGAGGCCCTTGTCCGCGGTCAGCGGCCGGCACAGCGATTCGACGTAATCGACCAGCTCGGGCAGCGTGATGTCGGACATCTGCATGTCCAGCCGGCCCGCCTCGACCTTGGCCAGGTCGAGGATGTCGTTGATCAGCTGCTGCAGGTCCGACCCGGCCGCGTAGATCGTCTTCGCGAACTGGATCTGCTTCTCCGTCAGGTTGCCTTCGGGGTTCTCCGACAGCAGCTTCGCCAGGATCAACGCGCTGTTCAGCGGCGTCCGCAGCTCGTGCGACATGTTCGCCATGAACTCCGTCTTGTACTGCGACGCCACCGTCAGCTGCCCGGCGCGTTCCTCCAGCTCCTGGCGGGCCTGCTCGATTTCGCTGTTCTTGACCTCGATGTCGCGGTTCTGCTGGGCCAGCAGCGCGGCCTTCTCGGCGAGCTCGGTGTTGGACCGCCGCAGCTCGCCCTGCTGGGCCTGGAGCTGCTCGGACCGGGCCCGCAGCTCCTGCGCCAGCCGCTGCGACTCGGTGAGCAGCGCCTCGGTCCGCGAGTTCGACAGGATCGTGTTGACGTTGACGCCGATCGTGTGCCGCAGCTGCTCCAGCAGGTCCTGGTGCACCGTGCTGAACTCGTTCACCGAGGCCAGCTCCAGCACGCCGAGCACCTCGCCCTGGAACAGCACCGGCAGCACGATGAGGTTCACCGGCGCCGCCGAGCCGAGCCCGGACGAGATCAGCGCGTACTCCGGCGGCGCGTTGTGCACGAGGATCGTGCGCTGGTCGACGGCGGCCTGGCCGATCAGCGACTCGCCCATCGCGAACCGCAGTCCCGCGCGGGACTGCGCCAGCCCGTACGCGGCGATGCACTCGAGCACCGTGCCGTCGCGGTCGTCTTCGCGGGCCAGGAAGAACGCGCCCTGCTGCGCCCGCACCAGCGGGGCCAGCTCGGACAGGATCAGCGCGGCGACCGACGCCAGGTCGCGGTGCCCCTGCATCCGCCCCGACAGCTGCGCGAGGTTCGTCTTCAGCCAGTCCTGCTCGCGGTTGGTCCTCGTCGTCTCCTTGAGGTTCGCGATCATCTGGTTGATGTTGTCCTTGAGGTCGGCGACCTCGCCGGACGCGTCGACCGTGATGTGCCGGGTCAGATCGCCGGCCGTCACCGCGGTCGCCACCTGCGCGATGGCGCGGACCTGGGTGGTCAGGTTCCCGGCCAGCTGGTTCACGCTCTCGGTGAGCCGCTGCCAGGTGCCGGACACGCCGTCGACCTCGGCCTGGCCGCCGAGCTTGCCCTCCGTGCCGACTTCGCGCGCCACACGCGTGACCTCGGATGCGAACGCCGAGAGCTGGTCGACCATCGTGTTCATCGTGGTCTTGAGCTCGAGGATCTCGCCGCGGGCGTCGACGTCGATCTTCTTCGTCAGGTCGCCCTTCGCGACCGCGGTGGTCACCTGCGAGATGTTGCGCACCTGGCTGGTCAGGTTGTGCGCCATGAAGTTGACGTTTTCGGTCAGGTCCTTCCAGGTCCCGGCGACGCCGGGGACGCGGGCCTGGCCGCCGAGGATGCCTTCGGTGCCGACTTCGCGGGCGACGCGGGTGACCTCGTCGGCGAACGCGCGCAGCGTCTCGACCATGCCGTTCAGCGTCTCGGCCAGCGCCGCGACCTCGCCCTGGGCCTCGATGCGGATCTTCTTCGACAGGTCGCCGTTGGCCACCGCGCTCGCCACGGTGGCGATGTTGCGCACCTGGTCGGTCAGGTTGTCGGCCATGACGTTGACGTTGTCGGTGAGGTCCTTCCACGTGCCCGCGACGCCGCGGACGCGGGCCTGGCCGCCGAGGATGCCTTCGGTGCCGACTTCGCGCGCCACCCGGGTGACTTCGTCCGCGAACGCGGACAGCTGGTCCACCATCGTGTTCAGCGTCGTCTTGAGCTCGAGGATCTCGCCGCGAGCGTCGACGGTGATCTTCTGCGTCAGGTCGCCCTTCGCGACCGCGGCCGTCACCTGGGCGATGTTCCGGACCTGGTCGGTCAGGTTGTTCGCCATGGAGTTGACGTTGTCGGTGAGGTCCTTCCAGGTCCCGGCGACGCCGGGCACGGTGGCCTGGCCGCCGAGCTTGCCTTCGGTGCCGACCTCGCGCGCCACCCGGGTGACTTCGTCCGCGAACGCGGACAGCTGATCCACCATCGTGTTCAGCGTGTTCTTGAGCTCCAGGATCTCGCCGCGGGCGTCCACCGCGATCTTCTGCGTCAGGTCGCCGCGCGCGACGGCGGTCGCGACCTGGGCGATGTTCCGGACCTGGGTGGTCAGGTTGTTCGCCATGAAGTTCACCGAGCCGGTGAGGTCGCGCCAGGTGCCGGCGACGCCGGGGACCTGCGCCTGCCCGCCCAGCTGACCCTCGGTGCCGACCTCGCGCGCCACCCGGGTGACTTCGTCGGCGAACGCCGAGAGCTGGTCCACCATGGTGTTCATGGTCGTCTTGAGCTCGAAGAACTCGCCGCGGGCGTCGACGGTGATCTTCTGCGTCAGGTCGCCCTTCGCCACGGCCGTGGTCACGTGCGAGATGTTGCGGACCTGGTCGGTGAGGTTGTCGGCCATCTGGTTGACCGAGTCGGTGAGGCTGCGCCACGTCCCGGCCGCGCCGGGCACCTCGGCCTGCCCGCCCAGCTTGCCCTCGCTGCCGACCTCGCGCGCCACCCGGGTGACTTCGCCGGCGAACGCCGAGAGCTGGTCGACCATCGTGTTCAGCGTGTTCTTCAGCTGCAGGATCTCGCCGCGGGCGTCGACCTCGATCTTCTTCGTCAGGTCACCGGTGGCCACCGCGGTCGCCACCTGGGAGATCCCGCGGACCTGGTCGGTCAGGTTGTCGGCCATCAGGTTGACCGAGTCGGTCAGGTCACGCCACGTCCCGGCGACGCCCGGCACCTGGGCCTGGCCGCCGAGCTTGCCGTCCGAGCCGACCTCGCGGGAGACGCGGGTGACCTCGTCGGCGAACGCCGAGAGCTGGTCGACCATCGTGTTGATGGTGTTCTTGAGCTCGAGGATCTCGCCGCGGGCGTCGACGTTGATCTTCTGGGTCAGGTCGCCGCGCGCGACGGCGGTGGTGACCTGGGCGATGTTGCGGACCTGCTCGGTGAGGTTGTCGGCCATGAAGTTGACCGAGTCGGTCAGGTCGCGCCAGGTGCCCGACACGCCCGGGACGACCGCCTGGCCACCGAGACGTCCCTCACCCGCGATCTCGCGGGAGAGCCTCGTCACTTCGGCGGCGAACCTCGACAGCTGCGCGATGAGGCCGTTGACCGTCCTCGCCAGCGTGGCGTACGCGCCTCGCAGCGGGCGCCCGTCGAGGGTCAGCGTCATCGGCTGGGACAGGTCGCCGTCGGCGACCCCGCCGAGCACGCGCTCCAGCTCGATCGCCGGCCGGGTGAGGTCCTCGACCAGGCCGTTCACGGCGTCGACGGCGGTGGTCCAGCCGCCGGGGCCGACCTGGCCCTCCAGCCGCTCGCTGAGCCTGCCTTCCTGCCCGACGGCCGCGCGCACCCGCAGCAGCTCGCTGACCAGCCGCTGGTTGCGCTCGGCGATGTCGTTGAACGCGACAGCGAGCTGCGCCGAGATGCCGTCGCCGTGCGGAACGAGCCGCCGGCGGAAGTTGCCGTCCCCGAGATCCCGCACCGCAACGAGCACCCGCTCCAGCGCGGCCGCTTCGCTCTGGGATTCCGTTGTCATGTGTGCCGACCCTCTCCACCACGCATGCACCAGGCGTGGTCGTCGACCCAGCGTGCCATGCTTCGCCCTACACTTCGAGCCAGCCCGCCCGCTCACGCGGTAGCCGTGCGACAGCAGTCCGGAGGCAGGAGGTCCGTGCATGGTGTCACGTCCGGCCCCGGCGTCGGCGGCCCTGCCGCCGATGCCCGGTGACGGCGGGCCGCCGGGCTTCGACGCGTTCGGCCGGGCGGTCCTCGAAGACGTGCGCGACGCGGTGTTCCTGCAGGACACCGCCGGAGTCGTGCGCTGGGCGAACCCGGCGGCGCGGGAGCTGACCGGCGACGCCGAGCCGCAGCTGCACGCGGAACAGGCCGTGATATCCGCCGCTTCGCCGCGGGTCAGGGGCTCCGCCACCCGGACCCCCGCAGAGCAGGGGTTGGCCCACGTCGAGGTGGCCGGGCGCCGCCACCCGGCCCGGATCCGCGCCCTCCCCGGCGGCTGGCACGCCTGGACCGTGTCCGCCGAGGACGTCCCGCGGCGGCACGTGGGTGACTTCCTGGCCGAGGCCGGCCCCCGGCTGGCCGCCGCGCACGGGCGCCACGGCACGGCCAGGGTGATCGCCGAGCTGGCCGCGTCCGCGCTGGCCGAAACCGTTTTCGTGCTGCTGCCGACCACCCGCGGCCGGTGGGAGTGGTGGAGCTGCGAGCGCCCGGCCGCGCAGGGCCACGGCCGGATCCGGCGGGTGCCGGCCCAGCTCGCGCCGGTGCTGGCGGCGACCTTCGCCGCCGGGCGTCCCCAGCCGGCCCCCGTGCCCGCGGCCGAGGTCGCCACGCTGCCGTCGGTCGTCGCCGACCGGTTCGCCGGGCACGCCGACGTCTCCGTGGTCTCGCTCGGGCCGAGCGCGAGCGCCGGGGTCACCGGCGCCCTGCTGCTGGGCCGCCGCGGCGAGCCCGCGTTCGGCGCCGAGCAGCCCCGCGCGGTGATCGAGTTCGCCAAGGCGGCCGGGACGGCGCTGGCCAACGCCCAGCGCTACGCCCGGCAGGAAGAGGCGACGCGCGGCCTGGAGACGACACTGCGCCCGGTCGACCCGCCGGAGCTCGACGGCGCCCGGTTCGAGACCTGGTACGAGCCGGCGGGCGGGGTCCTCGCGGTCGGCGGCGACTTCTTCGACGTCCAGGCCCACGACGACGGCAGCGCGTTCCTGGTGCTCGGCGACGTCTGCGGCAAGGGCCCCGAGGCCGCCGCGCTGACCGGCCGGGTCCGGCACGCGCTGTCCGCGCTCGCCATGGTCGAACGCGACGGCCGCACCCTGCTGCGGCTGCTCAACGAGCTGCTCATCGCCGGGGGCAGCAGCCGGTTCGCCACCCTCGTGCTCGGCACCGCCCGGCCGTCGGACGGCGGCGTGGGCCTGACCCTGGCCTCCGGCGGCCACCCGGCGCCGCTGATCGTCCGCCGGTCGGGCGTGGTGGAGGAGGTCACCGTCCCGGGCACGCTGGTCGGCATCTCGCCGCAGGCCCGGTTCGCCGAGGCGGAGGTGCGGCTGGAGCGCGGCGACGTCTGCCTGCTCTACACCGACGGCATCACCGAGGCCCGCAACCGCCACAACCAGACGGAGCTCTTCGGCGACGACCGGCTGCGCGCGGTGCTCACGGCCGCGGCGGGCGAGCCGGCCCGCGAGGTGGTGCGGCGGCTGCGTCAGGCCGTGCGCGACTGGCTCGGCAGCTCCGCCCACGACGACATCGCCGTGCTGGCCATCGAGTGCGCCGACTGACTGATTTCGTTCGGGGGGTCCGGGTGGCGGAGCCCCCGGCCCGGGGCGGAGCCCCGGAGGTCACAGTCCTCTTTGGACTGGGTTTGGCCGGGCGTCCAGGGGGTAATTCCCCCGGTGCACCGCCCCCTGTTCCCGACGGAGGAGCCTCATGGCGAACGCATTGCAAGGACGCCGGGTCGCGATCCTGGCCGCGGACGGCGTCGAACAGGTCGAGCTGGAGAAGCCGCGCCAGGCCGTCCTCGACGAGGGCGCGACGGTCGAGCTGGTGTCGCTGGACACCGGCGAGATCCAGGCGATGAACGGCGACATCGACAAGGGCGACCGGTTCCCGGTGGACCGGAAGGTCGCCGACGTCGGGATCGGCGACTTCGACGCCCTGCTGCTGCCCGGCGGCACGATGAACCCCGACAACCTGCGCACGAGCCCCGACGCGGTCAAGTTCGTCGGCGACTTCGTGCGCGCCGGCAAGCCGGTCGGCGTGATCTGCCACGGTCCGTGGACGCTCGTCGAAGCGGATGTCGTCCGTGGCCGCCGGCTGACGTCGTACCCGAGCATCCGGACCGACCTGCGTAACGCCGGCGCCGAAGTCGTCGACGAAGAGGTAGTGGTCGACAACGGCCTGGTTTCCAGCCGCAATCCGGACGACTTGCCGGCGTTCTGCCGGACGGTCGTGCGGGAGTTCGCGGGCTGACCGGTGTCCTTTGTAGACGTTCACCCGATCGTGTGTTAAGTCCCGCTTAAATCTGTTGGCTTTCGGCATCCCGGCGGAGGACGCTGAGGATACGCCAGGACCGCCCGTGGAGAGGAGGTGAACGCGATGACTGTGCAGGCAAGGCGCTACGGCCGCTGGTGCCGTGAACACTTCGACGCGATCGCCGCCGAGGGCGTTCCCGTACCCCGCGGCGGCGAGCCCGCCGACCCGGCCGGGCCCGAAGCCGAACCGGAGCCCGTCCAACCGGGTGCCGACCAGGCCCAGCTCTAGAAAGTCCACGAAGAAGGCCTCCCCGAGTCCGGGGAGGCCTTCTTCGTGCCGGGGAACCGAGGGCTCAGCGGTAGCTGCGCCGGTACCAGACCCGCTTGGGGCCGGGCACGCCGATGCGGGTGATGACGTCGGTCAGGATGGCGCCGATGACGAGCCAGATGACGGCGGCGAGGCCGTCGTTGAGGAACGTCCGCAGCTTCTCCGAGTCCGGCGTGAAGAGGTTGCGCAGGCCGAGCGAGACACCCGACGACCATTCCGAGATCAGGTGCGCGAAGCCGTTCGCCGAGTTCGCCTCGCCCAGCACCAGCACGATGTGCACGGCCAGGACCAGCGCGAACACCGCGCAGACGAGGTGGATGAGGGCGTTGATCGTGCGCACCACGCGGATGCGCGGGTGGGTGCGCTCCACGATTTCTTCGGCCGGTGCGGGCTCGTACGGCGTTCCGTACGGTTCCGGGGGCGGGGGGTACGGCATCGTCGGCGCCGTCCTTTCGACTGTCCGATGTGGACGTATCTGGCGAGCGGGAACAACACCGTGGAATACCCGTCACCCGGGTGAGCGAACCGCATGTTCCCAAAACTGCCCCTCGGGTGGGCGTGATAGGGTAGTTTGAGGAACTCAAGGAGGGTCATGGCGCAGGACGTCTTCTCCGTCGAACAGGTCGCCGCGCAGCTCGGCCTGCACGTCCGGACGGTCCGGAACTACGTGCGGGACGGCCGGCTGAAGGCGGTCCGGATCGGCAAGCAGTACCGGATCACGGCCGAGGACCTGGCGGCCTTCACCGGGCTGCCGGTCGCCGAGCGGGCCGCGGCCCCGACCGCCGAGCTGTCGGGGGTCGCCGAGATCGGCGGCGTCGACCGGGCGGCAGCCGACCGGATCGCGACCATGGTCGTGGCCTCGGTGAACGGGCCGCGGGACGGCGGCGAGCGGCCCCTGCGCGTCGAAACCATCTACGACGGGGAGCGCTCCACCATGAAGATCATCGTGCTCGGTGACCTGGCCGCCGGGGCCGACCTGCTGCGCTGGGTGGCCTCGGTGACGGAGAACCTGCCGTGACCGCGGTCTACCGTTCGGCGGCCGGGGCGGCAGCGGTCCGCGAACGCTACGACGCACTCCTGGACCGCTGGCCCGTGCCGTCCGAGCGGCGCTTCGGCGCGCACGACGTCCTCCTCGACCAGCGCGACGCGGCGGCGAAGCTGCGAGAAGCCCTGCCCGGCGCCGACGTGCGGCTGGCCGGGGACGCCGGGCACTTCCTGCCCGGCTGGGCCGGATCGGTGGTCCCGTTCCTGGAAGGAGCACGACCGTGATCGAGCAGCGCCACGGCACGAGGGTGTGGTTCGAGCCCGCCGAGGGCTCCGAGCTCGGCACCGAGCAGGACGCCGTCGACCTGATCGGCGCCACCTACGGCCAGGCCGTCGACGTCCTCGTCGTGCCGGTCGAGCGGTTTCCCGCGCGGTTCTTCGACATGAAGGCGAAGCTCATCGGGCACTTCTTCTCGAAGATCGTCCAGTACGGCTACCGGCTGGTGCTGCTCGGCGACGTCCGCCGGCACGTCGAAGCGAGCACCGTGTTCCGTGACGTCGTGCGGGAATCGAACCGCGGCAAGGACGTCTGGTTCGTGGCGGACGTCGCGGAGCTGGACGCCCGGCTGGCCGCACCGCGCTGAGCCGCCCGGCCGAACTCCGCCCGGGGTGGGCAACCCCGGCCCCGCGCGAGACGTCCAGGTGATCATGAGAACTCCCCGGCGCTCGGCGCTGCTGGTGTCCGTCCTCGCCCTGCTGGCCGCGTTCGCCTCGCCCGCGACGGCGGCCGTAATCCGGGTCCCGCAGGGATTCCGGCCCGCGTCGACGAGCTGGACCGGCCCGGAGACCGGGTACGTCCTGGGGTACTCGCCGTGCGCGAAGTCGTGGTGCCCGGCGCTGCTGGGCACCACCGACGCCGGACGGCACTGGCGGCGGCTGGGAGCGCCGCCGATGGCGCTGCCGGACAACCACAACCACGTCGCGCTGCGGGTCTTCGGCGACCGCGTCGCGTACGTCAGCGACGGCGTCCACGTGCGCACGACCCGCGACGGCGGCACCACCTGGTACCCGGTCACCCTGACCGGCGCGCGGGAGCCGTACTACCTGTCGAAGATCACCGAAACGGGTGGCCGCGTCTTCGCCATGCTGACCAGCTACGGCGAGGGCCGCGGCTCGACCCGGCTGTATTCGGGGGCCGCCGGCTCGCCGGTGCTGGCCCCAGTGCCCGGGTTCGCGGTCACCGGCGGCCTCACCTACGGCGACCTGGCCGTCGGCGGCGGCCTGCAGGTCGCGCTCGGCGCGGACTACGGCACCGAGAAGTACTGGACCTCCCGCGACGGCGTCCGGTTCAGCCCGGCCGATCCGCCGTGCCCCGAGGGGTCGGTCGCCTCGCTCGCCGGGGTCCGCGAACGGCAGGTCGTGGCGTTGTGCAGCAGCAGTCCCGGCTCGCCGTCGCCCGGTTCGACCGAGCGGCAGCTGCGGCACGCCCCGCAGCTCGGCGGGAGGTTCAGCGAGGTCGTCGCCGCGCCGTTCGCCGGCATCAACCAGGGCTTCGACGCGGCCTCGCCGACGTCCGCGACGGTCGCGGCGGTGGGCGGTGGCGTCGGCTTCCTGCACAGCACGGCCGACGGCGGCCGCACCTGGACGACGCTCGCGCTGACCGAACGCGGCTTCGCGCTGACCGATCTGGACTTCCCCGGCCGCGGCACCGGGGTCGTCGTCGACGGCCAGCCGGACGCCTACGGTGGCTCCGCCCTGTATCGGACCACGGATGGGGGACAAAGCTGGCGGGAACTCAAGTTCGGGTAGTTCTCCCTGGCAGGCAAGGCCCTTGTGCCCGGTTCACTTGGTGCACCGCATGTCGTAATCTGAGCACTGTCCGTCGCCGGACACGGTGAGCGAGCCCGGGCAGGGGCGTCGTCGCCACGCGCAGAGTGGGAGAACAGCCGATGACGCCTGGCGACCTGCGGTCCGGAACCGAGGGCGGTGCGGCCGCCCTCGATTTCAGCAAGGCGAGCCTGGCCCGGCTGTCCGACGCACTGCTCGGCGGGCACGACCACTACGAGGTGGACCGGGAAGCGATGCGGCGGCTGCTGGCCATCGCGCCCGGCGCGCGCGTGATGGCGAAGGAGCACCGGGACTGGCTGGTGCGCGCGGTGCGGTTCCTCGCCGGCAAGCGCGGCATCGACCAGTTCCTCGACCTGGGGTCCGGCATGCCGACCGCGGAGAACACCCACGAGGTGGCGCAGCGGTACAACCCGGACGCGCAGGTGGTGTACGTCGACAACGACCCGCTGGTGCAGGTGCACGGCCGGGCGCTGCTCGAGGAGAACTACCTGACCCACGTCACGGGCGCCGACCTGACGCGGCCCGCCGAAACCCTCGCCGACGAGGTCGTCAAGGAGTACCTCGACTTTTCGCGCCCGGTGGCGCTGATCCTCACGTCGGTCGTCCACCACATCGACGACTACGACCGCGCGAAGGCGATCGTCGCGGAGTACGTCGACGCGCTCGCACCCGGGTCGTTCCTGCTGCTCACGCACAACCTCGACCCGGAGGAGGATTCTCCTCGCCAGGAGCTGACCCGGCTGCTGGAGACCAGTTTCCAGGGCACCGGGCTGGGCAGCGTCCACCGCACGCGCGAGCAGATCGCGGCGTTCTTCGACGGCACCGAGCTGCTCCGGCCGGGGCTGGTCTACCTGCACGAATGGTGGCCGGACGGCCCCCGCCTGCACCCGCTGGGCGAACTCAACTTCCTGACGCTGGGCGGGGTCGCCCGCAAGCAGTGACCGCAAAGCCGTGAATGTCACCTTGAGGGACGCCAAGTCCCTCAAGGTGACATTCACGGACTTTCGAAGGTGCGCTCAGGCGGCGTTGAAGGTGTCCGGGTCCGGGCCGGTGCGCTCGCCGCGGTCCAGCGGGGTCAGCGACTCCATCTCCTCCTCCGTCAGGGTGAACCCGGACACGTCGAAGTTCTCCTCGATCCGGGACGGCGTGACCGACTTCGGGATCACGACGTTGCCCAGCTGCAGGTGCCAGCGCAGCACGATCTGCGCCGGCGTGCGGCTGTGCCTTACCGCGAGCTCGGCGATCACCGGGTCGCCGAGCAGGCTGCCGCCCTTGGCGAGCGGGCTCCACGCCTCGGTCGCGATGCCGTGCTTCGCGTCGAACTCGCGCAGCTCCAGCTGCTGCAGGTACGGGTGCAGCTCGACCTGGTTGACCGCCGGGGCGACGTTGGCGGCGTCGAGCAGACGCTCGAGGTGGGCGGCCTGGAAGTTGGACACGCCGATCGCGCGGACGCGGCCGTCGGCGTGGAGCTTCTCGAACGCCTTCCAGGTGTCGAGGTACTTGTCGCGCGCCGGGGTCGGCCAGTGGATCAGGTAGAGGTCCAGCTGCTCCAAGCCCAGCCGGGCCATGCTGGCGTCGAACGCCTTGAGCGTCGAGTCGTAGCCCTGGGCGGCGTTCCACAGCTTCGTGGTGACGAAGAGCTCGTCGCGGGGGATACCGGACTCGGCGATCGCCTGACCGACGCCCTTTTCGTTGCCGTAGACAGCAGCGGTGTCGATGCTGCGGTAGCCCGCTTCGAGGGCGGCCTTCACGGCGGTGGCGGTCTCGTCGTCCGGGACCTGGAACACGCCGTAGCCGAGTTGCGGCATCCGTACGCCGTTGTTGAGTTCGATGACGGGCACGCTGGTCACGAGGGTTCCTTTCGGTGGGTGGTTCATCAGGCGGGTACCCGTTCCCCGGCCACGAAACTAGCCGGCGTCCTGCGGTCCAGCAGGCCGGAGACGAGCGCCACGGCGAGGCCCGCCGCGGCGAGCGCGGCGCCGATCCAGTTGGGCGCGGTGTAGCCGAGGCCGGCGTCGATGGCCTGGCCGCCGAGCCACGCGCCGCCGGCGTTGCCGAGGTTGAACGCGGCGATGTTCGCCGCCGACGCCAGCGCGGGGGCGCCTTCGGCCTTGGCCAGCACCCGGGCCTGCAGCGGCGGCACGGTGGCGAAACCCGCCGCGCCGAACAGGGCGATCGTGATCGCCGCCGGCACCTTCGCGTGCGCGGTGAACACGAACGCCACCAGCACGAGCGCCAACGCGGCGAGGATGACGTACAGGCTGGGCATCAGCCTGCGGTCCGCGGCCTTGCCGCCGAGCAGGTTGCCGGCGAACAGGCCGGCGCCGAAGAGCACCAGCAGCCAGGTGACGGCGCCGCCGGAGAAGCCCGCGACCTGCGTCATCATCGGGGCGATGTAGGTGAAGGACGCGAACACCCCGGCGAAACCGAGCGCGGTCATGACCAGGGCGAGCCACACCTGCGGGCGGCGGAACACGGCGAGTTCGCCGCGCAGGCCGCCGTCCGGGCCGGGTTCCTGGTGGGGCAGGAGCGCGAGGATGCCGAAGGCGCCGACGACGCCGAGGGCACTGACCACCCAGAACGTCGAGCGCCAGCCGAAGGCCTGGCCGAGTGCGGTGCCGGCGGGCACGCCGAGCACGTTGGCCACGGTCAGCCCGGTGAACATCAGCGCGATGGCGCCGGCCCGTTTGGCCGGGGCGACGAGCGAGGCGGCGACGACCGAGCCGACGCCGAAGAACGCGCCGTGCGAGAGAGCGGCGACCACCCGCCCGGTCATCAGCAGGCTGTAGCTGGGGGCCAGCGCCGAGAGCACGTTGCCCGCGATGAACAGGCCCATCAGGGCGACCAGCACGGTCTTGCGCGGCACCCGGGAGGCGAGTGCGGTGAGCAGGGGAGCGCCGACGACGACGCCGAGCGCGTAGCCCGAGATGAGCAGGCCTGCGGACGGGATCGAGACGCCGAAGTCGGCCGCGACCTCGGGCAGCAGGCCCATGATCACGAATTCGGTGGTGCCGATCCCGAAAGCGCTGATCGCCAGTGCGAGCAGAGCGGCGGGCATGGACTTCCTTCTTCCACGGGTAGACTGGTTACTGGCGTTGGCAACTACGAGCGTCCGAAATAGTTGCAGACGCCGTTTATTGCGCCTTGCACACAGTGCAGCGTCCCGAGCTGCGCGCGCAAGCCGGGGAGAGGTGAACCGTGTCACTGGACGACGACGCCGTCGAAGCCCGTGCGCAGGGCTGGCGGACGCTGGCCGCGCTCCACGCGCGGATCGAGGACGGGCTGCAGCGCGCGCTCGAGCGCGACCACCAGCTGTCGGTGAGCGAGTACACGGTGCTGGACGTGCTGGCCCGCCAGGACGGCTTCCACCTGCGGATGAACCAGCTCGCGAACGCCGTGGTGCTCAGCCAGTCGGCGACGACGCGGCTGGTCACGCGGCTGGAGGGCCGCGGGCTGCTGGCCCGCTACCTCTGCGCGGACGACCGCCGCGGCATCTACACGGAGGTGACGCCGGCGGGCCAGGCGCTGCTGACGGCGGCGCGGCCCACGCACGACACGGCGCTGGCGGAGGCATTGGGCGAGGCGGGGACCCTGCCGGAGCTGGCCCCGCTCGTCGCGGCTCTCGGCACACTGAGCTTCCCCGGGATCGCCTCGGCCTGAGCCGGACCTGCGCCAAGGCCTGGGCGCGGTGATCCCTGGCGCACGCTGCGTCGGCCGGCCTGGCTCAGGTTCGACGGATGATGTGCACTGAAGAGTGAACGGAAACACTCGATCGGGTACAGCGATGTAGATCATGTGGACATCTGCGCGCCCGGCGAACGCCCGCGGCGAGCGAGGTCCGGACCGCGGGTGGCCGGGGGCGGCGTGCGCGGTGCAGTGACCTGAACTGGGAGGAATCATGGGGAAGATCGGTGTCTGGCTGATCGGTGCCCGAGGATCGGTGGCCACCACGGCCCTCGCCGGGGCCGCCGCCATGCGGGCGGGACTGGCCGCGCGCACGGGCTGCGTGACCGAACTGCCGGACTTCGCCGGGGCCGAGCTGCCCGGCTTGGGGGATCTGGTCTTCGGAGGCCACGACGTGGTCGACACGCCGCTGGTCAAGCGGGCCGAGCACCTTGCGGCGGCCGGCGTGCTGCCGCCGGCGCTGCCCGGCGCCGTGGTGGCCGAGCTGAACGCGGCGGAGGCCCGGCTGCGCCCGGCGCCGTCCGGCAGCGGCCGCGCGGCGATCGACCGGATCGTCGCGGACCTGACCGAGTTCCGGGAGGGTCTGGACCACGTCGTCGTCCTCAACGTCGCCTCCACCGAACCGCCGTGCGCCCCGCACCCGGCGCACGCTTCCCTGGCCGCCCTCGACGCCGCGCTGGACGCGGGTGAGGACGTACTGCCCGCGAGCGCGCTGTACGCCTACGCCGCCTTCCGCGCCGGTTGTGGCTTTGTCGACTTCACCCCGTCCACCGGGGCGCGCCTGCCCGCGCTCGACGAGCTGGCCCGCACCACGGGACTGCCGTACGCGGGCCGCGACGGCAAGACCGGCGAGACGCTGCTGCGGTCGGTGCTCGCGCCGATGTTCGCCCAGCGCGGGCTGAACGTCCTGTCCTGGTCGGGCACGAACCTGCTCGGCGGCGGCGACGGCGCGACGCTCGCCGACCCCGGCGCCGCGTCGAGCAAGAACGCGTCCAAGCAGCAGGTGCTGTCGCGGAACCTCGGCCGTGACGTCGACGGCGAGGTGCACATCGACTACGTGCCGGCGCTCGGCGACTGGAAGACCGCCTGGGACCACGTGCTGTTCGAAGGGTTCCTCGGCGCGCGCATGACGCTCCAGCTCACCTGGCAGGGCTGCGACTCGGCGCTCGCCGCGCCGCTGGTGCTCGACCTCGCCCGGCTGACCGGCAAGGCGTGCCGCGACGGCGTGGCCGGCCCGGTGGCCGAGTTCGGGTTCTTCTTCAAGGATCCCGCCGGCGGCGGACCGCACGACCTGGCGTCGCAGTACGCGGCCCTGCGCGAGTGGGCGCACCGGTGAAGGCGCTCGTCGAACTCGTCCGCGCGCCCGCCGCGCTGACCGTGCCCGGCGACGCCGTCGCCGGGGCCGCGGCGTCGGGCTGGCCGTTCGGCCGCCGCACGCTCGCCCTGACCGGCGCTTCCGTCTGCATCTACTGGGCGGGCATGGCGCTCAACGACTACGCCGACCGTGACCTCGACGCGGTCGAACGACCGGAGCGGCCGATCCCGTCGGGCCGCGTCAAGCCGGGCACCGCGCTCGGCATCGCCACCGGGCTGACCGTCGGCGGGCTGGGCATCGCCGCGGCCGCCGGGGGCCAGCGGGCGCTGCGCGTCGCGCTGCCGCTGGCCGCGACCGTCTGGGCGTACGACTTCGTGCTCAAGAACACCGTGCTCGGCCCGGCCGCGATGGCCGCGGCCCGGACCCTCGACGTCCTGCTCGGGGCGGGCGGGGCGAAGCCCGCGCTGCCGGCGGCGCTGACGGTCGGGGCGCACACCTACGCGGTGACAACGCTGTCGCGGTCCGAAGTGAGCGGTGCGAAGCCCGCGTTGCCCGCGGCCACCCTGGCCGCGACGGTCGCCGTCCGCGTGGCCGGCGGCCGCGGTGGCCCGCTGGCTTCGGGGTTGCTGGGCGCGTACGCGCTGACGACCGGGCGGGCGCAGTACGACGCCGTCCGAGACCCCGCCGCACCGAACATCCGGCGTGCGGTCGGCGCCGGGATCCACGGCATGATCCCGCTGCAGGCCGGGCTGATCGCCCGGACCGGCGCGTGGCGCTCGGCGCTGGCCGTGGCCGCCGCGTTCCCGCTCGCGCGGGCGCTGAGCCGGAAGGTGTCGCCGACATGAGGTTCGGGTACGGCACCAACGGCTTCGCCAACCACCGGCTCGGGGACGCGCTGCGCGTGCTGGCCGACCTCGGGTACGACGGCGTCGCGCTCACCCTCGACCACCAGCACCTCGACCCCTTCGGGCCGGACCTCGCCCGCCGCGTCGCCGAAGTCGCCGCCGACCTGGACCGGCTCGGCCTCGGCGTGGTGGTCGAGACGGGCGCGCGGTTCCTGCTCGACCCGTGGCGCAAGCACTCGCCGACGTTCCTCGACGCCGATCGCGCCCGCCGCGTCGAGTTCCTGACCCGGGCCGTCGAGATCGCCGCCGACCTCGGGGCGGAGGCCGTGTCCTTCTGGAGCGGCAACAAACCCGCGGACCTCCCGGCCGAGGACGCCTGGGCGTACCTGGTCGACGGCTGCGCGGAGGTGCTCAAGGCCGCCGACGAGCACGACGTCGACCTCGGGTTCGAACCCGAGCCCGGGATGCTCGTCGAGGACCTCGACGGCTACTTCGAGCTGGCGCGGCGGCTCGGCGACCCGGAGCGGTTCGGGCTGACGCTGGACATCGGGCACTGCCGGTGCAACGAGTCCGCGTCCGTGCCGGACTGCGTCCGCCGCGCCCTGCCGCGGCTGGTCAACGTCCAGATCGACGACATGCGCCGCGGCACGCACGAACACCTCGAGTTCGGCCGGGGCGAGATCGACTTCCCGCCGGTGCTGGCCGCGCTCGCGCCGTACACCGGGCTCGTCGCCGTCGAGCTGCCGCGGGACAGCCACGCGGCCCCGCGGATCGCCCGTGAATCGCTGGAGTTCCTGCGCGCGGCGGTGGTCGCGTGACCGCCTGGCTCGAAGAAGCGCTGGCCAAGGTGGCCGCCGACGCGGCGGCGTTGCGCGCGGTGTTCCCCGCCGTCGGCCGCCGCTGCGGCCGGGGGCCGTCGGCCGTGCCGGGCTGGACGGTCGACGACGTGGCCCGCGTCCGGCTCCTGGAAGCGGCCACCGGTGCCGCGGCGGAGATGCCCGATCTCTACCGCTACGGCGACGCGGCGGAGAAGCGGGCCGTCCTCCGTGGACTGTCCTTCGTGGACACGGGGGATGCCGGGCGGGAGCTGGTCGCGGACGCCTTGCGCACCAACGACACCCGGCTCGTCGCCGCGGCGATGGGTGAGTACGCCGCGACGCACCTCGACGACGCCGCGTACCGCCACGGCGTCCTGAAGTGCGTCTTCATGGGGATCCCGCTGGCCGACGTGGCCGGCCTGGACCGCCGGACCGACGAGGAGCTGTTGCGCATGCTGCGGTCGTTCGCCGCCGAGCGCACCGCGGCCGGCCGCGAAGTCCCCGCCGATCTCGTCAAGCTGCTGAACGAACAGGACGGCTGATGCGCATCTTCGATCCCCACATCCACATGAGCTCCCGGACCACCGACGACTACGCGGCCATGCACGCCGCCGGGGTCCGGGCGCTCGTCGAACCGGCGTTCTGGCTGGGCCAGCCGCGCACCGGCGTCGGCAGCTTCACCGACTACTTCGACGCGCTCGTCGGCTGGGAGCCGTTCCGCGCGAGCCAGTTCGGCATCGCCCACCACTGCACGATCGCGCTCAACCCCAAGGAGGCCAACGACCCGCGCTGCACGCCGGTCCTCGACCTGCTGCCGCGGTACCTGGAGAAGGACGGCGTGGTCGCGGTCGGCGAGATCGGCTACGACTCGATGACCGCCGAAGAGGACACGGCGTTCGCCGCGCAGCTGGCCCTGGCGATCGACCACGACCTGCCCGCGCTCGTGCACACCCCGCACCGCGACAAGGCGGCCGGGACCGAGCGGAGCATCGCCGTCGTCCGCGAGTCGGGGATCGCGCCGGAACGCGTGGTGCTCGACCACCTCAACGAGCTGACCGTGCGGATGGTCAAGGAGTCCGGCTGCTGGCTCGGGTTCTCCATCTACCCGGACACGAAGATGGACGAGGACCGGATGGTCGCGATCCTGCGGGAGTACGGCACCGAGCGTGTCCTGGTGAACTCGGCGGCCGACTGGGGCAAGAGCGACCCGCTCAAGACGCGCAAGACCGGCGACGCGATGCTGGCCGCCGGCTTCACCGAGGACGACGTGGACCTGGTGCTGTGGCGCAACCCCGTGGCGTTCTACGGCCAGAGCGGACGGCTGGACCTCGAATCGGGCACCGCGGCCGCCGAGTTCGCGGGCAACTCGATCCTGCGAGGGCCGCGCAAGTGAGGTTCCGGCACCGTGACGGCACGCTCGTCCACCTCGCCTACTGCACGAACGTGCACCAAGCCGAGGACCTCGACGGCGTGCTCACCCAGCTGGCCCGCTTCGGCGAGCCGGTGCGGGAGCGCTTGGGCGTCGACCGGCTCGGGCTCGGCCTGTGGCTGGCCCGGCCGGTGGCTTCCGAACTGGTCGCCGACCCGGGCGCGGTGGCCCGGCTGCGCACCGAACTGACCGCCCGTGGCCTCGAGGTCGTGACGCTCAACGGGTTCCCCTACCAGGGGTTCCACGATCCCGTCGTCAAGCACAAGGTGTACCGGCCGGACTGGTCCACTCCCGAGCGGACCGCCTACACGCTGGACCTGGCCCGGCTGCTGGGCGAGCTGCTGCCGGACGACGCCGTGCGCGGCAGCGTGTCGACCCTGCCGCTCGGCTGGCGCACCGAATGGCGGGACGACCGCGGGCAGCTCGAAGTGCTCGCGGAGGGGCTGGCGAAGCAGGACCGTCCGGTGCGCGTGGCGTTCGAGCCCGAACCCGGTTGCGTCATCGAGACCACCGAGCAGGCCGCGGCCCTGTTGTCCGAAGTGGACAAGGACTGGCTGGGTGTCTGCCTGGACACCTGTCACCTCGCGGTCGGGTTCGAAGACCCGGCGGCGGCGCTGGGCCGCCTCGAAGCCGCCGGGCTCGACGTGGTCAAGCTCCAGGCGTCGGCGGCACTGGAGGCGGCGAACCCGGCCGACCCGGCGACGCGGCGAGCCCTGGAGTCCTTTGTGGAACCCCGGTTCCTGCATCAGAGCAACGAAGGTGCTCCGCCGGGCGCCGACGACCTCGACCTCGCGCTTGACGGTGGCCTCCCGGGCGAAGGGCCGTGGCGGGTGCACTTCCACGTGCCGCTGCACGCCGACCCGGCGCCGCCGCTGAGGTCGACCCGGCCGGTGCTGGCCGGGACCCTCGCCGAGCTGTTCGGCGGCGGCACCGCGCGCACCGACCACGTCGAGGTCGAGACCTACACCTGGCAGGTGCTCCCGGACGCACCCGCCGACGACGCCGGGCTGGTCGCGGGCATCGCGGCCGAGCTGGACTGGACCCGGCGAGAACTGATCACCCTGGGCTTGGAAGAGGTCTCCGCATGAGCTTGCTGGTACTCGACGTCGTCGGGCTGACCCCGCGGCTGCTCCCGCACATGCCGAACCTGCGCAAGATGGCCGAACCCGGCTTCACCGCGCAGCTGGACACCGTGTTCCCGGCGGTGACGTGTTCGGTGCAGTCGACGTTCCTGACCGGGCTCACCCCGGCCGGGCACGGCATCGTCGGCAACGGCTGGTACTTCCGCGAGCTCGGCGAGGTGTTCCTCTGGCGCCAGCACAACAAGCTGGTGCTGGGGGACAAGTTCTGGGACGCCGCCCGCCGCGCGCAGCCCGGCCACCGGGTCGCGAACGTCTGCTGGTGGTACGCGATGGGCGCGGACACCGACCTCACGGTGACCCCGCGGCCGATCTACCACGCCGACGGCAAGAAGTCCCCGGACGCCTACACCTACCCGCCGCAGCTGCACGACCGGCTGGTGGGGAACCTCGGCGAATTCCCGCTGTTCACCTACTGGGGCCCGACGGCGTCGATCGCCTCGTCGAAGTGGATCATCGCCGCGGCGCAGCAGGTCATGACCCAGGACCGGCCGGACACCACGCTCGTCTACCTTCCCCACCTGGACTACGACCTGCAGCGCTTCGGCCCCGACGCGCCCCAGGCCGCGGCCGCCGCGCGCGAGGTCGACACCGCGCTGAAGCCGTTGCTGGACTTCGCGGCCGCGGGCGGGCACACCGTCGTCGCGCTGTCGGAGTACGGCATCACGAACGCGAACCGGCCGGTCGGCATCAACCGGGCCCTGCGTCGCGAAGGCCTGCTGAACGTGTACGTCCAGGCGGGCATGGAGTACCTGGACCCGTGGACGTCCCGGGCGTTCGCGGTGGCCGACCACCAGGTCGCGCACGTCTACGTCGCCGACCCGGCCGACCTCCCGCGGGTGCGGGACATCGTGGCGGGACTGTCCGGTGTGGACGTCGTGCTGGACCGGGCGGGGCAGGCCGGGTGGGGGATCGACCACGAGCGGGCCGGCGAGCTGGTCGCCGTCGCCGAGCCGGACGCCTGGTTCACCTACTACTACTGGCTGAGCGACGACCGCGCGCCGGACTTCGCGAAGACCGTCGAGATCCACCGCAAGCCCGGCTACGACCCGGCCGAGCTGTTCTTCGACCCGAACGATCCGATGGTGAAGCTGAAGGCGGCGGCCGCGCTGGCCCGCAAGAAGCTCGGCCTCCGGTATTCGATGCAGGTCGTCCCGCTCGATCCCGCGCCGGTGCGCGGCAGCCACGGCCGGCTGCCCGATTCGGCCGAGGACGGGCCGGTGTTCCTGTGCTCGGACCCGGCGTTCGCGCGCGAGAAGGTCCACGCCACCGAAGTCAAGGACCTGCTGCTGGCGGCCGCCATTCCCGTCGAGTGAGGAGGTCACCGGTGCGGGTGCTGGTGTTTTCCAAGACGGCCGGGTACCGGCACGACTCGATTCCGGCGGGAATCCGGGCGATCCGGGACCTGGGCGCGGTGCACGGTTTCGACGTCACGGCCACCGAGGACGCGTCGGCGGTCACGGCCTCCTCTGACGCGGTGGTGTTCCTGTCGACCAGCGGTGAAGTCCTGGACGCGGCGCAGCAGGCGACGTTCGAGTCCTATGTAGAGGGCGGTGGCGGTTACGTCGGCATCCACGCGGCCGCCGACACGGGGTACGAGTGGCCGTGGTACGGACAGCTGGTGGGAGCCTGGTTCAAGACCCACCCGGCGATCCAGCAGGCTCGTTTCGTGACCGAGGACAGCACGCACCCGGCGACGGCCCATCTGCCGCCGGTGTGGACCCGGACCGACGAGCTGTACGACTTCCGCGCCAACCCGCGGGGCCGCGTGCGCGTGCTGCAGACGCTGGACGAGTCCAGTTACGCCGGTGGCGGGATGGGGGCGGACCACCCCATCACGTGGTGTCACCCGCAGGGCCGCGGCCGGGCGTTCTACACCGGACTCGGCCACACGACCGAGTCATACGCCGACCCGGCTTTCCGTGCGCTCCTCCTGGGCGCGATCCGCTACGCCGCGGGGCTGCTGCCCGCGGCGTAGCGGTTGACCGCCGGTCAGCGGACGCCGAGGAGGTGCTCCAGGGCCAGCTGGTTGAGCCGCGTGAAGTGGTAGCCGCGCGCGGCCGCCGCGTCGAGGTCGAAGTCGTCCTTCAGGACGTCGTCGAACGTCTCGCCCGGGGCCAGCGTCGGCGTCGAGAGGTCCGGCACCCGCGACGCCGCCAGGGCCTCGGTGACCTCGGGGTCCTCGCGGAACTTCCGCGCCTTCTCCTTGAGGATCAGGTACGTCCGCATGTTCGCTGCCGCCGACACCCACACGTCCGACGGGTCCTCGGTGCGCAGCGGCTTGTAGTCGAAGTGCCGCGGCCCCTCGTAGCCGCCGTTCTCCAGCAGGTCGACCAGGAAGAACGCGCTCTTCAGGTCGCCGTGGCCGAAGATCAGGTCCTGGTC
Organism: Amycolatopsis sp. NPDC051045; assembly: GCF_040682955.1. Classification (NCBI taxonomy): domain Bacteria; kingdom Bacillati; phylum Actinomycetota; class Actinomycetes; order Pseudonocardiales; family Pseudonocardiaceae; genus Amycolatopsis; species Amycolatopsis sp. NPDC051045. The sequence continues at coordinate 172,559 of NZ_JBFBCC010000005.1, forward strand.
GTACTTCGGGCCGTGCTGGCCGTTGAGGTCGATGTGGAACAGCTTGCCCTGCCACAGCGCCTGGGAGATGCCGTGCACGAAGTTGAGCCCGGCCATCTGCTCGTGCCCGACCTCCGGGTTGAGCCCGAACATCTCCGGCCGCGCGAGCTGCGAGATGAAGCCCAGCGCGTGCCCGATCGTCGGCAGCAGGATGTCGCCGCGCGGCTCGTTCGGCTTCGGCTCCAGCGCGAACCGCAGCGAGTAGCCCTTCTCGACGACGTAGTCGGCGAGCAGGTCCAAGCCCTCCTTGTAGCGGGCCAAGGCCGCCCGGACGTCCTTCGCGGCGTCCGATTCCGCGCCTTCGCGGCCGCCCCACACGACGTAGGTCTCGGCGCCGAGTTCGGCCGCGAGGTCGATGTTCCGGCGCACCTTCCGCAGCGCGTACCGCCGGACGTCGCGGTCGTTGCTGGTCAGGCCGCCGTCCTTGAACACCGGGTGGGTGAACAGGTTCGTCGTCGCCATCGGCACCTTCAGGCCGGTCTCGGCCAGCGCCTTGCGGAACCGCTCGATCGCCTTGTCGCGGTCCGGCTCGGTGGCCAGCAGGTCGTCGTCGTGGAAGGTCACGCCGTAGGCGCCCAGCTCCGCGAGCCGGTGCACGCTCTCGACCGGGTCGAGCGGCGCCCGCGTCGCGACCCCGAACGGGTCGTTCGCCGGCCAGCCCACGGTCCAGAGGCCGAAGGTGAACTTGTCGGCCGGCTGGGGAGCGTAGTCGCTCATGACTGTCCCTTCATTTAGTTCACGTTGTAGACTAAATATGCGCCGCGGGGGTCCCCGGCGTCAAGGGGCCGGGTTACAGTGCTTCGCGGGAGGACACGATGACGCAGGCCGTGCGGCACGAGGAGATGCGCGCCCGCAACCTCGAGGTCGTACTGGGCGCCGTCAGCCGCGGCGGTCCGCTCACCCGGGCCGCGCTCGCCGAGGTCACCGGCCTGACCAAGTCGACCGTGAGCAAGCTCGTCGGCGACCTGGTGGACGCGGGCCTGCTCGCCGAGACCGGCCCCGCGCGGGCGGGCGAACGCGGCCGGCCGGGGGTGGACGTCGTGCTCAGCGGGGCGCGCGTGGCGTCGCTGGGGCTGGAAATCAACGTCGACTACCTCGCGGTGCGCGTGCTCGACCTCACCGGCGAGGTCCGGTTCGCCGCCCGCCGCGAACGCGACAACCGTGGCTCGCGGCCGAAGAAGGTGCTGGGCGAGCTGCAGGACCTGGCCACCGACGCGCTCACCGAGGCCCACCGGCTGGGGCTGGAGGCGGCGGGCGCGGTGCTGGCGGTGTCCGGCCCGGTCGGCGACGGCGTGCTGTTCAGCGCCCCCCACCTCGGCTGGCAGGACGTCCGCGCGGCCGAGCTGCTGCGGCTGCCGGTCCCGGTCGAGCTCGACAACGAAGCGAACCTCGCCGCCCTTGGCGAGCTCTGGTACGGCGACGGCGAGCGCGACTTCCTCTACGTGTCCGGCGAAATCGGCATCGGCGCCGGCCTGGTCGTGAACGGCGTGCTGTACTCCGGCGCGACCGGCCTGGCCGGCGAGCTGGGGCACGTGGTCGTGGCCCCGGAGGGGGCGCCGTGCCGCTGCGGCGGCAGCGGCTGCCTGGAAACCTACGCCGGGCAGGAAGCACTGCTGACGGCCGGGAACGCGGCTTCGGTGCCGGCCTTGCTGAGCGCCCTCGAGCGCGGTGACGAGACGGCGCTGGCGGCGTGCGCGGCGGCCGGGCGCGCCCTCGGCATCGCCCTGACGTCGGCGGTGAACCTCCTGGACCTCGACCGCATCGTGCTGGGCGGGGTCTTCACGCAGCTGTACCCGTGGTTGTCCGGGCCGGTGTCGGAGGTGCTGGCCACCCGTCTCGGCGGCCTGCGCGGCACGCCCCCGGTCCTGAGCGCCTCCCGCCTCGGCGGCGACGCGGCGACCCTCGGCGCGGCCGGCCGGGTCATCCACCGCGTCCTGGCCGACCCGGCACCGTTCCTCACCCGGGCTCAGGAAGCGTGAAGGCCGCCCCGGGGAATCCTCGAGGCGGCCTTCACGGACTTGCGAACTAGCTCACCGCGTTGATCAGCACCAGCGAGGAGCCGACCGTGACACCGGCGTCGGTCTGCACGGTCAGCTGACCGCGCAGGGTCCGGCCCGCGCCCGGGACGGCGGTGGCCGTGACCGTCGCCGGCACCGTCCACGAGCTGCCCGACGCCCGCAGCGCGTTCGCGTCGGTCACCGCGACCGAACCGAACGCCGGGTTGGTGAACACGTCGAGGTAGTCGTACTCCGTGGTGCCGCCCGGCACCGCGTAGCCGTCGACCAGCGCGACCCACGTGCCCGCGGCCGGGTTGGCCACGGTCACCGACTCCTCGGAGTCACCGTCCGCGCTGACCGCCGCCTGCACGCAGGACCCGGAGGTGCAGTTGTACAGCACCAGGTCGAGGTCGGCGCCCACGTCGGACGTCTTGCCGATGGTGACCGTCAGCGCCGTCGAGCCCGCCGTCACCGGGATCTGGTACTGCTGCTGCGTGCCCTCGGCGATGGACGGCCGCTGCGTCTTCGCGCTGCCCAGCGTGGCCCCGGTGAGCTTGCCGGTGAACGCGCCGAGCGTGTTCTGCACGGTGTAGGACCGCGAGATCGGCGTGTTCAGCGTGGCCGAGGCGATGGTGTCCGGGTTCGGCGAGATCGCCGTGCCCAGCACCGCGGCCGACAGCTTGTACGGCGCTTCGGCCACATCGGACGTCCGGCGCGCTTCGACGACGATCTCCCACACGCCCGGCAGCGGGTTGGCGATGGTCCGGCTGGTCGGCGTGCCGCCGGCGCAGCCCGCACCCGCGTCGGGCAGGTAGCAGGCGGTCGTCGCGGTGCTGGCCTCGGCCGGGACACCGGTCGGGTCGTACCGCAGGAACCGCACCTGGCCCTTGCCCGGGGCGCCGCCGCCGGCGTCCAGGTCCACCTTCAGCGCGCTGGCGCCCTGCGGCACCCGCACGAAGTAGCTGGTCGCCTGGTTGCGGGCGGCCTTGCCCGCGACGTCGACCTGGAAGCCCTTGCCCGCGACGAACTCCTGCGGCGCGAAGACCGTGTTGAGGGTCTGCACGTCGATGCCGATGGTCAGCGGGTTGTCCAGGTAGAGCAGGGCCGAGTGGACCCCGGTGCTCTTCGGGTTCACCTGGACGTCGAACTTCACCGGGGTGTTCAGCGGCAGCGCCACCGTGGCGCCCGAGGAGAACGTGCCGTCGTTGCCGACCCACCGCACGAAGTACGGCACCGGGTGCGCCGAACCCGTGGTGCGGGTGATCGTGTAGGTCCGGGTGTACGCCTTGCCCGTGGTCACGCCCTCGCGGTCGTGGATGCCCACGCCCGTGTTCGGCGTGGCCAGCAGCCCGGACTGGACGGTGTGCACCTCGACCGACGTCGAGACGGCGTCCGGCTTCGGGTTCAGCGAAAGCGCGACGAACGCGGCGGGGACGTTGAACAGGCCCGCGCCCTGGGCGTACGCGCCGATGCCCGGCACGAACCGCGCGGTCGACTTGATGGCCGCACGCAGCTGCGCGACCGGCGGCCGCTGGCCCTTGTGCGTGGCCTTGTACGCGCTCACCAGCAGCGCCGCCGCGCCGGTCGCCTGCGGCGCCGCCATCGACGTGCCCTGCAGCATCGCGTAGCCGGCCGGCAGGGGGTACGTGCCGGCCACCGGGCTCGGTGCCTCCCACCGCGGGACGGTGGCGATCGCCGCGCCGGGCGCGATGATGTCCGGCTTGAAGCCGCCGTCTTCCCGCGGGCCGCGCGAGGAGAACGGGTGCATCGACTCGGGGTTCTTGGTGACCGAGCCGTAGTTCGACAGCCAGGTCTCCTTGGTGATGTACGAGCCGACCGAGATCGCGTCCGTGGCCACCGACGGGTCGCCGACGGTGTTCGCCCCGGCGCCGCTGTTGCCCGCCGAGATGAAGATCTGGACGTTGTACTCGGCGATCGTGCGGTTGTAGAGCTCCGCGCGGGCGTTGTTGCCGTCGTTGAGGGCCGGCAGGCCGCCGATCGAGATGTTGATGACGTCGGCGCCGTGGCTGGCGGCGTAAACGACACCGTCGACCAGGCCGGACGAGGTGCAGCCGGCACTGGTCAGGCAGACCTTGACGGCCAGGACCTTCGCGCCCGGGGCCGCGCCGTCCATCTTGCCGCCGAACAGGTCGTTGCCGGCGGCGATGCCGGCGACGTGCGAACCGTGCTCCGCACCGGCGATGCCGATGCCGACGTAACCCGCCTTGTCGGTCTGGACCACGAAGGCCATCCGCTCGGCGATGTCGGTCGCCGGGTTGTCGGTGCCGAAGAAGCCGACGTCGTACTTCTTGTTGTAGTCGGTCATCGGCTTTTCGTCGGCGAAGTCGCCGTTGCCGTTGAGGTCGACCCGGACCTCCTTGGTGGCGGGGTTCAGCAGCACGCCCCAGGAGTCGGCGCGGTCGCCGTCGCGGTTGATGTCACCGCCGGTCTCGCTGTCGGCGGCGCCCAGGTCGCCCGCGGTTTCGCCGAACACGCCGAACGTGAACGGGCCGCCGGTCGCCGGGGCCGTCCAGGTCTTGCCGTTCGCCGTGAACGTGCCGGTGTAGGTCTGGGTGGACTGCTTGACCCAGGTGCCGTCGCCGGAGTTGGTGGCGTTGGCGTTGTACCAGTCGACGATCTTGCGTTCGCCGTGGCTGGTGGTGGCCAGCGCGGGGGAGTCGAGGTCGACGCCGGAGTCGAGCACCGCGACCGTGGTGTCCTTGCCGTCCCAGTTGGGCAGGACCTGGCCGAACTGCGCGGCGTAGGTGTCCCCGGTCGGCAGGTACGGGTTGACGCGCGGGGTGTCCTTGCCCGGGGCGGGCTGCGGCGCCGGGGCCTGCGCGCCGTCGGGCTTCGGGTCGTCGCGCACGATGAGCCCGTCGACGTCGACGGCGTTCACCGACTTGAGCTTCGCCGCCTTCTCGGCCTTGCCGGTCGGGATGCTGACCTTGACGTAGTCGAGCTTGGTGTCGGTGGACTGGACGACCCCGCCGAGGGCCTTGAGCTCGGTCACGGCGGTGCCGGTCTGCCCCTTTTCCGCGGCGATCAGCAGCGTGACGTCCGGCTTCCCGGCCTTCTCGGCTTCGGCGACGAGCGCGCGGTCGTGCTCGTCGAGGGTCTTGCCGTCGGCCGCGCCGTTGGTCGGCGGGGCTTGCTGGGCGGAGGCCACCGGGACGGCCACGCCGAGGACGGAGGCGCCGAGCGCGGTGGCGAGGATGGTGATCCCGGCCCGCCGTCTCCAGCGCGATCTGTGCTGTTCCACTGAAACGACCCTTCGTGAAGATGTGCGTCCGAGCAGTACACAGGGTGGAATCTGCGGCAGCAATCAGACAGTTAGCCCATAGACCGCAATTGGTTGCGAGCCAAATGGCCTAATCGGCTCGGCGGTTGAGCGGTCACCGGAAGCGGCGTCTTCGTGTGAAAGCGCCGCCATCCGGCTCTTCACCGAACGCGCCGGCTGCTGCTGTGGCGCTACCTCGGCCGGGCCATGATCGACGGCTTCGAGGCCTGCTTCCGCGCGGCGGGCCACGTGCTGACCCACCCGCCCGCCGCGCCCGAGCTCCTCCAAAAGGCGCGCGCGGCTTTGTCCGAAATGGACAGTGAACTCCAGGGGCGACGTCGGCCGGAGCGATCACCGCCGACGGCCTCACCCAGGCGTTCCTCGGTCGGCTGAAGATCCGTGAACGCCACCCTGACGGACTGAGCGTCCCTCAAGGTGGCATTCACGGATTCGAGCGGCAACCGAGGGAGTCGAACCCTGCGCGGCTTGTGAAGGCGGCGCCCATGGACCGGCCCTGACCCTTCGGCGGGCGACGGCTGCCAGTGATGCCAACGGTATCTGGTACCCGGATATTTCCCATCTCAAGCCGTGCTTCACCCGGACGGGTCCGGCTGGCAAGGTGGTCCGCATGGATGATCTCCTGCTGCGCCGCGTCCGGCCGGGTCTCGGTGGCGACCTCGCCGACGTCCGGGTCAACGACGGCCGGGTCACGTCGATCGCCGAACCGGGGTCCGGCGGGTTCGCGGCGCGGGTGGTCGACGGTCACGGCGGGACGCTGCTGCCGGGGCTGGTCGACGCGCACGTCCACGTCCTGCAGTGGGCGACCTTCCGGCGGCGCATCCCCCTGGACGCGGCGCGCTCGGCGGGGGAGGCGATCGAGCTGCTGCTCGCGCACCTGCTGGCGACACCGGCGCCGCAGACGGAACTCGTCGTGGGCGCGGGGTTCCGCGACGGGCTGTGGCCGGACAAGCCGCACAAGGATCTGCTGCAGCGGGCGCTGCCCGGGCGCGCGGTCGCGTTGTTCAGCGCGGACCTGCACACGTTGTGGCTCAGCCCGGCTGCGCTGAAGCTGATCGGTCGCGACCACCCGACGGGCGTGCTGCTGGAGAGCGACTGCATGACCGCGACGGCCCAGCTCCCCACGGCGGCGATCGACGTCCAGGACCAGTGGGTGGCGGAAGCGGTTTCCGCGGCGGCCGCGCGCGGCGTGACGCAGATCGTCGACTACGAGTACGCGGACACGGTGGCGGACTGGACGCGCCGGGCCGCCCCGGCCGCCCGCATCTCCTGCGTGATCGCGAAGCACCTCCTGGACCAGACCATCGAGCGCGGCCACCGCACGGGCGACGTCCTGCCGGACTCCGGCGGGCTCCTGACGGTCGGGCCGTTCAAGCTCTTCGTGGACGGGTCCCTCAACACCCGCACCGCCTACTGCCACGACCCCTACCCCGGCAGCGACTCGTCCGGGCAGCTGGAACTTCCGCCGTCTTCCCTGGTCCCCTTGATGCGCCGGGCGTTCGACCACGGGCTGATCCCGGCGGTCCACGCGATCGGCGACCGGGCGAACACGATCGCGCTGGACGCGTTCGAGGAGGTCGGCTGCCCCGGGCGGATCGAGCACGCCCAGCTGCTTTCCCCGTCCGACGTCCCGCGGTTCGCTTCCCTGGGCGTGATCGCGGCCGTGCAGCCGTCGCACCAGCCGGACGACCGCGATGTCGCGGACCGCCACTGGCACGGGCGTACTTCACGGGCTTTCCCCTACCGCTCTCTGCTGGAGTCGGGGGCCCGCCTGGAGTTCGGCTCGGACGCCCCGGTGGCCCCGCTGGACCCGTGGGACGGGATCGCCTCGGCGATCTCCCGCACGGACGACGACCGCCCGCCTTGGCACCCGGAGCAGTCGATCACCCTGCCCGACGCGCTGGCCGCGTCTTCGGGAGGACGCCGGGGAGTCGCGGTGGGAGACATCGCGGACCTGATGGTGACAGCGGCGGACCCGTCGACGCTCTCGCCGTCGGATCTCCGGAACCTCCCGGTGACGGCCACGATCCTCGGTGGCCACGTCACGCACTTCGTCTGACTGCGGGGCGCGACCGTGGGGACTTGATTTGTCCACCGGACAACGGAAAAGATCCCACCGTGCATGTGACAACGTTGTCAGGAGGACACGGATGAGACGGTTCACCTCGACAGGGGGGACGCGCGTCCTGGCCGCCCTGCTCGCCGGAGCCACGACGATGGCCCTGGCCACCCCGGCCGAAGCCCACGACGACCCGAGGTTCGCCGACGATCCCACCACGCTCGTCGACACCTCGATCGGCAACAACGGCGACGGCACCACCTTCCCCGGTGCCACCACGCCCTTCGGGATGGTCCAGCTCAGCCCGGACACCCAGCTCAAGAAGTACGCGTCCTACGACTACGCGCAGGACACCACCCTCGGCTTCAGCCACACCCACCTCTCGGGCGTCGGCTGCCAGACCATGGGGAACGTGCGGTTCATGCCCACCGCCGGCGCGGTCACCAGCAGTGACCCCGCGCAGTACGGCGCCAAGTTCAGCCACGCCAACGAGACCCGTCAACCCGGGTACTACGGGGTCAAGCTCGACAACGGCATCGACGCCGAACTCACCGCGACCCAGCGCACCGGCCAGCACCGCTACACTTTCCCGGCCAACGCCACCAGCGAAAACGTCCTCATCGAGGTCGGCGAGAGCAACGGCTACACCTACGCCGGGGACGTCCACGTCGTCGGCGACGACACCGTCGAAGGGTGGCTGCAGGGCGGCAACTTCTGCTGGGAGACGCAGAAGGAGCGCTACAAGGTCTTCTTCAGCGCCAAGTTCGACCGCAAGTTCACCGGCTTCGGCACCTGGACCGACGGCAAGCTGACGCCGAACCAGCGCGACGCCCGGCTCGGTACCCAGCGCACCGGTGCCTGGCTCACCTTCGACACCGCGAAGAACCAGGTCGGCGCCTCGGTCGGGCTCTCCTACACCTCCGTCGACGGCGCCCGCCTGAACCGCGCGGCCGAGCAGCCGAAGTCGTTCGACCGGGCGAAGAAACAGGCCCACGACACCTGGCTCGACGAGCTGAACCGCCTGCGCGTCGCCGGCGGGACGACCGCCGACCAGCGCACCTACTACAGCGCGTTGTACCGGTCGCTGCTGCACCCGTCCGCCGGGTCCGATGTGGACGGTTCGTACCGCGGCTTCGACGACCGGGTGCACCGCAGCCGTGACACCTACTACCAGATGTTCTCCCTGTGGGACACCTACCGCTCGCAGAACCAGCTGGTCGCGCTGCTGCACCCGGACAAAGCCGCGGACATGACCAAGTCCGTCCTCAAGATCTACCAGGACGGCGGCTGGGTCCCGCGCTGGGCGCTCGCCGGCGGCGAGACGAACGTGATGAGCGGCGACCCCGTGACGCCGTGGGTGGTCGACAACTACCGCCGCGGCCTGCTCGACGACCGGACCGCGCGGCAGCTGTTCGACGCGTTGTGGCGCAACGCCAACGAAGTGCCGAAGGACCAGTCGATCTTCCGCGGCCGCGACGGCAACCCGACCTACGTGCAGAACGGCTGGATCGGTTACCAGGACCTGCCGGGCTACACCTACGGCGACACCCGCCAGGCCGGTTCGGCGACCCTCGAGTACGCCCTCGCCGACTGCGCACTGTCCACAATGGCGCAAGGGCTGGGCTACGGTGACGAGGCGAAGACGCTCAAGGACCGCTGCGGCAACTTCGCCAAGCTGTGGGACACCAGCGTCGAGTCGCACGGCTTCACCGGGTTCCCGCGCACCAAAGCCGCGGACGGCACCGGCGTCGGCGATCCCGACCCCGCGAAGTCCACCGGCTTCCACGAGGGCACGCCATGGCAGTACCAATGGCTCGCCCAGCAGGACACCGCGAAGCTGTTCGGCCTGATGGGCGGCCCGGCGCAGGCGGAGCGGCGGCTCGACACCTTCTTCGACCTGCCGCTGCTGCTCACCGACCCGGCGAAGGCCGCCAAGGACTCCTGGGTCCACGGCGCGTACGACTACCACAACAACTTCGCCTTCAACCCGAACAACGAGCCCGATCTGCACGCGCCCTGGATGTACAGCTGGACGGGCGCGCCGTGGAAGACCTCGGCCGTGCTGCGCGCAGCGCGGACGTTGTTCACCGACACGCCGTACGGCATGCCCGGCAACGACGACCTCGGCACCATCTCGTCGTGGCTCGTCTTCGGCATGACCGGCGTCTTCGAAGCCCAGCCGGGCTCCGGGACGTACCTGCTCAGCACGCCGATGTTCGAAAAGGTCGAGATCCGCCCGGCCGGCGGCCGCAAGATCGAGATCGAGGCGCCGGGCGCGAGCGCGTCGAAGCTGCAGTACACAGCGGACGTCCGCATCGGACACCGCGGCTACGACCGCAGCTGGATCTCCCACGCGGACCTGCTCCGCGCGGGCAAGATCCGCTTCACCCTCGCCGATACCCCCACGACCTGGGGCACCAGCTCGGCGCCGCCCGCGCTCTAGCGAAGGTCCGTGAATGCCACCTTGAGGGACATGACGTCCCTCAAGGTGGCATTCACGGCTTTCAGGCGCGGCGCAGGGCGGGGAGCATCGTGGCCACCCCCAGCGCGGCCACGATCAGCGGGACCACGAGGGCCGCCCGGAGGCTGCCGGTCGCGGTCACCGCCGAGACCACGCCCAGCGTCAGCGCCGGCCCGATCTGGAACGCCGTGTTCACCAGCCCGCCGGCGAGGCCCTGGTCGGCGGCCGGGACACTGTCCGCGGCCGCCATCGTCAGTGGCCCGTAGGTCAGCGTGAAGGCCACTCCCACCAGCAGGAACGCCGGCAGCATCAGCGTCGCGTAGCCGCTCGAGGCGTCCAGGAACTGCAGCAGCGCGTACGCCGCCACCGACGACACGAGGCCCGCCAGCGCGACGCGGCCCGAGCCGTACCGGCCGACCAGCGGCGCGGCGATCCGCGGCGCGAGGACCGCCACGACGATGCCGCTCGGGCACACCGCGAGACCGGTTTCCAGTGCCGACCAGCCGCGGAAGCCCTGCAGGTACAGGGTGATGATGAACAGCGCGCCGACCCAGCCGCCGAGCAGCGACATCGCCGCGACGTTGGCCCGCACCAGCGCGCCGGATCGCAGGATCCCCAGCCGCAGCAACGGGTGCGCCACCCGGCGTTCGATCACGACGAACAGCGCCAGCAGCACCGCGACGGCCACCAGCGACCCGAGCGTCCGCACCGACGCCCAGCCCGCGTTCGGTGCCTCGACCAGTGTGAACACCAGCAGGAGCATCGCCGCGGTGATCGTCGCCGAACCGGCGATGTCGAACCCCCGGCCCGGTGCGGCGGGCGTGCGCGGGACGACGGCGAGCGCGCCGATCAGCGTCGCGAACGCGACGAGCACCGGCGCGTGGAACACCCACCGCCAGCTGATCTCGGTGAGCAGCCCGCCCGCGACCAGCCCGAGCGAGAAGCCGGTCGCGCCGGTGGCGGTGTAGATCGACAGCGCCTTGTTGCGGGCCGGGCCCTCGGCGAAGCTCGTCGTGATGATCGAGAACCCGGCGGGCGCGCTGAACGCGGCGCTGATCCCGGTGACGAACCGGGCCGCGATGAGCAGCGGACCGCTGGTGGCGAAGCCACCGAGCGCGGTGGCGACGGCGAACACCGCGAGCGCGCCGATCAGCATCCGGCGGCGGCCGAGCAGGTCGGCGGCGCGGCCGCCGAGCAGCAGGAAGCCGCCGAAGCCCAGGACGTAGCCGCTGACCACCCACTGCAGGGAGCCGGTGGACATGCCGAGTTCGGCGCCGATCGAGGGCAGCGCGACGCCCTTCATCGAGACGTCGAGGGCGTCGAGGAACAGCGCGCCGCAGAGCACGAGCAGCAGGCCGCGGGCGCGCGGGGTGAGGCGGTCGTGGACCGCGACGGACGGCGTGGAGACGGTCAAAGGAACCCCCAGGTGTGTCGGACCGATCGGTCCGGGACCGAACGGTCCGAATCATGGCCGCGTCCGTCGGCGCTTGTCAAACCGGAATCCACGATGTGGACCATTCGGTCCGGTACGATTCCCGGATGCCGCGCAAGCCGACGCCGGATGCTCGTGAGCGCATCCTCGAAACCGCCACCCGGTTGTTCAACAGGTACGGCGTGCACGCCGTCGGGATGCAGCAGATCATCGACGAGTGCGGGTGCGGCAAGAACCTGCTCTACGGCCAGTTCGCGAGCAAGGACGACCTGGTCGTGGCCTACTTGAAGCGCTGCAGCGGCGACTGGGACGCCATCGTCGACGGGGCGAGAGCGGCTGCGGGAAGCCCGGGCGGGCAGTTGGTGGAGCTCGTGCGCGAGGTGGGGGTGCGGGTCAGCGAGCCAGGCACGCGCGGGTGCCCGCTGCGCACCACGTTCGCCGAGTTCCCGGATCGACGGCACCCGGCCCACCGGGTGTCGATGGACCACTTCACGCGGGTCCGGACGCAGTTGCGGGAGCTGGCCGCGGAGACGCCGGCACCGGACCCGGAGCGCCTGGCGGACCGCGTCATGTTCATCATCGACGGCCTGTACACGAACGGCCCGATCTTCGGCGACGAAGGCGCGAAGACGGCGGTCGCCTTCGCCGAGGACGTGGTGCGGGCGGAGACGTCGGCGAAGCCCGTCGAGGGCCGCTGACCCGGGCCCGGCGCGAAGAATTCGCTTTCGTCGCTCGGCCCCCCGTTCATCACCCCCTCGGCGTGTTGGTGTCCACCGGATCGGACAGATTGACTGGACATCATGTTGAGGTGGCAGCAAGCGGAGGGAAAACGCCACGCGCTCGACGGGCCGTTCCCTCCGCGTCCGGAGGAACGGTTCGTGGCTTTGTGCGGGGAGGAAGTGACCGTCGCGGTGCGCGACGTTCCGCAGCTCGGGGGGAATTGGTTCGATCCGACGTGTACCGGATGCGAGTCGGCGTGGCTGGCGCGGTGCTGAACGGTGCCGGCCGGGACCAGCGGCTGCTGGAGCGCATCCGCGACCTCCACGCTTCGCTCGTCCCCGATCTGGCGTGGCTGGCGAGGACGGTCGGGGAGGAGGCGCCGCGTCCCGACATCCTCCGCGATCTGGGAGAACGGCTCGCCGATCTGGGTACGGACCTGATCACCCGGGCCGACGAGCTGGACGCCCAGGTCCGCGCCGGCCTCCCGGACCACGGCTGGCTCCCCGAAGCGGGCGCACGGCGGCGCGCGCTGGCCGTCGCCCACCAGGTCGGCCCGCACCCCCTCCGGTGCGGGCCGATCTTCCTCGCCGTCTGCGGTGCGGCGTGCTACCCCTTCTACGGGAAGGACCCGACCGGCCGGACAGCCCGCCACGAACGGTGCGAAAAGTGCGTCCACGTGCGCTGATCCGCCGTTTCTGCTGAGCTGGAGGCATGGCTGCGGACAAGACGACGGCGACCGAGCGGTTCTTCCGGATCGCGATCGCGCTCAAGGGCCTCGACGGCGCACTGCAGGTCGTCGGGGCGCTGATCCTCGCGTTCATCCCGGCGTCGACCGTCAGCGGGTTCACCCACGCCGTGATCACCCGCGACCTGCTCGGCGACCCCTCGGGCACACTGGCACGCCACCTCGAGTCGGCGACGGAGAACTTCCTCCACGGCGACACCAAGACGTTCGCCGTCGCGTACCTGCTCGCCCACGGGCTGATCAAGCTCGGCCTGGTGTGGGCGCTGGCCCGCAAGATCGTCCGCGCCTACCCGGTCGCGGCCGCCATCCTCGCCGCGTTCGTCGTCTACGAAATCTTCCGCGCGGTGCACACCCACTCGATCGCGCTGCCGTTCTTCGCCGCGCTCGACGTCGTGATCATCGTGCTGGTGCTGCGGGAGTACCGGCAGCTGAAGCGCGCGGCCTAGGCTTCACGCGGCGACGGGAAATCGGACCGTGGTGTTGTCGGCCGCCTCCAGGGGTTCGACGTAGAGGGCGGTCGCGTTGTCCGAACCGCCGCGGGCGAGCGCGGCCTCGACGAGTTCGGCGGCGCCCGCGCCCGGCTGGGCCAGCACCGCGCGGATGCCGGTGCCGGTGAGCGGCTTGTGGACGCCGTCGCTGGTCAGCAGCAGGCCCGCGGCCGTCGTCTCCGCCGTGCCGATCTCGTGCGCCTCGGCGGTGCGGACGCTGGTGGTGACCACGTGCTCCATCCGCGGCGTCACCGGCTGGTGGCGGGCGCGGAAGAACTCGGCGAGCGTGTGGTCGGTGGTCAGCCGGCTCAGCGTGGTGCCGTCCCAGGCGTATGCGCGGGCGTCGCCGACCCAGGCGATGCGGTACCCGCCGTGCTCGGCCGGCATGGCGACGACGAGCACGGCGTCCCCGAGCGTCTGTTCGCGAACCGCGCGCTGCGCGGCGAGGACGGCCTCGACCGGTCCTTTGTGGACCGGCGTGCGCGCGGCGGCCGCGGCGGCGGTGCGGGCCGCGCGCGCGGCGGCGGGATCGTCCCCGACGCCGTCGGCGAGGGCGAACGCGATGCCGGGCCCGCCGGCGGCGGCGTACGCGCCGACGGCGTCGGCGTTGAGCGAGCGCGGCCCCTGCGCGCTCGCGGTGTGCCAGCGCGGGTAACCCGGACGTGTGGTGCTCATCGCGGCCTCCTCATCCCCTCTGACCTCCATGATCCGCGCCGAACCTGTGGGCCGTCTGAGATTTTCCGGGCCGGCCGGGCCGGTTCGCGTACGGTGGAAACGGGGTGGGGCATGGAGTTCCGGATACTCGGGCCGCTGGCGGTGTCGCGCGCCGACGGCCGCCCGGCCGTGCTCGGCGGGCGGAAGCCGCGGACGCTGCTGGCGGCGTTGCTGCTGGCCCGCGGGCGGGTGGTGCCCGACGAACGGCTGATTTCGCTGCTGTGGGACGGCGAACGGCCGTCGACGGTCGACGCGCAGGTGTGCACGTACGTCTCCCGGCTGCGCAACGCCCTCGGCCGGCCGGCGCGGCTCGTCCGGGCCGGCCGGGGTTACCTGCTGACGCCGGGCGGGACCGTCGACGCCGAGGAGTTCGAGCGGCTGGCCTCGGCCGGCCACGTCGAGCTGCGCGCGGGCCGGCCGGCCCCCGCGGCGAGGTTGTTCCGCGCCGCACTGGAGCTGTGGCGCGGTCCGGTGCTCGCCGACGTCGCCGAACCGCTCCGCGCGGGTCAGGCGGCGCGGTTCGACGAACTGCGGCTGGCGGCGCTGGAGGGCCGGATCGAGGCCGAGATCGCGGCGGGCGACCACCTGCGCGCGGTGCCCGACGCGACCGCGTTCGTCCTCGACCACCCGATGCGGGAACGCGCGCGAGCCCTGCTCATGGCCGCGCTCTGCGCGAGCGGGCGGCCTGCGGACGCGGTCGCGGTGTACCACCGGGGCCGCAAGCTCCTCGACGAGCGGCTCGGGTTCGCGCCGGGCCCCGCGCTACGGGCGGCGTACCAGCGGGTGCTGGACGCTCAGGCGGGATAGGGCGCCGACTGGAAGTCCTGGTCGAGCTGGGCGGGGGTGCGCGGCAGCCAGTACCGGGCCAGCGTGCGCACCTGTTCCCGCGGGAGGCCGGGGTTGACGTGGCGGTGGTCGGGTTTCGCGATGGACTGCAGCGCCCAGCCGAAGCCGATCAGGGGGTCGATCCGCGCCCACCGGTGCCGGTCGATGCCGAGGAACATCTGCGCGCGCAGGATGGAGTGCCAGAAGTGGTAGCCGCTCGGCGGGTTGCCGTTCATGGTGTGCACCTCCGACTCGGCCGGCTCCCGCCGGGGGTCGAAGAGGATGCCCTGCCCGAAGGCGGCGAACGCGTTCGCGAGCCCTTCGCCGTCCCAGCGGTAGAAGCGGTCGAAGTTGTCGAGCTGCAGTTTCGAGAGGGTGCGCAGCGGCTGTTCGACCGGCTTGGCGAACTCGGCGTAGTTCCCGGGGTAGGCCGGTTCCCGGCTCAGCTCCCGCCACTTTTCGTACAGGCCTTCCGGAGCGTTCTCCTGGATGAACGGGAAGAGCACGGCGTAGGCGTCCTGGACTTCCTGGGACGGCTGGTACAACGCGATTTCGTCGAGCTGGTACCAGAGTTCGTTGGCCCGCCGGTCCCCGAGCATCCCGGGCACGGGCGGCAGGCCGCTGTCCGCGGCGGTGGCCGTTGCGGTGCCGGAAAGCACAGCGGCCCCGGCGACGGTCACCGCGCCGGCGGTGAGCTTGAGCAGGTTGCGGCGATCGAGCGTCATGCGGTTACCCCCTGGTGCGGCGGCCCCCTGCCGCCGTCGCCGCCAACGTACGGAAGATCTCTATATTTTCGCTATAAGCCGCTGCCTGCGGACAAAGGGGTCGTGAGCGGGAAGTCCCGCTCACGACCCCCTTCGCGATCCTCAGCTCTGCAGGTCGTAGACCGTCTGGCCGTCGACCGTGGTGGCGGTGAAGTTCGCCGTCACCCACTCCGCGATCTCCGACGATCCGCCACCCGGCCCGCCGCCGCGGCCGCCTTCGATGTAGTACTTGACCTCGCCCGCGGCCACGTACGCCTTGAACTCCGCCAGCGTCGGTGCCGGGTCCGAACCGCTCCAGCCGCCGATGCCGATCACCGCCTTGCCGCTCGCGAGCTCCAGCGAGGCCGCACTTTGCGAACTGGTCGTCGCCGCAGCCCACTTGGTCGTCGTCTTCGCCAGCAGGGAGCCGATCGCGCTCGACGACGAGTCCTCGCCACCCGGCCCGCCGAAGCCGCCCATGGCGCTCGACGTCGGGCCGGACGTCGGGATCGATCCGCTGTGCGCCACCGACGCCGTCTCGACGCCGTACGCCGCGGAAGACACGCCGATCGTCAGGACCACGGCCGCCGCGGTGACGGCCACGAGGCGACGCGAAGCAGGCGCGCCCATCACCAGGACCGTGCCGACCAGCACACCGAGCACCGCGACGATCCAGCGCAGGGCCGGGAACCACTCCGGCGTCCGGTCCAGCAGGATGAACGACCACACCGCCGTCGCCACGACCATCCCGGCCAGCACCGCCCGCGGCGCCAGGTGCGCCCGGCCCTGCCACAGCGCGCGACCCGAAATCGCGACCAGCGCGGCGATCGCCGGGGCGAGCGCGACCGCGTAGTACGGGTGCACCGTGCCGCTCATGAAGCTGAACACCAGTGCCGTCACGACCAGCCAGCCGCCCCACAACACCAGCGCGAGCCGCGTCCGGTCGGTGCGCGGCGCGTGCCGCGTGAACCACAGCCCGGCGACCAGCCCGATCAGCGCGGCCGGCAGCAGCCACGAAATCTCGGTGCCGAAGCTGGCGCCGAACATCCGGAACAGCCCCGTGGACCCGCCGAACCCGGTGTTGCCGCCCGTGCCGCCGCCCATGCCCCCGCCGTTGCCCTCGCCGCCGAAGATGCGGCCCAAACCGTTGTAGCCCAGGGCGAGTTCGAGCAGGCTGTCCCCTTCGGACCCGCCGATGTAGGGCCGCGACGACGCCGGCCACAGGTCGACCAGCGCGATGAACCAGCCCGCCGAGACGACGAGCGCCACCACCGCGCCACCGAGGTGCAGCAGCCGCTTGCCCAGCGACGCCGGCGCCGCGAGCAGGTAGGCCAGGCCGAACGCCGGCAGCACCAGGAACGCCTGCATCATCTTCGTCAGGAAGCCGAACCCGATCGCGGCCCCGGCCGGCGCGAGCCAGCGCGGGCTCGCCTTTTCCGTGGCGCGCACGACGAAGTAGGCGCCCGCGACCATGAGCAGGACCAGCAGCGCGTCCGGGTTGTTGAACCGGAACATCAGCGCCGCGACCGGCGTCACCGCCAGCATCCCGCCGGCCATCAGCCCGGCGGCCGGGCCGGAGGTCCGCTTCACCGTCAGGTACAGGATCCCGACGGACGCGACGCCCATGAGCGCCTGCGGGGCCAGCACGGTGAAGCTGGAGAACCCGAAGATCCGGGCGAACGCCGTGGCGACCCACAGCGCCGCGGGCGGTTTGTCGACGGTCAGCACGTTCCCCGAGTCCAGCGACCCGAACAGCCACGCCTTCCAGCTCTGCGTCCCGGACTGGACGGCGGCGGCGTAGAACGAGTTGCCGTAGCCGGACGCGGTGAGGTTCCAGAAGTACAGCACCGCGGTGGCGGCCAGCAGCCCGAACGCCGCCGGGCGGACCCAGCGCGGCGGTGCGTGGGCGCCGGACTCCTTGCGGTGTTCCGGTTCCTCGGTGACCGGGGTGGACAGGACGGCGGTCATCAGTACTCCTTCTGAGTGGTGGCCTGGCGGCGCGGGTTGAACACCCAGCCGCGCAGGAGGAGGAACCGGAGCACCGTGGCGGCGAGGTTCGCCAGCACCAGCACGGTGAGCTCCAGGACCAGGCCGGGGGTGGTGGATCCGTTGAGCAGGGCCAGCGCTCCGCTCGTCAGCGCGAGCCCGAGGCCGAACACGATCAGCCCTTCGAACTGGTGCCGCCCGGCGCCGGCGCGGCCGCGGATGCCGAACGTGAGCCGCCGGTTCAGCGCGGTGTTCCCGACCGCCGTCACCAGCAGCGCCGCGAAGTTCGCCGGCTGCGCGCCGACCGCCGTCCGCAGCAGCAGGAACAGCACGAGGTAGGCGAGGGTGCTGCTGACGCCGATCGCGGCGAACCGCACCAGCTGCGTCACCAGCCGCGGCGGCACGCCCGGCGCGTCGACGCCGATCGGCTGCCGGCCGAGCTGCTCGCGCAGCCTGCTGATCGGGATTTCGCCGGTGAACGTGGCTTTGGTGACGCGGGCGATGCCCTTGAGGTCCGCGGTGGCCGTCTTGACGATGTTGACCGACGAGTTCGGGTCGTCGACCCAGTCGACGGGCACCTCGTGGATCCGCAGCCCGGCGCGTTGCGCCAGGACCAGCAGCTCGGTGTCGAAGAACCAGCCGGTGTCCTCGACGTGCGGCAGCAGCTCGCGGGCGACGTCGGCGCGGATGGCCTTGAAGCCGCACTGCGCGTCGCTGAACTTCGCGGCGAGCGTCGAGCGGAGGATCAGGTTGTAGCACCGGGAAATGAACTCGCGCTTCGGGCCCCGCACCACTCGCGCCCCCCGGGCGAGCCTGCTGCCGATGGCCAGATCGGAGTGCCCGGACAGCAACGGCGCGACGAGCGGCCCGAGCGCGGCGAGATCGGTGGAAAGATCGACGTCCATGTAGGCGAGCACGGCGGCGTCCGAGGCCTGCCACACGGCGTTGAGCGCGCGGCCGCGGCCCTTCTCGTCGAGGTGGTGGACGGCCACCGCCGGGAACTCCCGGGCGAGTCTTTCGGCCACCTGCAGCGTCGCATCGGTGCTCGCGTTGTCGGCGATGGTGATCCGGTACGGGTAGGAGACGTGCTCGGCCAGGTGATCGTGCAGCCGGCGGATGCACGGTTCGAGGTCGGTCTCTTCGTTGTAGACCGGGATGACGACGTCGAGAACAGGCTGCGGGCCGGCCAGGTCGACCGGGAGGGTCCCGGGCCGTGATGCGGAGGCGGTGGCTGTCATGCCCCCTACAGTCGCGGCCGCCGCTTTGGTGATCGTGTGTTCTGTCTGTGCGGTTGCTGTGCGCGGTGCCCGGCGCGTGGCCGGGCACCGGCGCACTCAGCTGTGGGCGCGAAGCGGCACCACGTTGCTGGGCAGGGAAGCACGCCCCGGCTCGCGCTTCGGCGGCGTCGAGCTGATCGTCAGCGTCACCAGGCTCGCGTACCTCGGGTGGCGGTCCACGTACACCTCGGGCACCGAGCAGGCCTCGGCCAGGACCGTGCGGTGCCGGTGGAGGTGCTCGAACGCCTCACGGCCGTACAGCGACACCACGATGTCGCCGCCGCGGGGCCGGCTCCACAGGATCGCCGGGCGGCGGCCGCCGGGCAGGCGCAGCTGCGGGAACACCGCCCGCAGCCGGTGCTGCAGCGCGATCGCCTTGATCCGCGCCCGCACCTGGCGGCGTCGCAGCACCGCCAAGCCGAGCGCGGCGGCGAAGAACGCCGATGCCCACAGCGGGCCGGCCCACAGCGCGAAGGTCACCGCGCCGTAGGGGAGCAGCGTCACGGCCAGGATTTCCCACCGCCAGTGGTACACCCGCAGCGGGAAGGTCGGTTGCGTACTGGTCATTTCCGTGCTCCGTTCGGTCGGCCGGCGGCGCAGGAGGCCGCCGAGGTGGCGCAGGAGACGTCCGGCACCGGAGGCCAGCACGAGTGCGGCGACGATGACCGGCCCGGACGTCATGTCGGGATCCGTGTTTTGGGGGCGGGCTCGGGTTTGACCTCGCGGTCGCGGCCGAGCTGCCAGGTCCAGCGCCAGCCGGCCCAGATCGCGGCGGCGGAGCCCAGCAGGACGAGCACGAAAGCCTGACCCACCAGCCCGTCCAGCGGGGCGAGCCGCAGCAGCACCAGCAGCGCCCACAGCTGGGAGGCGGTGAAGGGGATGACGAGAGCGGCCGCGTAGACGCCACGGCGCCAGCGGCTCCGGCGCGGTGCGGTGGTGTAGGGGTCCATGAAAGCCCTCCTCTGCCCTGGATCCAGGAAACCTCGGGGTCGTCGCATCCTGTGTGTCAGCTGACACACAGCGCGGGATTCAGCTCGCCAAGCGTCGAAGTTCGGCCAGGCGGTGGATCGTCACCTGTCTTCTGCCGGTGCTGATCACCCCTTGCCGCCGCAGGTTGCGCGTCACGCGCGCCCAGGACTCACGCGAGATCGCCGCGGTCATCGCCAGTTCGGCCTGCGTGGCCGGGACCGCGATCCGGATGTCGTCCCCGCGCGGCACGCCGTGCTGGACGGCCAGTTGCATGAGCTGAGCCGCCACGCGCCGCGCCGCGGCTCCGCCGCCGATGTCCAGCCACTGCCTGCCGACCGACCGCAGGCGGCCCGAGAGCACGAGCAGCAGAGCCCAGGAGATCCGCGACCGTGCCCGGCACAGCGAGGCGAACCGGCCGCCGGGAATCTCGAGCACGTCGAGGTCCTCCAGCGCCTCGACGGTCGCCGAGCGCGGCAGGTCGTCGATCGCGGCGAGTTCCCCGATGACGTCACCGGCCCCCCGCACCCCGACGACGACCTCGCGGCCGTCCGGCGTGCCGTGGACGATCCGCACGTGCCCGGACAGCAGCACCAGCACGACGCTGGAGAGGTCGCCTTCCCGGCACACGGTTTCGCCGCGCCGGTAGGAGCGCCGCGTGGCGGACTCCGTCAGCTTGCGGCGGTCGGCCGGGGCCAGCTCGGCCCAGAATCCCGTCGGTTCCACCGTCCCCACCTCTTCCCGTGCTACGCGGTCATGTCCTCCTGGCGCCGGCCGGCTTCGGGGGTGTGGATCCACCCGCGGAGCCGCTGAGTGCCGACTCTGATGGGCACCGTCCGGAGGTACGCGCTGTGATCGATCCCCGGGTAGCCGTGCCGGACGACCGAGCGGTGCACCTCCTGCGAAACAACGAGCACGAGCGGCGCGGCCGTGATACGCAACTGCCGCCGCAGCTCCGGCGCATCGACGAAGCGGCAGGCGATGTCGATGTCTTCGCCGTACGGGCCGCGGCCGTCGTAGTGCACCTCGCCCGCGTGCACCGCGACCCGGAGCCGGAAGGCGAGTGCGGGCCGGCTTTCGGCGTGCTTCTCGAGCAGTTCGGTCAGTGCGGGGACGACGGTCGCGAGCAGCACCGGCTTCGGGGCCTGGTCGACGGGCCGGACCAGGCACAGCGCGCCGTCGCCGCGGTCGACGAACCCGTCGCGGTACTTCTTGGTGATCCCGCCGGCCAGGAAGGCCTCGTCCAGCAGTTCGAAGAGGACGGTGCGGAGCTGCGCCCTGGCCGGGTTGGTCCGCGTCGTCGAGCCTTCGATGTCGACCGCCACGATGGCCCGGTGGCGGGGCAATCCTGCTGAGGTGTCCATGGCCCGCTCCTGCCTTCAGGTTGAAACTGAAGTTCAGTCAAGGAGACTGTAAGGCGCGAAGTACCCCGGATCAACTGAGATGAATCGGTGTTATCTGTTCGGTGCGAGGAAGTCCCGCTCGGCGTAACGTTTCAGTGCCTGCTTCGGCGGGGCCTCGACAGGGGCACCAGTGACGGGGAGTAGTATCGGTGCCCTCGTCGGGAGTGCTGAAATTTCCTGAAGGGTGGCCCGAGTCGTGTCCCCAGTCTTGCCTCGGCCTGCGCTTGCCCGCCGCCTGCGCGCGCTGCGCGAGGACCTGTGGCCCGAGGCGGGGATCACGCAGACCCAGCTCGCCCGGGCGCTCGGCGGGAGCAAGCCGCTCAGCATCTCGCTGATCTCGTCGTGGGAGAACGCGGACAAGCCGGTCGTGCCGCCGAACAGGCGGCTCGAGGCCTACGCGACGCTGTTCGCGACCCGGCGGTCCCTGGACGGCGCCACCCTGCGTGTCCTCCCTGTCGAGCAACTGACGGACGAGGAGCGGACGCGGCGCAAGGAGCTCTTGGAAGAGCTGCTGTGGTTGCGCGAAGGCCGGGAGTCCACCGCGCCGCGGCCGCCGGCGGACATCTGGACCTTCGACGAGGGGCAGAACATCACCATCGTCTGCGCCCGGCTCCCGGAGAAGTACCGGCGGCACCTCTCCTACGCGAACCCGGAGAGCGCCGACTTCGTCTCGCTGTACACCTACGCCGATCCCGACGCGCTGATCGAGCTGTTCGGGCACATCCGCTCGCGCAACCCCGGCAACAACGTCAAGTTCTGCACCAGCGAGGAGCTGACGGCCGACGACTACACGAGCCACCTCGTCCTGCTCGGCGGGGTGGACTGGAACTCGGTGACCCGGGACGTGATCGAACGGGTGGACCTCCCGGTGGAGCAGGTCGGCCGGGACGACGACGCCGAACACGGCGGGTTCCGGGTGCGGCAGGACGGCGGTCCGAAGCTGTTCGAACCCAAGCTCGACAGCCGGCAGCACCTGCTGGAGGACGTCGCCCACTTCTACCGCGGAGAAAGCCCGTTCAACCGAAAGCGCACGGTGACCGTGTGCAATGGTATGTACGGTCGTGGCACGCTCGGAGCGGTTCGCGCGCTGACGGACGCGCGGTTCCGCGACCGGAACATCGCGTACGTGCGTGAGCGGTTCGGCGATGTGGAACCCTTCAGCATCATCAGCCGGGTGCCTGTCGTCGGCGGACAGGGCCTGACCCCCGACTGGACCCTCGAGGAGAACCGGTTGCACGAGTGGCCCGAGGCTGCCGGGTGAACCCGCGGCAGCACGAGTCGCACCAGGATCTCCTGGCGCACTTCGACACGGAGGGCGTCCCGGGTGCGGCGATGGACGCGATCATCGTGCCCACCGGGCGTCCGGCCGCCTACCTGAGGCAGGCCATCGCCGTGGCCAAGGAACGCGACGTCTTCCTCCTCCTGCTGTGCAGTCTCCGGTCCACCGCGTCCAGCGCGGCCCTCGAGGCGAAGAGCGCCGGGGTCCGTGCGCTCGCGATCGACATCGACCTGCTGAACCCCGGGCTCGTGCCGGAGTTCGCCACCGACCAGGTCCTGCGGTCCACCCGGTTCCGGCGGCAGACCGACACCAGCTTCAAGCGGAACCTGGGGCTGCTGATCGCGGTGCTGGCCGGCTGGAAGCGGATCCTCTTCCTCGACGACGACATCGAGCTGCCGAACCCCGCCGACCTCGATGTCGCCGCCGGTCTGCTCGGCGAATACCCGGTGGTCGGCCTGGCCAACGTGGGCATGCCGGACAACTCCGTCGTCTGCCACGCGATCCGGGACGCCGGGCAGAAGCAGGACACCTTCATCGGGGGCGGTGCGCTCGCGGTCGGCGAGGCCGCCTTCAGCTCGTTCTTCCCCAACATCTACAACGAAGACTGGTTCTTCCTGCTCGACGGCATGAGACTGCGTCCGTCCGCGACCACGGGAACCGCGGTCCAGAAGGACTACGACCCCTACCGCGACCCCCGTCGCGCCCGTGGTGAGGAATTGGGCGACACCCTGGCCGAAGGGGTGTTCGGCCTGTTCGACAGCCACCTCGGCCTGACGCACGCCGACCGGCCGTACTGGCGGGAGTTCCTCGCCGACCGGCGCCGGATCATCCGGGACACCATCAAGCTGGTGCGGTCGGCGCCGATCGAGGCGGGCCAGCAGGCGCGGATGGTCGACTCCCTGCGGGCGGCGATCGGCCGCAGCGAACTGATCACGCCGGCGCTGTGCGTGCGGTACCTGCACGCGTGGCAGCAGGACTGCGTGCGCTGGCGGCAGCGGGTCACCGACCTCCGGCGCGACCACCACGGCGGTTTCGGTGTCGAGCACGCCGTCGAGGCACTGGGCATTCCGCTGGAGGCTCAGGCCGGTGCCGACGTCCGGCTCAACCCGGGTGCGACGCACCGACGGACCATGCTTCGGTCCGGGGCGCGGGTGTGACCGGGATCAGGTTTTTGACCCGCACGTAACAGCGCTCCGGCTCGATCAGGACCGTGCCGTCCGGCAAGGTCGTCCGCGCGTAGCAGGTCACCTCGCCGAAACCCCAATCGCGGTATTCGAGCTTCTCGTAGAGGCCGGCGGCGTAGCGGTTGTCCGTCTGCACCGCGAGTGCGACTCGGTCGAAGCCCTGCTCGACGAGGCAGCGCTCGGCCGCGTCGACCAGCGCCGTGCCGACCCCGTTCCTCCGCAGGCCCCGGTGGACCGCCAGGTGCGTGATCAGGGGGACGTGCGGCAGGTGATCGCGGATGGCCGGCTCCTCGGCCTCCTCGAGCCACAAGTAGACCGCGCCGGCGGGCTGGGGACCGAGCCAGGCCAAGAACAGTTTGCCGTCGCCTTTCCGCTGTCGTTCGAAGCGATCGTCGAAGAATTCGCGGTCACCGAGGACTGCGGCGAACGATTCCAGGTCTGCGGAGCGGGCCGGCCGTACGTGAGGCTCGGTCATCGGCAGGGACTCCTGTTCGCCTGGGCACCACCAGTGTGCCGGAGTGAGCCGGTCCTTGACCAGGTTGCCCTGGCCCGGACCGGCGTCACACCCTGCTTTCGTCGTGTCTCACACGGTCGCAGTCAGGTCGTAGACCGTTACACCGTCCACAGTGGATGCCGAGTAGCGGGACGCCACCCACTCGGCGATCTGCTGGGCCGCGTCCGAGCCGCTGCCGCCCTGCATCGTCATGCCTTCGCCGAGGAAGTAGTGGATCCGCCCGTTCGCCACGTACTGCTGGAACTGCTCCAGCGTCGGGTACGGGTCGGTGCCGTTGAAGCCGCCCACCGCCATCACCGGGGCTCCGCTCGCCAGCTGGTAGCCCGCCGCCGCGTTCGACAACACCGTGGCCGCCGTCCACGTGTACTTCGACGCCTCCTGCTGGAGCAACGCCGTGAGGGAAGCACCGGGTGCCGTCGTGCTCAGCAGCGCACCCGGGCCACCGCCACGACCGCCGCCGGGGCCGCCGAAACCGCCTGGACCGCGACCGCCGAAGCCGGCGGAAGGCCCGGCCGACGGGATGGCGCCGCTGTGGGGCGTCGCCGCTGTGGCGAGGGTGTACGCGCCCGTGCCGGAAAGCAGGACGACCAGGGCGAACGCCGCGACGGTCGAAGCCGCCCAGCGGGTCAGCTGCGCCGCGAAGAACAGGGCCACCGCCGCCAGCAGGCCGCCCACCAGCACCGTCGGGGCCAGCCACGGCTGCCACGACGATCCCAGCAGCAGGTACGCCGTCAAGGCTGTCAGCGCCACCCCGCCGCTGAGCAGGCCGGATGCGGTGGGGTTCGCTCGCAGCCGCCACAGCTGGACCGCTGCCGTACCCACCAGCGCACCCACGGCCGGGGCCAATGCCACCGTGTAGTACGGGTGGATGATCCCGCCCATGTAGCTGAACACCAGCGCCGTCACCAGCAGCCAGCCGCCCCACAGGAGCAGGGCTGCTCGTGACGCGTCCGTGCGCGGGGCCCGGCGCGTGAACCACAGGCCCGCGCCCAGCGCCGGCAGCGCCGCCGGCAGCAGCCAGGCGATTCCGCCCGCCATCTCGCTGCCGAACAGCCTGGTCAGGCCGGTCGAGCCCCAGCCGCGGCCGGCGCCGCCGCCGACGCTGCCCACCTCGTCGCCGGTGATCCGGCCGAAGCCGTTGTAGCCGAACACCAGCTCCCACAGCGAGTTCGTCTGCGAGCCGCCGATGTACGGCCGGTCCGCCGCCGGCCAGAGCGCCACCACGACCAGGTACCAGCCCGCGGAGACGACAGTCGCGCCGAGCGCGCCGAGCAGGTGCAGCAGCCGCTTGCCGAGCGGAACCGGCGCGGCGACCAGGTACGCCACCGCGAACGCGGGCAGCACGAGGAACGCCTGCAGCATCTTCGCCAGGAACCCGAAGCCGACCGCGACGCCGGCCAGCGCGAGCCAGCGCGGGCCCGCCTTCTCGCACGCCCGCACCACGCAGTACGCGCCGGCGACCAGCAGCAGGACGAGCAGCGCATCCGGGTTGTCGAACCGGAACATCAGGGCCGCGGCGGGGGTCAGCGCCAGCACCAGGCCCGAGACGAGCCCGGCCGCCGGGCCGGACGAGCGGCGGACGGTCGCGTACAGCAGCCAGACCGAGCCGACGCCCATCAGCGCCTGCGGCACCAGGATGCTCCACGCGTTCACGCCGAACAGCCGCGCCGACAGACCCATCACCCACAGCGCGGCCGGCGTCTTGTCGACGGTGATCGCGTTGGCCGCGTCGCTGGAACCGAAGAACAGGGCCTTCCAGCTCTGCGAGCCCGCCTGCGCGGCCGCGGAGTAGAAGGCGTTGGCCCAGCCGGAGGCGCCGAGGCCCCACAGGTAGAGCACGGCGGTGCCGAGCAGCAGGACGGCCAAGGCGGGCCGATGCCACGAGAAGCGGGCGGGTGCCGAACGGGCCACAAGGGTTTCGCGGGACGCGAGAGCGTCCTCTTCTCGGGGGCTCGGGGTGGCAGGGTCCCCGGCCCGGGGCGAAGCCCCGGATGTCACAGCGGTCATGAGCTCAGCTTCCGGTGCCGAGCTGGGACCGGCGTGTGCCGATGCTGTGCACTCGCTGTGCGGGCACGGCCACGGGGAGGCGCACCGCGAACTCGGTCCGGCCCGGACGGCTGTGCACCTCGATCGTGCCGTGGTGGGCGACGACGACGGCGGCGGCGATCGCCATCCCGAGCCCGGTGCTGCCGGCTTGGCGGGAGCGCGACGAGTCGCCGCGGGCGAACCGTTCGAAGACGTCCGGCAGCAGGTCAGGGGCGATGCCGGGGCCGTCGTCGGTCACCGTGAGCACGGCGCTGTGGGTGTCCTTCGAGCGGGTCAGCGCCGTCACCACCGTCGTGCCCGGCGGGGTGTGCGTGCGGGCGTTCGCCAGCAGGTTGGCCAGCACCTGGTGCAGGCGCTGGACGTCGCCGGACACGAGGACCGGGTCCGGCGGCAGCTCCAGCAGCCACCGGTGCCCGCGCCCGGCGACCTGGGCGTCGCCGACCGTGTCGGCGACCAGCCGGGTGAGATCGACCTCCCGCACGTCCAGCGGACGGCCCGCGTCGAGCCGGGCGAGCAGCAGCAGGTCCTCGACCAGCGTCGTCATCCGGACGGCCTCGGACTGGATCCGGCCCATCGAATGCGCGACGTCCGGCGGCACCAGCGCGCTGCCGCGGGCGGCCAGTTCGGCGTACCCGCGGATCGCGGCCAGCGGCGTGCGCAGCTCGTGGCTGGCGTCCGCGACGAACTGCCGGACCCGGATTTCGCTGTCCTGGCGCGCTTCCAGCGCCTGCGCGACGTGCCCGAGCATCAGGTTCAGCGCCGAGCCGACCTGGCCGACCTCGGTCCGCGGATCGGTGTCGCCTTCCGGCACGCGGATGGACAGCGCCACCTGACCGCGGTCGAGCGGCAGCTCGGTGACGCGCCCGGCGGTGGCCGCGACGCGCTCGAGCGGGCGCAGCGTGCGGCGGACCGCGAAGGCGCCCAGGAAGGCCGCGCCGAGCACGCCCGCGGCGGCGACGCCGGCCAGGATCAGCCCGACGGTGAGCAACGTGTCGTTGACCGGTTTCATCGGCAGGCCGGTGACCACGACGTCGGCCGTCCCGGCGACCGGCAGCGCCATCAGGCGGTACTCGCCGAGGTCGTCGAAGGACACCGTGTGCGGCTTGCCGTCGGTGGGCACCGCGAGCATGACGGCCTGCTGGTCCGCCGAGAGGAGCAGGCGCTCGCCGTGCTCGGAAATGCTGTCGTCGTGGACGAGCTCCCGCCCCGAGAAGGTGCCGCTGACCGTGCCGACGTTCTGCCCGAGCGGGTGCTGGCCGGGCTGCTCGCCCGGCGGCGGGCCGCCGCCCTGCTGGCGCCCGGCGTTGCTCGCGAAGACGAGCGAGCGCTCCGCCGCGGCGGACAGCTGCTGGTCGACCTGGCGGGTGAGGAAGAGGTCGAGCGCGAATTCGCTGACCACCCCGACGATCAGGCACACCACGGTGAGCAGCACGACCATCGAGCCGGTCAGTTTCGCGCGCAGCGAAAGCCGCCCCCGGCGGGGGCGTGAGGGGACGGTTCGCGCGGCCATGGAGCCAGCGTCCGTCCGCGCTGTGTGTGCGGGTTGTGTGCTGCCTGTGAGGCGGCTGTGCGGTGACCGCCCCGTCGCCGATGTCCGCTTCCTCCGGTCACAGGAACGGCTGACGGCAGGCACAGTCCGCACACAGCGAGCGGCTCCACCGTGGATCACACCAAAGGATCTCGTTGAGGAGCACCATCATGACCACACCGCAGGCACCGTCCACTCCGGACCAGACGTGGGGCGCGGCGCCCGCACCGGGCACGGCCCCGCGGCCGGACCGGTCACCGGGCAAGAAGATCGCGGCGGGCGCCGTCGCGGCGGTGATCGTGGCCGGCGGGGGAGCGGCGATCTGGGCCGCTTCGTCGTCGGCGTCCACCGACGCCCAGGCCGGGCCGGGCGGCATGACGGGCGGCCCCGGCGGCATGCCGGGCGGCGGTCTGGGCGCGGCCCTGCACGGGGAGTACGTGTCCTCCGACGGGAACGGCGGCTACGTCACGAAGATCATGCAGACGGGCGAGGTGACGGAGCTGAGCGCGACGTCGCTGACCGCGAAGAGCGACGACGGGTTCTCGAAGACGTACACGATCACGTCGGCGCAGGCGACGGGCCTGGCGACGGGCGACACGGTGACGGTGGTGGCGACGGAGTCGGGCACCACGGCCACGGCGACGTCGGTGACCGACGGCGAGGCGGGCGCCCAGGGGCAGCAGGGCCAGGCCCCGGGCGGCGGCCAGGGCACCCCGCCTTCGGGCGCCCCGGCCCGGACCGGCTGACCCGGGCTCCCGGGCGTTCGGGGCCGGGCGGGGCGGGTCAGCGGCGGTCGTAGTCGACCGCGACGTGCGGGGTCGTCGCGCGGGAGCGGCAGGTCAGGATCCGGCCCGCCGCGACGTCGTCCTCGGTCAGTGCGTACCGGACGTCCATGTCGACCTGGCCGTGCAGCAGCGTCGCCCGGCACGTGCCGCACGCGCCGCCCGTGCACGAGTACGGCACCTCGAACCCGGCCCGCAAAGCCGCGTCCAGGACCGTCTCCCCGGCTTCGGCCCGGATGCACGTCGTCGTGCCGCCCAGCGTCACCGCCACCTTCGCCGCGGTGCCCGCCGGGTCGCGCAG
The DNA here is from genome assembly GCF_040682955.1 of Amycolatopsis sp. NPDC051045. Taxonomy (NCBI): domain Bacteria; kingdom Bacillati; phylum Actinomycetota; class Actinomycetes; order Pseudonocardiales; family Pseudonocardiaceae; genus Amycolatopsis; species Amycolatopsis sp. NPDC051045. The sequence continues at coordinate 201,346 of NZ_JBFBCC010000005.1, forward strand.
GGGCGCCGCGCCGCGGAACAGTTCGAAGTGGACGTTCTCCTCCGGGACGTCCGCGTCGGCGAGGGTGCGGCGGGCCATCTCCAGCAGGCCGCGCGGGCCGCAGAGGAACCACTCGTCGACCTTCGCCGGGTGCAGCCGGTTCTGCAGCAGCGCGCGCAGCCGCGTCCCGTCGAGCCGCCCGCGCTGGTAACGCACGTGGGAGATGGCGAGTGCCTCGCCGATCGTGTCGAAGTGCCGGGGCCGGTGCGCGTGCAGGTCCGGGTCGCGTTCGTCGGTGCGGTAGTGGACGACGTGCAGCCGCCCGCCGAACCCCTCGGCGAGCTCGCTCAGCTCCGGCGCGAACAACGTCGTCGCGCCCGAAGTGTTGACGTACAGCAGCGTCGCCCGGCTGTGCGGCTCCGCGGTGAGCGTGCTGACCAGGATGGACAGCACCGGCGTGATGCCGCTGCCCGCGGCCAGCGCCACGTAGTGCGCGGTCCGCGCCGGATCGGGGGTGAGCGTGAACGCGCCGGAGGGCGGCAGCACGTCGAGGACGTCGCCCGCGGCCAGCGTCGTGGCCGCGAAGCCGGAGAACGCCCCACCGGGTCGCCGCTTCACCGCGATCCGCAGCTCGCCCGAGTCCGCCGGCGCGCAGATCGAGTACGTCCGCCGCACGGGACGGCCGTCGACCACCGCGCGGACCGTCACGTGCTGGCCGGGGCTGAACCGGAACTCCGGCGCCAGGTGCGGCGGGACGTCGAAGGTGATCGCGACGGCGTCCGCGGTCAGCGGCCGGACCTCCCGCACCCGCAGCCGGTGGAACCGGCTCGGCCCGAGCGGGGGCGGCTCCGGGCCGGGCTCCCGGTCGCCGAGGTCGTCGGCCAGCCGCCGCCACGAGCGGTACTCCGCCGGGGTCAGCTCCCGGCCCCACGCCGTGATGATCGGGACGTCGCGGGCCAGGTACGCGTCCCGGTTGTCCTGCCACGCCCGCAGGTAGCGGTAGAACGGCACGGCGGGGTGGAGGTGGTGCACCAGGTGGTAGTTCTGGTACAGCATCATCGGCGTCATCAGCCACTCCAGCCCCACCCGCACCCGCGTGGTGCCGAACTTGTCGCGCGGCTTCGCGGCGGGCAGGCCGTGGTGCGGCAGCCAGTCGAACCACCAGGCCAGCACGGCCAGCCCGATCCGCTGCGGCAGCACGTACCCCAGCAGCAGTTCCCGGCCGTGGCCGCCGGCGATCAGCGTCGCGGCCGCGACGAACGCCAGCGACAGCAGCACGATGGTCTCCGCCCGCTCCGGAGCCGGGCGACTGCGCACGCGAACCGTGTAGAACCGCGCGTACCAGAAATCGATGGTGAGCCAGCGGAACGGCAGTGACCACCAGGCTCCCTGCGACGTCCACGCGTCGGGGTCGGTGTGCGAGTCCGCGTTCGTGTTGCGGTGGTGTTCACTGTGGATGAACCGGAGCAGCGGGAACGACGCGTACGCCGCGACGAACGGCATCGCCAGCCTGCCGAGCACCTCGTTGACCCATGTCAGCTTGCCTGCGGCGTGGTGGGCGGATTCGTGCACCACGGTGAACATCGTGAAGGTGACGATCGCGTGCAGCGGCACGGTGAACACCGGCGGCGCGATCCCGGCCAGCAGCAGCCAGGTCGCGGTGACCCACAGCGCGGCGCCGCCGACGAACAACAGCAGTGTCGGCACCGAGAGGCGGGGCAGCGGGATGCGGGGCGAGGGCACCGAGCGCGGGGCCGGCACGCCGGCCGCGGGCGACGGGGATCCGGACGTCCGGGCGCCGCGCGGCGGGGTATCGACGACGGGCATCGAGCGGTCTCCTCGGTCGAGAAGCTCCTGGCGAGGCGGGAGTCACCGTAGACAACCCGGCTGGGTTTGTAAACGTTGTGCCACGCTTCGAAAAAAGGTCCCGGCCAGCCGAACGCAAGCGCTGGGTAAGCTGCCCTTGTGAAGGCCGTCACCCATCCCGCCCCGGCGCGCACCCGGGACCGGCTGCTGGACGCGGCCGCCGCTCTCATCGCCGGGGACGGCTGGACCGCGGTGACGATGGGCAAGCTGGCCGCGCACGTCGGCGTCAGCAGGCAGACCGTCTACAACGAACTCGGCTCCAAGGCCGAGCTGGCCGAGGCGTTGCTGCTGCGCGAAACCGAGCGCTTCGCCGAGCGCGTGGCCGAGGTCGTCGCCGCCCACCCCGGCCGCCCGGCCGACGGCGTCACCGCGGCGTTCCGCCAGACCCTCGAAGCCGCCAGGACCAACCCGCTGCTGCTGACCGCGCTCGGTTGCCCCCAGGGCGGCCGGGACGACTTCCTCCCGCTGCTCACCACCCGGCCCGAGGGCGTGCTCGAGCGTTCGGTCGACGCCGTGGCCGCCCTGTTCGCGCGGTGCTACCCGGAGGCCGGGCTGACCCTTTCGGAGTGGACGGTCGCGGTCGAGGCCTTCGTCCGGCTGCTGCTCTCCCACCTGGTGCAGCCCAGCGGGTCGGTGGCGCACGCGAGCGGTCAGATGCGCTGGGTGATCGGCCGGATGCTGGGCCCCTGACCGCGCAGGTGGCCCCCGCCCCGGTGGCGCAGGCCACTGGCCTAGACTCGGACGTCCCGGCCTGCACGTGACCGGGGCCATTTCCGCAGGATTGTCCACCACAATCGTTACCGCTCGAGGAGAAGACCTTGAAGAGCACCGTCGAGCAGCTGAGCCCGACGCGAGTCAAGATCAATGTCGAGGTGCCGTTCGACGAGCTCAAGCCGAACTTCGACCGCGCCTACCGCAAGATCGCCCAGCAGGTGCGCATCCCGGGCTTCCGGCCCGGCAAGGCGCCCGCTCGCGTCCTGGAAAGCCGGATCGGGCGTGGCCCGGTGCTCGACGAGGTCGTCAACGAGGCCATCCCGGCGAAGTACATCGAGGCCGTCCGCGCCAACGAGGTCCGCACGCTCGGCAACCCCGAGTTCGACGTGACGAAGCTCGAGGACCGCGACGTGCTCGAGTTCACCGCCGAGGTCGACGTGCGCCCGGAGATCGAGCTGCCCGACCTCGAAGGCTTCGCGATCACCGTCGACGACGTCGAGCTGACCGACGCGGAGGTGGACGAGCAGCTCGACGAGCTGCGCGCCCGCTTCGGCACGCTGACCGGCGTCGAGCGCCCGGCCGAGACCGGCGACTTCGTCTCGATCGATCTGTCCGCGACCGTCGACGGCCAGGTCGTCGAGGAGGCGAGCACCACCGGGCTGTCCTACGAGATCGGCTCCGGCCAGCTCGTCGACGGCATCGACGAGGCGATCGTCGGGGCCTCGGCCGGGGAGTCGAAGACGTTCACCACCCAGCTCGTCGCCGGTGACCACGCCGGCAAGGACGCCGAGGTGACCGTGACCGTCCAGTCGGTCAAGACGCGCGAGCTGCCCGAGGCCGACGACGAGTTCGCTCAGATGGCGAGCGAGTTCGACACGATCGAGGAGCTCAAGAACGACCTGCGCGAGCGGCTCGGCCGCGTCAAGAAGATGCAGCAGGGCGTCCAGGCCCGCGACAAGGTGCTCGAGGAGCTCCTGGAGCGCACCGAGGTGCCGATCCCGGAGAAGGTTCTCGACTCCGAGATCGAGAACCGCAAGCACGACGCGATCCACCCGTTCGACCACGACGAGGCCCAGTTCGCGCAGGCCCTCGAGGCCGAAGGCCGCACGCTCGAAGAGTTCGACGCGGAGACCCGCACCGAGTCGGAGAAGGCCGTCCGCACGCAGCTGCTGCTGGACACCATCGCCGACAAGGAAGAGGTTTCGGTCAACGACGGCGAGCTCACCGAGCGGATCATCTACCAGGCCCAGCGCTTCGGGATCAGCCCGGACGAGTACGTCCAGCGCGCCCAGCAGTCGGGCCAGCTGACCGCGATCTACGCCGACGTGCGGCGCGGCAAGGCCCTCGCCTCGGTCGTCCGGAAGACGACCGTGACCGACGGCTCGGGTGCCGCGGTCGACCTTTCGGAGCTGTTCGGCAGCGACGAGCCGGCCGCCGACGCGGCATCGGAAGAGACGCAGGTCACCGACGAAACGGCGAAGACTCCGGCGGAGTGAAGCTGTGAGCGAACTTGGGCGGTGTCAGGCATTCTGCGCCGCCCAAGTTCGTTAGGGTCGGATACAAGATCTCAAGCATCTGAAACGACAGCGGCGGCCGTCAGCACTGGGCCGCTGCCGGCGAAAAGGCAGGCAGACGTGACGCAGCACACGCCCGAGGCGCGGACCGGCACCGCAGGGCTCACCCTCACCGACTCGGTGTTCGAGCGATTGCTCCAGGAGCGCATCGTCGTCCTCGGTTCCGAGGTCAACGACGAGATCGCCAACCGCATCACCGCGCAGCTGTTGCTGCTCGACGCCGACGACGCCGAGTCCGACATCCGCTTCTACATCAACTCGCCGGGTGGCTCGGTCACCGCCGGGTTCGCCATCTACGACACCATGCAGCTGATCCGCCCGGACGTCGCGACCTACGCGATGGGCATGGCGGCCTCGATGGGGCAGTTCCTGCTCTCCTCGGGCACGCCGGGCAAGCGCTACTCGCTGCCGCACGCCCGGATCCTGATGCACCAGCCGTCGGCCGGTGTGGGCGGGACGGCGTCGGACATCGCGATCCAGGCCGACCTCTTCAACAAGTGGAAGCAGGAACTGGCCAAGATCACCGCGGACCAGACCGGGCAGACGGTCGAGCAGATCATCGCGGACGGCGACCGCGACCGCTGGTTCACCGCGCAGGAGGCGAAGGACTACGGGTTCGTGGACCACGTCCTCACCGCCGACATCGCCCGTGCGGGCTCCCGCTGAGCGCGAAGCACCAAGGAGACTTTCGATGAGCAACTTCAGGCTCCCGGGTGACTTCCGGGCCCCGAACATCCCCCAGTCGCGGTACATCCTGCCGTCGTACGTCGAGCGCACCAGCTACGGCGTCAAGGAGTCGAACCCGTACAACAAGCTGTACGAAGAGCGCGTCATCTTCCTCGGCGTGCAGGTGGACGACGCGTCGGCCAACGACGTGATGGCCCAGCTGCTGCACCTCGAGCACGAGGACCCGGACCGCGACATCCTGATCTACATCAACTCGCCGGGTGGCTCGTTCACCTCGTTGATGGCGATCTACGACACCATGCAGTTCGTCCGCCCGGACATCCAGACCTACTGCCTCGGCCAGGCCGCCTCCGCGGCCGCCGTGCTGCTGGCGGCCGGCACGCCGGGCAAGCGCTACGCGCTGCCGAACTCGCGCGTGCTGATCCACCAGCCCGCCACCGAGGGCACCTACGGCCAGGTCTCCGACCTGGAGATCCAGGCGAACGAGATCCAGCGGGTGCGCCGCCAGATGGAGGTCATCCTCGGCAAGCACACCGGCAAGGACCCGGATCAGATCCGCACGGACATCGAGCGGGACAAGATCCTGACCGCCGAGGAGGCCAAGACGTACGGCATCATCGACGAGGTGCTGCCGTACCGGAAGGCGTCGGCGCTGTAGATCCGCCGGGCCGGTGTGTGTCGAGAAGACGACACACACCGGCATCCTGGTTTAGGGTCGTCCTCTGACGTGCTCCCGGAACTCGTGGGTGTTCCCGCCCGCGGCATCGGACGAGTACCGTCAGTGGCAATGTGTGGGGCTCCGCTCGGTCCACGTGACCGGGGGTCGCACCGTCGCAACACAGTCAGGCGCGGAAACCCGCGCCGGAGGGGACGAGGTCAACGGCCATGGCACGGATCGGTGACGGCGGAGACCTGCTGAAGTGTTCTTTCTGCGGGAAGAGCCAGAAGCAGGTGAAGAAGCTCATTGCCGGCCCCGGGGTCTACATCTGCGATGAGTGCATCGACCTCTGCAATGAGATCATCGAGGAGGAGCTGGCCGAGGCCGGCGACGTGAAGCTCGACGAGCTGCCCAAGCCCGCCGACATCCACGAGTTCCTCGAGCAGTACATCATCGGGCAGGAGGACGCCAAGCGGACCCTCGCGGTAGCGGTCTACAACCACTACAAGCGGATCCAGGCGGACGACAAGGCCGGACCGAAGGACTCCAAGGAGGAGTCGGTCGAGCTCGCCAAGTCGAACATCCTGATGCTCGGCCCCACCGGGTGTGGCAAGACCTACCTGGCGCAGACGCTCGCGAAGCTGCTGAACGTGCCGTTCGCGATCGCGGACGCCACGGCGCTGACCGAGGCCGGCTACGTCGGCGAGGACGTCGAAAACATCCTGCTCAAGCTCATCCAGGCGGCGGACTACGACGTCAAGCGGGCCGAGACCGGGATCATCTACATCGACGAGGTCGACAAGATCGCCCGGAAGAGCGAGAACCCCTCGATCACCCGGGACGTCTCCGGCGAGGGTGTTCAGCAGGCACTGCTGAAGATCCTCGAGGGCACCACCGCTTCGGTCCCGCCGCAGGGCGGCCGCAAGCACCCCCACCAGGAGTTCATCCAGATCGACACGACGAACGTGCTGTTCATCGTGGCCGGCGCGTTCGCCGGGCTGGAGAAGATCATCAACGAGCGGGTCGGCAAGCGCGGCCTCGGCTTCGGCGCGGAGATCCGCACCAAGTCCGAGATCGAGGAAAGCGACGTCTTCTCCGACACCATGCCCGAGGACCTGATCAAGTTCGGGCTGATCCCGGAGTTCATCGGCCGGCTCCCGGTCGTGGCGACGGTCAGCCACCTGGACAAGGAATCGCTGGTCAGCATCCTCACCCAGCCGCGCAACGCCCTGGTGAAGCAGTACAAGAAGCTCTTCGAGATGGACAACGTCGAGCTCGAGTTCACCAAGACCGCGCTCGAGGCCATCGCCGACCAGGCGGTCCTGCGGGGCACGGGTGCCCGCGGGCTGCGCGCCATCATGGAAGAGGTGCTGCAGCCGGTCATGTACGACATCCCGAGCCGCGACGACGTGGCGAAGGTCGTCATCACCGAGCAGACCGTCCGGGAGAACGTGAACCCGACGATCGTCGCCCGGCAGCCGACTCGGCGCACGCGCAGCGAGCGCGGCGAGAAGTCGGCCTGAGGCCGGGCGTCTCCGGGTCACCCGGCCCGGAGACCCGACAGGAAAGCTGAATGACTGCTGACTCCTTCCCGGGTTCCGGGGCCGCTCCCGGTGGTGGTGTGCAAGCGCCGCCACCGCCGGCCCCGGAACCCGCCGGGACCGTCCCGGCCGGCCGGGTCCTGGGGTTCCGTGAGCTGAGCGAACGCGTGATCGTGTCCGTCGCCGACCGGTACCCGTGGCTGAATCGCGTGCTGATGGGCATGCTGGCCGTGTTCACCGGCACGTGCGTCGTGGCTGTGGTGGCCCGGCTGTCGCCGTTGCCGCTGATCCCCGTGCCGTTGTTCGTCGTCGCCGCGTACGGGCTGTGGCAGGCGCGCGGCGTGACCGAGCGGCGTCAGCTGTTCAACTGGGTGCTCCTGTTCGCGGTCGCGACCATGGTCGGCTTCTGGCTGATTTCGGTCGTCGGCCGTTGGGTCGAGTGAACTCCGCCGTCCGGAGGGGTTTGCGGTCACCGGCGGCGGGGTAAGACAATCCCGTGGTAGATGCCCTCAGACCGTTCCGGCATCCGGCACTCTTCTATCGCGGTGACACCGAGTACCTCGACGGTGTCATTCCGTTCCTGCTGGAAGGTCTCGACCGGGGCGAGCCCGCGGCCGTCGCCGTTCCCGGCCGCAACCTGCTGCTGATCGAGAAGGCCCTGGAAGGCCGGGCGAACGACGTGCGGTTGCTCGACATGCAGCGGGCGGGCCGCAATCCCGGCGCCATCCTGCCGTTGGTGCTGCACGCTTTCGCCGGTGAACACGCCGGCCCGGTGCGCATCGTGGGCGAGCCGATCTGGGCCGGCCGCACGGACTCCGAGTACCCGGCGTGCGTGGTGCACGAAGCACTCATCAACAACGCCTTCGCCGGACGTGACCTGGCGGTGCTCTGCCCGTACGACGTCGGGGCGCTGCCGCCGCCGATCCTGGCCGACGCCGAGCGCACCCATCCCGAGCTGTGGGGCCTGGCCGGGCCGTTCATCAGCCCGCGCTTCGATCCCGACGGCGTGCGCGCGGACTTCACCCGGCCGCTCGAGCCGCCGTGGGGCGCGGTCGAGCGCGGATTCGACATCGGGCAGCTGGCTTCGTTGCGCGGCTTCACGGAGATCTGGGCCGCCCGGCACGGCCTGCGCCGTCCGCGGCGGGACGACTTCGCGCTGGCGATCGCCGAGCTGGCGACGAACAGCGTGCTCTACGGCGGCGGCACCGGCTTGCTGCGGCTGTGGGCGGAGCCGTCGCAGGTGGTCGCCGAAGTGACCGACGACGGGACGATCGCCGAGCCGCTGGCCGGCCGCATCCCGCCGTCGGCCATGACGCCGGGCGGGCGCGGCCTCCTGCTGGTGAACCGGCTGGCCGACCTGGTCCGCACGTATTGGGTCCCGGGCCGCACGACGACCCGGGTCCACTTCGCCCGCTGAGCGGCCCGGCTCACGACCCGGCCCTTCGGGGACGGGCTCAGTCGGCGCGGGGGACGTGCTTGCCGAGGAAGCTGACCAAGCTCGGCACCACCGTCCGGTTGAACGGGTCGCCGTGCTTGCCGTGCGCCGTGTGCGCGACCGCCGGGCGGGCGGCGTCGATGTAACGGCGGACGCCGGTGATGAACGAGTCCTCGGTGCCGCACCAGACGCCGTTGGCCACGCCCTTGGTCTCGTCGATGTGCCGCAGCGGGTCGAGCGCCGTCCAGTCCTGGATGCCGGTGAAGATGTGGCGCTTGGCCATCTCCGGCCACGACGTGATCAGCGCCGGGGCCAGCGTCGCGACGGCGGCGGGCGGCTGGCGCCGCTCGACCCGGCGGCGCGTGTACACCAGCGCGCCGAACCCGCCCATCGACGCGCCCGTGCAGGCGAACGGCAGCCCGGTGGGGCCGGCGAAGCCGCGGGCCCGCAGCCACTGCGGGACCTCCTCCAGCAGCATCGCCATCGGGTCGTCGCCCGGGTGGACCTGGTGCCAGTAGTTGTCGCCGCCGTCGACGGCGACGAAGCCGAACGCCGGGACCGCCTTGCGGGCGACGTCGCTGGCGAGCTGCTTGAGCGTGCCGGTCGGGGCCGCGCTGCGGGCGTTGCCGTGCAGGCCGTGCAGCATGAGCGACATCGGCAGCCCGCGCGGTGGGGTCTTCGACGGCAGGATGAACACCAGGTCGACCATCCGGCCGCGGGCCGCGGAGTAGACGCGCTCGACGCGGGTGCTGCCCAGCTGGGTCGTCGGGTTCGACGACGTCACGCCGAGCGTGCGCTGCAGGGCCTGGCTGAACGGCAGCTTGCCGGTCGCGGTGCCGACGGCCAGGCCGGTCACGGCCAGCCCGGACGCACCCGCGATCAGCACCGAACGGCGGCTCAGCCACCGCCGGGCGCCCTGGACCGCCTCGACGACCGCCCCGGAGGGCTCCGCCTCCCCGTTTTCCTCGTTCACCTGTCTCCGTCCCCCTTGCCCCTCATTAGGACGCCGCGCACCCGCTCCGCGTTCCCCTCGCGCCCTTGCACACCGGGTTAGTCGTTCCCGACCTGCCCGGCGTTTCCGGTCCTCGCCCGCCAAGCCGCCTTCGCGGTTTCGGCCGAGCGTTCGGCCCGCTCCACAGTGTCCCCGAGACCCACCGCCATCGTGATCCCGAGGGGGATCAAAATGTGGTCTATGCCCTGTTCGCCGGGGCCGAAGTGGCCGGACGCCTCCAGTGTGACGAACCCGTGCAGCGCGCTCCACAGCTGGGCGGCGGCCTGGTACTCGTCCGCGGCCCGGAACCGGCCGGCTTCGATGGCCCGCTCGGTCGCGCGGACGATGTGGGTGAACGCCTCCAGCCCCTCCTGAGCGGCTTCGCGGCCTTCCTCGGTCGTGAGGTCGGAGAGCGTCGCCCGCTTGCCGCCGGGCGCGGACTGGCCGAACGTCACCGCGAACAGCTGCGGCTGCTCGGCGACCGCCTGCCGGTAGGTGCGGGCCAGGCTGAAGATGTCCGCCACCGGGTCGCCGGTTTCCCCGACCTCGGCCAGCCACTCCGACAGCCGCACGTAGCCGGCGCGCGCGACCTCGTCGACCAGCGCGGCCATGCCGCCGAAGTGGGTGTACACCGCCATCGTCGAGGCGCCGACCTCGGCCGCGAGCTTGCGGGCCTGCAGGGCTTCGGGCCCGCTCTCGTCGAGCAGCCGGATGGCGGCCTCGACGAGCCGGGCCTTGACGTCCGTCGCGCGCGGTTTCGGGCTCATGCTTGCCAGTATCCCATAACCCTGTTATACCTGTATGCATAACCAAGTTATAAATCCGTGGAGGGGTCGCATGGGCAACAAGTTCCTCGAAGGAAACTTCGCCCCGGTCAGCCGGGAGCACACGATCACCGAGCTCGCCGTCACCGGGCGGATCCCGGAGTTCCTCGACGGCCGGTACCTGCGCAACGGCCCCAATCCGCTGTCCGAAGTGGACCCGGCGGCCTACCACTGGTTCATGGGCGACGGCATGGTCCACGGCGTGCGCCTGCGCGACGGCCAGGCCGAGTGGTACCGCAACCGGTGGGTGCGCAACCCCGCCGTCACGGCGGCGCTGAACGGCGAGGACGCGAGCCGGTTCTGCGGGCTGGACGCGCTCGGCGCCAACACCAACGTCATCGCTCACGCGGGCAAGACCCTCGCCCTGGTCGAGGCGGGCGCGCCGATCTACGAGCTGACCGACGAGCTCGACACCGTCGGCCGCTGCGACTTCGACGGCACGCTCCCCGGCGGCTACACCGCCCACCCCAAGCGCGACCCGCGCACCGGTGAGCTGCACGCCGTCTCGTACTTCTTCGGCATGGGCAACAAGGTCCAGTACTCGGTGATCGACACCGGCGGCCGCGCCCGCCGCACGGTCGACGTCGAGGTCACCGGGTCGCCGATGATGCACGACTTCTCGCTGACCGAGAAGCACGTCGTGTTCTACGACCTGCCGGTCACGTTCAACGCCGGGATGGCGGTCGCCACCGGCGTGCCGGCTGCCTTGCGCACGCCGGCGAAGCTGGTGGTGTCGGCCATGGTCGGCAAGGTCCGGGTGCCGGACCCGGTGACCGCGATGATGGCCCGCAAGATCGGCGCGAACGGCGGCCTGCCGTACCGCTGGGACCCGAAGTACCCGGCGCGGATCGGGGTCATGCCGCGCGAAGGCGGCAGCCGGGACGTCCGGTGGTTCGACGTCGAGCCGTGCTACGTCTTCCACCCCCTCAACGCCTACGACAGTGGTGGGTCGGACGACAGCGTCGTGCTCGACGTCGTCCGCCACCCGCGGATGTTCGACCGCGAGCTCCACGGCCCGGACGAGGGCGGCCCCACCCTGGACCGCTGGACCGTCGACCTCGTCGCGGGCAAGGTCCTGGAGGACCGGCTCGACGACCGCGGCCAGGAGTTCCCCCGCGTCGACGACCGGCTCGTCGGCCACCGCCACCGCTACGGCTACACGATGTCGGCCGACGACGGCGCGCAACCCGGCGGCTCGCTGTTCAAGCACGACTTCCACACCGGTTCACGGGACGAGCGCGTGTTCGGCGGCGGACGGCAGCCCGGCGAGTTCGTCTTCGTGCCTCGCCACGACGAAGCGGCCGAGGACGACGGCGTCCTGCTGGGTTTCGTCTTCGACCCGGCGACGCAGCGCAGCGACCTGACGATCCTGGACGCGGGCACGCTGGAAACCGTGGCGGCGATCCACCTGCCGGACCGCGTGCCCCACGGCTTCCACGGCAACTGGGTCGCCTCGGTCTAGGCTGACGCTATGCGCAAACGGGACGGCATCGTCGGCTGCGTGACGCTGCTCGTCCTGATCGCGATGATCGTGCTGATCCTGGCCGCGCTGATCTACGGAATCCTGGCCGTGGCGAAGGTGCTGCCCCATTGAGCAGGCTTAGGTGAGCAAGCGGTGGTCACCGGTGTAGAGGTTCATCGAGTCGCCGCGCAGGAAGCCGATCAGCGTCATGCCGTTCTCCTCGGCCAGCTCGACGGCCAGTGACGACGGCGCGGACACCGCGGCCAGCAGCCCGATACCGGCCATCGCGGCCTTCTGGACCAGCTCGAACGACGCACGCCCGGACACCAGCAGGCCGTACCCGGGCGCCGGCACGCGTCCTGCGAGAACGGCCCAGCCGAGCACCTTGTCCACCGCGTTGTGCCGTCCGACGTCCTCGCGGACGACGTCGAGCTCGCCGTCCGGGGTGAACAGCGCCGCCGCGTGGAGGCCGCCGGTGCTGGCGAACACCTTCTGGCGGGTGCGCAGCACATCCGGCAGGCCGGACAGGGTCTCGCTCTTCACCGCGAAGGCGGCCTCGGCGGGGGAGAAGCGCGTGCGGAGCTTGACCGCGTCCAGCGCGGCCTTGCCGCAGACCCCGCACGACGAGGTGGTGTAGAAGTTGCGCTCCACGCCGGTGTCCGGGGGCGGGACGCCGTCGGCCAGCGCGATGTCCAGCACGTTGTAGGTGTTGCGGCCCTGGTCGTCGACGCCGTCGCAGTAGCGGGCGACCGACACGTCCTCGCGGCCGCCGATCACGCCCTCGGACAGCAGGAACCCGTGGGCCAGCTCGACGTCGTGCCCCGGCGTGCGCATGGTGACGGCCAGCGCCTTGCCGCCGACCCGCAGCTCGAGGGGCTCTTCGGCCGCCAGTGCGTCGGGGCGGCGCCGGTCCCCGGTCGCGGAGATCCGCCGTACCGGCCTGCGCACGGTCACCCTGCCCATCGCCTGCACCTTTCCCGTCCCGGAAGTTTGACACTCGCATGGTGCAACACCGGGTATTTAGTAATACATTCCCTCCATCATCCCCAGAATACGGAGGGAACCGATGGCTCTCGGCTTCCTGGACCGATCCCGGATCGTGGCGCCGCCGGGCTGGACGCGCTGGCTGGTGCCGCCGGCGGCCCTCTCGGTGCACCTGTCGATCGGGCAGGCTTACGCGTGGAGCGTCTTCAAGACCCCGCTCGAGAAGACGATGCACCTCAACGGTACGCAGAGCTCGCTGCCGTTCCAGCTCGGCATCGTCATGCTCGGGCTGTCCGCGGCCTTCGGCGGCACGCTCGTCGAGCGCAACGGCCCTCGCTGGGCGATGTTCGTGTCGATGTGCTGCTTCGCCAGCGGCTTCCTCGTCTCCGCGCTCGGGGTGGCGACCGGGCAGTTCTGGCTGGTCGTCCTCGGCTACGGCGGCATCGGCGGGGTCGGGCTCGGCATCGGCTACATCTCGCCGGTGTCGACGCTGATCAAGTGGTTCCCGGACCGGCCGGGCATGGCCACCGGGATCGCGATCATGGGCTTCGGCGGCGGCGCGCTGATCGCTTCGCCGTGGTCGTCGTCGATGCTCGGCACCGCGCCGGACGCGGGGACGATCGCGACGGCGTTCCTCGTCCACGGCCTCGTGTACGCGGTGTTCATGTCGCTGGGCTGGCTGCTCGTGCGGGTCCCGGCCGACGACTGGAAGCCCGCGGGCCGGGAGCCGAAGACCGACCACGGCGCCGCCATGATCACGACCGCGAACGTGTCGGCGGCCAACGCCCTCAAGACCCCGCAGTTCTGGTGCCTCTGGGTCGTGCTGTGCTTCAACGTGACGGCGGGCATCGGCATCCTGGAGAAGGCTTCGCCGATGATCCAGGACTTCTTCAAGGGCACGTCGACGCCGGTGGGCGTGGCCTCGGCGGCCGGGTTCGTCGCGCTGCTGTCGCTGTGCAACATGCTCGGCCGGTTCGTCTGGTCGTCCACTTCGGACCTCGTCGGCCGCAAGAACATCTACCGCACCTACCTCGGGGTCGGCGCGGTGCTGTACCTGGTGATCGCGCTGACGCAGAACTCGTCGAAGCTCGTGTTCATCCTGTGCGCGATGGTGATCCTGTCGTTCTACGGCGGCGGTTTCGCGACGGTCCCGGCGTACCTGAAGGACCTCTTCGGCACCTACCAGGTCGGCGCGATCCACGGCAGGCTGCTCACGGCGTGGTCGGTGGCCGGGGTGCTCGGCCCGCTGATCGTCAACCGGATCGCCGACAGCGAGAAGGCGGCGGGCAAGTCCGGTCCCGACCTGTACACGACGTCGTTCTACATCATGATCGGCCTGCTCGTGGTCGGCTTCGTGGCCAACGAACTGGTGCGGCCGGTGCGGGAGAAGTACCACGAGCCGGTGCCGGCGGGCACGGCCGCGAGGAGTGAGGCGTGATGGCGGAACAGGAAACCCGGCCGAACCGCGTGCCGCTGATCGTGCTGGCCTGGGCGTGGGTCGTGCTGCCCTTCGGCTACGGCGTGTACCAGCTGTTCCTGAAGCTGGTGCAGTTGTTCGGATGAGCAACGGCGTTCTCGTCACCGGCGCTTCCCGGGGCATCGGGCGGGCGGTGGCCACCGCGTTCGCGGCGCGCGGCCACCGCATCGCCGTCCACTACGGACACCGCGCCGCCGACGCCGAGGAGACCCTGGCCGCGCTGCCCGGCGCGGGGCACGTGCTGATCGGCGGCGACCTCGCCGACCCCGAGGCGGCGCGGCGCATCGCCGACGCGGCCGAAGCCGGGCTGGGCGGGGTCGACGTGCTGGTCAACAACGCCGCCGTCGCCACGTCGGCCGGCACCGCGCACCCGGTCGCCTCGGTGTCCTATGCGGACTGGCAGCGGATCTGGCGGCACACCCTCGACGTCAACCTCGTGGGCGCGGCGAACCTGAGCTACTGCGTCGCCCGGCACCTGATCGGGCGCGGCGCGCCGGGCCGGATCGTCAACATCGGCTCGCGCGGGGCGTTCCGGGGCGAGCCCGACCACCCGGCGTACGGGGCGAGCAAGGCCGCACTGCACGCGTTCGGCCAGTCGCTCGCCGTCTCCCTCGCGCCCCACGGGATCTCCGTGACGTCGGTCGCTCCCGGCTTCACCGCCACCGAGCGCGTGGCCGACCGGATCGACGACGCCCTGCGCGCGCAGAGCCCGTTCGGCCGGGTCGGCACGCCCGAGGAGGTCGCCGCGGCCGTGGTGTACCTGGCTTCCGCCGAAGCGACCTGGGCCTCCGGGACGATCCTCGACCTCAACGGAGCCTCGCACCTGCGGATGTGACTCCGCTCACTCGTGCAGCGGATGCCCGTGCTCGGGCGTCGAGGAGGCGTGCATCCACTGGGGAAGATGGCCGTCGCCGGGCTGGCCATGATCGTGTTCGGCGGCACGGCGTACGGCTACGCGAACCTTCACGCCCTCGACGGGGTGACGCGCGACAGGGTGATCGACCCGGACGGCGAGACCCGGCCGGGGGAACAGCCCGCTGACGGCTCGCTCGACATCCTCCTCGTCGGCCGGGACGCCCGCAGCGACAACCAAGGCAACCCGCTGGCGCCGGAATTGCTGCGTGAGCTGCGGGCCGGCGCCAACGGCGACGACCTCACCGACACCCTGATCGTGCTGCGGATCCCGAACGGCACGAAAGAGGTGAAAGCGTTTTCCATCCCGCGGGACAGCTACGTGTCGATGCCGGGCGGGAAGGGGAAGATCAACGCCGCGTTCGGGCGGGCGAAGGCGGGCGAAGCGGGGCGGTTGCGCAAGGAGGGGGAGACCGACAAGGCGAAGATCGACCAGGCCGCCCTCACCGCCGGGCGGCGCGCGACGCGCCAGGCGGTCGAAGACCTCACCGGCGTGAAGATCGACCACTTCGCCGAGGTCAACCTGCTCAGCTTCTACGAGATCAGCAAGGCCGTCGGCGGCGTCGAGGTCTGCCTGAAGAACGCCACCAAGGACAAGGACTCCGGCGCGGACTTCCAGGCCGGGCCGCAGCGCGTCTCGGGTGCGGACGCGCTCGCCTTCGTCCGGCAGCGCGACGGCCTCCCGGGCACCGACTTCGCCCGCGTCCGGCGCCAGCAGGTGTTCCTCGCCGGGCTGGCCAGGCAGGTGCTGTCGGCGGGCACGCTGGCCGACCCGGGGAAGCTGTCGGACCTGATCGACGCGGTGAAGCGCTCGGTGGTGCTGGACGACTCGTGGAACCTGCTCGACTTCGTCGCCCAGATGCGTGGGGTCAGCGGCGGCGGGATCCAGTTCGCGACGATCCCCGTGGTGAACGTGGACTACCGCTACGACCCGGACAACCCGCGTGCCACCGCGGTCCGGGTCGACCCGGACGCGGTGAAGGCCTTCGTGGCGAGCCTGATCGGGACCGCGGGCCCGGCCAAGCCGGCTGCGGCCCCGGTCACCGTCGACGTGTCCAACGCGAGCCCGCGGAAGGGCCTCGCGGCCCGCGTGGCCGGGTTCCTCGTCCAGCACGGGTTCACCCAGGGCGGTACCGAGAACGCCGGCACCCGGCGGACGTCACTGGTCCGGTTCGGCCCCGACCTCGCCGAGCGCGGCGCCGAGGTGGCGAAGCTGCTGGGCGGGCTGGCGACGCAGCAGTCGGCGTCGGTGCCGGCCGGGCACATCGAGGTGGTGCTCGGGACGGTGTACGACGGCCCCGGCGTGGCCGCCGGCGGCGGCGCTCCGGCGGGGGCCGGTGACGAGCCGATCACCTCGAGCGGGGTCGTCTGCGTGAATTGATCGACGGTGAAGTACGGGTTTTTCCGTTGAATACCTGAAATGCGTCCGGAATTTCCACCGGCGCCGCCGGCCCCGCCGGACCACCGGACCACGGTGGACCACCCGGGGCACTGGTCTTGACGCTGCCGCACTGGTGAGGCAGGGTGCGGTGACCGTCGGCGGGGCAGGACCACGTGGCGGCCGGAAAGTTCACCCGATCGGTGAACGATCCGGAAAGTCAATTTCAGAGAATACGGAAAGTCCGGAATTTATGCGCAGCAGCGTCGCCCGCGGTGGGTGGATCTTGCCCATCCTCGCTTCAGCCGTTCTCTGTACCGGATGCCAGTCGGCGTCCGCTTCGGTGCACTACCCGGGCGCGATCGACGCCTGCCGGCTGCCCGGGCCGAACGCGCAGGGGCAGCTCGCACCCGGGACCGTCGAGATCCCGGCCGACTCGGTGAAGGCCGCCGAGACCACGGTCGTCCCCGAGGACCGCGGCAGCGACGGCAACGAGGTCACCAGCTGCCGTCGCCTGTTCGCCCGCGACCTCGGCGGCGGGAAGCCCAACCTGCAGGACTACCGGCTCGTCACGATCGCCGTGGTGCGGTTCACGCAGTCCGACGCGGACGAGGCCGCCGCCAAGGCCACCCGGCTGATGACCGACGCGCTCGGCGACCACTCCGGCGTCCGGCTCGCCACCGGCGTCGGCGACGAGGCCGGGTTCTCCGAGCGGTGGGCCGCCGTGCGGACCGGGAACGTCGTGCTGGGCCTGGCCCTCGCCGACGGCGGCACCGAGGCCGCGCTGATCCCGCCCGCGACGCTCGACAGCGTGCAGGCCGTGGTCACGGACATGGCCGGCACCCTGCAGCGGGACTTTCAGGGCTGAGGTTCCAGGCGCACCACGATCGCCTTCGAAACCGGCGTGTTCGACTTGTCCGCCACCGAGTCCAGCGGCACCAGCGCGTTCGCCTCCGGGAAGTACGCCGCCGCGCAGCCGCGCGCGGTCGGGTACGCGACGACCCGGAACGCCGGCGCACGACGTTCCGGGTCGTCGCGCCATTCGGAGACCAGGTCGACCAGCGCGCCGTCGGCCAGGCCGAGTGCGGCGATGTCGTCCGGGTTGACCAGCACCACGCGGCGAGCGTTCTCGATGCCGCGGTAGCGGTCCGAGAGCCCGTAGATCGTGGTGTTGTACTGGTCGTGGCTGCGCATCGTCTGCAGCAGCAGCCGGCCCTCGGGGACCTGCGGGTACTCCAGCGCCGAAACCGTGAAGTTGCCCTTGCCGTTCGCGGTGCCGGTGAACTCGCGGGAGTCGCGCGGCGCGTGCGGCAGCACGAAGCCGTCCGGCTCGCGGACGCGGCGGTTGTAGTCGGCACAGCCGGGCACGACCCGCGAAATCCGGTCGCGGATCAGGTCGTAGTCGGTCTCGAACGTCCGCCACGGCACGGCGTGGCCCGCGCCGAACAGCTTCCCGGCCAGCCGGCAGACGATGGCGACCTCCGAAAGCAGGTGCTCGCTCGCCGGCTGCAGGCGCCCGCGCGAGGTGTGCACCTGCGACATCGAGTCCTCGACCGTGACGAACTGCTCGCCGCTCGCCTGGACGTCGCGTTCGGTGCGGCCGAGCGTCGGCAGGATCAGCGCGGTGCGGCCGTGCACGACGTGCGACCGGTTCAGCTTCGTGGACACGTGCACGGTCAGCGCGCACGAGCGCAGCGCCTTCCCGGTCAGCTCCGAGTCCGGCGTCGCCGCCGCGAAGTTGCCGCCGACGGCGAAGAACACCTTGCCGCGGCCGTCTCGCATCGCCCGGATCGCGTCGACGGTGTCGAGGCCGTGCTCGCGCGGGACCTCGATGCCGAACTCGGCGGCGAGCGCGTCCATGAACGACTGCGGCATCTTCTCCCAGATGCCCATCGTCCGGTCGCCCTGGACGTTCGAGTGCCCGCGCACCGGGCACAGGCCCGCGCCGGGCTTGCCGATCATCCCGCGCATCAGGGCCAGGTTCGCGATCTCCGAGATCGTCGGCACCGCGTGCTTGTGCTGCGTCAGGCCCATCGCCCAGCAGTAGATCGTCCGCTCGGACGTGGCGATCATCCGCGCGACGCGTTCGATCTGCTCCCGCGTCAGGCCGGTCGCCCGCTCGACCTCCGTCCAGTCGATCTCCCGCAGGTGCTTCGCGTAGTCGTCGAAGCCCTCGGTGACCCGCTCGACGAACTCGCGGTCGACGATCGCGCCGGGCGCTTCGGCGTCCCAGGCCAGCAGCAGGTGCCCGACGGCCTGGAACAGCGCCAGGTCGCCGCCGAGGCGGACCTGGGCGAACTCGTCGGCCAGCGGCGTGCCCTTGCCGACCACCCCACGGACGTTCTGCGGGTTCTTGAAGCGCATCAGCCCGGCTTCGGGCAGCGGGTTCACGGCGATGATCTTGGCGCCGCGGCCCTTGGCCTCCTCCAGCGCCGAGAGCATCCGCGGGTGGTTGGTGCCCGGGTTCTGCCCGACGACGACGATCAGGTCGGCCTGGTGGATGTCGGCGAGGCTCACCGAGCCCTTGCCGATGCCGGTGGTGGCCGACAGCGCCGCGCCGGAGGACTCGTGGCACATGTTGGAGCAGTCCGGCAGGTTGTTGGTGCCGAAGGAGCGCACCAGCAGCTGGTAGAGGAACGCGGCCTCGTTGCTGGTGCGGCCGGAGGTGTAGAAGATCGCCTCGTTCGGGTCGGTCAGCGCCTTGAGCTCGCCCGCGACCAGCTCGAACGCGTCGTCCCAGGAGATCGGCTCGTAGTGCGTCGCACCTTCGCGCAGCACGAACGGCTCGGTGATCCGGCCCTGCTGGCCCAGCCAGTAGTCGGTCTTGGTTTCGAGCTCCCCGATCGGGTGGGCGGCGAAGAAGGCCCGGTCCACCCGCCGTTTCGTGGCTTCCTCGGCGACGGCCTTGGCGCCGTTTTCGCAGAACTCGGCCAGCTTGCGCTTCTCGCCGTCGACCTCGCGGGGTTCCGGCCACGCGCAGCCGGGGCAGTCGAAGCCTTCGCGCTGGTTCAGCAGCCGCAGCGCCTTGATCGTCCGGCCGGTGCCCATCTGTTCCACGCTGCGCGCGAGCGACACGGCGACGCCGGGTATCCCGGCGGCCCAGCCCTTCGGCTTGCCCACCTCGAGGCGGGTTTCGTCCACGTCCTGGGCCGGCGCTTCACGGGTCATGTGTTCATCGTGCGCCTCGATGGTCGCGGTCGGCCACCAGGGTCACGTGGTCCGGGTGCGCAGCCCCCGGTCGGCGACCGTGACCACGAGCAGGAGCCCGCTGATGACGGCCAGCGCGACGGCCAGCCGGTGCAACCCCGCCGAGTCCGCGTGCGAGCCGTTGTCGGAGTGGGCGATGAGAGGGGGTCACGTGGTCCGGGTGCGCAGCCCCCGATCGGCGAGGGTGACCACGAGCAGGAGCCCGCTGATGACGGCCAGCGCGACGGCCAGCCGGTGCAACCCCGCCGAGTCCGCGTGCGACCTGTAGCAGAGGGCGATGAGCGTCGAGGCCACGATCGCGCCGAGGTACTGGGCCGTGCGGAACAGGCCGCTCGCCGTGCCCATCTGCTCGGCGGGGGCTTCGCGGTAGAGCGTCGTCTGGTTGGCGACGCTGGTCAGGCCCTGGGCCAGGCCGAACAACGCGGCCAGGGCGAGCAGCGCGCCGACCCAGGTGCCGTCGTGGACGAGCAGGAGCAGCGCCGAACCGCCGGCCAGTGCCACCGCGACGGTGACCAGCCGCGCCTTGATGCCGGACGCGCGCCCGGAAAACGCCGCGGCGCAGACCGCGGTGCCCGACATCGGCAGCAGCATCAGCCCGGCGGCTTCCTCGGACAGCTGCCGGGCGGTCTCCAGCCACTGGACGTAGCCGAACATGATCGCGTAGATGGCCATGAAGCTCAGCGCCTGCCGCAGGTACGTGCGCAGGATCGCGCCGTTGGCCGCGAGCGCCCGCAGGTCGAGGAAGGGGGCGTCGCGCCGCAGCTCGACCAGCGTGAAGGCGGTCCCGAAGGCGGCGACGACGGCGAGCAGCCAGGCCTCGGCGCCGGGGTCCATCAGGAAGAACAGCAGCGCGAGCAGGGTCGCGGAGAACAGCGCGATGCCGAGCACGTCGATCCGGGTGGCGGTGCGTTCGCCGCGGTCGTCCTTCGGCACCCACAGCAGCGCCAGCACCAGCGACAGCCCGGCGAGCGGGATGTTCACCGCGAAGATCGCGGGCCAGCCGAAGAGCCCGATCAGCAGCCCGCCCAGCGTCGGGCCGATCACCATCACCGTCTGCGCGGACATCGACAGCACCGACAGCACGCGGGCGGGCACGCCCTGGCCGCTCGCCTCGGCGTGGTGGCGCAGCACGGCCATCGCGGCCGGGAACCCGGCGCACGTGCCCAGGCCGAGCACGACGCGAACCCCGGTCAGCCAGCCCACCGAAATCGGGATCATGCCCGCGATGCCGGCGATGATCACCAGGGTCGCACCGCCGAGCAGGACGCGGCGGGCGCCGTGGCGGTCCACCAGCAGCCCGACCACCGGCTGCCCGACCGCGGTGGCCAGGTACAGCGCCGAGATCAGCCAGGCGGTCTGGCCGGGGCCGGCGCCGAAGCTCTGCCCGATCGGCACGAGCGCGACGGCGATCAGCGTGGAGTTGATCGGGTTGAGCACCGCGCCGGCCACCAGCGGGGTGACCAGGCGGGCGCCGAACTTGGCGGGAGCGGTGACGGTGCGCGTGAGGAACTCCTTGTTTTGCGCGGGCCGGCCGGGTTCAGCGTTGGGCGATGCGCTGCAGCAGCGGCAGCGCGCGGGTGACGGCGTCGAGCTCGGCGGGGGACAGCTCGTCCAGCAGGGCGTGGGCCAGCCACTCGTCGCGGTGCTGCTGAATGCCGCGCACGGTGTCGGTGCCGGCGGCGGAGAGGCTGATCACCACGCGGCGCCGGTCGGCCGGATCGGGCGTGCGGTCGAGGTAGCCGAGCTCGTCGAGGACGCCGAGGGTGGCGGCCATCGACTGCTGCCGAACGTGCTCGGCAGCGGCGAGCTCACCCTGCGTGGCCGGGCCTTCGCGGTGGAGCCGGTTCAGCACGGCGGACTGCGAGGGCGTCAGGATCCCCGCGTTGTCGACCTGGCGCAGCCGCCGGTGCAGCTGCCCGACGACCCCGCGGATCCAGCCGGCGCTCTCGGCGACGTGCGGAGGTACTTCGCCCATGTACACAGTCTAACTGTGCAGTCCAGCCTGTGCATCGGGTGTGGGCCGGATCTCAGTCCGGGCAGCCGTCGAGGGTGGGCACCGGGTACTTCGGGTCGTAGTAGCCGGGCGCGTCCTTGTCACCGGTCGCCGGCGTGGGCGACGGCGGGTTCGCGTAGCCCGGCGCCAGGTAGCCGTCCTTCGCCGCCGCACAGCCCACCGATGAGTACGCGCCGGTGGTCTTGTCGAGCCACAGGCCCTGGCTGGCCGTCGCGAAAGCCGAGCCGCTCCGGAGGACGTAGGTCTCGTCGAGGCGCTCGAACGTGACGATCTCGGCGGGGCTCATGAGCTGCTTGGGGTGAGCGTGGTCGAAGGCGTAGGCAACCGCGTACTTCGCGTCGACGACCAGCTCACCGGGCTTGGCGCCGGCGTGCGCGGTGAGCGTCCCGAAGGTGCGCGGGCCCGCGTCGAGCAGGTGGTAGCCGTCGGCGATCTCGGTGAGGTACGCGGCGAAGCCGCCGCCTTCCTTCGTCGGCTTCTTGGTCAGCTCCGGGAGGATCTGGTCCCGGTCGTCGGGCGCGAACAAGGCCGCGAACGCCTTCCCGTCGTGCGCGGTCAGGACCGCCGGGTCGAGGTGCGCGGCGCTGATGGCCTGCCTGACCTTCGCGTAGGCGCCGGCGACCGTCTCGGCCTCGAAGGCACCGACGGGGGCCGCGGCGGGTGCGGTGATGCCGTCCACGCCCTTCGGCCAAACATCGGCGGGGGTGTGCGCGTACGGCCGGGCCAGGTCGACCGGGGCGACGTCGGGCACCGACGTCGGGTCGGGCGGCGCGGCGTCGTGGGCGGGCCGCCGGCCGACCAGCACGATCACCGCTGAGGTCACCGCGAGGATCAGCACGAACACGGCGAAGATCCACCAGCGGCGGCGCGGGCCGCGTGCGGCGCGTTTCTGCTGCTTGCGGAACTGCTTGCGGTCCTTCTTCGCGCCCAGCCACGCGTCGGTCCGGGCGTGCTTGCGCCAGTCCGGGTCCATCAGGTCCGGGTGCGAGTCGATCAGGTTGTCCTCGTCCACGATGCTCCCCCAAGGTCGATGCCTGATCATCGACGGCGGGGGACGAGCGTTACCCGAAGTACGCGAACTCGTTCACGCCGACGCCCTGGATCTGGTGCACGATGATCGCCGCCGCGACCAGGCCGACCACGATGAGCAGGGCCAGCACCCCCGGCCAGCGGCTGTGCCCCGGCTGCTGGAAGCCGCCCGTGCGGCGCTCGCGTTTGCGGCGCTTCCTGAGGTCCTTCTTCGCGCCCAGCCAGGCGTCCCGTTCGGCGTGCTTCTGCCAATCCGGGTTCATCAGGTCCGGGTGCGTCTCGAGGCGCTGGTCGTCCGGATCCTGCGGCTGCTGAGGCTCTGCCATCGGAGAGTGCCTTCCCCCTGGGTGACCCGCCGTGACGGGTTCGTAGACTTGTCCATTGTGACCGAGAACGCTCCGCAGCAGACCACCGACCTTCCGGGTGCCTGGGACCCGGCCGCCGAGGAAGCACCGATGTACGACCGCTGGGTAGCGGCCGGGTACTTCACGGCCGACGCTTCGTCGGAAAAGCCGCCGTTCTCGATCGTACTGCCGCCGCCCAACGTCACCGGCAGCCTGCACATGGGCCACGCCCTCAACCACACCCTGATGGACGCGATGAGCCGCCGCCGTCGCATGCAGGGCTACGAGGTGCTGTGGCTGCCGGGCATGGACCACGCCGGCATCGCGACGCAGAACGTCGTCGAGCGCCAGCTGGCCGGCGAGGGCCTTTCGCGCCACGACCTGGGCCGGGAGAAGTTCGTCGAGCGCGTCTGGGAGTGGAAGGCCGAGTACGGCGGCAAGATCCTCGGCCAGATGAAGCGCCTCGGCGACGGCGTCGACTGGTCGCGCGAGCGGTTCACCATGGACGAGAACCTCTCCAAGGCCGTCCAGACGGTGTTCAAGAACTTCTACGACGAGGGCCTGATCTACCGCGCCGAGCGGATCATCAACTGGTGCCCGCGCTGCCAGACGGCGCTGTCGGACATCGAGGTCGACCACAACGACGACGACGGCGAGCTCGTGTCGATCCGCTACGGCGACGGTGCCAACGCGATCGTGGTCGCCACCACCCGCGCGGAGACGATGCTGGGTGACACCGCGGTCGCCGTCCACCCGGACGACGAGCGGTACGCCCACCTGGTCGGCACGGAGGTCGAGCTGCCGCTCACCGGCCGCCGCATCCCGATCGTGGCCGACAAGCACGTCGACCCGGAGTTCGGCACCGGTGCGGTGAAGGTCACGCCGGCGCACGATCCGAACGACTTCGAGATCGGCCGCCGCCACGACCTGCCGATGCTGACGATCATGAACGAGCGCGCCGAAATCACCGCGCCCGGTCCGTTCGAGGGGCTCGACCGCTTCGAGGCGCGCCCGGCGGTCGTCGCCGCCCTGCGCGAGGCCGGCCGGATCGTCGCCGAGAAGCGGCCGTACGTGCACGCCGTCGGGCACTGCTCGCGCTGCGACACGGTGGTCGAGCCGCGGCTGTCGCTGCAGTGGTGGGTCAAGGTCGAGGAGCTGGCCAAGCTGGCCGGCGACGCGGTCCGCGACGGCCGGACCAAGATCCACCCGCCGGAGCTGGGCAAGCGCTACTTCGACTGGGTCGACAACATGCACGACTGGACGATTTCGCGCCAGCTGTGGTGGGGCCACCGCATCCCGGTCTGGTACGGCCCCGACGGTGAAGTGGTGTGCGTCGGCCCGGACGAGCAGCCCCCGTCCGGTGACGGCTGGACGCAGGACCCGGACGTCCTCGACACGTGGTTCTCGTCGGGCCTGTGGCCGATGTCGACGCTGGGCTGGCCGTCTTCGTCGGAGGACCTGGCGAAGTTCTACCCGACGAGCGTCCTGTCGACCGGCTACGACATCCTGTTCTTCTGGGTCGTCCGGATGATGATGTTCGGCGTGCACCAGATGGACGGCAAGCAGCCGTTCGACCACGTGTACCTGCACGGCCTGATCCGTGACGCGCAGGGCAAGAAGATGTCGAAGTCGCGCGGCAACGTGATCGACCCGCTGGAGTGGATGGACGCGTACGGCGCGGACGCCACCCGCTTCACCCTCGCCCGCGGCGCGAACCCGGGCGCGGACATGGCTTTGGCCGACGAGTGGGCGGCGGGGTCCCGCAACTTCTGCACGAAGCTGTGGAACGCCACGAAGTTCGCGATGATGAACGGCGCTTCGGTCGCCGCGCCGTTGCCTGCTTCCTCGGAGTTGACCGAAGCCGACCGCTGGATCCTGGGCCGCCTGGGCGCGTTGGTGTCCGAAGTGGACGGCCTGTTCGAGGACTTCCAATTCGCGAAGGTGGCGGGCGCGCTCTACCAGTTCACCTGGAACGAGCTGTGCGACTGGTACCTGGAGCTGGCGAAGGTCCAGCTGTACCAAGGGGACTCCGCGCGCGTGTCGGCGACCCGGTCGGTCCTGGGGCACGTGCTGGACACGGTGCTGCGGCTGCTGCACCCGTTCATCCCGTTCATCACGGAGAAGCTCTGGACCGCGCTGACGGGCGGTGAGTCGCTGGTGGTCGCCGCTTGGCCGGCCGCGCCCACGGGGTACGCCGACGCGGTGGCCGACGCCCGGATCGCGGACGTGCAGAAGCTGGTAACGGAGATCCGCCGTTTCCGCGCGGACCAGGGCCTGAAGCCGGGCCAGAAGGTGGCGTCCCGCCTGGCGGGCTACACGGGCGGCCACGAGGAGGCGGTCCGGTCCCTGGTGCGCCTGACGCCGCCTTCGGACGAGTTCGCGGCGAGCGCCTCACTGGAGGTGGCCCTGTCGGACGGCGTGGTGACGGTGGAGCTGGACCTGTCCGGCACGGTCGACGTGGCGGCGGAGCGCAAGCGGCTGGAGAAGGACCTGGCGGCGGCCCGGAAGGAACTGACCCAGACGGACGCAAAGCTCGGCAACGAGGCGTTCATCGCGAAGGCACCGGAGCACGTGGTGGCGAAGATCAAGACCCGCAAGGAAACGGCGGTGGCGGACATCGGCCGCATCACCGCTCGGTTGGCGGCCCTTCCGGCTTCCTGAGGTTGTGGATCAAGGCCCGGCACTCTCTCGCGGAGTGCCGGGCCTTGCCGATGGTGCCGGTTACACGCGGTAAGCGCTGAGTCGGCTGCCTAGTCGCCGCGGGTGGAGAAGATCACCTTCAGCGTCGCGCAGTATCCGCGGGCGCTCGTGATCGCAGCCGAGTAGCTCGCGAGCGCAAGCAGTAAGAACACCACGGTGGTTGCTGCAGTGCCGATCAACGGGTTCTGGGCGGGGGCGAGCAGTGCGACGGTGATTCCCGCCAGCCCGAGATTGACGAAGATCAGGGTGCAGTACATGTCGAGCCGGGTGCGGAACTGGTCGTGGTGGAGCCTGAGTCGAGACGGGATGGCGTCGCCACGTTGCAAGACGAGGTTCTGTGTGTCCTGGCCCTGTTTGGTGATCGAATCTTCGGTGGCGCGCAGGATATTGCCCAGTTTGGTAGGCAGTGTTCGGTGTGGGGCCGGGTAGTCCTCCTTGGCCTGCTTGATCCTCGACAGCCTGCCGATCACATCGGGGGGAAGGACCGTCTGCCAGTTGAAGGCGGTGCCCTGCCGCTGACGTGCGGTCGGCCCGTTCCTCGGATAACGGGCCTCGGCGACCGCGCGGACAACCGGCCGGGGGACTTCAGGATGAGCATCCTCAGAACGGCCCTGTCGAAAGCGTACTGTTCCTCATGCTCCAGCTTGTCCGCGAGCTTCTTTCGCCTCTTTGCCTTGCGTCGCACCATGAACCGGTATACGCCCAGCCAGACCAGTGGTCCCTTCCAGTAGCCCTCGAAAAAGCGGATAGCCGAGAATGAGAACGCCTGGCTGATCAAGGCCGCCAGGACGAGCGCGAACAAGAGCACGACGAGGATGCCCAAGGGCTTCGCGGTCAGCCCGACCACAGCGGCGCCGAGGTCGAAGTTGCCCTGACTTCGGAGCTGGAGGAGGACAGCGCCGCAGCCGACCAGCATGGCCGCCGGCATCCAGGCACTCAGGCTCAGCTGGTCGAGCACCTTGCCAATGAACTGTGACAAGCCCTCGGGCGGCTTCTGCTCCTTCTCGGCAGGCTTACTACTCGGCTCGGCGTCGGCCACCCGGACATGATGGCCCATCGGCGAGCCCGGGCCCGGGCAACGCGCCGCGGAGGCTGTTCAGCCGGCTTCGATGGTTCGCGCGGCTTCGATCAACGCCACCAGTTCCGGAGTCAACCGCCGGTCGGCCGGTGTTGCCAGGTACGTCTGCATCCGGGGCGTCGGGTTCCGCAACGGCCGGAACGCCACGCCCGGTACCGGCAGCAGATTCGCGTGCGCCCGGTAGAACACCGTCCAGTGTGGACGGCCGAATCCCAGTGTCCCCAACGTGTCCTGCGCCGTCGTGAACTCCTTGCCCAGTACCGGCTCGAAGCCCGCTTCGCGGCAGGAAGACACCACCAGGTCGTGCAACGGCTGATTGCGCGAGGGTGGGCTCAACCGCGCCGGAAGGGAAGCCAGTGACGCGAACTCGACGCAAGAGGAGGCGGCCAACGGGTGGGACGAAGGCAACGCCACCACGACCTCGTCCATCCACAAAGGAGTGAAGTCGAGTCCTGAGCTGGGCCACGAACCGCGCACGATGGTCGCGTCCAGAGAACCGTCCCGGACCCGTTGGAGACGCTGAAGAGTCGGCGCGTGGAGCAGCTCCAAAGAAGCCGAAGGCGCCAGCCGCGCGAAAGCGCCCAGCAACACGTCCAGGCGGTCGCCCAGGCCTTCGCTCGTCCCCAGGCGCACCAACGCCGGCGACGTGCGGAACTCCGCCACCGAGTCCACCGCCCGGTCCGCCGCCGCCAGGACCGCCCGTGCGTGCGGCAGGAACCGCTGCCCGGCCTCCGTCAAAGACACGCTGCGCGTCGTCCGCCCGAACAGGGTGACCCCCAGCTCCCGCTCCAGCCGCCGTACCTGCTGGCTCACCGCCGGCTGGACGATGTGCAGCCGCTCCGCCGCGCGCCCGAAGTGCAGCTCCTCCGCGACCGCCACGAAGTACCTCAGCTGGCGAAGCTCCACGGCGCCCCCATTCATCAGTGTTCGTGATGAGTGTAGGAGCGGACTGCCCATCGAAAAGCGGGGACGCCGAAGGTTGGCTGACGGCATGCCCTCCTTGGACGTCAACGACACACGGCTGCACTACGAAGACGCCGGCACCGGCCCGGCCCTCCTGTTCCTGCACGGCTGGGGGACCAGCGGCCGCGTCTGGCAGTCGTGCCTGCCCGACCTCGTGCGCGATCACCGCGTCGTCACCCTCGACTGGCGCGGGTGCGGCCGCTCGGACCACCCCGCCGAGGGCAACACCGTCGACGGCATCGCCGCCGACATCGCCGTGGTGATCGAAAAGCTCGACCTCAGGCCCACGGTCGTCGGCTCGTCGATCGGCGCGGTCTTCGCCACCGAACTCGCGCTGGCGCGCCCGGAGCTGGTCGAGCACGTCGTCGCCGTCGACGGTCCCGGCTACTGGCCGAGCACCGGCATGCTCGAAAGGGTGCACGAGCTGCGGGAACAGCTCGTCGACGACCGCGCCGGCACCCTCTCCGGCTGGGTGCCCGGCTGGTTCGGCCCGAAGGCCGCGCCCGGGCTGGTCGACTGGACCGTCCGCCAGCTGCTCGATTCCGGCGTCTACATCGACGCGCTGTTCACCGAGGTCACCACCTACGACCCGCGGCCCCGGCTGAAGGACCTGAAGGTCCCGATCACCTACCTGCACGGCGAGCTGGACGCCCAGATCCCCCTCGAAGTCCCGCGCAGCTGCGCGGCGGAGACGCCCGGCGCCCGGGTGCACGTCCTCGCCGGCTGCGGGCACATCCCGCACCAGGAAGACCCGCGCGCGTTCACCGCCGCTCTCCGCGCCATCGCCTGAAGGAGCCGACCATGCCGAAAGTGCCGTTCGAAGACGCCGTCGTCCACTACGACCGGACGGGCGACGGTCCCGCGCTGCTCCTGCTGCACGGCACCGCCGCCTCCCGCGAGCAGTGGGGACCGCTGACCGAGATCGCGAAAGAGCACTTCACCGTGCTCGCCCCGGATTTCCCCGGCTCCGGCCTGACCACCGACGACGGCGGCCCGATCACCGTGCCGGCCCTCGCGGCCCAGGCCGAAGCGGTGCTGGACCACGCGCGGGTGGAGCGTGCCCATGTCGTCGGGCACTCTCTCGGCGGAGTCGTGGCGGCCCAGCTCGCCGGCACCCACCCCGGCCGGGTGCGCTCGGCGGTCCTGCACGCCGCCTGGCCCGTCACCGACGTGCGGCAGGACGCGGAGTTCCGCTATTGGCTGGACCTGCTCGAAACCGGGACCTTCGCCCGGATGCTCCCGCTGATGGCGTTCGGTCCGCGCTACTGGGAACAAGCCACCGAAGAGAGCAACGAACAGCTCGTCAAGACGCTGGAGACGGTGATCCAGCCCGGCGCGGACCGGCAGATCGAGGCCGACCGGGCCGTCGACCTGCGGCCGGTGCTGGGGCGGATCACCGCGCCCGTGCTGGTGCTCGGCAGCGCGCACGACCGGATCGTCACGGCGGACCAGCAGCGGGAACTGGTCGCCGCGATCCCGCACGCGCGCCCCGCCGAGATCGACGCGGGCCACGGTGCCCCGGCCGAGCTGCCGGACGAGTTCGCCCGGCTGGTGCTGGAGTTCGTCAGCGCAGCGCCTTGAGCCGCGCCCGACGGCCCGGGGCCGGAATCACCCGCCGTCGCCCTGCTCACGGTAAGTGATCAACGTGCGCCAGAACAGCAACGGCCGGACCGTGCTCCCGGGCAGCAGCCGGCTCGCGTCACGGCGCAGCTCGGCCAGCGTCGGGTAGTCGTCGGCGACCGGGGCCTTCGGGCCGTCTTCGGGGCCGCCGTTCAGCCGTTCGCCGGCGTAGACGACCAGCCGCGCGAGCGCGTTGACCGGGACCGCCGCGAGGGTCAGCGCCCAGTCCGCGGGCGTGCTCGGTTTCGCCAGGCCCAGCACCACGAGCACGCCGCCCGGCACCAGCGCGCGGCGCAGCTTGGTGACCGTCTCGAACGGCATGTGGTGCAGCGACGCCAGGCACGAGATGTAGTCGTAGTGCGCTTCGGGCAGGGCGTCGGTGGTGACGTCGGCCTGCCGGTAGACGATCTCGCCGGGCCCCGGCGACCCCAGCCCCGCCGCCGCCTCGACCATCGCCGCCGAGACGTCGACCGCCTCCACCGCCATGCCGGTCGAGGCCAGCCGCCGGGCGAACCGGCCGGTGCCGCACCCGACGTCCAGCGCGATCCCCGGCCCGGGCGGCAGCAGGTCCAGCAAGAGCGGGTGGTAGTGGTCGTTGTGGTTGAACGGCATGCGTCGAGAGTGCCACCAAGCACGCACGTAGACTCACAACGCAAGCCGAAAACCCCAGGCCGGAGGAGATTCAGTGCCGCAGGATGAGACAGGTCGCAGGCCGGACCTGTCGGATCTGGACAGCTTCGCGGGCGTCGACGAACTGGGGACGTCGGGGTACGAGGAGTCCGACGACCACGACCCGGAACTGGACGCTCACGACGCCGCGTTCGATGCGGGCGGCGGGTCCCGTGGCGGTATCGGCGGGGTCGGCCAGCTCGGGGACAACCTCGCCACCGGCCCGGTGCCCGACCTGTCCGTGCCCGAGGACGCCGAGCTGCACGAACTCGACGACCAGGGCCAACCTGAGGTGTACGGCAGCCCGGACGGCCCCGAGGCGCGGCGCGAGCTGATGGCCGTCGAGGCCGAGCTGAACCAGCGCTGGCCGGAGACCAAGATCGAGCCGTCGCTGACCCGGATTTCCGCGCTGACGCAGCTGCTGGGGGAGCCGAACCGCGGCTACCCGGTGCTGCACGTCGCCGGCACGAACGGCAAGGGCTCGACAGCCCGGATGATCGACGCGCTGCTGACCCGCATGGGCCTGCGCGTCGGCCGCTACACTAGCCCGCACCTGCAGCTGGTCACCGAGCGGATCGCGCTCGACGGCCGGCCGATCTCCGCCGCGCGCTACGCCGAGCTGTGGCACGACATCGCGCCGTACGTGTCCATGGTGGACGGGGCGGCCGCGGACGGCGTCGCGATGAGCAAGTTCGAGATCCTCACCGGGATGGCCTTCGCCGCGTTCGCCGACGCCCCGGTGGAGGCCGCGGTGCTCGAAGCGGGCCTGGGCGGCGCCTGGGACGCGACGAACGTCGCCGACGCCGAAGTGGCCGTCATCACCCCGATCGGCCTCGACCACGTCGAGTACCTCGGCCCGGACGTCCTGAGCGCGGCCAAGGAGAAGGCCGGGATCATCAAGCCGGGCTCGGTCGCGGTCATCGGCGAGCAGGACCCCGAGGTGTCGAAGGTGCTGCTGGAACGCGCCGTGGAGGTCGACGCCGCGGTCGCCCGCGCGGGCAGCGAGTTCGGCGTGCTGGAGCGCGAAATCGCCGTCGGCGGCCAGCTGCTGAAGCTGCAGGGCCTCGGCGGGGTGTACGACGAGATCTTCCTGCCGCTGCACGGCGCCCACCAGGCCGCGAACGCCGCGCTCGCGCTGGCCGCGGTCGAGGCGTTCTTCGGCGCGGGCAAGGACAAGCAGCTGGTCGTCGAGGCCGTGCGCGAGGCGTTCGCCGAGGTCGAGACGCCGGGACGGCTCGAGCGCGTCCGCTCGGCCCCCACGGTGCTGCTCGACGCGGCGCACAACCCGCACGGCGCCCGCGCGCTCGCCACGAGCGTGTCCGAGGAGTTCGCCTTCCGCCGCCTGGTCGCGGTGGTCGGCGTGATGGCCGAGAAGGACGCCCACGGCATCCTCGACGCGCTGGAGCCGGTGGTTTCGGACATCGTCGTGACGCGCAACTCCTCGCCCCGCTCGATGCCGCTGGAAGAGCTCAACGAGCTGGCGATCTCGGTGTTCGGCGAGGACCGCGTCGTCGCCGAGACGGACCTGGAGACGGCGATCGAAACGGCGATCGCGCTGGTGGAGACCAGCGACGACCCCGAGGAGCCCTTGGCAGGCGGCGGCGTGCTGGTCACCGGCTCGGTGGTCACCGCCGGCGAGGCGCGCACGCTGTTCGGGAAGGAGCCGGCGTGACGTCGCCCTCGCAGGAGGCGCCCAAGCCGAAGGACCCGATGAAGGGCTTCCGCGGCGTGATGTCCGGGACGCTGATCATGGAAGCGATCACAGTCGCCCTGGCCCTGCCGGTGGTGAACAAGCTCGGCGGCGGCATCAGCACCGGAACGGGTTGGACGGTCATCGCGGTGGCGGTGCTGTTGATCGCGACCTGCGGGTTCGTCAAGCGCCCGTGGGCGGTGCCGCTGATCCTCGCACTGCAGGTGGTGCTGATCGCGCTGGTGTTCTGGCTGCCCGCGATCGCGGTGCTGGGCGTGCTCTTCCTGGCGGTCTGGCTGTGGCTGCTGTGGCTGCGCCGGGACGTCGCCCGCCGGATGGCGGCCGGGACGTTGGCGAGCCAGCAACCCCAGCCGTGACCCTCACGAGTGCGGCTCCGCTTGGCACGCCCGCACCTGCGCGGTGAGCGCGTCGAGGGCGTCGAGGGCGTCGGCCGGCACGTCGAGGCGGTAGATCCGGTGCGGGCCCGACCGGGCCACCGCCAGCAGGCGGGCGTCGAGCAGCACCCGCAGGTGACGCGACACCGTGGACTGCGGCAGCCCGAGCGCCGATTGCACTTCGCCGACCGTGGCCGACCCGTCACGGTCGAGGAACACCCCGATGATCTGCACCCGGGTCGCTTCGCCGAGCGCCCGCAGCACGGGCAGTGCCGTGGTGAGCGCCTCCTGGATCATCCGGTCACCTCCGTGGCCGGGCGCACCCGCTCCAGCAGTTCTTCGAGCTCGCCGGTCGGAAGTCCGTGGCGCCGGCCCAGGTCCACCCAGTCACGCAGCATGCGCACAGTCTGCGCGCCGTGTCCGCCGAAGTGACCGCGGAGGTAGCGCTGGACGTCGAAGGGCGCCAGCCGGGGGAGCACCGTCAGCGCCGCGCGCACGGCGTGCGGACGGATCGGACGCAGGCTCGGACCGCCGAACCCGGCCGCCACCGCGTTCCGCGCCTGGGTCGCGGCGATCGCGAGGCTCGGCGAGCGCCGGCGAGCGGCCGCGACGTCGAAGCTCGCGGCGTGCAGCCCGGCGATGGCGGGCATCATCGCGGCCGCGGACATCAGCGGAGCCGCGAGCGGTGCGGTTCGCGACCACTGCGGGCGGCCGAACAACGACCGCAGTGGAGCGGCCGCGGGACCGGCGATCGTGAACCGGACCCGCGCGGGCGTCCACCACCACGTCGGATCGGCGTCGGCGGCGAAGAACTCGGGAACCACCAGGCCCCACGGCCGGTCACCCGCCAGCTCGCGAAGCAGCTCCACCTCCGACGGCACTTGCGTGACCGCGGCGACGATCCCCGCCGACGGCTGCCGGAGCAGCTCGGCCACCCCCGGCGAGGCGGGGGAGGCCGTGCTGAGCACGACGTCCCAGCCCGAGATCCCCTCCCCGGCCGTCGTCAGGTCGACGCTCCGCCGCTCGGCACGCCGGGCCGGTCCGGCGGTGCGCAGCCGGCTGGTCCCGACGATCAGGGACGCCGCGGTCCGCTCGCGCACCGCGAACCCGACCCGGTGACTCTCGGCCGCCGACGTCGCCAGTACCCGGGCCACCGGCCCCTGCCCCACCACGAGAACACGCATGCCCGCACTATATCCGCATATCCGGATATAGTGCTACCTCCCTTCAGTGCAGCACGACGACCCGCAGCGCGGGGGAACGCAGGATGTCGGCTTCGCAGAAGCGTCCCTTCACCCACTCACCGCGGCTGTAGAGCTTCGTCTGGTCGCTGAAGTACGGCGACCGTGGGTTGGCCGACTGCGAATACGTCAGCAACGTCGAGGAGTCCGGGCACGCGCGCCCGCCGAAGCCGACCACCTGGAGGTAGCTGGAGCCGTGCGCGACCTCGATGTTCCCGCGCGCCGGGTCCCACTGAGGCGTCATCACGTTGAGCACGCCGAGGAAGTTCTGCGCGCCGTGGATGGGGAGGCGTTCGCCGCCCCGCGTGACGGCTTGGCCGTCACGCAGCCGCGCGTCCGGCGGGAGTCCGGCCGTGCGCAGCTCGGCGATCGCGTCGCCGAACGCCTGCCGGATGCCCGGGTCCCCGACGTTGAGCGTGTGGGGCGTGGTCAGCGGCGCCTTCGGGTCGAACGGCACGGTGAACCGGGGAAGCCCGCCGAGCCGCACGGCGAACCGTTGGAACAACAGCGAACCACGGGTGTCGAGGGTGTACGTGTGGTCCCAGTTCGCCAGTGCGGTGCACGCCGGGCCGACCGGCACCGGGCCGGACGACGACGGTGCCTGCCCGCCCGGGAACGACGCGCACAGCTTCGCCAGGTCCGGCGCCGCCAGATCGGCGAACAGGCTGTGGTCGGCGAAGAGCATCTTCTTCATCGAGTCCGTGGTGAACCCGCCCGCCTCGGCGGTGAGCAGTGCCTCCCGGGTGCGCGGGCTGCGCTCGGTGCCCTGGTCGCCGACGATCCGCGGGTAGCCGGTGATCGGCGCGCGGGCGTTCGCGAGCCAGGCGCTGTCGTTCGCGTTCAGCTCGTAGTCCCGGCGTTGCTGCTGTGGCAGCCGCGACGGCGCGAAGATCCCCGGCTCCAGCGCGCCCGGGTCCGAACCCCACCGGCACGACGACCGGGAACCGTCCAAAATGGGCAGTCCGTCGGCGGCGAACGTCTCCCGTCCCACCGGGGTGCTGCACCTCTTCGCCAGTTCGTCGGTGACGTGCGGGACGACCTGGATGTCGGCGTAGAGCGCGTTGCCGGCCCGGTCGGTGGCGATGGTGTTGACCCACGGCACACCCTGCGTGCGGCTGAGCGTGCTGACGATGTCGGCCGTGCTGCGCGCCTGGTCGAGTTCGAACCACGTGTTGAGGCCGCGCAGGTTCGTGGCGTTGGCGTCGCGCAGTGCGTACGCCGATTTCGCCGTCCACGGCACCGGGAACCCGCCGACGTCGTTCAGCACCGGCCCGTACCGCGTCGACCAGAAGGTCTGTCGAACCGGCTTCAGCGAGCCGTCGGCTTGGCGCACCTGGACCGTGACGTCGCGGGAGGTCATCTTCTCGGCCTTGCCGTCGACCAGGTACGTCGTCGGGTCGCCGGGCGTCAGCGGCACCTCGAACAGGCCGAAGGTGACCGGCGTGGACACCGTGTGCGTCCAGGCCGCGTCCGCGGTGTGCCCGATCATGACGAACGGCATGCCGAGCAGGCTCGCGCCGGCCACGTCGAACCGGCCCGGGATGGTCAGCTGGCTCTGCCAGAACCGCCGTCCGTCGTGCCACGGGTAGTGCGGGTTGCCGAGCAGCACGCTGCCGCGGCCCGCCGCGGTCCCGTCGGCGCCGACGGCGATGCCGTTGCTGCCGAGGCCGCCCTGGCCGAGCCCGTCCCGCAGGCTCGCGGACAGCTGCGCGGCCGTGCCCGGGCTCGCGGCCGTCGTGCCGGACGGTGGCGTCGCGAACAGGCCTTCGGTGACGAAGCCCAGGCCGCCGGTGACCGTGATGGCGTAGAAGTGCCGGTAGAAGTCCTGCTCGGAGATCGGCCGGACCCAGCCGGCGTTGCGGCAGGCCGGGTCGGTGATCCCGGACCGGCCGGTGCGGGCCAGGAAAGCGTTGAACCCCTTGACGTAGCCCGAAACGAGCTGCCGGACCTCGGGCCGCGGCCCGAGCGGCGCCGGTTGCGCGACCAGCCGGTCGACCACGCCGGAGTCGTTGACCTGCTGGAAGAACAGGTCGCTGTGCAGGTTGTCCTTCGCCTCGGACAATGACGGGTAGCCTTCGCCGTCCGGGCCGAAGTACCGCGACCGCTGCGCGCTCACCGTGACGTAGATCTTCGCGAGCTCGCAGACGTTGTCGGTCGCCGCCGCGTAGCCATACCCGTAGCCGAGGCCCGCGAAGTCCTTGGCGACGATGTGCGGGATGCCGTGTTCGGTGTAGCGCAGGACGGCTTTCGCGCCGGCCTCCCCGGCCGTCGCGACACCGGTACACAGTGCGGTGACAGAGAGCGCGACCGCGAGAACGGCCAGCGCCTTCCGGATGTGCGTCATTCTTACCCCCTTGTCGTGATCGCCACGCTACCGACGGCGATCACTCCCGGGTATGGGGGAAAACCCCAATGTTCGTTCATCCGCGCGCAAACCGGCGTTGGCCGCGGCGGGATAGAAACCGCGCATGACCGAACCGACCCACCACTCCCGCCGCACGCTGCTCAAGGCCGGCCTCACCGGCGCTTCCGCGGTCGCCGCCGGCCTCGTCGTGCCGTCCACGGCCTTCGCCGCGGTCCCGCTCGTCCGCCGCGACCGCCCGGTGCTCACCCACGGCGTCCAGTCCGGCGACGTCACGCCGGGCTCGGCGATCGTCTGGTCGCGCGCGGACCGGCCGTCGCGCCTGGTCGTCGAGATCGCGCGGGACCCGTCGTTCCGGCACGTCCGCCGGGTGCCCGGCCCGCTGGTGGGCCCGGACAGCGGCGGCACCGGCCGCGTGCGCGTCGCGGCACTGCGGCCCGGCACCGAGTACCACTACCGCGTCACCGCCGAGGCGCTCGACGGGCGCGCCACGAGCGAGCCGCTGACCGGCCGGTTCGCCACCGCGCCGGTGGGCCGCCGCGACACCCGGATCGTGTGGTCGGGCGACGTCGTCGGCCAGAACTGGGGCATCAACCCCGAGCTGGGCGGGATGACGATCTTCTCCGCGATGGCCGCCCGCCGCCCGGACCTGTTCCTGCACAGCGGCGACACGGTGTACTCCGACGGCCCGCTGACCGAGACGGTGACCCTGCCCGGCGGCCGCACCTGGCGCAACGTCGTCACGCCGGAGAAGGCGAAGGTCGCCGAGACCCTGGCCGAGTTCCGCGGCCAGCACGCCTACAACCGGCTCGACGAGAACTTCAAGCGCTTCGCCGCGCAGGTGCCCGCCTACGTCCAGTGGGACGACCACGAGGTCCTGAACAACTGGTACCCGGGCAAGATCCTCGACAACCCGGCCTACACCGAGAAGCGCGTCGACGTCCTCGCGCCGCGGGCGTACCAGGCGTTCCACGAGTGGCACCCGATCGACTCGCGCCAAGCCGTCGACGGCCGGGTCTACCGCAGCTTCACCTACGGCTCGCGCGTCGAAATCTTCGTCCTGGACATGCGGACCCACCGCAACGCCAACACCGCGGATCAGACGAAGCCGGGCTACATCCTCGGTGCCGCCCAGGCCCGCTGGCTGGCCGACGCGCTCGGCCGCAGCACGGCGACGTGGAAGATCGTCCAGGCCGACATGCCGCTGGGCCTGGTCGTCCCGGACGGCACCGCGATCGAAGCGGTGGCGAACAACCTGCCGGGCGCGCCCGGCGGGCGGGAGACGGAGCTGGCGTGGGTGCTGCGGGAAATCCAGCGCCGCCGCGTCCGCAACGTCATCTGGCTGACGGCCGACGTCCACTACACGGCAGCGCACCACTATTCACCCGACCGGGCGGCCTTCCAGGACTTCGACCCCTTCTGGGAGTTCGTGTCGGGGCCGCTGAACGCGGGCGCGTTCGGGCCGAACACGCTGGACCCGACGTTCGGCCCCGAGGCGGTGTTCGTGCACGCCCCGCCGTCGGCGAACACGGCCCCGATCGACGGCTTCCAGCACTTCGGCGAGCTGAACGTCGACGGCGCGAGCGGCGACCTCACGGTGGACCTGCGCGACGCCACGGGCGCGTCGCTGTGGTCGAAGAAGCTGCACCCGGCGGGGCGCTGAGCAGGGTCGGCTAGGCTCGCGCGCACCGAAACCCACCGCAACAAGGACATCCGGGGCTTCGCCCCGAGCCGGGGGCTCCGCCACCCGGATCCCCGAAAACAGTATTGAGGAGAAACACCGTCGTGACTGAACGCACGCTGGTCCTGGTCAAGCCCGATGGCGTCGCGCGCGGCCTCGTCGGCGAGGTCATCTCGCGGATCGAGCGCAAGGGCCTCAAGCTCGCCGCCCTCGAACTGCGGACCGTCCCGCGCGCCCTGGCCGAGGAGCACTACGCCGAGCACAAGGAGCGTTCGTTCTTCGGCGAGCTGCTGGAGTTCATCACGTCGGGCCCGCTGGTCGCGCTCGCCGTCGAGGGCCCGCGTGCCATCGCGGCGTTCCGCCAGCTCGCCGGCGGCACCGACCCGGTCGAGAAGGCCACCCCGGGCACCCTGCGGGGCGACTTCGCGCTGGAGACCCAGTTCAACCTGGTGCACGGTTCGGACTCGCCGGAGTCGGCCGAGCGCGAGCTGAAGCTGTGGTTCCCCGACCTGTGATCCACCACCGGGGCCACGTCCGCGTGGCCCCGGTTCCGCTTCCGGAGGCCCCATGACGACGATGCCGTTCGCGGCCCGCGATTACCTTCCCGTGCTGGGGAAGCTGACCGGCGAGTTCGCCGGGGTGCTGCGCACGGCCGACCCGGCCGCGCCGGTGCCGGACTGCGCGGGCTGGACCGTCACCGACCTCGCGACGCACCTCGGCAACGTGCACCGCTGGGCCGCCACGGTCGTCCGGACCGGTGAAGTGCAGCCGCAGAACTTCGCCACGGAGGCCGGCGGCGACCTGGCGTCGTGGTACTCCGAGGGCGCACGGCTGCTGCTCGACGCGCTCGGCGACGCCGATCCCGAAGACCCCTGCTGGCACTTCGGCGGCACCGAGAAGACGAAGGCGTTCTGGTACCGCCGCCAGGTGCACGAGACCGCCATCCACCTCGCCGACGCGGGGAGCGACCACGTGCTCGACCCGGCCGTGGCCGCGGACGGCGTCGACGAGGTCCTCGGTTCGATGCTGCCGCGCGTGACGCGGTGGCACCCGGTGCCGCGGCTGCCGGGTCCCGTCACCGTGCGCGCCACCGACACCGGCGACGTCTGGACCGTCCACCCCGGCGAGCCGCCCGCGCTGGGGCCGGCCGCCGACGACGCCGCGAGCGTCGAAGCTCCCG
The DNA here is from genome assembly GCF_040682955.1 of Amycolatopsis sp. NPDC051045. Lineage (NCBI taxonomy): Bacteria > Bacillati > Actinomycetota > Actinomycetes > Pseudonocardiales > Pseudonocardiaceae > Amycolatopsis > Amycolatopsis sp. NPDC051045. Next base: position 240,001 of record NZ_JBFBCC010000005.1, read on the forward strand.
CGCGCGATCTTCTGCTGCGCCTGTGGAAGCGCACCGGACCCGCTCCGCGGACCACCGGCGGCGCCGCGGAGGCGCTCCTCGCCGCACCGCTGACCCCCTGATGGTGTTCTAGACCATTCAGGCGGCGTTCACCGGGAAGCCTTCCCCCGGCCGTGCTGCTGCGCTGTGCTGGTGCGGCTCACTCTCACTCGATACTGGGGTACCCGGTGAAAAAGTCACGCATCGTGCTGCCGCTCGCCGCGTTGTTCGCGTCGGCCCTCGTCGTTCCCGCCCACGCCGATCCGCTGGCCGCGCCGCTCGGCACCCCGCCGGTCGAGGCCGCGCCCGCCGCGTCGTCGGCCCACGAGGGCCCGGCCGCCTTCGCCGCCGCGGACCCCGACGACGGGCTGGTCACCGGCAGTGCGACCACCGAGGTCGCGCCCGGGCTGAACCTCACCCAGTTCGACCGGTTCGACCCCGCCGGCTGGATCCGCGGCGACACCCTCGCCGTCGACCTGGACAGCAAGGTGCTCGAGCCGACGTACCTGAGCCCCGGGACGGTATCCGCGCGCACGCCGCTGTCGCAGCAGGTCGCGCGGGCGGGCGCGGTGGCCGGCGTCAACGGCGACTTCTTCGACATCAACGCCACCGGCGCGCCGATCGGCGTCGGCATCGACCGCGGGCAGCTGCAGACCGCACCCACCGCCGGGCACAATCTCACCGTGTCGATCACGGAAGAGGGCAAGGCACGGCTGGCTTCGGTCTTCCTCGAGGCCAGTGTGACGCTGCCCGGCGGCACGGTGAAGGCGACGAACTTCAACAGTCCCGTCCTGGGCACGGACGCGATCGGTGTCTACACCCCGCTATGGGGCGCTTCCGGTCGTGGGACGTCGGTGGCGGGTGCTTCCCGGGTGCGCGAAGTCGAACTGCGCGACGGCGTCGTCACGCAGGTCCGCACCGCGCCCGCGGACGGCCCGATCGCGGCGGGAACGACGCTGCTGCTGGCCCGCGAAGCCGGGGCGGACGCGCTCGCCGTCCTGAAGCCGGGCGACGCGGCCGGTGTCACCTACGCGCCGCGCACCGACGCCGGGAAGATCGCGGTCGCGGTGGGCGGCAACGAAGTCCTGCTCCGCGACGGCGTCGTGCAGCCCGTCGACACCGTGGCCATGCACCCGCGCACCGCGGCCGGCTTCTCCGCCGACGGCCGGAAGATGTGGCTGGTCACCGTGGACGGACGGCAGGCCGACAGCCGCGGGATGACCGAGCTCGAGCTGGCGCGCCACCTGAAGAGCCTCGGTGCCGACGACGCCGTCAACCTCGACGGCGGTGGGTCGTCGACGCTCCTGGCGCGCAACGAAGGCGAACCGGCGCCGAGCATCCGGAACTCGCCGTCCGACGGCGGGGAACGCCTGGTGCCCAACGGGATCGGCTTCACGACCGTTCCGGGCAGCGGCCGGCTCACCGGGTTCGCGCCGGTCCCCGCGGTGGCGGCAGACGGCGCCAGCCGCGTGCTGTCCGGCCTGACCCGGCACCTGGTCGCCGACGGCCACGACGAGACGGGCGCCGCGGTGGCCGCCGACCCGCGCTGGAGCACCTCCGACCCGCGGCGGGCGACCGTCACGCGCGGAGTCGTCACCGGCCACGGCGCGGGCGGCGTCGACGTCGTCGCGCGCTCCGGCCGGGTGTCCGGGAAGACGGCGCTTTCGGTGCTGGGCAAGCCGGTCCGGCTGGGCACCAGCACCGAGCAGGTCGCGCTGTCGGCCGCGGGGGCCGAGAGCACGTTCAAGGTCTACGGTTACGACGGCGACGGCTACGGCACCTGGCTCGAACCCGACGACGTCAAGCTCGACTACGACCACTCGGTCGTGCGGGTCGAGCCGTCGGGCGACGGGTACGCGGTGACCGCGCTGACCTCCTCCGGCGCGACCACGATCACCGCGACCGCGGCGGGCCTGACGACGCACCTGGCCGCATCGGTCGGCACCGTGGCGAGGGTGGCGTCTCCGTTGGACGGTCCGGTGGGCTGGGCGGCCACGGTGTTCCCGGCGGTCGTCGGCGCCGCGCTTTCGGCGGCACCGGGCCGGGAGGGTGGTCAGGGCCTCGCGCTGGACTACCGGCTGACCGGTACGACCGCGACGCGCGCCGCGTACGTGACGCCTTCTTCGCCGCTTCCGGTTCCGCCGGGTACGCAGAAGATCGGGCTGTGGGTGAACGGCGACGGCCAGGGCGCGTGGCTGCGGGCCGAACTGCGTGACGCCGCGAACGTGGCGTCCATTGTGGACCTTTCGCTGAACGTCGGCTGGACCGGCTGGCGGTACGTCACGGCCGCGGTCCCGGCCGGGCTGCCGTCCGGACAGCGCCTGGCGCGCTTCTACGCCGTGGAGAACGTGCCGGACCAGCAGTACGAGGGCCGGCTGGTGTTCGACGACCTGACCTTCGAGGTGGCGCCGACGACGGCCGTGCCCGCCGACCCCGCCCCGCGCGACCCGGCTCTGGTCACGGACGGCTCCTTGGCCGGTGGCCTGCGGGTCGCGGTGGTCAGCGACGCCCAGTTCACCGCGGACGACCCGGCGGGGCCCCTGGTCGCCCAGGCCCGGCGGGCGCTGCGCGAAGCCGTCGCGGCGAAACCGGACTTGGTGCTGATCAACGGCGACTTCGTCGACCGCGGCACGGCGCCCGACTTCGTGCTGGCGCGCCAGGTGATCACCGACGAGCTCGACGGCCGGGTGCCCTGGTACTACGTGCCGGGCAACCACGAGGCGGAAGGCGGCAACGGCCTCGCGAACTTCCAGGCCGCCTTCGGGGTGACCCACCGGATCGTCGACGTCCACGGCATCCGGCTGGTGCTCCTGGACTCCTCCCGCGGCTCGCTGCGGGCCGGTGGGTTCGACCAGGTCCGGATGCTCCGGTCGGCCCTCGACTCCGCGGCGGCCGACCGGTCCGTGCGCGGGGTCGTCGTCGCCATGCACCACCCGGTGCGGGACCCGAGCCCGACCGGGAACTCCCAGCTCGGCGACCGGAAGGAGGCAACCCTGCTGACGCAGTGGCTCACCGGGTTCGAGCGGGCTTCCGGCAAACCGGCCGCCGCCGTGGCCTCGCACGCCGGCGTGTTCTCGCTGTCCCGCGTCGACGGGGTGCCGTACCTGGTCAACGGCAACTCGGGCAAGGCACCCGCGGCCGCGCCCGGCGACGGCGGGTTCGTCGGCTGGACGCTGCTGCGCGTGGATCCGGCCGACCGCGCCGAGCCGGTGCGGTTCGAAACGCGGCCGAACGTCGATTCGCTCTCACTCACCGGACCTTCGTCGCTCGCGCCGGGCGCTCGCGCGGACGTGCGGGCGATGCTGCGGCAGGGGACTCGCGACGTGCCGGTGTCGTACCCGGTGAGCGCGGACTGGACGGGTGCGTGGGGAACGCACATCGCCGGTGCGTGGCCGCCGGCGCCGTGGGACGTGGCGTCGTTCGACCCGGCTTCGGGGGTGCTGACGGCGTTGCGGCCGGGTGTCGCGCGGCTCTCGGTGACGGTCAACGGGGTGATCCGGACGCTGGTCGTGCCGGTGCACGGCTAAACCGTTCGGTTTTTGTCGGTGGCGGGTCCTATGGTGCGAAGCGTGGACGAATCGGAGGACCGGGAACCGGTACTGGTGCAGGCCAAGGCCCTGGTGAAGCGTTTCGGCGAGTTCGAGGCCGTGCGCGGGATCGACGTCGAGGTGCGGCGTGGGGAGGCGTTCGGCTTCCTCGGCCCGAACGGCGCCGGCAAGTCGTCGACCATGCGGATGATCGCGTGCGTGTCGCCCCGCACCGACGGCGACCTCCGCGTGCTGGGTCTCGACCCGGAGGCCGCCGGGCCGCGGATCCGCGCGCGCCTCGGCGTGGTGCCGCAGCAGGACAACCTGGACGTCGAGCTGACGGTCCGGGAGAACCTGCTGATCTACGGCCGCTACTTCGGGCTGTCCCGGGCGGCGGCGCGGCGCAAGGCTGCGGAGTTGCTGGAGTTCGCCCAGCTGGGTGATCGGGCCGACGACAAGGTCGATCCGCTGTCGGGCGGCATGAAGCGGCGGCTGACGATCGCCCGCTCGCTGGTCAACGACCCGGAGCTGCTGCTGCTCGACGAGCCGACGACCGGGCTCGACCCGCAGGCCCGCCACCTGCTGTGGGACCGTCTGTTCCGGCTCAAGGCCCAGGGCACGACGCTGATCGTCACGACGCACTACATGGACGAAGCCGAGCAGCTGTGCGACAGGCTGGTGGTGATGGACCACGGCCGCATCGCGGCGGAGGGTTCGCCGGCCGAGCTGATCCGGCGGTATTCGACGCGCGAGGTGGTCGAGCTCCGGTTCGCGCCGGGTGGGCAGGTCGCGGCGGCCCAGCAGGTCGAAGGGCTGGCGGAGCGGGTGGAGATCCTGCCGGACCGGGTCCTGCTCTACAGCGACGACGGCGAAGACGCGCTGGAGCACGCGCATTCCCGCGGGGTGCGGCCGTTGTCGAGCCTGGTGCGCCGCAGTTCCCTGGAGGACGTGTTCCTCCGCCTCACCGGCCGGACGTTGGTGGACTGATGGCGACGATCTCGACCGGCCGCGTGGTCGGCAAGTGGCACGGCGCCTGGCTGCGCGTCGAGGGCCACTGGACCTGGTACCGCCGCCACTGGCTGTCCACTTTGTACTCCACCGGGCTCCAGCCGGTGCTCTTCCTCGCCGCGATGGGCCTCGGCTTCGGCTCGCAGGTGCGGCCGGGCACGGTCACCGGCGGACTGTCGTACCTGCAGTACATCGCGCCCGCGCTGCTCGCCGCGGGTGCCGCGCAGCAGGCGGTCGGCGAGTCGAGCTACCCGGTGCTGTCCGGGTTCAAGTGGCAGAAGGACTACCTGGCGGTCACGGCCACCCCCGTGTCGCCGGGCCAGGTGTTCGGCGGCCACCTGATCTGGTCGGCCATGCGGCTGACGCTGGCGGGCGCGATCTACGCGTTCGTCGCGCTGTTCTTCGGTGCCTGGACCGGGCCGGGCGTGCTGCTGGTGGTCCTGGCCGGCACCGTCACCGGGCTCGCCTGCACCACGCCGATGGCCGCGCTGGCGGCCCGGACCTTCGACGAGGGCCAGCGCTTCGGGCTGATCTTCCGCTTCGTCGTGATGCCGATGACGTTGTTCTCCGGCACGTTCTTCCCGATCGCCCAGCTGCCGGGCGCGATCCGCTGGCTGGCGTGGCTCTCGCCGCTGTGGCACGGCACGCAGCTGGCCCGCGGCGTGAGCATCGGCGGGGTCGGCGGCTGGGCGATGCTCGGTCACTTCGCCGTGCTGGCGGCGTTGTTCGCGGCCGGGTGGGTGCTCGCGCACCGGGCCTTCCACCGAAGGCTGGTGGTCTGAATGACGACCGTCGAAGCCCGTACCGGGCTGTTGCTGCGCATCCTCCCGCCCGGGCTGTACGCGGGCCGCGCCCGCATGCTCGTCGAGCGCTCGGTCATGGTGTACCGCGGCAGCTGGCTGATCTTCCTGTCCGGCGCGGTCGAGCCGTTCCTCTACCTGCTGGCGTTCCAGCTGGGGTTCGGCAAGCTGGTCACCGAGGTGACCGGCCCCGGCGGGCACCCGATGAGCTACGTCGCGTTCGTGGCGCCGGCGCTGCTGGCGACGTCGGCGATGAACGGCGCCGTGTTCGAATCGACGTACAACCTGTTCTTCAAGCTGCGCTACGCGAAGCTGTACGACGCGATGCTGGCCACCCCGATCGGCCCGCTGGACGTGGCCTTGGGCGAGATCGGCTGGGCGATCACGCGCGGCGGCATCTACGCGGTGGCGTTCCTCGCGATCGCGACGGCGATGGGGCTGCTGGCGTCGTGGTGGGCGTTGCTGATGCTCCCGGCGGCGCTGCTGGTCGGCCTGGCGTTCTCGGCGATCGGCATGGCGCTGGTGACGTTCCTGCGCTCGACTTCCCAGTTCGACTACATCCAGCTGGGCCTGACGCCGATGCTCCTCTTCGCGACGACGTTCTACCCGCTGTCGGTGTACCCGGAGCCGCTGCAGTGGGTGGTCCGCTGCCTCCCGCTGTACCACGCGATCGAGCTGATGCGCGGCCTGGCCACGGGCCTGCTGTCCGGCGGCATGCTGATCAACCTGGCGTACCTGCTGGTCCTGGGCGCGGTGGGCTTGTGGGCCTCGACGCGCCGGATCGCGAAACTGCTCCTGACGTGACGCCGGGCGTCACCGGGCCGGATCGGGCCGGCCGCGCTGGGCCGGGCCGGCCGCCGGCGCGGCCACCATGCCGTGCCCGTAGAACCCGTTGTAGCCCTCGTAGCCCGCGCAGTAGGCGTCCTGGAGCCCGTCTCCGGTGAGGTCGTAGTCGGCCGGGCACGGCATCGGCATCGCCTGCGCCTCGAGTGTGCGGCGCAGCTGCCGCGGCTTGGCCTCGTCGGCGGCGGACGCCAGCAGCGCCAGCACGCCGGTGACGTGCGGTGCGGCCATCGACGTCCCGCACAGCGGCGCGTATCCGCCCGGCACCGTCGACAGCACGCACTCGCCGGTCTCCCCGCCGGGCGCCGTGATGTCGATCACGCCCAGCCCGTACGAGCTGTAGCCCGCCTTCACCCGGTCGGCGCCGACGGCGGACACGGCGACGACGTCCCGCAGCCCGGCCGGCAGCGCCTCGCAGCCGGTGCCCGCCCCGGGGGAGCCGGAGCGCGCCGACGGCGTCAGGTCGACGGCCTCGTTGGTCGCCGCCGCGACGTTCAGCGTGCCCGCCGACGTGCTGTACTCGACCGCGCGGGCCAGCACCTCGTGCACCACCCCGCGGTCGTTGCCGCGGATGCACGACAGCGTCCACGGGTTGACGAAGAAGCTGCTGTTCGTCAGCCGCATGTGCCGTGAGGCAGCCCACATCAGGCCGCACACCGCGGCTTCGGGGTCGGCGTAGCCGCGGTCGTCGATCACCTTCACCGACGCCACGCGCACCCCGGGGGCCACTCCCGTCACGCCGCGCCCGTCATCGGCCGCCGCGATGATCCCCGCCACGTGCGTGCCGTGCACCGACGTCGTCGGCGCCCAGGCCGACGGCGACCGGTCGGGGGCGCCGGTCAGGCAGCCGGCGGAGTCGGTGCGGTCGAGGGCGTCGCTCAGGTCCGGGTGGTCCGGGTCGATCCCGGAGTCGAGCACGCCGACGACGACGTCGCGGCGCCTGTCCGAGCTATCCGAGCGGCTCGGACGGCCGCGCGCCCGGCCCGTGTCGATCATCCGCATGTCCCACTGCCGCCCGCTCAGGTCCGCGGTGGGCACTTTCGTGGGATCGGTCACGGGCAGCGTCGCCCGCGCGGGCTGCGGCTTGACCTCGGTGGCGCGCTGCGCGGCCAGCCGCTCGGCCTGGGCGCTGAAGGTCCGGTCGAGCCCGATCCGCCCGCCGAAGCCCGGGTCGCCGGAGGTGGCGACCGCGACGGCGATCTGGGGGTAGTAGACGGTGGTCGTACCGCAGGCGCCGCCGATCTCCGAGCGGGCCGCGGCCTCGGTGGTGCCGCGGTCGAAGGTGACGACGTAGCGCAGGGCCCGGCCGTGGGCGCAACCGGACTCGCCTGCCACCGCGGGACCGGCGGTGACGCATCCCGAAAGCAGCAGGACGGTGCACACGGCCGCCCGTAGCGGCCGCGCCAGCAGGGACACCGGACCTCCCACCGAATGCAGGAACCGCGGGTGCCGGCGCGCGAGATCCCGGTCACCCCGAGCCGCACCGTAGCCACCCCCTGCCCGGGGGACAAGCGCTGTGGCCAAGTTCCCCCGGCCGGTGGACCTCGCGGCGCGCCCGGATGCCTGCGGGAGGTACCGAGTACACCGGCGCGGTCACCCGGTGTGGGATACTCGGGGTGGCCGCTGGGCCGCGGGGCGCACGTGAGAGGTGCTGCCTGCGGCGTTGTGGCCCGGTGATGTGCAGGGACTCCCCCGACGCGCGTCGCCGCCCGTGAACCGGGCGGCTGGACGACGTGGCGGGCGGTCCGGGGGCCGCGAGAGCTCTACGCACGCCGCCGAGCAGACCTTTGGCCGGGTTGCGTCCCATCGGAAGCGGTGGTGCGGCGCCCGGTCGTCGGGCCAGGATTCCCGCCGCTGGTGACCACCACGGCGGAACGAACAGAAAGGGGCCCCTGCGCGGCCGCGTCCCTGCCGGTGCGAACCGGCAGACGCGCCCGGGGGCGGAGGAGACACATGTCGAACGCGGAAACACCCGCCGAGCAGACCGGCGGGAATCCCGCCACACCCACGGGCGGCCCGCTGGCCGACCTGCCCGCCCGGATCCGGGTGCACGCGCTGGCCAAGCTGCTCGAGTCGCACAGCCGGGACGTCCTCGCGAAGCTGACCGAGCTGGGCGAAACCGTGCGCAGCGCGCAGTCGAGCGTGACCAGGGAAGTGGCGCTCAAGGTGGCCGAGGCCTTCGCGCCCGGCGAGACCGCTGACGCCGCTGACGCCGGTGACGCACCCGCCGAGCAGGCCGAGCCGGCGGCGCCTCAGGAGGCCCGTGCGGCCGTTCCCCCGCCGGTGCCCGAGGTGCCCGAGGTGCCGGCCGCCGAGGCCGAGAAGCCGCGGCCGCGGCAGAAGACCCGCGCGCACCTGCCGGTGTTCGCCGCGCCGTCGCCGGTCTTCCTGCCGCCGGAGCCGCCGGAACGCGCGGCCAAGCCGGCCCGCAAGCCGGCCGACCCCTTCGCGGAGCCGCCGTCGCGGCCCGAGCCCGAGGTGGCCGAGGAAGAGACCGAAGACACCACACCGGGCATCGACTCCGATGACGACGGTGACGACGCCGGCAGCCGCCGTCGCCGCCGCCGGGGCCGTCGTGGCCGCGGCCGGGGCAAGGGCGCCGATGGCGGCGACGAGATCGCCGAGAACGAGGACGACCAGGCCGAGGAGCAGCCGCGCCGCAAGCGCCGCAACGGGGACGAAAAGCCGGAAGCGGAGACCGAAGAGGCCGAGGACGCCGTCGCGGAGACCGACGGCGACACCGACGCCGATGCCGACTCCGACGGCGAGGGCGGCACCAGGCGCCGTCGCCGCCGTCGCCGCCGCAAGGGCTCGGACGGCGAAGACGCCGAGGCCACCGGCACCGACGACCCGCCGAACACGGTCACGCACGTCCGCCAGGCCAAGGCCGAGCGGGCCGAGCCGGCCGAGCGGGCCGAGCGTCCGGCGCGCGACGAGGTGCGCAGCGTCCGCGGTTCGACCCGGCTCGAGGCCAAGCGCCAGCGCCGCCGTGACGGCCGCGAAGCGGGCCGCCGCCGCGCCCCGATCCTGTCCGAGGCCGAGTTCCTGGCCCGGCGCGAGTCGGTCGCGCGCACGATGGTCGTCGCGGAGCACGGCGACTCCACCCAGATCGCGGTGCTCGAGGACGGCGTCCTCGTCGAGCACTTCGTGACCCAGTCGGGGTCCGGCTCCATCGTCGGCAACGTCTACCTCGGCCGCGTCCAGAACGTGCTGCCGAGCATGGAGGCCGCGTTCATCGACATCGGCCGCGGCCGCAACGCCGTGCTCTACGCCGGCGAGGTCGACTGGGACGCCGCCGGCCTGGAGGGCAAGGCCCGCAAGATCGAGCAGGCGCTCTCGACCGGCGACTCGGTGCTGGTCCAGGTGACCAAGGACCCGATCGGGCACAAGGGCGCCCGGCTGACCACGCAGATCTCGCTGCCCGGCCGCTTCCTCGTCTACGTGCCCGCGGGCGGTGCCACCGGCATCTCCCGCAAGCTGCCGGAGAACGAGCGCCGCCGGCTCAAGGACATCCTCAAGCGGATCGTCCCGGAGGACGCGGGCGTCATCATCCGCACCGCCTCCGAGGGCATCGGCGAGGAGGAGCTGGGCCGCGACGTCGACCGGCTGAAGGCCCAGTGGGACGTCATCAAGGAGAAGGTCGCCGCCGGTTCCGGCAAGAAGGGCGGCGCGCCGACCATGCTCTACGAAGAGCCGGACCTGCTGGTCAAGGTCGTGCGTGACCTGTTCACCGAGGACTTCACCAAGCTGGAGATCCAGGGCAACCGGTCGTGGGAGACCATCAACGACTACGTCCGGCACGTCGCGCCGGAGCTGACCGAGCGGGTCAAGCGCTACACCGGCACCGGTGACGTGTTCGCCGACCACCGGATCGACGAGCAGATCACCAAGGCCCTCGACCGGAAGGTCTGGCTGCCGTCGGGCGGTTACCTGGTCATCGACCGCACCGAGGCGATGACGGTGATCGACGTCAACACCGGCAAGTTCACCGGTTCGGGTGGCAACCTCGAGGAGACGGTGACCCGCAACAACCTGGAGTCGGCGGAGGAGATCGTCCGCCAGCTCCGGCTGCGGGACATCGGCGGCATCATCGTGATCGACTTCATCGACATGGTGCTCGAGTCCAACCGCGAGCTGGTGCTGCGCCGCCTCACCGAATGCCTCGGCCGCGACCGCACGCGCCACCAGGTCGCCGAGGTCACCTCGCTCGGCCTGGTGCAGATGACCCGCAAGAAGATCGGCACGGGCCTGCTGGAGGCGTTCTCGACGCCGTGCGAGCACTGCAAGGGCCGGGGCGTGGTCGTCTCGACCGAGCTGCAGCGCACCGGCGGCGGCTCGTCGTCCCACGGCGGCGGCAACGGCAACAGTGGCACCAGCGGCAACAGCGGCAACAGTGGCACCGGTGGCAACAGTGGCACCGGTGGCCAGGAGAAGAGCTCCCGCCGGTCGCGGGGCCGCGGCAAGGGCGAAGAGGCCGCCAAGGCCGAGGCGGAGGCCGCCGCCAAGGCGGAGGTGCACGCCGTCCCGACGCCGGAGCAGCGCGAGTCGATCGCGTCGGCGGTGGCGGCGGTGGCGAACGCCGCCAAGGCCGCCAAGGAACACGACCACGGCGCCTTGAACGGCAACGGGCCCGTCCCGGAGCCGGCCAGGGAGGTCGCGGGCGTCCCGGCGACCACGGAAGCGGACGAGTTGCCGGTGGCGGCCGAGCCGCCCGTGGAGCCCGCTCAGGAGGTCGCCGGCACCCCGGTGACCACCGAGGCGGACGAAGTACCGGTGCCGCAGGACGACGAGCCCGAGGTCGAGCAGTCCTCGGCTCCGGAACCGGCGGAAGAGCCGGTCACCGGGTCCGCGGAGGCCGCGGAGGCCGAGGTCAGCGTGCCCGAACCGGCCGTGCGCTCCACCCGGCGCCGTCCGCGCCGGGCGGCGTCGCGGCCGGCGGGCCCGCCGGTGCACGCCTCCGACCAGAGCAAGTGAACAACTAGGGGGACCCCGGTGGTAACGCACCGGGGCACCCCACGTAACCTGTAGTACGGCCTGCCACCAGAGCAGGTTGTCTGCGCGAGTCCAGGACCGCCTTTTCCTCAGGTGGGCCGATCGTGCGGAGCCCCCACCCATTGTCGAGTAATGCAGGAGACTTCCGTGTCGGCGTACGCGATCGTCAAGACCGGCGGCAAGCAGTACAAGGTGGCCGTCGGCGACGTCGTCGAGGTCGAGAAGCTCGAGGGCGAGCCGGGCACCGAGCACATCCTCCCCGCCGTGCTGTTCGTGGACGGTGGCGAGGTCACCACGGACGCCGACGCGTTGGCGAAGGTCTCGGTCACCGGCAAGGTCGTCGAGCAGACCAAGGGTCCGAAGATCCGGATCCACAAGTTCAAGAACAAGACGGGCTACCACAAGCGCCAGGGTCACCGGCAGAAGCTGACCCGCGTCGAGGTCACCGCCATCTCCCTCTAAGGGCTTCTCCGGATCTTCATTCAGAAAGAGGATTGAGCTATGGCTCACAAGAAGGGTGCGTCCAGCTCCCGCAACGGTCGTGACTCGAACGCGCAGCGCCTCGGCGTCAAGCGCTACGGCGGCCAGGAAGTCAACGCGGGCGAGATCCTGATCCGCCAGCGCGGCACCAAGTTCCACCCCGGCGTCAACGTCGGCCGTGGCGGCGACGACACGCTGTTCGCCCTGGCCGCCGGTGCGGTCCAGTTCGGTGAGAAGCGCGGCCGCAAGACGGTCAACATCGTCGTGCCGGTCGAAGCGTAACGGTCGATCTTTGGGGCGACGTGTGTCCGCGGAATACGCGGACCACGTCGCCCGTTCCATGTGCTGACCCGGGGGCCGAGCCCCCGGACCCCCACGGTGCGGCCGCTGGCAGACCCAGCGTGGGCCGCGCCATTTTTGTTTTAGAGGAAGAGGCAAAGTCATGGCGTCCCGGTTCGTGGACCGCGCGGTCATCCACCTGACCGCCGGTGACGGGGGCAACGGCTGCGCCTCGGTGCACCGCGAGAAGTTCAAGCCCCTCGGCGGTCCGGACGGCGGCAACGGCGGCAACGGCGGCGACGTCCTGCTGGTCGTCGACCCCAACGTGCACACCCTGCTCGACTTCCACTTCCGCCCGCACGCCAAGGCCGGCAACGGCAAAATGGGCCAGGGCGGCAACCGCGCGGGCGCGGCGGGGGAGACGCTGGTGATGAAGGTGCCGTCCGGCACCGTCGTGTTCACCGAAGACGGCGAAATGGTGGCCGACCTGATCGGCCCCGGCACCACGTTCGTCGCCGCCCAAGGCGGCCGCGGCGGGCTCGGCAACGCCGCGCTGTCGTCGAAGGCCCGCAGGGCACCCGGGTTCGCGCTGCTGGGCGAGCCGGGTGAGAGCCGCAACCTCGTGCTGGAGCTGCGGTCGGTCGCCGACGTCGGCCTCGTGGGTTTCCCGTCCGCCGGCAAGTCGTCGCTGATCTCGGTGCTGTCCGCGGCCAAGCCGAAGATCGCCGACTACCCGTTCACCACGCTGGTGCCGAACCTCGGCGTCATCACCGGCGGCGACACGGTGTTCACGATGGCCGACGTGCCCGGCCTCATCCCCGGCGCCTCCGAGGGCAAGGGCCTGGGCCTGGACTTCCTCCGCCACATCGAGCGCTGCGCGGTGCTGGTGCACGTCGTCGACTGCGCGACGCTGGAGCCCGGCCGCGACCCGCTGTCCGATGTGGACGCTCTGGAAGCGGAACTCGCGAAGTACACGCCGAGTCTCGGCGGGAAGCTCGAAGAGCGGCCGCGAGTGGTCGTCCTCAACAAGATCGACGTTCCGGAGGCCGCCGAGCTCGCCGAGTTCGTCCGCCCGGACCTGGAGGCCCGCGGTCTCCGGGTGTTCGCGGTTTCGACGGCGTCCCGCAAGGGCTTGCGGGAGCTGACTTTCGCGCTCGGCGCGATCGTCGACCAGTACCGCGAGGCGCAGCCGGTGCTGGAGCCGGAGAAGATCGTGCTGCGGCCCCTCGCCGTCGACGACTCCGGCTTCACCGTCGAGCCCGATCCGGAGGAAGAGGGCGCGTTCATCGTCCGCGGCGCGCGGCCGGAGCGGTGGATCCGCCAGACCGACTTCAGCAACGACGAGGCCGTCGGCTACCTCGCCGACCGGCTCAACCGCCTCGGCGTGGAGGACACGCTGGCGAAGCTCGGCGCGCGGCCCGGGACCCCGGTCACGGTCGGCGACGTCCAGTTCGAGTGGGAGCCGTCGACGCCGAGCGTCGCGATGCACCTGTCCGGGCGCGGCACCGACGTCCGGCTGGAGCGCGTCGACCGGCTCGGCGCGGCCGAGCGCAAGGAAGCCCGCCGGGTCCGGCGGGCGGGCTCGGACGAGCTGGAGGACGACCTGGACGTCGACGAGTGAGCGGCACGCGCGAAGCCATTGCCGCCGCGCGGCGGCTGGTCGTCAAGGTCGGGTCGTCGGCGCTGACCACCGCGGGCAGCGGGCTCGACGTGGCCCGGCTGGACGCGCTGGTCGACGCGATCGCCGAACGGGTCGCCCGGGAGACCCAGATCGTGCTGGTGTCCTCCGGCGCGATCGGGGCCGGCCTGGCCCCCCTTTCGCTGGGTAAGCGCCCTCACGATCTCGCGACGCAGCAGGCGGCGGCGAGCGTGGGCCAGCTGGCGCTGGCGCATGCGTACGCCGAGTCGTTCGGGCGCTACTCGCTGACGGTCGGGCAGGTGCTGCTCACGTCCGACGACGTCGTCCGCCGCTCGCACTACCGCAACGCGCAGCGGACGTTTTCGCGGCTGCTGGCGCTCGGCGCGGTCCCGGTCGTCAACGAGAACGACACGGTGGCGACCGAAGAAATCCGCTTCGGCGACAACGACCGCCTGGCGGCGCTGGTGGCCCACCTGATCGGCGCCGACGCCCTGCTCCTGCTGTCCGATGTGGACGGACTGTACGACGGCGACCCCCGCGAGGGCGCGACCCGCAAGCTGACGGAGGTCCTGTCGGAGTCCGATGTGGACGGAATCTCGGTCGGCATGTCCAGCTCGGGCCTGGGCACGGGCGGCATGGTGTCCAAGCTCGCGGCGGCCCGCACGGCGGCGGGTGCGGGCATCCCGGTGCTGCTCGCGGCGGCCTCGGAGGCCTCGGCGGCCCTGACGACGGCGTCGCCGGGCACGGCGTTCGCCCCGGCGGACACCCGCCTGTCGGCCCGCCGCTTCTGGCTGGGCTACGCGGCGGACACGACGGGCAAGCTCCGCCTGGACGACGGCGCGGTGACGGCGGTGGTCCGCCGCCGCAGGTCCTTGCTGGCGGCGGGCATAACGGGCGTTGACGGCGACTTCCAGGCCGGCGACGTGGTGGACCTGGTGGATGCGAAGGACCGGGCGGTGGCCCGCGGAGTGGTGGCGTTCGACGCGACGGAGCTCCCGGAGCTGATCGGTCGTTCAACGCACGAACTCCCGGCCGAGCACCGCCGCGAGGTAGTCCACGCCGACGACCTCGTCCCCCTCCGCCACTAGCTCCGCACCACCCCAAGGCATCACCCGTGTTCCCCCGGGCATCACCGGTGTTCGGCCGGACATCACGCGTGCTTGGCCGGGCCCCCGCCGGGCCCGGCACTTTCACGTGAAAGTGCCGGCGCTCCTCAGCCCAGGGAGACCAACCGGGCTCCGCCGTCGGCCTCCAGGACCGTGCCGGTCAGGTTGGGGTTCGTCGCCGCCAGCGTCACGACCTCGGCCACGTCGTCCGCCGTCGCCACGCGGCGGGCCGGGATCGAAGCTGCCGTCTGGGCGAAGAATCCCGCCCGCATCTCCTCCGGGAAGCCGTTCCACCACGCCGTGTCGACCACTCCCGGCGACACGGCGTTCACCCGCCGCGGCGCCAGCTCGACCGCCAGCGGTTTGACCAGCGCTTCGATCGCCGCGTTCAGCGCGCCGATCCCGGCGGTGCCGGCCATGGCCGCCCGGGCCGTGATCGCGCTGAGCAGCGTGATCGATCCGTCCGCGGCCAGGTGCGGCAGCACCGCCTGGACCGTGGTCAGGTGCGCCCAGAACTTCGCGTCGAAGGCCCGCCGCAGCATCGCCAGGTCCAGCTCGGCGATCGGCCCCATGCCTTCGGTGCCGGACAGGCTCACGACCAGCACGTCGACCGTTCCGAGCGACTCGGCCAGCGCGGCCATCGCCGCGGCGTCGCCGCCGTCGGCCTGGTGTCCGGTCAGCCGCGGGTCGGTCGCCGCGACGTCGTCGAGGCGTTCCTTGCCGCGCCCGGTGACGTGGACGTCGTATCCCCGTTGCTGCAGCCGTCGCGCGGTCGCCAGGCCGATGCCCGAGGTGCCGCCGGCCACGAGAGCGATGCTCATGCTTGTTCCCCATTTCGAACCGGTACGTCTCGTTTCGAAACCGACGCTACCATCGGATCCCATGACCGACCAGTCCCGCCCCGGCCGCAAGCGCAGTGAGCAGAGCCGGCGGGCGATCCTCGCCGCCACGCTCGAACTGGTGGCGGAGGCCGGCTACGGCGCACTGACCATCGAAGGCATCGCCGCGCGCTCCGGCGTCGGCAAGCAGACGATCTACCGCTGGTGGCCGTCGAAGGCCGACGTCCTGCTCGACGCGCTCGCGACGAAGGCGGACCTGCAGATCCCCGTCCCCGACACGGGGTCGTTCCGCGCCGACCTGGCCCGCTTCCTGGGCAGCACGTTCGAGCTGGGCGGGAAGTCCCCGGTCGCGGACACGCTCCGGGCGCTGATGGCCCAGGCGCAGATCGACCCGGACTTCGGCAGCCGTTTCCGCGAAGACTTCCTCCACCGCCGCCGTGAAGCCCTCGGCACGGTCGTCGACCGCGCCCGCGAGCGCGGCGAACTCCCGGCCGGCGTGCAGTCCGGCACGGTAATCGACGTCGTGTTCGGCACGCTCTGGTACCGGCTCCTCGCGACGCGCGAACCGATCGACCGCGGTCTGGCGGACGAACTGGTGACGCTGCTGGCGGCCCGCTAGAGCCGTTCGGGCGCTTCGATGCCGAGCAGCGAGAGCCCGAGCGCAAGTGTCCGGGACGTCAACGCAGTCAACCGCAGCCGGGACGCGCGCAACTCCGGCGAAGACGCCTTCAGGACCGGGCATTCCTCGAAGAACCGCGAGAAAGCGACCGCAGTCTCGTACAGGTACGTGCAGAGCTTGTGTGGCGTGTAGCCGCCCGTCGCCGCCTTCAGTGCTTCGCCGAACCTGAGCAGCTTCAGCGCCAGCGCGCGTTCCGCCGATGCTTCGAGCCGCACCTGCGTGCCGTCGGGCAAGCCGCCCGCCTTCCTGAGGATCGACTGCGTCCGCGCGTGCGCGTACTGGAGGTACACCGAGGTGTTGCCCTCCTTGGCCAGCATCCGGTCCCAGGCGAAGACGTAGTCGCGTTCCCGGTCGCCGGACAGGTCCGCGTACTTGACCGCCCCGATGCCCACCGCCCGGGCGACTTCCGCCTGTCCCGCCGCATCGAGCTCACTGCGCTCGGCGACGACCGCGGCGGCTTGCGCCACGGCTTCGGTGAGCAGGTCGGCCAGCTTGACGGTCTCGCCGGCCCGGGTCCGCATGGCCTTGCCGTCCGCGCCCAGCACCGTGCCGAAGCCGACGTGCTCGGCGTGCCCGGTCAGCCAGCCCGCGGCGCGGCAGGTGGCGAACAGCATCGCGAAGTGCTGCGCCTGCGGCGTCCCGACGACGTAGAGCAGATCGGTGGCACCACGCTCGGCCGTCCAGTACCGGACGGTCGCCAGGTCCGTGGCGGCGTACCCGTAGCCGCCGTCGCGCTTGCGGACGATCAGCGGCAGCCGGTCGCCCTCGCGGTTGCGGAACCCTTCGGGGAACACGCAGATCGCGCCGTCGCTGACTTCGGTCAGGCCGGCCTCTTCGAGGTCGTCGACGACCGTGGCGAGGTACGGGTTGTAGAAGCTCTCGCCGTAGATGTCCCGGTCCGTCAAGGAAATCCCGAGCAGCGCGTAGACCTCGTTGAAATGCCGGGTCGACTCGTCGACGAGCTCCTGCCAGACGGCGAGGGTGTCTTCGTCGCCGCTCTGCAACTTGACGACGCGGTTGCGTGCCCGCGTCGCAAACGCTTCGTCGCTATCGAACTTCTGGCGCGCTTCGCGGTAGAAGGCGTCGAGGTCGGCGATCGCGCGTTGCCCGGCGGAGACGTCGAGGAGGTGCTCGATGAGCATGCCGAACGGCGTGCCCCAGTCACCGAGGTGGTTGTGCGGCAACACTTCGTGCCCGGCGAACCGCAGCAGGCGGGCGAGCGCGTCGCCGATCACCGACGAGCGCAGGTGCCCGACGTGCATTTCCTTGGCCACGTTCGGGCTGCTGTAGTCGAGTGCGATCCGCCGGGGCGCCGTGTTTTCCGGCACGCCGAGACGCGGATCGCCGAGCAGCGCGCCGGCGCGCGCCTCGAGCCATTCCCCGCGCAGGACGAAGTTCAGGAATCCCGGCCCGGCGACCTCGGGCGGATCGGCGATCCCGTCGAGGTCCAGCGCTCCGGCGATCAGCCCGGCGACCTCGCGCGGCGGGCGGCCGAGCCGCTTGCCCAGACTCATCGCGAGGTTGGCCTGGTAGTCGACACCTTCGCGCGGCGACGCCTGGATCAGCGCCTGCTCCGGCGTCAGCTCGACCTGCAAAGCCCGGCCGGCGGCGGTCACCACGCGGCGCGCCAGCTCTTCGGTAACGTCGGCGGTCTGCACGGTGTCCCTCCTTCGGCCCGGTCACGGAGCCCGCAGCGTAACGAGCGTGACCGGCCGATGACGAAGGGTTTACCGCAGCTCGCTGCCCTTGGTCTCCGGCAGCGTCAGGATCACCGCGAACGCGATCGCGGCGCCCACGGCGACGTACCAGAAGTAGAGCGTCGGCGACACGGCACCGAACAGGGTGATGAGCAGGGGAGCGGTGCCGCCGAAGATCGCGACGGTCAGGTTGTACCAGGCCCCGATGCCCAGCCCGCGCAGTTCGGTGGGGAACAGCTCGCTCATGATGGCCGGCGCGATCGACGTCATCGCCGTGTACAGCCCGAGCCCGACGCAGAACACCACGAGCAGCCCGCCGACCCCCGGACCGATCAAAGTGGACAGCGGCACGACGGCGACCGCGGTCGCCCCGGACCAGACGAGCAGCTGCGGCTTCCGCCCGAACCGGTCCGACAATGCCCCGAGCGGGTACTGCAGCGCGATGAACAACGCCGTGCCGACCGAAAGGGCGAGGAAGACGGCGTCGGCGTCGGCGTGCCGGTTCTTCACCGCGAAGGACGTAAGCGCGCTGAAGAACGTGTAGTAGCAAAGGGTCGACAGCATCGTGAAGCCGACGAGCCTGCCGACAGCCTTCGGGTGGTGGGTCAACGTGGTCAGCAGCGGCCGCTCGAGTTTCCGCGCCTTGGCCTTCGTCTGCTCGAACAGTTCGGTTTCGGCGAGGCTGCGGCGCAGCCACAGCCCGACCAGGCCGAAGACGCCGCCCAGCAGGAACGGCAGCCGCCAGCCCCACGACGCGAGCTGGGCCTTGTCCAACGCACGGGCGAGGACGAAGCCGAGCACGGTCGCGACGAGCACCGCTGAACCGGTCGAGATGTAGAAGAACGCCGAGTACCGGCCGCGACGCTCCGGTGGCGCGATCTCGCCGAGGTAGGCCGACGCGTTCGACACCTCGCCGCCGAGCGACAGGCCCTGGGCGATGCGCGCGAGCAGCAGCAGGATCGGCGCGAGCCAGCCGACCTGCGTGAACGTCGGCAGCAGGCCGATCGCCACCGAGCCGCCGGCCATGAGCAGGATGGTGAGGATCATGGCGGGCTTCCGGCCCCGGGTGTCGGCGAAGCGCCCGAGCAGGACACCGCCGAGCGGCCGGAAGAAGAACGCCAGCGCGTAGGTGGCGAAGGTGTTGATCAGCGCGAGCGTGTCGTTCCCGGCGGGGAAGAACGCGCTGGCGAAGTAGATGCTGAACGTCGCGTAGATCGTCCAGTCGAACCACTCCAGCGCATTGCCGGCGCTCGCGGCGAACAGCTTGCGCACCGGCAGCCGGTGGCGCTGGGACGCCTGGACGGCGGACTCGGTCATGGCAGCCTCCACGTCACCCGAAGGTGGAACGGGACTTTGCCACATTCCTTCGCAGTGCGAAAGATCCCCACCGTCCGCTCAGGTCGTTCACCAGCGAGCCGACCCTCCCGGTACGCGCGTCGTCCGCCTGGGTACGCGTGTCGTCCGTCCGAGTACGTGCCCTCCCTTCCGCTCCTTCCCCTCAGGCCGTGCTGGCCAGAGCGAAGGGCAGCACCGCCGGCGCCCCGGCCCGCCGCAGCAGCCGGGCGGCGAGCGTCATCGTCCAGCCGGTGTCGATGACGTCGTCCACCAGCAGGACCGGCCCGGACGGCAACGCCGCCGCGAGGTCGGCCGGCATGGTCAGCCGCCGCCACAGGTCCGCCAGCCGCTGCGCGCTGTTCGCCTGGCGTGGTGGCGGGCCGTCCGCGTCGAGCGCCCCGAGGAATTCCAGCTTGCCGATGTCGGCCAGCCGGGTCGCCAAGCTGTAGACGAGCCGCGGCCGCGTGGACGACGGCACCGCGACCACCGCCACCGGCCGCTCCGCCCACTGCCACCCGGCGAGCACCTGGACGCAGGCCTTGAACACCGAGTCCGGCACGTCGGCGTCCTGGGCGCCCGGACCGACGAGCTCCCGCAGCCGGTTGCCCCAGCCGACGTCGGTGAGCCGCCCGAGTACCTGGCCCGGCTCGGCCTGGTCGTCGGCCGAGATCCGGCCGGAGACCGGAACGTCCAAAGAGGACATCCCGGTGGGCCACTGCTTCCGCGGCGTGACCTCGACGCCGGGCCGCTGCAGGCGTTCCCGGGTCGCGTCGACGACCTCGTCGGCCACCGTCGTGTCCCAGTACTTCCCGGTGCAGTTGTCGCACCGCCCGCAGGGCACCGCCTCCGGATCGTCGAGCTGGCGCCGCAGGTACTCCATCCGGCAGTCCCCGGTCGCGAGGTAGCCGATCATCGCCTGTTGCTCGCGGTCGCGTGCCTGTGCGACCCGCTGGTAACGCCCGCGGTCGTATTGCCAGTCTTCGCCCGTGCTCTCCCAGCCGCCCTTGACGCGCCGGACCGCGCCGTCGACGTCCAGCACCTTGAGCACCATCTCCAGCCGTGACCGGGAAAGCTCCACCGACGGCTCGAGCGCGGCCGTCGACAGTGGACGGTTGGCGTACGCGAGCGTGTTCAGCACCTGCGTCACCCGCAGTTCGTCAGGGAAGGCCAGCGAACCGAAGTACGCCCAGATCGCCTTGTCCTCTTCGCCGGGCAGCAGCACGACCTCGGCGCGCTCCACGCCACGCCCGGCGCGGCCGACCTGCTGGTAGTAGGCGATCGGCGACGACGGCGCGCCGAGGTGCACGACGAACCCGAGGTCCGGCTTGTCGAACCCCATGCCCAGCGCGGACGTCGCGACCAGCGCCTTGACCCGGTTGCCGAGCAGGTCGTCTTCGGCCGCCTGCCGGTCGGCCGGGTCGGTCTTGCCAGTGTAGGCCGCCACCGGATATCCGCGGTCCTTCAGCAGCGATGCGACGTCGTGCGCCGCCGCGACGGTCAGCGTGTAGATGATCCCGGACCCGGGCAGCTCGGCCAGGTGCTCCGCGAGCCAGGCCAGCCGCGCCTGCGACGTCGGCAGCCGGCACACCGACAGCCGCAGGCTTTCCCGGTCGAGGCTGCCGCGCAGCACCAGCGTGCCCGCGCCGCTGCCGAGGCCCAGCTGCTCGGCGACGTCGGTGACCACACGGTCGTTCGCGGTCGCGGTGGTCGCCAGCACCGGCACCCCTTCGGGCAGGTCGCCCAGCAGGGTGCGCAGCCGCCGGTAGTCCGGCCGGAAGTCGTGCCCCCAGTCCGAGATGCAGTGCGCCTCGTCCACCACCAGCAACCCGGTGCTCGCGGTCAGCTTCGGCAGTACGTTGTCGCGGAAGTCCGGGTTGTTCAGCCGTTCGGGGCTGACCAGCAGGACGTCCACCTCGCCGGCCGCGACCGAGGCCTGGACCTGGTCCCACTCCTGCGGGTTCGCGGAGTTCATGGTCGCCGCCTGGATCCCGGCCCGCGCCGCCGCCGAGATCTGGTTGCGCATCAGCGCCAGCAGCGGCGAGACGATGACCGTCGGACCGCTGCCCTGTTCCCGCAGCAACGCCGTGGCCAGGAAGTACACCGCCGACTTGCCCCACCCCGTGCGCTGCACCACCAGCGCCCGGCGTCGCTGCGCGACCAGGGCTTCGATGGCCGTCCACTGGTCTTCGCGCAGCTTCGCCGAGTCGCCGGCCAGAGCCCGGAGGAGAGTCTCGGCGCGGTCGCGGAGTGCTGAGGTGGTGCTGGTCGTGTCCACGTCCCCACGTCTACCCCATGGCACCGACAGACCGGGAATCGGCGGCGTCGCGAACGGACCGTTCGCGACGAATACGGCCCGTAATGTGATCCGAATCACACTTCTGCCCGGTCGGGCGAGGTGGCGCACAGCACCCGGCTTCGCGGTGCGCGGCTGTATAGGCTCTCCGGTCATGTCACCACGGCGGATCGGGGTCATGGGCGGCACCTTCGACCCCGTGCACCACGGCCACCTCGTCGCGGCCAGCGAGGTCCAGTCCCGGTTCGGGCTCGACGAAGTGATCTTCGTCCCCACCGGGCAGCCGTGGCAGAAGACCGACCGCGAGGTGACCAGGGCCGAGGACCGCTACCTCATGACGGTGATCGCGACCGCGTCCAACCCGGTCTTCTCCGTCAGCCGCGTGGACATCGACCGCGCCGGCCAGACCTACACCGTCGACACCCTGCGCGATCTGCACGCCGAGCACCCCGAAGACGAGCTGTTCTTCATCACCGGCGCCGACGCGCTCGAGCAGATCCTGACCTGGCACAAGGCCGACGAGCTGTTCGACTTCGCGCACTTCATCGGCGTCACGCGGCCCGGCTACCGGCTCAACTCGCACCACCTGCCCAGCGGCAAGGTGAGCCTCGTCGAGGTCACCGCGATGGCCATTTCGTCCACCGGCTGCCGCGATCGGGTCGAGCGCGGGGAGCCGGTTTGGTACCTCGTCCCCGACGGCGTCGTCCGCTACATCGCCAAGAAAGACCTGTACCGGAAGAGCGACTGAACCGCCGCCGGTCCCTGCGGGTACCCTTCTCGGGCAAACCCGATCTGAAAAAGGAGCACCGTGGCAGCCACGTCCGAGGCTCGAGAGCTGGCCGTAGCGGCCGCCCACGCGGCGGCGGACAAGAAGGCCAGCGACGTCGTCGTGCTGGACGTGTCCGAACAGCTCGTCATCACCGACGCCTTCGTCATCGCCTCCGCGTCCAACGAGCGCCTGGTCGGCGCGATCGTCGACAACGTCGAGGAAAAACTGCGGGAGAACGGCCACAAGCCGGTCCGCCGCGAAGGCGCCCGCGAAGGGCGCTGGGTACTGCTCGACTACGTCGACGTCGTCGTGCACGTCCAGCACGTCGAAGAGCGCACGTTCTACGGCCTCGAGCGGCTGTGGAAGGACTGCCCTCGCATCGAGGTGGCCGGACTCGAGGAGCCACCCGCCGACGAGGACCCGGACGTCCCGTGAGCCCGCGGCGGCTGGTGCTCTGGCGTCACGGCGAGACGGACTACAACGCCGCCGGACGGATGCAGGGTCACCTCGACTCGGCGCTGACCCCGCGCGGCTGGAACCAGGCCCGGTTCGCGGTGCCCGCGCTGGCCCGCTTCTCCCCGGACCTCGTCATCGCCTCCGACCTGCGCCGGGCCACCGACACCGCCACCGTGCTCACCGACGCCATCGGCGTCCCGCTGCGCATCGACAAGCGGCTGCGCGAGACGCACCTGGGCGAGTGGCAGGGACTCACCGGTGAGCAGGTCGACCAGGCCTACCCCGGTGAGCGCGACCGCTGGCGCACCGACGCGACCTGGGCGCCGCCGGGCGGCGAGAGCCGCGTCGACGTCGCCGACCGCGCGAGCGAAGTGGTCACCGACCTGCAGCAGGCCAACTCCGCTGCGGGCGAGACCGTGCTGCTGGCCGCGCACGGCGGGCTGATCATCGCGCTCACCGCGCGGCTGCTGAACCTGCCGGTCGAGGACTGGCCGTCGCTCGGCGGGATCTCGAACTGCCACTGGGTCGAGCTGGGCCGCCGCGACGGGAAGTGGCGGCTGCACGCCTACAACGCGGGGATGCACGGCTAGCCGATGGGCCCGCGCCTGCTGGTGTTCGGCGATTCGCTGAGCTTTCACGGTCCGGAGGGACCCTGCGCCGCGGACGAGCCGCGGCTGTGGCCCAATGTGGCCGCTGCCGCGTTGGGCGGCACCGCCGACCTGGTCGCCGGGATCGGCTGGAACGCCCGGGACGCCTGGTGGTCGCTGACCGGCGACCCGCGCGTCTGGGCCGATCTGCACCACGTCGACGCGGTCGTGTTCGCGATCGGCAGCATGGACACGCTGCCCTCGCCGTTGCCGACCTACTTGCGCACCGGGCTGCGGTACCTGCGGCCCGACCCGGTGCGGCGCGTGGTGCGCAAGGCGTACCTCGCCGCGCAGCCGCGGCTGGCGGTGGCGTTGCGCGGCCGTCCCGCGGTGCTGCCGGCCAAGCTCACCGTGCAGTACCTCGACACCGCCGTGGGTGCGCTGCGCGTCCTGCGGCCCGAGCTGCCGATCTTCGGCATGCTGCCGTCGGTGCACCGGGCCGCGGCCTACGGGAACGTGCACACCGCGCGTCCCGCCGCGGCGGCCGCGATGGCGGCGTGGAGTACGCGGGTGGGGGTTCCGTTGCTGGACCTCGAAGCCGTGGTCGGCGAGCACGTCCTGAACGGTGAAGGCAACCCGGACGGCATGCATTGGGGCTGGCAGGGGCACGCCGCGGTGGGCGAGGCGATGTCCGTGTTGATGGCGCCGGAGCTGACCCCCGGCCACGTAGGCTGACGGCGTGTCGGTCGCCGTAGTCACGGATTCCACCGCCCACCTGCCGGAGGGCTTCGCCGAACGGCACGCGGTCCGGGTGGTGCCGCTGCACGTGCTGGTCGACGGCGTGGTTTCCCTCGACGGCGTCGAGACCGGACCGGCGGCGGTCGCCGAAGCGATGAAGCAGCGCAAGATCGTCACGACGTCGCGGCCGACCCCGACCGAGTTCGTGAAGGAGTACCGGGCGGCGTTCGCCGACGGCGCGGACGCGATCGTGTCGGTGCACCTCTCGCGCGAGCTGTCGGGTACCTGGGAAGCGGCGGTGCTCGCGGCGCAGGAAGTGGGGCCGGACCGGGTCCGCGTCGTCGACTCGCGGACCACGGCGATGGGACTCGGGTTCGCCGCGCTGCACGCCGCTTCCGCTGCCTCCGCCGGGGCTGGGGCGGCCGAGGTCGAAGCCGCCGCGGTGACGGCGGCCGGCTGCTCGTCGACGTTGTTCGTCGTGGAAACCCTGGAGCACCTGCGCCGCGGTGGCCGGATCGGCCCGGCGGCGGCGCTGCTCGGGACCGCGCTGGCGGTGAAGCCGGTGCTGCACATGTTCGACGGCCGGATCCTGCCGCTGGAGAAGGTCCGCACCATGAACCGGGCGATCGCGCGGCTGGTCGAGCTGGCCGCCCAGGCGGCGGCCGAGGACGACGTCGAACTGGCCGTCCACCACCTCGCCTCGCCGGAACGGGCGGTCGAGCTGGCGAACCGGCTCGAAGAGGCCGTGCCGCGCTCGGCGGGCTGCGTGGTTTCCGAGCTGGGCGCGGTGATCGGGGCGCACACCGGCCCCGGGGTGCTGGGCGTGGTCGTCCAGCGCACGGTCCCGTCCCGGAGCTAGCGCGCCGAACCTTCCAGCATGCCACCCGGGTACGACGGAAACGGCGGTTCCCGGGCCCGGCCCCGGTGATCCGTCCACAACACCCCGGTTGTCCACAGGACGCGGCGGCACCCCTGTCGGACCCTCCCCGCGGGCCCTAACGTCGATCGTGTGTTCGAGCAGTCCGCCCGGGATCCGGGCCCTCCCGTCAACGACCGGCTCGCCTGGCTGGCCGACCAGCTCTCGCCCGATGCGAGCACGGTCGGGCCCGGCGGCCGGCTGATCCGGCGCTGGTTGCCGGGCGGACCGGCCGGTGCCGGCCGCCGCCGGTGGGCACTGGCCGGCGTCCTCGCGGCGGTCGTGGTGATCGTCCTCGGCTCGGTCGCGCTCGTCGGTGGCCGTCCGGCGCCCGAGCCACCGCCCGCGCTGCCCAGCGCGCAGCCCGGCGAAAAACGGGCGGCGGAGGCACGTGCCGCGCCACAGGCCGGTCTCGTCGTCAGTGTGATCGGTCGTGTCCGGTCGCCGGGCCTGGTCACCGTGCCCCAGGGCGCCCGGGTAGCGGACGTGCTGCGAGCGGCCGGCGGCGCCGAGCCGGGCGCGGATCTCGGTGCGCTGAACCTCGCCCGCAAGGTGGCCGACGGAGAGCAGCTCGCGGTCGGCATCCCGGCGCCCGCCACGGATCCCGGCGCCCCGGCGGGCGGTGGGAAGGTCGATCTCAACACGGCGACCGTGGACCAGCTGGACACGCTGCCCGGCGTCGGCGAGGTGATGGCCAAGCGGATCGTCCAGTGGCGCACCGACCACGGCGGTTTCTCGAAGGTCGAGCAGCTGCGGGACGTCGATGGCATCGGCGAGAGCAAGTTCGCCCGGTTGCGGGAGCAGGTGACGGCCGGGTGAGCGCCTTTTTCGTGGCCGGTGTCCGGCTGGGTGTTGTCGGCGGGAGCGGGTTCGCCCGGTTGCGGGAGCAGGTGACGGCCGGATGAGTACCTTCCCCATCACCGATACCCGGCAGGACATGCGGCTGGTCCCGGCGGCATCGGCGTGCTGGCTGGCGGCGTTGGCCGGCCTGCTGCTCGGCTGGTGGACGGCGGTCGCCGCCGGTCTTGCCTCGGCGGTGCTCGCCGGGCTGGTGCTCTGGCGGGCCCGCGGCCGTCCCCGGGTCCGCGGCGCGGCGGCGGCGCTGCTGGTGCTGGGTCTGCTCGCCGCCGGTCCGGTCGCCTGGCGCATCCGCGACGCGCAGCGTGACGAGCTTCGCACCTTCGCAGCCGAAGGGCTGCCGGCGGCGTTGCGGGTCGTCATCGCCGAACGCCCGAAGCCCGTGCGCAGCGCGGGGTACGCCGACCGGCAGGCCGGTGCACGCTCGGTGGTGCTGGTGGCCGATGTGCGCACGGCGGCGGTCGACGGGCGGCCGGTCCCGTCGGCCGGCCGCGTCCTACTTCTGGCGCCGGTGGCGCCGTGGGCCTCGCTGCTGCCGGGCCAGGAGGTGACCGCGACGGGCCTGCTGATGCCGCCGCGTGGGTCGGACCTGACCGTGGCGGTGCTTTCGGTGCGCGGCCCGCCGGGGGAGCCCGGCCCGGCGCCGTGGTGGCAGCGGACGGCGGCCGAACTGCGCGCGGGCCTGCACGACCTGTGTCAGGCCTTGCCGGACGAACCGGCGGGCCTGCTCCCGGGGCTGGTGCTGGGCGACACAAGTGCGTTGTCCCCGCGCGTCGAGCAGGAGTTCGTCACCGCGGGCCTTGCGCACCTCACCGCGGTCAGCGGCGGAAACCTCGCGGTGGTCTGCGGGGCGGTGCTGCTCCTGCTGCGCCTGCTCCGGCTCGGGCCCCGGCTGTCGGCCGCGGCGGCCGGGACGTGCCTGGCCGGGTTCCTCGTCCTGGTCGGCCCGGAGCCGAGCGTGCTGCGCGCGGGGGTGATGGCGGCCGTGGCGTTGCTGGCCCTGGCGCTGGGACGGCGGGGTTCAGCGCTGCCGGCGCTGGCCTTCGCGGTGTGCGTGCTGGTAGTGGCGGATCCGGCGATGGCCACGGACTTCGGGTTCGTGCTGTCGGTGTGCGCCACCGCCGGGCTGGTCCTGCTCGCGCCCCGCTGGGCCGGGGCGCTGGTCCGCCGGGGGATCCCACTGGGCTTCGCGGAAGGGCTGGCGATCCCGTTGGCGGCCTTCCTGGTGACGGCGCCGGTGCTCGCGGGCATGGCGGGCTCGGTGAGCCTGGTCTCGGTGCTGACCAACGTCCTCGCCGCGCCCGTGGTGGCCCCGGCGACGGTGCTCGGCGTGCTGGCGACGGTCACCGGCCCGTGGTGGCCGGGCGCCGGGAAAGTTCTGGTGCACCTGGCCGACCCGGAGGCCCGGTGGCTGATCACGGTGGCCCGGCACGGCGCGCGGGCCCCGGGCGCGGTCGTCGCCTGGCCCGGTGGGTGGGCCGGCGGGCTCCTCGCCGCCGCGGTCCTGGGTGTGCTGGTGCCGGCGGCCCGGCACCGGCGCGTGCGGGTGCTGATGGCGGTACTCGTCGTCGGAGCGCTGCTGGTGTTCGTGCCGGTCCGGGTGCTGGCGCCGGCGTGGCCGCCGCGGAACTGGGCGATGGTCGAGTGCGACGTCGGTCAGGGTGACGCGGTCGTGTTGGCGACCGCCGAGCCGGGGCGGGCGGTCGTGGTGGACGCCGGACCCGAGCCGGGGCCGGTCGACGAGTGCCTGCACCGGCTGGCCGTCGACCGGATCCCGCTGCTGGTGCTGAGCCACCTGCACGCCGACCACATCGGCGGCCTCGCATCGGTCTTCGACGGCCGTGCGGTCGGCGCGATCGCGGTCGGCCCGGGGCGGTCACCGGAGTGGGCCTGGCGCCAGGTCGCCGCGGAGGCCGCCCGGCAGGCGGTGCCGCTGGTGGAGCTGAACCCGGGCGAACGGCTGGACTGGCCCGGCCTGGCGCTCGACGTGCTGGGTCCGCGGTACGTACCGGCCCGGTCGGCCGGGCAGCAGGACGGCACCACGATCAACAACAGCTCGGTGGTGCTGCGCGCGGAAACCCCGGTGGGCCGGGTCCTGCTGACTGGTGACGTCGAACTGGCCGCGCAGGCGGACCTGCTGGCCGAGGTCGGAGATCTGAAAGCGGAGGTGTTGAAGGTGCCGCACCACGGCTCGCGGTACTCGCTGCCGTCGTTCCTCGCGGCGGTGGCCCCACGGGTGGCGTTGGTCAGCGTGGGCGCGGGCAACACGTACGGGCACCCGAACAAGTCCACAATGGACACCCTGGCTGCGCTCGGTGCGCTCGTCACCCGTACCGACCTGGACGGCGACACGGCGGTGGTCACCGGAACGGCGATCGCCCGCCGCGGCGAGCCACGTGGGCCGCCACGCCGCTGAGCAACGGGGGCGGGCGGAGCGCCCGCCCCCGCGGGAGCTCAGTAGCCGAGTGCCTCGTTCACGGCCGCGGCCGACGGCGGCAGGGTCGCCTTGGGGCCCACGTGGTTCTCGATCGCGTCGAGGGTCTTGAGGCCGTCACCGGTGATCAGCAGGACCGTCTCGGCGTCCGGGTCCAGCTTGCCCGTCTCGACGAGCTTCTTCGCCGTGGCGACGGTGACCCCGCCCGCCGTCTCGGTGAAGATGCCTTCGGTGCGGGCGAGCAGGCGGATGCCCTCGACGACCTCTTCGTCGGACACGTCCTCGATCGCGCCGCCGGTGCGGTTGACGATGTCGAGCACGTACGGGCCGTCGGCCGGGTTGCCGATCGCCAGCGAGCGGGCAATGGTGTCCGGCTTCACCGGCTGGACCACGTCCAGGCCGGCGCGGAACGCGGCCGACACCGGGGAGCAGCCGGTGGCCTGCGCGCCGAACACCTTGTACGGGCTGGCGTCCACGAGACCGAGCTGACCCAGCTCGCGGAAACCCTTGTCCACCTTGGTCAGCTGCGAACCGGAGGCGATCGGCACGACGATCTGCGGCGGGATGCGCCAGCCGAGCTGCTCGGCGACCTCGAAGGCCAGCGTCTTCGAGCCCTCCGAGTAGTACGGCCGGACGTTCACGTTGACGAACGCCCACTTCGGGTGCTCGCCGGCGAGCTCGGTGGCCAGGCGGTTGACGTCGTCGTAGTTGCCGTCGATGGCGATGAGGTCGCCGTCGTACACCGCGGTGGTGAGGATCTTGGCGCGCTCGAGGGTCTTCGGGATCAGCACGACCGACCGCCAGCCGGCGCGGGCCGCGGCGGCGGCCGTCGCGTTGGCCAGGTTGCCGGTCGACGGACACGCGAGCACCTCGAACCCGAACTCGCGGGCCGCGGCCAGCGCGACGGCGACGACGCGGTCCTTGAAGGAGTGCGTCGGGTTGCCGGTGTCGTCCTTGACCCACACGCGCTTGAGGCCGAGTTCCTTGGCGAGGCGGTCGGCGCGGACCAGCCGGGTCGCGCCCGGCTCGGTGTTCGGGATCTCTTCGACGTTGGACGGAACCGGAAGGAGCTTCTTGTAGCGCCAGATGTTCTTGGGGCCGGCCTCGATGTCCTCACGGCGGACGCGGCCGAAGTCGTAGGCGACCTCGAGCGGCGAGAAGTCTTCGGCGGAGACGAATTCCGGGGCGAGCGGCTGCCGGTGGCCCTCTTCCTTCGACACCAGTTCGACGGCGGGACCGAGATCCGGGGTCTTCGTGGTGGAGGTCGTGCCGAGGGTTGCGGTCATCGCGAGGTTCCTTTCCTCATCTGCCCCGCCGAAGCGGGCCGGAATTGGCACCGTGGTCGTCAGCTATCCCGCGATCGCGGAATGACGGGCTGTACGCCGGTTGCCGGGGCTTCGTCGGGCCGTTCCCTCTGCCCCTCTGGATGAGCGGTATTCAGTTGTCGGTGCGCGCCCATCGGATCGCCCCGGGGCGTGCTGCCTCGGCTACACCGTACGACATCCCGCTCGCGCCGTGCCACGGTGGCCGCTCGACATCACCGGAGCGGGCGCACGGAAGCGCAAGTGAGAAGATTCCCGGGTGACCGCGCAAGCCACCGCCCCGGCCCCGCTGCAGCTGGTGCTGGGGGAGGAAGAACTGCTGATCGAGCGGGCCGTCCGCGAGACGCTCGCCGCCGCCCGCGCGATGGACTCGACCGCGGAGCTTTCCCGGGTGCGGGTGTCCGATCTCACAGCTCCCGAGCTGGCCGAACTGGTCAGCCCCTCGCTGTTCAGCGAAGGCCGGGTGATCGTCCTGGAGTCGGCGCAGGACATCTCGCAGGAGCTGGCCGACGCCGTGGCGGCCTACCTGAAGGACCCGGCGGACGGGGTCGTGCTCGTCGTCGTGCACACCGGCGGCGGGCGCAGCAAGGCGGGCAAATCGCTCCCGGCGGCGCTGAAGAAGGCCGGCGCCGAGGTCACCGAGTGCCCGAAGCTGACGAAGCCGGCCGAGCGGGAGCAGTTCGTGCGCCACGAGGTGCGCCGGGTGGGCGGCAAGATCGACCCGGCCGGGGTGGCCGCGCTCCTCGACGCCGTGGGCTCCGACCTGCGGGAACTGTCTTCGGCGGCGACGCAGCTGGTGGCGGACACCGGCGGGTCCGTCGACGCGGAGGCGGTCCGCCGCTACCACCGCGGGCGCGCCGACGTGACCGGGTTCGCGGTCGCGGAAAAGGCGGTCAGCGGCGACCGCGCGGCGGCGCTGGAGTCGCTGCGGTGGGCGATGCAGCTCGGTGTTCCGCACGTCCTGGTCGCCGACGCGCTGGCCGACGCGGTCCGCACGATCGCCCGGGTCTCCGGCGCCGGCCGGGGCAACCCGAACCAGATGGCCGGCGAGCTCGGCATGCCGCCGTGGAAGATCCGCAAGGCGCAGGGGCAGTCCCGCGGCTGGAACCCCGACGGCCTGGCCACGGCCATGCGCGTGGTCGCGCGGCTGAACGCCGAGGTCAAGGGCGTGGCGGCGGACCCGGGCTACGCGCTGGAGCGAGCGGTCCTGCAGGTGGCCGCCGCCAAGGGCGACCGCTGACGGCCGGGGCGCCACTGTCAACGGGGCGCCACTGGCAAGGCGACCACTGACCTGTGCTGGGTCGACGCACCGTGAACCCCGGCAGCTGAGCTCCGGAGAGGCCCCGCACAGCGCGCACGCCGCGCCGGCCGCCGTCGCCTCAGCCGCAGCGTGCGCCTGGTGTGGCCGCAGCTCTCAGCCGCACCTCTTCAGCCGCATCCGCGCATGAAGAAAGCCCCGGCCGAAGCCGGGGCTTTCCCAGAAATCAACCAGCTCAGAGCGCGTTGACGCGCTTCGCCAGCGCCGACTTCTTGTTGGCGGCCTGGTTGGCGTGGATGACGCCCTTCGAGACGGCCTTGTCCAGCTTCTGGGCGGCGTCGCGCTGCAGCTCGACGGCCTTGGCCTTGTCGCCGGACTCGGCGGCTTCGCGAACCTTGCGGATCGCGGTCTTCACCGAGGACCGGATCGCCTGGTTGCGCTGACGCGCCTTCTCGTTCGTCGTGATGCGCTTGATCTGCGACTTGATGTTGGCCATGAGGCAACTCCTGTGTTCACTCGGTGAGATTCGCCGCCGCGCTCGAACCGGCCCCGTTCGTGAGAACGGGCTTCCTCCATAGCGGAATGCCGCACGGCAACGAGCGCCCACTCTAACAGCCGGGCCGTCGGCGTCCGGAGCCGGGATCCGATCACCAGGAGTACCGTGGACGGCGATAGGGCCCAGGGTTCCCGCGCCCGTGGAAACCCGTAAGGGGTGCCATGAACGCCACCGCACTGTCCCTGGTCCTCGTCGCCGCCGTCGTGCACGCCGCGTGGAACCTGGCGGCCAAACGGGTCTCCTCCGGCGGCACCCAGTTCGTCTGGCTCTACTACACCGCTGCCGCCGTCGTGCTGCTGCCGGTCACGATCGTGCTGCTCGTCGTCGAAGACGATCGTCCACAGTGGAGCTGGCTGCTCGCCGCCGGGGTGACCGCGGTCCTGCACATCGCCTACGGCGTCGTGCTGCAGCGCGGCTACCGCGTCGGCGACCTCTCCGTCGTCTACCCGGTGGCGCGCGGCACCGGCCCGCTGCTGTCGGTGCTGGCCGCTGTCCTGGTCCTCGGGGAGCGGCCCGGCCCGCTGGGCCTGCTCGGCGCGTTCCTGGTCATCGCCGGGGTGCTGGTGATCAGCACCGGCCGGCGGGGAGGCGAAGGCACGCACGCCGTCGAAGCCGGTATCCGCTACGGCCTCCTGACCGGGGCCGTCATCGCCGGCTACACGCTCTGGGACGCGCATGCGGTGACCGGTCTCGGTGTGCCGCCGGTCGTCTACTTCGGGCTCGGCTCGGTCCTGCAGAGCGTGCTGCTCGTGCCCGGCGCACTGGCCGATCGCGCCGAGGTGGCGCGGATCTGGCGCGAGCAGCGTCGCGAGGTCCTCCTCGTCGCGGTGCTGTCGCCGATCGCCTACATCCTCGTGCTCTTCGCCCTCACCATGGCGCCGGTCAGCCTGGTCGCGCCGGCCCGGGAGCTGAGCATCGTGCTCGGCGGCCTCGCCGCGTGGCTGGTGCTGGGCGAGGGCGACGCCGCGCGGCGGCTCGCCGGGTCGGTGATCGTGCTGTCCGGCATCGCCGCGATTGCGGCCGCCTGAGCCCGTCGGGTAGGGATGGTCGGATGGAGATCCTGAAGAGCCGGTTGCTGATCCACCCGCGGGACGTCGCCGCGTCCACGGCGTTCTACCGCGACACCCTCGGCCTGGCCGTGGAGCGGGAGTTCCCCGGCGGCACCGTGTTCTTCCTCGGCCACGGCTCCCTGGAGGTCTCCGGCCGGGGTGAGGCGGGCTCGTCGCCCGATCTGGTGCTCTGGCTGCAGGTGCGGGACCTCGC
Source organism: Amycolatopsis sp. NPDC051045 (assembly GCF_040682955.1). NCBI lineage: Bacteria > Bacillati > Actinomycetota > Actinomycetes > Pseudonocardiales > Pseudonocardiaceae > Amycolatopsis > Amycolatopsis sp. NPDC051045. Next base: position 272,693 of record NZ_JBFBCC010000005.1, read on the forward strand.
CGGCGCCCTGACCGACCTGAAGGGCAAGGGCCTGGAGCCGGTGCGCGACGCCCGGCGTGAGCCGTGGGGCCTCGACGAGGCCTGGATCGCCGATCCGGACGGCACGCGCATCGTGCTGGTCGAGGTGCCCGAGGGTCACCCGATCCGCACGGACACCCGCTAGGCGGGCTTGACGGCACGCAGCTGCGCGGCGAGCGCGGCGAAGCCGGGGGGCTCCCAGGTCCAGGTCTGCAGATCGGCGAAGCCCGCGGCGGCGGCTTCGTCGGCCAGGACGTGCCTGCTCACGGGCAGCCACTTCTCGTGCGCGGACAGCAGTAACCGGCCGCCGGGGCGCAGCACCCGGAACAGCTCGGCGAACCCGGCCGCGCGGTCTTCCCACAGCATGACGTTGTTCACGGTCAGGACGACGTCGACGGACTCGCCGGGCTCGCCGGTGTGCGCCGCCGAGCCCTCGCGCAGTTCGGCCCGGTCGCCGCAGCGCTCGTGGCAGAACGCGAGCATCTCGGGGGAGGGGTCGACGCCGATGGCGCGCCCGGCCAGGCGGGCGGCGGCCTCCAGGCCGACGCCGGGGCCGGGCCCGACGACCAGGACGGTCTCGTCCGGCTCGATCTTCGCCAGGTCGACGACGCGGTGTTCGGTGGCGGCGTTGCCCCGGGCCATGACCCAGCCGCCGAGGCGGCCGAGCGCGCCGGACGGGTGACCGAACGTCCGGTCGAGGACGCGGGCGAACCCGCTGGTCTCCGGCGGGGGAGGGGGTGCCGGCTGGTGCGGTGTGCTCATACTTCGAGGGCACCACGGATCGCGAAACCCCGCATCGGGGATGACCCCCACCCGCACCCGGAGGGCCATGGGACCATAGAGGTGGCCATCCCCGACTTTCCGAGGACTCATTCGAGTGACAGCGCTCAACAAGTTCGCCGACACCACCTTCACGCCTCCGGAGCTCATCCGGAACTTCTGCATCATCGCGCACATCGACCACGGCAAGTCGACCCTGGCCGATCGCATGTTGCAGCTCACCGGCGTCGTGGAAGGGCGGGCCATGCGCGCTCAGTACCTCGACCGGATGGACATCGAGCGCGAGCGCGGGATCACCATCAAGGCCCAGAACGTGCGCCTGCCCTGGCAGGTCGACGGGCAGGACCACGTCCTGCACATGATCGACACGCCCGGCCACGTCGACTTCACCTACGAGGTCTCGCGGGCCCTGGAGGCGTGCGAAGGCGCGATCCTGCTGGTCGACGCGGCGCAGGGGATCGAGGCCCAGACGCTGGCCAACCTCTACCTCGCCCTGGAGAACAACCTCCAGATCATCCCGGTGCTCAACAAGATCGACCTGCCCTCGGCCGACCCCGACAAGTACGCGGGTGAGCTGGCCCACATCATCGGCTGCGAGCCGGACGACGTGCTGCGGGTCTCGGCCAAGACCGGCGTGGGCGTCGGCGCGCTGCTCGACGAGGTCGTGAAGATGGTCCCGGCGCCGCAGGGCGACGCCGACGCGCCCGCCCGCGCGATGATCTTCGACTCGGTCTACGACACCTACCGCGGCGTCGTCACCTACATCCGCGTCGTCGACGGCAAGATCACGCCGCGCGAAAAGATCAAGATGATGTCGACCGGCGCCACGCACGAGCTCCTCGAGGTCGGGATCATCTCGCCGGAGCCCAAGGCCAGCAAGGGCCTCGGCGTCGGCGAGGTCGGCTACCTGATCACCGGCGTGAAGGACGTCCGGCAGTCGAAGGTGGGCGACACCGTGACGTCGGAGCGCAACGGCGCCAAGGAGGCGCTGGCCGGCTACCGCGAGCCGAAGCCGATGGTCTACTCCGGGCTGTACCCGGTGGACGGTTCCGACTACCCCGAGCTGCGGGAGGCGCTGGACAAGCTCCAGCTGAACGACGCGGCACTGGACTACGAGCCGGAGACGTCCGTGGCGCTGGGCTTCGGCTTCCGCTGCGGCTTCCTCGGCCTGCTGCACCTGGAGATCACGCGCGACCGGCTCGAGCGTGAGTTCGGCCTCGACCTGATCTCCACCGCGCCGAACGTCGTCTACGACGTGGTGCTGGACGACGGCAAGGAGATCCACGTCACCAACCCGTCGGACTGGCCGACCGGGAACAAGATCGACAAGGTGCTGGAGCCGGTGAGCAAGGTCAGCATCCTGGCGCCGTCGGAGTTCATCGGCACGATCATGGAGCTGTGCCAGAACAAGCGCGGCCAGCTGCTCGGCATGGACTACCTGTCCGAGGACCGGGTCGAGCTCCGGTACAACCTGCCGCTGGGCGAGATCATCTTCGACTTCTTCGACACGCTGAAGTCGCGTACGCGCGGGTATGCGTCCCTGGACTACGAAGAGGCCGGTACCCAGGCGGCGGACCTCGTCAAGGTGGACATCCTGCTGCAGGGCGAGGGCGTCGACGCGTTCTCCGCGATCGTGCACAAGGAAGACGCCTACAACTACGGCAACCGCATGGTGAACCGGCTTCGCGAGCTGATCCCGCGGCAGAACTTCGAGGTGCCCATCCAGGCGGCCATCGGCGCCCGGATCATCGCCCGCGAAACGATTCGCGCGATCCGCAAGGACGTTCTGGCCAAGTGTTACGGCGGTGACATCTCGCGAAAGCGGAAGCTGCTGGAGAAGCAGAAGGAAGGCAAGAAGCGGATGAAGACCGTCGGCCGGGTCGAGGTCCCGCAGGAGGCTTTCGTCGCCGCCCTGTCCACTGAGGACTCCGGAAAGAACAAGAAGTAACTGTTCCATTGATGTGACAGCGGCGCCCATATTCACGCCTGCGCGTGAATATGGGCGCCGAACCCGTGTTCGATGTGGTTTTTGTCGGTGCTCTCTGGTTTCCTCTGGTGCGAAGAGCGAAAGGAGAGCACCATGGCGGTCATGGCTGACATCGAGCACCCCCCCGATTCGGGCCCCCTGACGGTGCACGACCTCGAGGGGATCCCGTTTGATGGCCGACGTCACGAACTCATCGACGGGGTGCTCATCGTGAGCCCCGCGCCGGGAAGAAGGCATCAGAAGATCGTGATAAGGCTCGCGAGAGTCCTCGAGGACGTGTGTCCGGCGGAGTACGACGTACTCGTCGCGCCGTTCGCGGTGCACCACGGTGACAAGATCGAGCTTCAGCCGGACGTCCTGGTCGGCCGGGACGAGGATTTCACGGACAAGGATCTTCCGGCGCCTCCGGTGCTGGCCGTCGAAGTGCTGTCGCCCAGCACGGCGATCCACGACCTCAACACCAAGAAGGCGGTCTACGAACGGCTCGGAACCGGCAGCTACTGGGTGATCGACCCGGAGGGGCCCGCACTGACGCTGTTCGAGCTGGATGAAGACGGCCACTACCAGCAGGTGGCCAAGGCGGCGGGCGACGAAGTCCTCGAGGTCGAGCGGCCGTTCCCGGTGCGGGTCGTGCCACGGGAGCTGCTGGGGCGGCTCGGCTGAGCCCGGGCGCTCGTCAGCGGTGCCGGAGGCGGGGTGTGCCGCGCAGCTGGGCGTGCAGTTGCCGGTGGCGCAGTTCCTTGCGAAGCCGGTCGAGCACCGCGTCGAACAGGGCCGGGGTGAGGATCGCCGTCTGCTCGAACTGCCTCCGCTGGGGCGGTGCCGGTTCGAGCTTGCTTCGCGGCGCGTAGCGCTGCACCGAGCTCTCGACACCTCCGCCGGTGACCAGGTCGACCCAGAGAGCGTCGCGCAGGTAGCCGTCGCCGAAGCGGGCCGAACGGCGGACGGTGACCTCCGCGATCTCCGGCCAGGGGACCAGGCGCGTGCTGAGGGTGCCCGCGGGCAGGCGGATGCCTTCGTCGCCGACGGTGAGGTCGCGCAGGCCCTCGAACCCGCGTTTGAGCTCGCGGGCGCGGGACACGCGGAAGGCCACGACGGCGGCGAGCACAGTCGTCGCGTAGGCGCCGCCGATCAGCCACGGCGAAAGGCTGCGCACCAGCCCGGCGGCGAGCGCCGCACCGAACCCGGCGTCGGCGACGACGAGCACGCCGAGCAGGACCTTGACCGGCGTGGTGACGCGGAACGAGGACTCGGACAACGGGACGACTCCTGGGGCCGGCGGGGTCAGGGATTGCCGATTATCCGGTCCGCCCGGACGAACACCGCGACCCGCCGCTCTTCGGCCATGACGCGGTCGTACTCGGCCCAGTCGTCGTGGGTGCCGGTGGCGGCGATGAAGACGTCACGCAGCAGTTGCGGTAGGCCGGCGGGGTCGAAGGCGGGGTCGGGGTCGTCAGGGCCGACGAGGTGGGTGGCCCCGGTGACGGAGAGCCAGTTCCAGCCGCGCCGGAAGGTCACGGTGGCGTGTCCGGCCCGCCGCAGCAGGGCGAGCTTGTGCGCCTTGCCGACGGCGACGTACGCCACGCCCGGGGCCCCGGTGACCGGGTCGTCGATGACGCCGGCGTTGACGACGGAGGCGTGCACGGTGCCGTCCGCGCGCGTGGTGGCCACGGTGGCGAGGCCGTGCTCCTGCAGCGACAGCGTCCGAACCTGCTCCAGATCAGCGCTCATGCCTCAACTTAACCTGCCGGACCGGTGGGGCGTCCGGAATTCACCGCGCGAAGTGCACCGATAACCGTCCGCACAGACCGGCCACATCCTCGCGCGGCGCGCCGGGCCAGTCGACGTCCATCCATCCGAGTCCGGCGGGAGTGTCCCGATGCCGCACGAAGACGTGCTGGTGGAAGTGCGCGACCGACCGCCCGGCGATGGCCGAATGCACGGACTCCGGATCGAGTTCGGCCCGCAACGCGCGGGCCCCCGACCAGGCCGCTCGGGCGACGCCCAGCGCTTCGGCTTCGGTGAGTTCGTCGAGGCTCGCGACATGCCGGCGTGTCTCGACGAAGAGGTACCCGGGAAAGCGCCCGGGCCGATGGCTGACGACGACGAGCTCATCGGACCAGACGATCGGCCCCACCAGCGGCCCGGTGCCGCGGTGCTTGGCACAGACGGGACACGGCTCCGGCACGGCTCGAGGCTACCGCCGAGGGTCCCGGTGCTGGGGGTGGGCTGAGCGCGGAACCCGTTCCGGGTGGTCGGTGATGATGCCGTCGACGCCGAGCCTGATGGCGCGGGCGATTTCGCGCGGGTCGTTCACCGTCCAGGCGTAGACCGGGATCGCTGCTTCCCGGAGCGCGGTGACCTGGTCCTGACGGATGGATTCGAACCCGAGTCCCACGCTGCGGGCGCCGGCTTCCCGCGCCATCCGGACTGCGTCGATCGGTGCGCCTTCGACCAGGGCGATCGTTTCCACGCCCGGGTGCTCGGCGGCGGCGTCGCGGACCACGTCGTGGTGGAACGACGCGATGGCGCACTGGTCGTCCGGGAGGCTTTCCGCGACGGTCTTGAGCACTGCTTCGACGGTCCCGGGTACCAGGATCTCGGTCATCAGCCGGACTTCGGTCCCGCGCAGGAGTTCGCACACCTCGGCCAGTAGCGGGATCGGTTCGCCGCCGACCCGGACCCGCGCGCGGAGCTCGTCGTGGTCGAAGTCCCAGAGATAACCCGTGCCGTCCGTGACGCGGTCGAGGAGCTTGTCGTGGAACACGACGAGGTGGCCGTCGTGCGTGGGCTGGACGTCGATTTCCACCAGGTCCACGCCGAGCTCGATGGCCTTTTCCACTGACACCAGAGTGTTTTCCGGCGCGTGCCCGGCGGCTCCGCGATGCCCGATGACCAGCATTCCCGTCCTTTCAGGAGGCGCACAGCTTCGTGCCGTGCTTCCAGTGGTGTTCGAACCACGAGCGGTACACCCGGAAGAGGTGGGCGGTCATGGGGTCGGCGTGCTTCCGGTCGAGGTACAGGTAGCCGAACTCGCCGCCGTGGAGCTTGCCCTGGGCGAACTCGGTGAACCCGAGGTACAGGTGCCGGTCGTCGACCAGGAAGCCGTGGAGCACCGGAGGCAGGTCGTAGGACCGGATTTCGATGGCGATGTTGCTGCGTTGCAGGAACGCGGCATTCTCCGCGATCTGGTTGCCGATCTTCTCCACGACCGCGGCCGCGGTGCCGGTGTGGATCGAACTGCCGCCGTCGACGATCGGCTGGATCAGCTCGGACTGCCCGTTGATCAGCATTCCGTGGTACTGGAGATTCTGCAGATTCCTCTGGAAGATCAGCCGGTAGAGCAAAAAGGCCTGCACCACTTCGAGGTCCAGGCCGAGGTTCAGCACTTCCGTCCGCTCCGCGGGCGCGACGTCCGCCGCGATCAGCCGTTGGATGTGGTCGAGGACGTCCTGCACGCCCGCGAGGACGGTGAAGCCCAGCCTCGGGTCCGAAGTGGGTCCGGAGCGGCCGCGCACCAGTTCGTCGACCACCGCCTTTGCGGAGGCGTGCCCGACGATCAGGCCGACCAATGGCGTGTTACCGGCCTCGACCGCGGCCTGCAGCGGAGTGCGGCCGTTCACCCGGGCGTCGGGGCGAACGCCCGCTCGAAGGAGCAGCCGGACCGCTTTGTGGTCGTCGTCGGCGATGCACCGGGCCAGCGACGCGTCGGACACCTCGACCCCGAGCCGGCGCAGCCCGGAGCGGGCTCGGGCCCGCTTCGAAAAGATCCAGAAGACGAGACCGCTGATGCCCACAAGGGCGGTGATCGCGGCGCCGAGGAGGTCGGTCCAGCTTCCCGCGTCGAGCGCCGACGTGCTCGAGAGGGCCTGGAACAGCACGCGCAGATCCTCCCTGAGCCGGGTCGACAGCGGTTCAGCGTAGCAGGACCGGCCCGTTTTCCGGGCTCATTCGCGAATGGCGCTAGCCCATTACCGGAGGATTTCCGGTTCGGGTGGCGGCCGGGCCCGCAACAGCGGGCCCGGCCCGTCACCTCAACAAGCGCCGTTGTCCTTCCACACACCCCATTGGCCCGTGGTTCCCGGTTCTTCTCCCTGCGTCCACCACTGTGCCGTCCACTTGTGGCCGTTGTGGGACACCACGTTCCCGCCCGTGTACACCTGCGAAGCGCTCCACGCCGGATCCGTGCACGTGCCCGGGTTCGTCGTCCCGCCGGTGTCCCACGCGATCTGTGACGACCGGTAGAAATTGAGGGACTGGGCGACCCAGCGCGGGGCCTGCGCTCCCAAGCGGGCCCGGAAGGCCGTCCAGTCGTGGGTCGACCACGGGGACCAGCCCAGTTCCGCGTGCGCCGCCAACCGGGGGAACGCCAGGTACTCGATGTCGGCCGGCGTGACCACCGTTTCCGTCCACAGTGGCGATTCCACCCCGCGGACCGCCGATTCGCCCACGCCCGACAGGTACGAGCCCGGGTTCCAGTTGTACGCGTCCTGGACCTCGATGTACCCCGCCCACGACAGGCCGATCGGGGTCGAGCTGTTGTACTTCATGTCCAGGTACGCCTTGTTCGCCGGCGACAGGATCACCTTGCTGCCCCGCGAAACCGCCGCCGACACTCCCGCGTCCGACGTGGAAGTGCCCCAGAACTGCGGAGTCGCCGAAGCCGGCAACGCCGCCTTCGCGATGTCGTGCCAGCCCACCACGGATTTGCCCGTCGCCGCCACCAGGGGGAGGACCTTGTTCATGAACGTCACGTAGTCCGCCTGCGAAGTCGCCGAAGCCTCGTCGCCGCCGATGTGCAGGTACGGGCCCGGGGTCAGGGCCGCCAGTTCGCGGAGGACGTCCGCGACGAACGTGTACGTGATGTCCTTCGAAATGCACAGCGAGCTGTAGCCGACCGCCGTGTCCGTGCGCAGCGCCGGGGCCACTCCGGTGCAGTTCAGCTCCGCGTACGACGCCAGCGCCGCGTTCACGTGACCCGGCATGTCGATCTCCGGGATGACCGTGATGTGGCGCGAAGCCGCGTAGTTCACGATGTCCGTGTACTGCGCCTTCGTGTAGTAGCCGCCCGCGCCGCCGCCGACCTGGGTGCTGCCGCCGTACGTCGTCAGGCGGGGCCAGCTGTCGATCTGGATGCGCCAGCCCTGGTCGTCCGCCAAGTGCAGGTGCAGATGGTTGATCTTGTACTGGGCCAGCTGATCGAGGTACCGCTTGACCGTCGACACCGGGTGGAAGTGCCGCGCGACGTCGAGCATCGCGCCGCGGTAGGCGAACCGCGGGTAGTCCACGATCGTCGCCCCCGGGACGCTCCACGGGCCCGGCTGGGCGGCGGGGCTTTCCACCCGGCCCGGCAGTAGCTGCCGCAGCGTCTGAACGCCCGCGAAGAGCCCGTCCGCGGTGGACGCCCGCACGGTGACCGAAGACGCCGTCGACACGAGCTGGTAACCCTGCGCGCCGACCGAAGCGGGCGCACCGCCGAGCAGCAACGCGATGCTGTCCGGCGGCACGGACGCCGACGCGTCGGACACCGGCAGCGCGAAGCCGGTCGACGGCCGCAGGACGCCGGCGAGGTAGTCGCCGACCTGCTTGGCCGGTGCGGAACCGGCCTCGGTGACGATCTTCGTCGTCGAGACCAGCGGGAACGCGACCCCGGCCGCCGGGGTCACCGAGACCGGCACCGGCACGATCGACTGCAACGCCGGCGTGGCCGCCGTGGCCGGCGTGAGCTGAATGCCGGCGCCGATCAGGGCCAGCACGGCGAGTGCGCGGCCGAGCCGCCGCGCGAAGGGAGTCTTCACCGGGGGACCTCCTGGCGGGAAGGGCGCGACATCGCCGTCGCACCTGCCCGGATCGTCGCACTTTCCCCCGCTTTGGTCTAGACCAGCTTGGGTAGTCCTCACCCGGGAGCCGGGACTACGCTCGGTGGCATGTTCGACGAGCTGACGTTCCCGGTCGTCGCCGCGCCGATGGCCGGCGGTCCCACCACCCCGGAGCTGGTCGCCGCGGTGACCGAGGCCGGCGGCTTCGGGTTCCTGTCCGCGGGCATGCTCACGCCCGCGGCCCTGACGGCGCAGATCGACCGCACCGCCGAGCTCACCGGGCGGCCGTTCGGCGTCAACCTCTTCGTCCCGCAGCCGGACACCGGCGCCGACATCTCCGCGCACCGCGAGCGGCTCGAGGCGTTCGCCCGCGAGTACGACGTCGAGCTCGGCGAGCCCAAATGGGACGACGACGCGTACCCCGCGAAGCTGGACGTCGTGGTCGAGAAGCGCGTCCCCGTGGTGTCGTTCACCTTCGGTCCGCCCTCGCCGTCGGACGTCCTCAGGCTCCACGACGCCGGCAGCAAGGTCATCATCACCGTGACCACCCCGGAGGCCGCGCACCGGGCCGCCGACCTCGGCGCCGACGCGCTCGTCCTGCAAGGTTTCGAGGCGGGCGGGCACCGGAGCCTGTTCACCGACGACCCGCGCCTGCCCGGCGGCGGTGCGGAATACGGTGTGCTCGCGCTGCTGCGGCTCGTCGCCGCCCGCGTCGACCTGCCGCTGATCGCCGCCGGCGGGCTGGTGCACGGCGCCGACGTCGCGGCCGTGCTCGCCGCCGGCGCCGCGGCCGCCCAGCTGGGCACCGTGTTCCTGCGCGCGGACGAAGCCGGGACGTCCGAGGCGCACCGCAAGGCCCTCGCGCTCGCCGAGCGCGAGACGGCGTTCACCCGCGCCTTCAGCGGCCGCCCGGCGCGGGGTCTGGTCAACAAGTTCATGGACGCGCTGTCCGAGGAAGCGCCGGCCGCCTATCCGCAGCTCAACCACCTGGCCGGGCCGGTGCGCAAGGCGTCAGCGAAGGCCGGGGACCCGGAGGGGATCTCGCTGTGGGCGGGCCAGACCTACCCGCTCGCGTATGACGCTTCGGCCGCCGTGATCATCGAGCGGCTGAAGGTCGAGGCGCGCGAAGCCGCCGCGCGCCTCGACCGGATCCGCTAGGCGTCCGAGCCGCCGCGGTTCAGCACCGAGTGCCGCCGGCTGTAGAGGAAGTAGACGATCAGGCCGAGGACGAACCAGACGGCGAACCGCAGCCAGGTCGCCGGCTGCAGGAACGTGATCAGCCAGATCGAGAACACCACGCCGATCGCGGGCACCACCGGCATGCCCGGCGTCTTGAACGTCCGCGGCAGGTCCGGCTGCTTGTACCGCAGCACGATCACCGCGATGCAGACGACGACGAACGCGAGCAGGATGCCGATGTTCGTCAGCTCGGCGGCCTCCCCGATCGGCAGCACCCCGGCGATGATCGCGGACGCGGCCCCGAGGATCCACGTCATCCGGCTCGGCACCTGCCGCGTCGGGTGGGTCTTGCCCAGCCACGGCGGCAGCAGCCCGTCGCGGCTCATCGAGTAGCCGATGCGGGTGGCGCCCATCAGGAACGTGAACAGCACGGTGAGGATGCCGACGATCGCGCCGATCGCGATCACCGTGGCCAGCCCGTCGAGCCCGACCGACTTGAACGCCGTCGAGAACCCGCTCTTCGGGTCGATCTCGGTGTACTTCTGCATGCCGGTCAGCACCAGGCAGGCCAGCACGTACAGCACCATCGAGATGGCCAGCGAGTAGAGGATCGCCTTCGGCATGTGCCGCTGCGCGTCCTTCGACTCCTCGGCCGCCGTCGACATCGCGTCGTAGCCGAAAACGGCGAAGAACACCGTGGCGGCGCCGGTCACCGCGCCGCCGAAGCCCGCGGGCGCGAACGGCGTGTAGTTGCCGGTCTTGACGTAGAAGAAGCCGACCAGGATGACCACCAGCACGATCAGGACCTTGATCCCGACCATCGCCGTCTCGAACCGGGCGGCGCTGCGGATGCCGCGGTTGAGCAGGAACGCGATCAGCAGGCACAGCAGCGCGGCGAACAGGTCGACCTTGTGGCCCGGCCCGGTGCCGGGCGCGCCGAGCATCCAGGCGGGCAGGTCGAGGCCGAGCTGGCCGAGCAGGAAGCTGAAGTAGCCCGAGATGCCGATCGCCACCACCGACACGATCGCGGTGTACTCCAGCAGCAGGTCCCAGCCGATGAACCAGCCGACGACCTCGCCGAGCACCGCGTAGCCGTAGGTGTAGGCCGAGCCGGCCTTCGGGATCAGGCCGGCGAACTCGGCGTAGGAGAACGCCGCCGCGGCGCTGGCGACGCCGGCGATGAGGAACGAGATCAGCACGGCCGGGCCGACGCCGGGGATGCCCGCCGCGTCGTCGCCGTGCGCGACGCTGCCGGCGAGGGCGAAGATCCCGGCGCCGATGATGCCGCCGACGCCGATGGCGGTCAGCTGCCACGGCCCCAGTGTGCGGTTCAGGCCGCCTTCGGCCTTGTCCTGGATCTGTTCGATCGGCTTGCGCCGGAAGATGCCGGAGCTCGAGCCCAGGCCTCCTGGAGCGGACATCATCGTCTCCCGAACGGTCGGTGGAGAGCCCGGATCACGGACCCAACGGGGCAACCTACCGCCAACCGCGCGTGAAGTCAGCGTGAGCCGCTCAGCCCGTCGCGGTGTCCTCGCTCACGGCCTTCGACGCGGTCGCGGCGGCTCGCTTGGCCTGGGTGGTCCGGACCGCGCTCGCCGCGAAGTAGGTGAGCAGCTCCGCGATCTCCACCGGGTCGTCCAGCTGCGGGCAGTGCCCCCAGTCCTCGCGGACCAGCAGCCTGCTGTGCGGCACCAGCGTGTGCAGCTGCCGCCCGGACGCGGCGGTGACCAGCTTGTCCTTGCCGCACGCGACGACCAGCAGCGGGACCTCGACGGAGTCGAGGCGGTAGGCGTCGGTCAGCTCCGCGACGAGCTGCCGGGCCTGCTCCAGGCGGCTCTTGGTCGCGCGGTAGTCCGGGAAGAGCGCGGTGAAGCGCTGCACCTGCGTCGCGTCGGCCGCGCCGGAGTCGGCGTACAGCAGCCGCGGGACGAGCTGCTCGGCGACCTTGCGCACCAGGAACCCCGGCACCGGGACGGGCAGGGACGAGTACAGCCGCAGCGGCAGCGGGTAGCGCGCCACGGCACGGATCAGCCACGAGTCGACGAAGCCCGGCGCGGCGATGGACACGACCCCCGAAATCGGCAGGCGGCTGTTCTGCGCCGCGCGCAGGCTCATGGTGCCGCCGAGAGAGTTCCCGGCCAGCACGACCGAGCCGAGCACCGCCTGCTCGCGGACGACGGCGGTGGTGAACGCGTCGAGCTGCGGCAGCATCGGGCCCGGCCGCAGCGGCTGGGCGTCGCCGAAACCGGGCAGATCGACCGCGGCCGCCGGGATCCCGGCGGCCGCGAGCTGTTCGAGGGCGGGGCGCCAGGTGTCGGCGCTGTCGCAATAACCGTGCAGCAGCACCAGGCGTGGCGCGGTGGGCCGGCCGTGCGGCGCGGCGGCCCGGCGCCGCAACGAACGGCGCGTGGTGGGTTGCTCCGGTTCGGGGTCGCCGACCTCGAGCACTCGGGTGCGGACGCCGGCGTAGCGCCGGAAGGAGACCCGGACCGGGTCCTCGTCACTGGGCCGGCCGCTCGGTACAGCCGGAGCGGGCCGCTTCGTTGCGGTCATGACTACAGATTAGCTGGCCGGACTGGGGTTTTGGTCGAATTTCGGTGCTAACGACCAGGTCTCGAACTGAAGACGTCAAAGATTCACGAGATGCCGGGGCTGGGCGGGATCCGGTGATCCGCCCAGCTCACGACGGTCTAGCGGGTGAAGACGATCTTGCCGGCGGTGTCCCCGTCGAGCATCGCCCGGAAGCCCTTGGGGGCCTCGGAAAACGGCAATTCCGCGCCGATCTGCGGCCGGACACCGGTCAGGTCGAGGTAGGCGAGCAGGTCCGCGAGCTCGTCGCGGGTGCCCATGGTCGACCCGGCGATGCGCAGCTGGAGGAAGAAGACGCGCTGCAGCTCCGCGTGCGCGTCCGGGCCGCTGGTCGAGCCCGAGACGACGATGATCCCGCCCGGCTTGAGCGATTTGACCGAATGCGACCAGGTCGCCTTGCCGACGGTCTCGAACACGGCGTCGACGCGCTCGGGCAGCCGCGCACCGGACTCGAACGTCTGGTGCGCGCCGAGGCTCGTGGCGAGGGCGCGCTTCTCCTCGGTGCGGCCGGTGACCCAGACCCGGAACCCGGCCGCGCGGCCGAGCTGGACCAGCGCCGTCGAGACGCCGCCGGAGGCGCCCTGCACGAGCATCGTCTGCCCCGGCCGCAGCCCGGACTTCACGAAGAGCATCCGGTAGGCGGTCAGCCACGCCGTCCCCATGGTGGCGGCTTCGGCGAAGCTGAGCGCCGCGGGCTTCGGGACGACGTTGCGGGCCGGCACGACGACCTGGTCGGCGAAGGTGCCCTGGAACTTCTCGGTGAGCAGCGTGCGCTTCGGGTCGAGGGTGTCGTCGCCCTGCCAGCCCGGCGCGTTGATCACCGAGTGGATGACGACCTCGGAACCGTCGTCGAGGGTGCCGGCACCGTCGCAGCCGAGGATCATCGGGAACTGGTCCGGCTTGATCCCGACCCCGCGCAGCGTCCAGAGGTCGTGCATGTTCAGGCTGGCCGCCTTGACGTGCACGCGGACCCAGCCGTCGGGCACTTCGGGTTCGGGTCGCTCGCCGACGACGAGCGAGTCCAGCGGGCTGTCGGCGTTGGGTTCCTGCGCGTACACGGCGAACATGCCCTGCAACGTACCGCCCCTACGGCGCGGGGGCAGCAGAGCGCGCGTAGGCTCACACCGTGTTCAACGGGCTTGCCGACTGGTGGGACGGGGTCGAGCTGTGGCTCGCCCAGGCGTGGTTCCCGGTCCAGTTCGTGCTGGTCATGGTGGTCGTCGTGCCGCTGTGCCTGGCCGCCGCGTGGGTGCTCGACAAGCTCGTCGAGCTGTTTGCCCGCCGGCTGTCTCCGGGGCGTGACGACGACTCCTCCGACGGGTCGGCATAGGCTCGCACACCATGTTCAACCGAAGGCGGATCACCGCCGCGCTGATCGGGCTCCTCGTGCTGGTGCTGGGGGGCTGGCTGGTCAAGGACGTCCTCAGCGACGGCTCCTCGTCGCCCGCACCGAGCACCTCGGCGAGCGCGCCCGCCAAGAGCAGTGCGCCCGCGAAGGGCAGTGCCGCCGTGCCGGGCGCGGACTCCGGGTTGCCGGTGAAGGCGCTTTCCGCGCTGCCGCCGCAGGCCTCGGACACGTGGAAGCTGATCGAGGCGGGCGGGCCGTACCCCTACCCGCGCAACGACGACGTCGTCTTCGAGAACCGCGAGAAGAGATTGCCCGGCAAGAAGTCCGGCTACTACCACGAGTACACGGTGAAGACCCCCGGCAGCGCCGACCGCGGCGCGCGGCGGCTGATCACCGGGCAGGCGCACGAGCTGTACTACACCGGCGACCACTACGCGTCGTTCGTCGTCGTGGACGCGGCCCGATGAGCGCCGACGAGCAGGCGAAGGCCGCCGCGGAACAGGCTTTCGCCCGGGGCGCGTACCCGCACCTGGTGAACTCCCGGCCGACCGTGGACAAGGCCGGCACGCTGAGCGCGTTCGCCGAAGCACTGTCCTTTCCGGACTACTTCGGGCACAACCTCGACGCGCTCTACGACTGCCTGACCGACTTGTCGTGGCTGCCGCCGGGGGAGCACGTGCTCATCTGGCCGGGCTCGGACGCGCTGCGCAAGGCCGAGCCCAAGACGTACCTGGCGATCCGCAGCGTGCTGTCCGACGCGCAACGCGCGCTCGGCCCGAACGGCCGCAGCGCCGGTTCGTGGCGGCTCACGGTCGTGCTGCCGGACGCCTGAGCGGTGTCCCCGCGCGTTTGACCGTGCACCTGTTCGATCTGCTCCGCGGACAGGCAGTGCAGCCCGCTCCAGCCGTCCGGGAGCGCGAACGTGTGCAGCAGTTCGTGCGCGGAGACGGCCGTGACCCGGTTGGCGCGGGGCAGCTTGTGCAGCAGCAGGTCGTCGCGGCCCGCGGTGTCGGGCGCGTGGACGGTGCAGGAGATTTCCGTCCCACCGGAGAGCAGGTGCACCCAGGAGACGTCGGCCCGGTCGGCGAGCGCGTCCGCGACGGCGGCCCCGGCGCCCGGGGTCGTGCGCAGGCGCAGCGTCCAAGTCGGGTAGCCGGCCTCGCCGCCACTGACCGCGCCCGTGATGCGGAGGACGCCGGCCTCGCGCAGTCGCCGGTAGCGCCGGGCCACGGTGTTCTCCGAGACGCCGAGCACCTCGCCGAGGGTGCGCATCGGCGCGCGGCCGTCGAGCTGCAGGGCGTGGATCAGGCCGCGATCGACGTCGCGGTGAACGGGCTCGATGCGGCGGCGGGGCCACTGGTGGGTGGCGTGCTGACCGAGTACTTCGGCTGGGAGGCGGTGTTCTTCGTCGACGTCCCGCTGGCCCTGCTGGCCGCGCTGTTCACCCGGCGGGCGGTCCGGCCCGACACCCCGGCCCGCAGCGGCCGCTTCGACTTCGCGGGGACGGCGTGGTTCGCGCTCGGCGCGGCGAGCCTGGTGCACGGCCTGACGCTGGGCGGCGAAGGCCGCTGGACGTCGCCGGTCACGGTCAGGGCACTGGTCGTTTCGGTGATCGCGTTCGGCGTGGTCGAACGACGTCGTGCCCAGCCGCTGCTCGAGCTGGGGCTGTTCCGCGACGGCGGGTTCACGACGCTGATCGCGTGCGCGGCGGCTTCGACGCTGACTTTCGCCGCGCTGGTCTACGTCTCCCTGTGGCTGCAGACGGGGCCGGCGCTGGGTCCGGTCGCGGCCGGGCTCGCGCTGGCGCCGTTGGCGGTGGCGGTGACCGGGATCGGCGTCGGGATCTCGGGCCCGGCCATGGGGTCGGCGATCGCGACGGCGGCTCCGCCGGGGCGCGCCGGGATGGCCGCGGGGATCCTGACGACGACCCGGCAGTTCGGGCAGACGCTCGGGGTCGCGGTGCTCGGGATCGCTTACCAAGCCGGGGGTTTGGCACCGGTGTACGCGGTCGCGGCGGGGTGACGGGCCTGCTCGCGCTGGTGCCGCGCAAGCGAGTACCGGCCGCCGAGCCGGTCTGAGGCGCTTCAGTCCTGCGGGACCCAAGACGGCTTGCGCTTCTGGGCGAAGGCCAGGATGCCCTCCTGGCCTTCCTCACTGGCGAAGAACTTCGCCGACAGGCCGAGCATCTCCTCGAAACCCTCCGAAGGCGTTGCCGGGCGGGGGCGGCTCAGCAGCGCCTTCGTCTCGGCCAGTGCCTTCGGGCCGCCCGCCGCCAGCGCCTTGACGTACCGCGCGATCTCGCCGTCCAGTTCCGCCGCCGGGACCGCCGAGTTCAGCAGGCCGATTTCGACCGCGCGGTGGGCGTCGAACGTGTCGCCGGTCAGGAAGAGTTCGTGCGCCGCGCGCGGGTTCAGGCGGGGCAGGACCGTCAGCGAGATGATCGCCGGGACCACGCCGATGCGGACTTCGGAGAAGGCGAACGTCGCTTCGGGCACCGCCACGGCGATGTCGCACGCCGCCACCATGCCGATGCCGCCCGCGCGGGCGGGGCCGGCCAGGCGGGCGACCACCGGCTTCGGGCTGGTCCACAGCTGGTCCAGGATCTTCGGGAACTCGTTCACGCCCTGGTCGCCCGCGCCGGCGCCGCGGGCTTCCTTCAGGTCCATCCCCGCGCAGAACACCGGCCCGGTGTGGGTCAGCACGATCACCCGCACGGCATCGTCGGCGGCTGCGGCCGCCAGCGCGGACGACAGCTCGCGGCGCAGCTGCGCCGACAGCGCGTTGCGGTTGTGCGGGGAGTCCAGGGTGATCGTGGCGGTGCCGCCCACCACGTCGTAGTGCACCAGTTCGTCAGCCATGTCCGACACCTTCGCACATCCGGCCCGCGCGGCCGGTGTTACGCAGGCCACCCCACGGATGGGCACCCGTGGGGTGGCCCGGTGCTCAGCCGATGGTCGTCGTGGTGAAGACGGGGCTCGGGTTGGGGAAGCAGGCCGTCGGCGCGGTGAGGTCACCGATGATCGTGCTCGCCACCGCCTTGAAGGTCAGCCCGGGGTCGCTGTAGCTGGTGCCGCCCAGCTTCGTCTCGATGGTGCCCGACTGGCCCGCGGTCAGGTGCGCGGTGACGGTGGGCAGTTCGAACGTGGCGCCCCCGGCGATCGGGCCGGGGAAGCTCAGGGTGGCGACGCCGTTCGCGACGGAGAGGGTCGGCGGGGTCGAGCCGAGGCCGGAGCCGCCGGTGAGGTCCGCCCCCACGTAGGACGAGTTGGCGGGGATCGGGATCTTCAGCGCGAAGGTGTTGATGTTCTTGACCTTGTTCCCGCTCACTTCGCCCGGCACGGTGTTCGGGGCCGGGTCGATGACGACGTCGAACGCGGCGCCGGGCGCCACCGTCGGCGGCGCGGTCACGTCCGCGTCCTGGTTCAGGGCGACCTTCTGCGGTCCGACGATGGGGGCGTCGGCCTGGCAGTCGAAGGTGACGGCGGTGGCGGCCGAGGCCGGGGCGGCGAGGGCGATCGGGAGAGCCGCGGCCGCGGTGAGAGCGGCGAGCCGGCAAAGGCGAAGTGCTTTCATTTGTATCCACCTACCTGCGGTTTGGAGGGGAGGAAAGAAAGCCGCGCAGCGCTTAGAGAGTTACCGGCAAGTTAACTAGCGCGTCAAGAAGTCACTGTTCCCATGCGCGCAGGGTGACCGGAAATGTGAATGAAAATCACCTTTTAGCGGTGGCGGTGGCTCCAAGGGGCGCCTTACGCCACTACGCGTACTGCCCGGCCCGCAGCAGCCCGGTGACCGCAGTGGCGTACCGCGCGACGACGACGTCCGCGACACGCGGGTCGTCCGCCAGCGGAGCGGCGATGAACGCGCCCGGGTCGGCTTCGCGGGCCAGGCGAGCGATCCGGTCGGGAAGCAGGCCCGGCGCCAGGAACCACGAGGCCACCACGAGGTGCCGCACCCCGCGGGACCGCAACCGGGCGGCGGCGGCCGGGATGTCCGGCTGGGTGGCACTGGCGAACGCCTCGCACACCGGGAACCCGAGCCGCTCCTCCCACCGCGCGGCCAGCGAAGCGACGACCGCGTTCGCGGCCGCGTTCGACGAGCCGACCGCGCTGACGAGCACGCCGGTGCCCCGGCGGTGCGTGGCCCCGGCCAGCCGGTCCAGGGCCACCGCCTCCAGCGCCGGGTCGGCGCCGAGCACGTCCGACACCTGGACGCGGAATCCCGGGCACGCCGTGACGACCTCGTCGATCAGGGCCGGCAGGTCGACCCGGGCGTGGAACGCGCTGCCCAGCAGCAGCGGCACCACGACCGCCGTCCGGTGCCCGGCTGCGTACAGCTCCTTCAGCACGTCGGTGACCCGGGGCTCCGACAGGTCCAGAAAGGACTCGTGGACCGGGGCGCCCGGCGCCTGGGCGCGCACGACGTCGACGAGCGCGCGCACGGTCGCCGCCGAGCGGGGATCGCGGCTGCCGTGCGCGACGGCGACCAGGGGAGGCGTCACGAGAAGCGCTCACCCACCATCCCCGCGGCGAGGGTGTCGCCGTCCTTCGGATCGATCACCAGGAACGCGCCGGTGCGCGGGCTGACGCCGTAGTCGTCGACGCCCAGCTCCTCGGCCAGCCGCAGGGTGACGCGGCCGATGTCGTTGAGCTCCAGGATCCCTGGGTCGTCCACACTGGACAGGGCCTGCTCGTCGAAGCGGGCGTGCAGCTCGTCCACCAGTGCCTGCACCGTGCGGGTCCCGTGCTTGACCAGCACGCGCGCGCCCGGCTTGAGCGGCTTGGACGACAGCCAGCACAGCGTGCCGGTGATCTCGTCGGTGACCCGCGGCGGCGCGTCCGCGGCCGCGATCAGGTCGCCGCGGGAGATGTCGATGTCGTCGGCGAGCAGCAGCGTCACCGACGTCCCCGCGCCGGCTTCCTCGAGCGGGCCGTCCGCGGTGTCGATCCGTTCGATGCGGCTGCGGATGCCCTGCGGCAGCACGACGATCTCGTCGCCGGGGCGTACCGTGCCCGCCGCGATCTGCCCCGCGTAGCCGCGGTAGTCCGGGTATTCGGGCGTGCGCGGGCGGATCACGTACTGCACCGGGAACCGCAGCGCCGAGTCGTGCGGGTCCGGCGCGACCGGCACGTCTTCCAGGTGTTCCAGCAGGCTGGGCCCGGAGTACCACGGCGTCCGCTCCGAGCGCGTCGCGACGTTGTCGCCCTCCAGCGCCGAAACCGGGATCGCGAGCACCGAACCCCGCGGGTACCCGAGTGTCTCGGCGTGCGAAGCGAACTCCTTCGCGATCACCGTGAACGTCGCTTCGTCGTAGGCGACCAGGTCGATCTTGTTCACCGCGAGCACCAGCTGCGGTACGCCGAGCAGGGCCAGCACGGCCGCGTGCCGCCGGGTCTGCTCGAGCACGCCCTTGCGCGCGTCGACGAGCAGCACGGCCAGCTGCGCGGTGGACGCGCCGGTCACCGTGTTGCGCGTGTACTGCACGTGCCCCGGCGTGTCGGCGAGCACGAACGACCGCTTCGGCGTGGCGAAGTAGCGGTAGGCGACGTCGATGGTGATGCCCTGCTCGCGCTCCGAGCGCAGGCCGTCCACCAGCAGCGAGAGGTCTGGTGTGGACAGTCCCTTGTCGACGGACGCACGGGTGACGGCGTCCAGCTGGTCGGCGAGCACCGACTTCGTGTCGTACAGCAGCCGGCCGACGAGCGTCGACTTGCCGTCGTCGACGCTCCCGGCGGTGGCCAGGCGAAGCAGCGAACTCATCAGAAGTACCCCTCACGCTTGCGGTCTTCCATGGCCGCCTCGGACATCCGGTCGTCGGCCCGGGTCGCGCCGCGCTCGGTGAGCCGCGAGGCCGACACCTCGGCGATGACCTCGTCGACGGTGACCGCGGTGGATTCGATCGCGCCGGTGCACGAGCCGTCGCCGACGGTCCGGTACCGGACGGTCAGCTCGCGGACCTCTTCGCCCGGCCGCGGGCCGCCCCACGGCCCCTCGGCCAGCAGCATCCCGTCGCGCAGGTACACCTCGCGCCGGTGCGCGTAGTAGATCGACGGCAGTTCGACCTTCTCGCGGGCGATGTAGTTCCAGACGTCGGCCTCGGTCCAGTTGGACAGCGGGAAGACGCGGACCTGTTCACCCGGGCGGTGCCGGCCGTTGTAGAGGTTCCACAGCTCGGGCCGCTGGCGCCGCGGCTCCCACTGGCCGAAGGAGTTGCGCAGGCTGAAGATCCGCTCCTTCGCCCGGGCGCGTTCCTCGTCCCGGCGGCCGCCGCCGAAGACGGCGTCGAACTTGTTCTCCGAGATGGTGTCCAGCAACGGCGTGGTCTGCAGCGGGTTGCGCATGCCGTCGGCACGCTCTTCGAGGCGCCCGTCGTCGATCCAGTCCTGGACCTTCGCGACGACCAGGCGCAGCCCGTGCCGTTCGACGATGCGGTCGCGGAACTCGATCACCTCGTCGAAGTTGTGCCCGGTGTCCACGTGCAGCAGCGGGAACGGCACCGGCGCCGGCCAGAACGCCTTGATCGCCAGGTGCAGCAGCAGCGTCGAGTCCTTGCCGCCGGAGAAGAGGATCACCGGGCGGTCGAACTCGCCTGCCACCTCCCGGAAGATGTGGATGGCCTCGGATTCCAAGGCCGCCAAGTTGTCCTGTGCCGCGTCGGTGGCGGGTTCCAAAGTTGTCATGCGTCCCTCGGTGTCTGACATCAGCCGTGCAGTCCGCACTCGGTCTTGCTCTGCCCCGCCCACCGGCCGCTGCGCGGGTCCTGGCCCGGCTCCACACGAGCGGTGCACGGCGCGCAGCCGATCGAGAGGTAGCCGATCGAGACCAGCGGGTTCTCCAGGATCCCGTGCTCGGCGATGTAGGCCTTGAACTCGTCGTCGGTCCACGGCGCGATCGGGTTGACCTTCACCAGGCCGTTGCGGTCGTCCCAGGTGACGATCGGGGTGTTCGCGCGGGTCGGCGCGTCCACGCGGCGGACGCCGGTGACCCACGCCGAGTAGTTCGCCAGGGTCTTGCGCAGCGGCACGACCTTGCGCAGGTTGCAGCACAGCGTCGGATCGCGATCGTGCAGCTTCGCGCCGTACTCGGCGTCCTGCTCGGCGACGCTCTGCTCGGCCTGGGCGTTGACGATCTTCACGCCCGGGTAGACCGCCTCCACCGCGTCGCGGGTGCCGATCGTTTCCGGGAAGTGGTAACCGGTTTCCAGGAACAGGACGTCCACATCGGACTTGACCTTCGTGGCGAGGTCGATGAGGACGGCGTCCTGCATGTTGGACGCGACGATGAAGTCGTCGCCGAACGTGTCGGCGGTCCAGCGCAGCGCTTCTTCCGCGGTGGCGTCGGCGAGCTCCTTCGCCGCGCGCTCGGCGAGGGTCTTGTAGTCGGCAGTGGCGGTCATCGGGAAACCTCCGGAAGGGACAGGCCGAGGAACTTGACCGAGAAAACCCGGCGACAAGCGGAACACAGCCAGCCGCCGTTCTCTTCCGGCCGCAGGTCCTCGTCGCCGCAATACGGGCAGTAGAACGGAGCCGCACGCTCGGTGGAGGTCACTGCAGGACGCTTTCCTCGGCCCGCGCGGCCCACTGCGGGAACCGTTCGCCGGGTTCGCGTCCGGTGACGTAGGCGCGCACGACCCGCTCGACGTAGCCGGTCAGCTCGGCCGCGGTGACCTTGTGCCCGCGCAGCTTCCGGCCGAACCCGGCGTCGAGGCCGAGCCCGCCGCCGAGGTGCACCTGGAAGCCTTCGACCTGGTTGCCGTCGGCGTCGGTGACGATCTGGCCCTTGAGGCCGATGTCCGCGGTCTGGATCCGCGCGCAGGAGTTGGGGCAGCCGTTGAGGTGCACGCTCACCGGCGTCTCGAGGTCCTTCTGGATGTCGGCGAGCGACTTCTCCAGGTCCGCGACGAGCTGGTGGGCGCGTGCCTTCGTCTCGACGATGGCGAGCTTGCAGAACTCCAGCCCGGTGCACGCCATCACGCCGCGCCGCCACGGCGACGGCTTCGTCTCCAGCCCCAGCTCGGCCAGTTCGGCCGACAACGTGGCGACCTGGGCCTCGGGGACGTCGAGCACGACGACCTTCTGCTGCGGGGTGAGCCGCACCCGGCCCGACCCGGCCCGCTCGGCGGCCTTGGCGACGGCGACGAGCGTGCCGCCGCTGGACCGGCCGGCGATCGGCGCCGCGCCGACGTAGAACTTGCCGTCGACCTGCGGGTGCACGCCGACGTGGTCGATCGGGACGGCCGGGTCGATCGGCGCCGGGCCGTCGATCAGCTCCCGCTTGAGGTACTCGTCCTGCAGCACCTGCCGGAACTTCTCCGCGCCCCAGTCCTTGACCAGGAACTTGAGCCGGGCGCGCGAGCGCAGCCGCCGGTAGCCGTAGTCGCGGAAGATCGAGATGACGCCTTCCCAGACGTCCGGGACCTCCTCGAGCGGCACCCAGGCGCCGAGGCGCTGCCCGAGCATCGGGTTGGTCGACAGGCCGCCCCCGACCCAGACGTCGAAGCCGGGTCCGTGCTCCGGGTGGTGCACGCCGACGAAGGCGACGTCGTGGATCTCGTGCGCGACGTCGGGCTGGCCGGAGATCGCGGTCTTGAACTTGCGCGGCAGGTTGGCGAACTCCGGCTTGCCGATGTAGCGGCGCTTGATCTCGTCCAGCGCCGGCGTGCCGTCGAGCACCTCGTCCGCCGAGATGCCGGCGACCGGCGAGCCGAGCATGACGCGCGGGCTGTCGCCGCAGGCTTCCATCGTGGTCATGCCGGCTTCTTCGAGCTTGGCCCAGATGGCCGGGACGTCCTCGATCCGGATCCAGTGGTACTGGATGTTCTGCCGGTCGGTGATGTCGGCGGTGTCCCGCGCGTACGCCTGCGAGATTTCGCCGAGCACGGTGAGCTGATCGGTGGTCAGCGCGCCGCCGTCGATCCGGACCCGCAGCATGAAGTAGCGGTCGTCGAGCTCTTCGGGCTCCAGCGCCGCCGTGCGGCCGCCGTCGATCCCCGGCTTGCGCTGGGTGTAGAGGCCGAACCAGCGGAACCGGCCGCGCAGGTCGCCCGGGTCGATCGCGTCGAACCCGCGGTGGGCGTAGATGTTCTCGATGCGCGCCCGCACGTTGAGCGGGTGGTCGTCCTTCTTGGACCGCTCGTTCGGGTTCAGCGGCTCCCGGTAACCGAGCGCCCACTGCCCTTCACCGCGCTTCTGCTTGGCGCGCGCGGGGCGGGCTGGGGTTTGGGGCGTGGCCATGGCGGCGTCCTCCGAGAGGCTCTTCGTGGCGGCGGAGGCCCGCCGGCTCGCGGGTTTCTCCGGCGCCGGCTGTCCAGAATTCGTGGCAGGTGGTGGCGACGGCAGTCAGCGAACGGGTACGCAGAGGGCGCTGGCGACCCGCAGAAGGTCGACGTGGCGGCGGGCCACGAGGAGAACACCGGCATGAGTCACGGCGTCAGCGTGCCACGCGTCCACAATGTGGTCCAGGGCTGCCCGAATGGTGGGAGGAGGGTCACTCGCCTGGGAGAACGCGGTCGGTCGGCAGGGCCGCGACCTGCGTGTCCGGGTGATCTGCGGCAGCTTCCGGCCGTTGTCAACGCTCTCTTGCGCTCAGCAAACCACTATGGTTATAGTACTACGAGTACAGTGATTTGGCGGAGAGGAACTGGGATGCAGGTCAAGGGTTTCGGGGCGGGTTACCTGGTCGACGACGTCGCGGCGACCACCCGCTTCTACGCGGACGTCATCGGCCTGCCGGTCACCGTCGAGCTCGACTGGTTCGCCAGCGTCAACGCCGGGGCGCCGGGGTACGAGATCAGCTTCGTGCAGCGCGGGCACGAGTCGGTGCCGCAGGCCTACCGCGCGCGGGGGACGGCCGGGCTGATGTTCGGGCTCGTCGTCGAAGACGCTCGCGCCGAGGCGAAGCGGCTGGAGGAGGCGGGTGTCGAGCTGGTCACCCCGGTCGTCGACGAGGTCTACGGCCAGCGGCACTTCTACGTCGCGGATCCGAACGGCGTGCTGCTCGACGTCATCGAGATGATCCCGGTCGACCCGGACTGGGCGGCGGCCAACCTCCCGGCGTCGTCGTAACAGGTGTGGCCAATACGGCCAAAGGTAGGCCGACCTTCGCGCGGCACGTAACGGTTGCCACGAAGCCATTCGGCCGTGACTGTGGCCGGATTGGCCACGATCGGCGCAGTAACCCGATCGGCCTCCCGG
Organism: Amycolatopsis sp. NPDC051045; assembly: GCF_040682955.1. Lineage (NCBI taxonomy): Bacteria > Bacillati > Actinomycetota > Actinomycetes > Pseudonocardiales > Pseudonocardiaceae > Amycolatopsis > Amycolatopsis sp. NPDC051045. The sequence goes on from NZ_JBFBCC010000005.1 coordinate 296,603, forward strand.
CGCGACCGAGCGTGGCGGGGTGGACAATCCGGGGGTGCCCGAGCTGCGTCCCGACCCCGCCACCCCGATCGATCCGGCGTTGCCGGAAAGCGCGCTGAAGGGGCTCGGCAGCAGAACGTTCGGCGTGTACGTGCACGTCCCGTTCTGCGCCACGCGCTGCGGGTACTGCGACTTCAACACCTACACCGCGGGCGAGCTCGAAACCGGTTCGTCGCCGCAGTCCTGGCTGGAAGGGCTGCGCCGCGAGCTGGAGCTCGCCGCGCGCGTGCTCGTCGTGCCGCCCGCCGCCGACACCGTGTTCGTCGGTGGTGGCACGCCGTCGCTGCTCGGCGCGGACGGGCTGCGCTCGGTGCTCGACGCCGTCCGCGACGTCTTCGGGCTCGCGCCCGGGGCCGAGGTGACGACGGAGTCGAACCCGGAGTCCACGTCACCGGAGTTCTTCGCCGGGATCCGCGAAGCCGGCTACACCCGGGTTTCGCTGGGCATGCAGTCGGCCGCGCCGCACGTGCTGAAGATCCTCGACCGCGTGCACACCCCGGGCCGCCCGGGGACGGCGGCCGCCGAAGCGCGCGCGGCCGGGTTCGAGCACGTCAACCTCGACGTGATCTACGGCACGCCGGGCGAGCGCTCCGACGACCTCCGCGCGACGCTCGACGCCGTGCTTGCCGCCGGCGTCGACCACGTCTCGGCCTACGCGCTGATCGTCGAGGAGGGCACCGCGCTGGCCCGCCGCGTGCGCCGGGGCGAGCTGCCCGCGCCGGACGACGACGTGCTGGCGGCGGACTACGAGATGATCGACGCCACGCTGTCCGCGGCCGGCCTGCGCTGGTACGAGGTGTCGAACTGGGCGGCTTCCGACGCGGCCCGCTGCCGCCACAACCTCGGCTACTGGCGGGGTGACGACTGGTGGGGCGCCGGGCCGGGCGCGCACAGCCACGTCGGCGGGGTGCGCTGGTGGAACGTCAAGCACCCGGCGCGGTACGCCGCGCTGCTGGCCGAGGGTGCCTCGCCCGCGGCCGGGCGCGAGGTGCTCACCGACGACGACCAGCACCTCGAGCGGATCATGCTCGAACTCCGCGTCGCCGAAGGGCTGCCGCTCGACGTGCTCGACGAGCCCGGGCTCGCCGAGGCGCGCGCGGCCGCGGCCGAGGGGCTGCTCGATCCGTCCGCTTTGGACTCGCGGGGCCGCGCGGTGCTCACCGACCGCGGGCGGCTCCTGGCCGACGGGGTGGTCCGCCGGCTTGCCGGCTGAGCCCGTCCGGGATTAAACGGCGGGGCCCGGTGGTTGCTTGTATTCAGCAACGACTTTCGAGGAGGCCCCATGGCGCGCGCGATCAGGTTCGACGAGTACGGCGACGTGGAGGTCCTCCGGGTCGAGGACGTGCCGCGGCCGGCTCCGGGCCGGGGGCAGGTGCTCGTCGAGGTCCGCGCCGCCGGGATCAACCCGGGCGAGGAGTCCATCCGGCGGGGACTTTTCCACGAACGCCGGCCGGCGACGTTCCCGTCCGGCCAGGGCAGTGACTTCGCCGGGGTCGTCGCGGAACTCGGCGACGGCGTCGAGGAGATCGCGGTCGGCGACGAGGTGATCGGCTTCGTGAACACGCGGTCGAGCCACGCGGAATACGTCGTCGCGGAGGCGGAGGACCTCACGCCGCGGCCCGACGGGGTGTCGTGGGAGGCCGCGGGCTCGCTGTTCGTCGCCGGCACCACCGCCTACGCCGCGGTGGCCGCGGTGTGCCCGCGCGAGGGCGACACGGTCGTCGTCTCGGGCGCGGCCGGCGGGGTCGGATCGCTGGCCGTCCAGCTCGCGAAGCTGGCCGGCGCGACGGTGATCGGCCTGGCCGGGGCAGCGAACCACGCCTGGCTGCGTGAGCTCGACGTCATCCCGGTGGCCTACGGCGACGGGGTGCTCGAGCGGATCCGGGAAGCCGCACCGGACGGCGTCCACGCGTTCGTCGACACCTTCGGCTCCGGCTACGTGGAACTGGCGCTGCACCTGGGGATCCACCCCGGGCGGATCAACACGATCATCGACTTCGCCGCGGCTGAGAAGTACAACGTCAAGACCGAGGGCAACACCGCCGCGGCGTCGGCCGAGGTGCTGCGCGAGCTGAGCCTGCTGGTGGGCAAGGGCCTGCTCGAAGTGCCGGTCCAGCGGGTCTACCCGCTCGACGAGGTGCGGGACGCCTACCGCGAGCTGGAGAAGCGGCACACGCGCGGCAAGATCGTCCTGCGGCCCTGACGGCGTCAGGAGAACCAGAACCGCGCGGCGGCCTCGGCGGGTGTGGTCGCTCGGCCGCGTCCGGGGACGTCGTGGACGGCGGTCGCGCCCTCGGAACGCAGCTGGTGCGCGGTGGCGTGCCGGGCCATGACCGCGGCAGAGGTATGGACCTGCGCGGCGGTGACGTCGGGACGGCCCCGCTCCGCGTGCTGCCGGAGGAGATCGCCGACGTCCGGGGTGAATCGCAGCATGGTCACCGGAGCGTCGAAGCGCCTGGCGATGGCGATGAGCCGGGCGCGCGCCGGTGGGGTGACGTTCGTCGACTCGGCGACCGCGGTCTGCCCGGCGGCGAGCCGGGCGACGATCCGCCGATCCCGCTCCTCGAAGATCCGGGCGTCCGCGGCGTCGGAGTCCGGGGCGCCGGGCGAGGTGGGCGCGAACTCCGCGCGGATCTCGTCGCTGGACACCACGGCTTCTTCCGCGATCTGCCGGCGCGCGATCAGGGCCCGGACGAAGCTGGTCTTGTGCGATGCCGGCGGGCCGACGAGGACGACGAGTCCCGTCGGCACCCGGATCGGCCCGGAGCCGCCCGGCGCGAAAACGGCCACGGCGAGGACTCCTTCCGCTAGTTTCCCGCCGCCAGGACCTTCAGTCCGGCGAGGTAGGTGTCGAGGGCGAACTCGAGGCGTTCGGCCGCCGTCTCGGCGGAGAAGAACTCGCCGATCTGCAGCAGGTTCGGGAACGCCTCGGCGGGGAGCGAGCGCATGTACGCCACCATCTGCTCGCCGCGCCGGGCGGTCTCGGCCGCGTCGATGTCGCCCCACGTCCAGCTGCTCGCTTCGTAGGCGTACGCCTTGGCGTAGAGCGACAGGGCGTCGCCCGCGTAGGTGGCCTGCTTGAGGGTCAGCCCGCCCGCGCGCAGCAGGGCGAGCATCGCTTCGCCCTGCCGCAGGGAACTGGGCGTGACCGGCACGGCGATGTCCCACGCGATGCGCGCGATGCCGGGGTGCGCGACCATCACCCGGATCTGGCCGCGGACGAGTTCCCTGACCTGCTCGTCCCAAAGCGCCGGATCCGGCTCCGGGATCGGCGCCTCGGCGAGCACGGCGTCGAGCATCAGCTCCGCCAGTTCGTCCTTGTTGGAGACGTGCGCGTAGAGCGACGCGGGCCCGGTTTCCAGCGCTTGCGCGAGCCGGCGCATGGTGACCGCGTCCAGGCCCTCGTCGGCCAGGATCACCAATGCCGCCTTCACGATCGAGTCCTGGGAGAGGGCGGGTTTCGCGGCGCGGCGGCGGGGGGCGCTGCGCCAGGGCGGCGGGGGAACGGTCACCCGAACACTGTACTTGACACGAACGCCGTTCGTTGGGTAGAACGGTGTTCGTAAGACGAACGCTGTTCGAAAGAGGGGGATCCGATGACCACTGTCGAAGCCGACGTGCGTGGCGTGCTCGGCCGGCTCGCCGACGCGTGGAACTCCGGCGATGCCGCCGCCTATGCGCGGCTCTTCACCGAAGACGCGGACTACGTGACCTACTTCGGCCTGAACTTCCCGGGCCGGGACGCGATCGAGAGTGCGCACCGGGCCCTGTTCGAGGGACCGCTCAAGGGCTCGAAGCTGACCGGCCAGCTCGGCGCGTCGGCGAAGGTGCGGTTCGTCCGTCCGGACGTCGCCGTGGTCGTCGTGGGCGGCGGTTCATCGCTGACCGGCGCCGACACCACGGACGAGGGCCGCGAGTCCACCGTCAGCTTCGTGCTCGTCCGCGAGGGCGGCGAATGGCTGATCACGGCGTTCCAGAACACCCGCGTGTCGGATCCGCGCTCGTGAAAACGCTTGCGGAGGCCTCCGGCGTCGTCGCGCGGCCGCCCGGGGAGGTGTTCGAGAGGCTGCGGCGCAGGCTTGCGGGAGGGGGCCATCCGATGCGGATGGACGTCGATCGCGAACGGGGGTTCGTCGCGGTGCAGGGCGGCTGGTGGTACCGCGGGGAGTACCGCGTCACGGCCGATCCGGCGGGGGCGCGCGTCGAGCACCGGGTGGTCAACGCGGCTTCCCGCGGGCGGTGGGGCGTGCCGCTGGCGAACCGGTTCTTCGTCGGGTTCCGGAAGGGGGTGGCGGCGGGTTTCGCGGCATTGCTCGAGGAACTGGGCACACCTGAGTAGCCGCGCGTCCTTTTCGGCGCGTAGGGTGACTTAGGTAAGCCTTAGCGATGGTTGGAGTGGTCGATGGCTGAAGCACCCCGGCGGTCCGGGCGTCCCGCGGCGCGGCTGCGGGTGCTGCGCACCGAACGGCTGACCCCGCACATGATCCGGATCGTCGCGGGCGGCGAGGGCATCGCCGGGTTCACACCCAACGCGTTCACCGACGCCTACGTGAAGGTGTTGTTCAAGGTGCCCGGCGTCGAGTACCCGGAGCCGTTCGACGTCCAGGAGTGCCGGGCGACGATGCCGCGGGAGCACTGGCCGCGGCAGCGCTCCTACACCGTCCGCGCGTTCGACACCGACGCCGGCGAGCTCGTCCTCGACTTCGTCCACCACGGCGACGAGGGCATCGCCGGACCGTGGGCGGCCTCGGCCCGGCCCGGTGACGAGCTGCTGGTGCTGGGGCCGGGCGGTGCGTACGCGCCGGGCACCGAGGCGGACTGGCACCTGCTGGTGGGGGACGAAAGCGCGTTGCCGGCCATCGCGTCGTCGCTCGAAGCGCTCCCGGCGGGCGTCCCGGCGCACGCGGTGATCCTCGTCGAGAACGCGGACGAGGAGCAGCCGCTGGTCACCAAGGCGGACGCGCAGATCACCTGGCTGCACCGGGCTTCCGGCGGTGACGTCGCCGAGGCGGTGCGGGCGTTGCCGTGGCGCGAGGGTGTCGTCCAGGCGTTCGTGCACGGCGAGGCGGGCTTCGTCCGCGACCTGCGGCGGTACCTGCTCGACGAGCGTGGAGTGCGGCGCGAGCTGCTGTCGATTTCCGGGTACTGGCGCTACGGCAAGAACGACGAAGCCTGGCGCGAGGAGAAGGCGGCCGAGCGGGCGCGGGAGAAGTAACCTCGCCGCATGGCGGATTTCGAGGTGGACGTCGACCCGGCCGAGGCCGGCTTCGATGCGGCGCGGCTTTCCCGGATCGACGCGCATTTCGATCGATATGTCGGGGATGGACGGTTGCCGGGCTGGCTCGCAGTGGTGAGCAGGCACGGCCGGATCGTCCACCTGGGCCGCGGTGGGTACCGGGACGTCGAGGCGGAGCTGCCCGTCGAGACCGACACGCTGTGGCGCATCTTCTCGATGACCAAGCCGATCACCTCGGTCGCGGCGATGATGCTCGCCGAAGAGGGCCTGCTGGAGCTCGACGACCCGATCTCGCGGTGGCTGCCGGAGTTCGCGTCCCCGCAGGTGTACGTCAAGGGGTCGGCGTTGAAGCCGCTCACCGAGCCGGCGCGGGAGCCGATCCGCGTCTGGCACCTGCTGACGCACACGGCGGGCTTGACCTACGGCTTCCACCACGGCCACCCGGTGGACGCGATCTACCGCGCGGCCGGGTTCGAGTGGGGTACGCCGCGGGGTGCGGACCTGGCTGCCTGTTGTGCGCAGTGGGCGTCGCTGCCGCTGCTGTTCCAGCCCGGCTCGGAGTGGAACTACTCGGTGGCGACCGACGTGCTGGGCCGGGTCGTCGAGGTGGTGTCCGGGCGGCCGCTGGACGAGTTCTTTTCTTCGCGGATCTTCTCGCCGTTGGGCATGACGGACACGGGTTTCGTGGCGGCTTCCCCGGCCCGGCTGGCGGCGCTGTACGTGCCCGACCCGGCTTCGGGCCGGGCGGTGCGCAACGATGCGTTCGGCCGCCTGGGCACCACCCGCCCGGACTGCTTGTCGGGCGGCGGCGGCCTGGTGTCGTCGGCCCGCGATTACTGGCGTTTCACGGAGATGTTGGTACGCGGCGGTTCCCTGGACGGCGTGCGGTTGCTGTCCCCGCGGACGGTGTCCCTGATGGCGAGCAACCACCTGCCGGGGCACGTGGACCTGGAGGAGTTCGGCCGCCCGTTGTTCGCGGAAATGCCGTTCGACGGCCACGGTTTCGGGCTGGGGTTCTCGGTGCTGCAGGACCCGGTGAAAGCCCGGACGCTGTCGTCGGCGGGAGAATTCGCCTGGGGCGGAGCGGCTTCGACCGCGTTTTGGGTGGATCCGGACGAGGACCTGACGGTGGGCTTCTACACACAGCTGCTGCCATCGAGCACCCACCGGCTGAGGTCCCAGCTGCGGCAGCTGGTCTACCAGGCGCTGGTGGACTGAGCGGGTGCGGCGGGTTCGGGCACCTGCGGGCGCCCGGTGGTGAGGTATCTCGCCACCGTGCTTCGCAGGTGTTCGGCGTGCTGGTAGATGTCCTCGACCGTGGTGATCGGCAAGCGGGTCTCGACCTTGTTCTCGTCGAACACGCCGAGGTACTTCGTCGACCGGTTGAACCAAAGGCGAGCGATCGGCTTGCGGTTGTTGTCATCCAGAAGGACGCCGAAGTAGGTCTTGGTGTCGCGCGCGGCGACCCGGGTGGCGGGCACCTCGGCACAGACGATGGCGCGGACGATCCGGTAGCCCTCGAGCTCTTCCTCGGTCGTGATCACTCGTTCGCTGTCGTCGATCAGCTTGCCCTCGCCGGCCGGCTGCGGCTGCTCGGGTTGTGAAGCACTGCTGCTCGACACGCTCACGTAGGAGTCGGGCCCACCGAGCGCGTTCTTCAGCCGATCGTTGACCTGCTCGTTCAGGAACTGGTGGGTCGCCTTGCTCACCAGCGGGCCGAACTGGTCACGGATTCGCTGGGTGAACGATCCTTCGTACACCCGCGTCGTCAGGAACTTCACCCAGTCGTCCTCGGGCTCCTTGAACTGCGCTGCGAGAATGCGCTTCAGCTGCCCGATGTACTTCAGCTCGCCCGCGGCGTTGATGACCGATTCGAGGTCGAAGGACTCCTTCGTGAGCTTGGCCAATTCAGGCAGCAGGGTGTCGTCGATGTCGGCGAAATCCAGCACGAGAAACGGCTTGGCATCCATCCGGTTCGGGGCGTCGAGGTCGGTGTAGAACTCGTACACCTGCCCGTTCGTCAGGACGGCGATCCTGGCGTTCGTCACGGCGAAGTAGCGAAAGAGCTGGGAAGCATGTTCGATCCGGAGCGGATCATTGATCTTCTTGGCCTCGACGAGGACCTGCACCTGACCGTTGTGCACGATCGCGTAGTCGATCTTCTCGCCCCGCTTCGTGCCGACGTCGGCGGTGAATTCGGGGATGACTTCGGCCGGGTTGAACACGTCGTAACCGAGGACGGTGCTGATGAACGGCATCACGAAGGCGTTCTTGGTCGCCTCTTCGGTCTCGATGCCTTCCTTGTGCTTGCGGATCTTCAATGCGAGTGCCTGCGCGCGCTCCGCGATGTCCATGCCGGTGCCGTTCTGTGCGGGAATCCGACCGGATGTCGAAGTGAAGATCGCCCGGTCGCGAGGATACCCTCTCTAGATCGTTTGCTCAGTTCCGTCTGTTACCGGCTGGGGAAAAGAAAATCAGCGATCAGTCAGCCATCGCCGCGACGAGACGGCAAATTCTGAGCGCCGTCGCTGCCGGGTCTTCAGGAAAGGACAGGCTCCAGGTACGGGGTCACGTTGCGCAGCGCCCGTGCGATGTACTCCTCCTTCTCCCCGACCGGCGCGACGTAGTGCATCGCGTCCTTGGTCGCCTCCATGCCGTGGAGGCGGGCGATGATCCACGTGGCCAGGTACGTCGATGCGAGGCAGCCGCCCGCGGTGGCGAGGTTGGTGCGGGCGAAGAACGGCTGGTTCAGCACCTCCACGCCCGCCGCGATGACCCAGGGCTTGCTCGCCAGGTCCGTGCACGCCGGTACGTCCGTCAGCAGGCCCAGCTTCGCCAGCACCAACGTGCCCGAGCACTGGGCGGCCAGCAGCTGCCGGGTCGGGTCGAGTCGACGAAGGACCTTCATGATCGCCGGGTTTTCGACCACCTCGCGGGTCCGTGCGCCGCTGCCGATGATCACCGCGTCGGCTTCGCAGGCCTCCTCCAGGTCGATCATCGCGTCGAGGGTGACGCCGTTCATCGAGCGGACCCGGGATGTCGGACTGGCGATCGACACTCGCATGTCGACGCGGTTGAGGATGCCGAGGGCGATCAGGGAGTCGAGTTCGTTGTAGCCGTCGAAGGTGAGGATCGCGGTGTGCATACTGGCCGCGCAGATCCGCGGCGGGCGGTGGCCGGCCGGTACGCGGCTGCCCACCCACCGCCGCCTGGCCGCCGATGAGGGCATCGCCGTCGTCACCGCCTCCCGCGTGTACGCCGAGCTCGAAGCGATGGGGCTGGTCAGCGGCGAGCAGGGCCGGGGCACGTTCGTCCGCGACCTCGCCACCACGCCCGGCGAGGCGGCCGACGAACGGATGGTGGCCGCCGACGCCCTGGACCTGAGCTTCAACCGCCCCGCGCTGCCCGGCCAGACCGACCTGCTCCGCCAGGCGCTGCGGGACCTCGCCACGGCCGGCGACCTCGACGCGCTCCTGCGCTACCAGCCGCACCGCGGCCGCGCCGCCGTCGCCCGGCACCTGCGCCGGCGCGGGCTCGACGTCGGCCGCGACCGGGTGCTGATCGTCGACGGCGCCCAGCACGGCCTCGCGGTGACGGCGATGGCCCTGTTCCGGCCCGGCGACGTCGTCGCGGTGGACGCCGTCACCTATCCCGGGTTTCGCCTGCTCGCCCGCACGCTCGGGCTGGAGCTCGCGCCGCTGCCGGTCACCCCGGCCGGGCCGGACCTCGACGCCCTCGACCGGCTGTGCCGCCGGCGCCGGGTCCGCGCGGTGTACGCGATGCCCACCTTGCACAACCCGCTGGGCTGGGTGCTCGACGACGCCCGGCGCGCGCAGCTCGTCGCGATCGCCGGCCGGTACGGGCTGACGATCGTCGAGGACGCTTCCTACGCCTACCTCGCCGGGGACGCGCCGCCGCCGCTGGCGATGCTCGCGCCGGACACCACCGTCTACGTCTCCGGGCTGTCGAAGAGCGTCGCGACCGGGCTGCGGTTCGGGTTCGTCGCCGCACCCGCCGGGCTGGTGCCGTCACTCGAGCGCGTCATCCGCGCCACGACCTGGAACACCCCCGCCCTGATCGCGGCGATCGCCCGCCGGTGGCTCGACGACGGCACCGTCGACGACCTCGAGACGCGCAAACGCGAAGACGCCCGCCGTCGGCAGTCCCTCGCCGCGGAGGTGCTCGCCGGGCTGCCCCGCGTTGCGCATCCGTCGTCGTACTTCCTGTGGCTGCCACTGGCGCCGGACTCGCGCCCGGACCGGATCGCGGCGGCCCTGGCGGGCCGGCGGGTCGCGGTCTCCACCGCCGAACCCTTCGCGACAACGCCCGCCGTGCCCCAGGCGCTCCGGCTGGCGCTCGGGTCGGTGGGCCTCACCGAGCTGCGCGCCGGGCTGGAGGCAGTCCGGGACGAGGTCGTCGGCGACGCCTACCGCTGACGCCCTGGTTCGAACGGATCCCGGTCCGGAGCACAAAGAGTGCCGGGGGCCGGAACGGCACCGGTCGCGAAATAGCGGTCCAGCCACGCGTCTACGCACGCGCTCTTGCCGCGAGAACCGTGGCCGTACGTGTCCAGGCTCAGCAGGCGCGCGTTGCCCAGCAGCCGCTCGGTTCGCTGCGCCCCGGCGTACGGCGTCTCGAGGTCGCCCTGGCGGTTGGCCAACAGCAGGATCGGCGCCGTCGGGTGGTTCCACGGGCCCGCGTAGCGTCCGGTGTCCGAGACGTCCCACGTGGCGCACGGCAGCGTCTTGTAGACGTCGAACGGCCCGAAGCCGCGTCCGACCCGGTCGGCGCGCCGGGCGTAGTCCCACCAGACGGCCGGATCGCGCGGGTTCGCCGCGTCCGAACAGAGCGTTGCGCCGCCGCCCAGCAGGGAATCGACGTCCGGAGGGCCGCCCGCCGAAGCCGGAGCAAGAGCAGCCGGGTCCGCCAGTGCCTGCAGGAACGCCGCCAGCTGCGGCGCCGAGCGAGCGTCGGTCAGGTAGCCGTGGATCCGGGCGATCGCGTTCTGGTAGGTGACGACGACCTGGCGTCCGGTCGTGTCCGTGACGGTGATCGGTCCGGCTTCGAGCCGATCCAGGATCTCGTCGTAACGGAACGCACAGCGTGCCCCGCACGCGTCCATAAAGGACTCAAGAGCCCGTGGACCGTCTTCGAAGCCGCGCAGCCGGTAGCTCATCGGTGCCGGCCCGGTCGACCAGCGCACCGGGTCGTCTACGGCGTCGAGTGCGAGCGAACCCACCCGGCTCGGGAACAGGTTCGCGTAGGTCTCGCCGAGGTACGTGCCGTACGACTTCCCGTAGTACCGCAGTGTCGGCTCGCCGAAGGCGGCCCGCAGCCGGTCGAGGTCACGAGCGATCGTGCCGGTCGACAGGTGGTTCGCCAACGGACCCGCGTTCTGTTCGCAGAGGTCGGTGACCGTGCGCGTGTCCGCGATCTGCTGCTGCTCGGCCGCGCGCGTCAGCGGGAACGTGCCCAGTGCCCGCTGGAGCACCTCCAGCTGCGCAGGGTCGGTGAAGCAGTGGATCTTCGAACTCGCGCCGACGCCGCGCGGGTCGAACCCGACGATGTCGAAGCGCCGGTGCAGCTCCGGCGTCAACGCGGGTGCGAACCGCCCGGACGAGCCGGGGCCGCCCGGGTTGGAGAAGATCGTGCCCAGCTTGCGGGCTTGGTCGGTGGCGGGCAGGCGGGCGAGGGCGACGGACACGGTCCCGGCAGATGGGTCCTGATAGGACAGTGGGACGTCGAGGTGGCCGCATTCGTAGCCGGCCTGGCACGAGGTTTCCCAGGCGATCCCGGCTGGGCTCGCCGCGGCCGCGGGCGCGAGGGCGCACACCGCGAGCGCGGCGGCCCCCAGTGCTGTCGCAGCGCGGAGTTTCCGAGGAGTCATCCCTTGATCGTCCCGCCCCGGACCCGGTGTGCGCACTGGGGCGAACCACCGAATCCGGGGTGGGGTAAACCGCAGCCCCGATCAGGTGGTGAGCTTCGGGATGATCTGCGTTCCGTAGGAGGCGAGGGTCGCTTCCCGGTCGTCGTGCATCAGGTACAGCGAGAACTGGTCCACACCGAGCTCCGCCAGTTCCTGCAACTTCTCCACGTGCGCCGACGGCGGCCCCAGCAGGCAGAACCGGTCGACGATCTCGTCCGGGACGAATTCCGTCGACGGGTTGCCCGCCTTGCCGTGGTGGCTGTAGTCGTAGCCCTCGCGTTCCCGGATGTAGTCGGTCAACTCCCGGGGCACCGCGCCGGAGGCGCCGTAGCGGGTCACCAGGTCCGCGACGTGGTTGCCGACCATCCCGCCGAACCAGCGCAGCTGTTCGCGCTGGTGGGGCAGGTCGTCGCCGACGTAGGCCGGCGCCGCGACGCAGATCGTGATGCCGGCCGGGTCGCGGCCGGCCGCGCGGGCCGCGTCGCGGACCGCGCCGATCGTCCAGCGGGCGATCGCCGGGTCGGCGCACTGCAGGATGAAGCCGTCGGCGTGCTCGCCGACCGTCTTCAGCGCCTTCGGTCCGTAGCCGGCCATCCACATTTCGAGCCGGCCGTTCGTGATCCACGGGATCCGCACGGTCGTGTCGTTCATCGTCACCGCGCGGCCTTCGGCGAGGTCCTTGACCACGCGCATGCAGTCGCGCACCGTGGCCAAAGTGGACGGTGGCTTGCCGACCACCCGGTGCGCCGAGTCGCCGCGGCCGATGCCGCAGACCGTGCGGTTGCCGTACATGTCGTTGAGCGTGGCGAAGGTCGACGCCATCACCGACCAGTCCCGCGTTCCGGGACTGGTCACCATCGGTCCCACCACGAGGGACGACGTCGCCGCCAGGATCGCCGAGTAGATGACGAACGGCTCCTGCCACAGCACGCAGGAGTCGAACGTCCAGCCGTAGCGGAACCCGGCGTCCTCGGCGTCCTTCATCAGCCGCACGACGTCCCGGGCGGGCGGATCCGTCTGCAGCACGATCCCGAAATCCACGGCCCGCCTCCTAGTTCAGGTACTGGTTCAGCGAGCGGGACAGGAACTTCCCGTGTGACGTCGACCCGGAGAACCCGGAGGGCGACACGACAACGCGCCCGCGGGACAGCACCGTGTGCACGCGACCGGTGATTTCGAGCCCCTCATACGCCGAGTAGTCCACGTTCATGTGGTGCGTCGAAGCCGACAGCGTCTGCGTTGCCGAAGGGTCGTAGATCACGATGTCCGCGTCCGAACCCGCCGCGATGACGCCCTTGCGCGGGTACAGCCCGAACATCCGCGCCGGCGTCGCCGAGCACGTCTCGACCCACCGGCCGAGGGTCAGCTCGCCGGCGACGACGCCCTGGTGCAGCAGGTCCATCCGGTGCTCGACGCCCGGCATCCCGTTCGGGATGGCCCGGAAGTCGCCGCGGCCCAGTTCCTTCTGGTCCTTGAAGCAGAACGGGCAGTGGTCGGTGGACACCACGGACAGGTCGTTCGTCCGCAGTCCGCGCCACAGGTCGGCTTGGTGCGACTTCTCCCGCAGCGGTGGCGAAGCGACGTACTTGGCGCCCTCGAAGTCCGGCTTCGCCAGGTCCTCGATGGACAGGTACAGGTACTGCGGGCACGTCTCGGCGAAGACGTTCTGCCCTTCGTTGCGCGCTTCCGCCACCGCCGCCAGCGCTTGCGACGCCGACAGGTGCACGATGTACAGCGGCGAACCGGTGACCTTCGCGAGCTGGATCGCCCGCGACGTTGCCTCTCCTTCCAGCTCCGGCGGCCGCGTGAGGCCGTGCTGCACGGGATCGATGTTCCCGGCGGCGAACGCCTGCGCCGCCAGCTGGTCGATCGCGATGCCGTTCTCGGCGTGCATCATGATCGTAGCGCCGATTTCGCGCGCTTTCTGCATCGCCAGCAGGATTTCCCCGTCCGTGGAGTAGAACACCCCCGGGTACGCCATGAACATCTTGAAGCTGCCGACACCGCCGTCGACGCAGGCTTCCATCTCCTTCAACGACTGGTCGTTGACGTCGGAGACGATCATGTGGAAGCCGTAGTCGATCGCGCAGTTGCCGTCGGCTTTGGCGTGCCACTTGTCCAACGTGGACAGCAGCGACGTGCCCTTGGCCTGCACGGCGAAGTCGATGATCGTGGTCGTGCCACCCCACGCGGCCGCCGTCGTGCCGGTCGAGAACGTGTCGGCCGACTGCGTGCCGCCGAACGGCATCTCCATGTGGGTGTGGGCGTCGATGCCGCCGGGCAGCACGTACTTCCCGGTGGCGTCGATCGTCTCGTCGCCGGTCAGCGCCCCGGGCGCCCCGACGGCGGCGATGGTCTCGCCGTCGACGAGGACGTCCGCCAAGAGAGCGCCCGACGGCGAGACGACCTGGCCGCCCTTGATGAGCGTGGTCATCAGGCCTCCGCGAGGGGGCCGTAGGTGTCCGGACGCCGGTCGCGGTAGAACGCCCACTGGTTGCGGACGTCGTCGAGCAGCCCCAGGTCGAGGTCGCGCACGACGACCTCGTCGTCGGTGTCGGACGCGGCGTCGCCGACGAGCTGCCCGCGCGGGTCGACGAAGTACGTCTGGCCGTAGAAGTCGTTGTCGCCCAGCGGTTCCACGCCGACCCGGTTGATCGCGCCGACGAAGTACTCGTTCGCCACCGCGGCCGCCGGCTGCTCCAGCCGCCACAGGTACTGCGACAGGCTGCGGCTGGTCGCCGACGGGTTGAACACGATCTTCGCCCCGGCCAGCCCGAGGGCGCGCCAGCCCTCGGGGAAGTGCCGTTCGTAGCAGATGTAGACGCCGATGCGGCCCACGGCGGTGTCGAACACCGGGTAGCCGAGGTTGCCGGGCCGGAAGTAGAACTTCTCCCAGAAGCCCTTGACCTGCGGGATGTGGTTCTTGCGGTACTTGCCGAGGTAGGTGCCGTCGGCATCGATCACCGCGGCGGTGTTGTAGTAGACGCCGGGCTGCTCGGCCTCGTACATCGGCACGATCAGCACGACGCCGTGGCGCTCGGCCACCTCCTGCATGAGCTTCGTGGTCGGACCGTCGGGGATGGCCTCGGTGTAGGAGTAGTAGTCGGCGTCCTGCACCTGGCAGAAGTACGGCCCGTAGAACAGTTCTTGGAGGCAGACGACCTGGGCGCCCTGCGAAGCGGCGGTGCCGATGTGGTCGACCGCCGCCTTGATCATGGACTCCTTGTCACCCGTCCACCGCTGCTGGATCAGGCCGGCTCGAACCACGCTCACTGATTTCCTCCTTGTTCGTAGCGGACATGGACAGGGCGGCGAAGACGACGAACGCGCCGACCAGGCCGACCACCCAGTTGTAGTCGTAGAGCGGCTTGAGGAACGGGAGGATGCCGTCGGCGGGGAACGGGCCAGTATTGGCGGCACTGTAGGCGCCTCCTACTGCTAGTACGGCGCCCACCAGCGTCGCGACCAGCGCGCGCCAGTTCCAGCCGCCGGTGAACCAATACACCCCATCGGGTGTGTACAGGTCCCTCAAGCGGAGCTTCGTGCGGTTGACCAGCCAGTAGCCGGCGACGAGCACCCCGGCGACCGCGCCGAGCAGGCCGCCGTAGAACCCGAGCCAGGCGAAGATGTAGATGTTCGGGTCGGAGTAGAGCCGCCACGGCTGGATCAGGATGCCGATGACGCCGGTGATCCCGCCGCCGACCGCGAACGTGATCTTCTTCGGGAACGCGTTGGAGAAGTCGTAGGACGGGCTGACGACGTTGGCCGCCAGGTTCGCCGAGATCGTCGCCAGCACCAGCGCGACCAGGGCGACGACGACCACGACCGGGCTGGTGAACTTGTCGGCCAGCTGCGCCGGGTCCCAGATGTCCTCGCCGTAGAGCACGTGCCCGCCCGAGGTCGTCAGGATGGCCACGATCGCGATGAACGTCATCGTCGTCGGCAGGCCGAGGAGCTGGCCGCGGACCTGCTTGCGCTGGCTGCCGCCGAAGCGGGTGAAGTCCGGCATGTTCAGCGACAGCGTCGACCAGAACGCGATCATCGCCATCAGCGACGGCGCGAACACCTTCCAGAAGTCCGGGCCCCAGCCCAGCTTGCCGCCGTCGGACAGGATCGGGCCGAGCCCGCCCGCCTTCACCAGCACGTACCCGAGCATGATCAGGAAGCCGACCGACACCAGCGGCGCCGTCCAGTTCTCGAACCGGCGGACCGCGTCCATGCCGCGCCAGATGATGAGCATCTGGCCGATCCAGAACACGACGAACGACAGCCACAGCGTCCAGTGCTGCCCGGCGATCACCGGCGCGTCCCGCCACCACGAGCCGAGCAGGCGCCCGAGGATGACGTAGATGGCCTCGCCGCCGACCCAGGTCTGGATACCGAACCAGCCGCACGCGATGAACGCGCGCAGCAACGCGGCCAGGTTGGCGCCGCGCAGGCCGTAGAACGCGCGGGCGAACACCGGGAACGGGATGCCGTACTTGGTGCCGGCGTGGCTGTTGAGCAGCATCGGCACGAGCACGACCAGGTTGCCGATCGTGATCGTGATCAGCGCCTGCACCCAGTTCATGCCGAGCGCGATGAGCGACGCGGCCAGTGCGTAACTGGGGATGTTGTGCGCCATCCCCATCCAGAGCGCGAAGTAGTTGTAGGTGGTCCAGGTTCGTTTTTCGATCGCGACGGGGGCCAGCTCTTCGTTGAAGAACCGGCTGCCTTCGAGAGACCGGACGTCGGCGGGGTCGAGCTCGACCCGGCCGTCGTCGTGCACGCGCTGGTCTGCGGGTGTCGGCGCCATTGCGGAATCCTGCGCGCCTGGTCATCGCCGGGGCAACGGCAGACTGTTCACTCTTCCCCGATCAGGAGTGCAGTCTGTCGATTGCGCGAAGGGGCTCCTGAGTGCATGACCTGCGTCACACGCCTGGTCGTCACGAACCGGCAATGCGGGTGAAACGTCTCCACAGGATCTCCACACTTCACGCGAACCGTCTCCACCGGGGGTGCTTAAGGTCGTGACCATGGAACTGGGTGGACGGCGGGTGCTCGTCGTCGAGGACGACGTCACGATCGCCGCGTCGATCGCGGCCCGGCTGCGGGCCGAGGGGTTCACCGTGGACGTCGCCCACGACGGACCGGCCGCGGTGGAAGCCGACTCGGCGGGCGAGCCGGAGCTGGTGGTGCTCGACGTGATGCTGCCGGGGTTCGACGGCCTCGAGGTCTGCCGCCGGATCCAGGGCCGCCGTCCGGTGCCGGTGCTGATGCTGACCGCCCGGGCCGACGAGACGGACATGCTGGTCGGCCTCGGGGTCGGCGCCGACGACTACCTCACGAAGCCGTTCTCGATGCGGGTGCTGACGGCCCGGGTGCACGCGCTGCTGCGGCGGGTGGACCGTTCTTCCCGGGCCGATTCGACCCGGATCGTGCTGGGCGACCTCGAGATCGACCTCGACCAGCGGCGCGTCGCCCGGGCCGGGGTCGCGGCGCAGCTGACGCCGATCGAGTTCGACTTGCTGGTGCACTTCGCGCGGCGGCCGCGGGTGGTGCAGCCCCGGGAACGGCTGCTGTCGGAGGTGTGGGACTGGGACGTCCACGGCACGTCCGCGGGCACCCGGGCGGTGGACAGCCACATCAAGGCGCTGCGGCGGAAGCTCGGCGCGGACCTGATCCGCACGGTGCACGGCGTCGGCTACGCGTTGGAGGCAGGCTCGTGAACCTCGTTCCGCGGCCGCTGGACCGGATCCGGTCGATCAAGCTGAAGCTGGCGATCCTGATGGTCGCCTCCGGCGGGGTGGCGTTCGCGTTCTTCAACTGGCAGATCGGCTGGCTGCCGCCGAAGACGACGATCACCGCGATGGTGCTCGCCCTGGTGCTGTCGCAGCTACTGGCGCACGGGATGACCCGCCCGCTGCGCGAGATGACGGCCGCGGCGCGGGCGATGGCGAAGGGTGACTACACCCGCCGCATCCGCGCGACGACGCGAGACGAGGTCGGCGAGCTGGCGCAGGCGTTCAACCAGATGGCGGGGGACCTCGGCGACGCCGACCGGCAGCGCCGGGAGCTGATCGCGAACGTGTCCCACGAGCTGCGGACGCCGATCACGGCACTGAGCGGCGTGCTGGAGAACCTCGTCGACGGCGTCGAGGACCCGGATCCGGCGACGCTGAAGACGGCGTGGCAGCAGACCGAGCGCCTGGCGATCCTGGTGGACGAGCTCCTGGACCTGTCGCGGCTCGACGCGGGGGCGATCCCGCTGCACAAGACGAAGTTTTCGCTCTGGTCGCTGCTGTCCGAGGTGGTCGGTGAGGCGGCGTTCGCGGGCCGCGGGGTGACGTTCGCCGTGTCGGTGTCCCCGGAGGGTGCGGTGGTGACGGCGGACCGCGGGCGGCTGTTCCAGGTGGTGGCCAACCTCCTGGAGAACGCGGCCCGCCACGGTCCGGCGGGCGGCGAGGTCCGGGTGATCGCCCAGGTGCGCCAGGGCGAGGTGCGCATCGACGTCTGTGATGAGGGACCGGGCATCTCGCCGGCGGACCGGGAGCGGGTGTTCGAGCGGTTCACCCGCGGTGACCGTCCGACCGGCGGTGGCACGGGGCTGGGGCTGGCGATCGCCCGGTGGGCGGTGGACCTGCACGGGGGGACGATCGGCGTGGTGGACCCCTCGCCGGGGCCGGGCAGCCGGATCCGGGTGACCCTCCCGGCTTAGTTGCGGTACCGGCACGGCCGGCGGCTCGGTGACGGGCGGAGAGATTCGCAAAAGCGAACACGAAAGCAGGCGAGATGCCGAAGAACAGGATGGGTGAGCCCGGCGATCCGGGGGCGGGGAAGAAGGTGCCGCGGGGGAAGCGGCCGGAAGGCGGTGGGGTTTCGGGCGGGGCGGGCATGGCCGGAGGTGGGCCGGGGGTCAAGGCAGCCTGGGGTGGGCCGGAGGGTGAGGCGGCCCGGGGTGGGCCGGGGGGCGAGACGGCTTGGGGTGCTTCGGCGGTGGCCGGTGGCGTTCCCGGTGGCGTTCCCGGTGGCTCGGCTGCAGGTGGGGGTCCTGCGGTCGACCATCCGGGAGCCGGTGCTCCGGCGGCTGGCGGTGGGGTGGCTGTCGCTGCTCCGCCCGTTCTCCTGCGGCCGTTGCCGCCGCCGAAGTCCGCTGTCGTTCCGATGCCGCCCGCGGTGTTGCCTGCCGCCGGGCTGGCCGGGGTGGCCGGTGCGCTCGTGCTGCCCGTCGACCGGCCGGGGGTGGGCTGGCTGCTCTCCGGGCTGGCCGTCGCCGCCGCCGTCTTCCTGGCGGATCGGCGGTCTCGGGCGGCCGGCGAGCCGGGGCCCTTCACCTGGCGCAGCGCCGGGTGGGCGGTCCTCGCCCTCGCGCTGCTCGCCGTGGGGGCCGTGCGGGCGTCGGGGTGGCTGTTCGTGTTGTGCGTGCTCGCCGCCGTCGTCACCGGGTCGCTGGCCGTCGTCGGGGAACGGACCGTCAATTCCGTGCTCTACGACATGCTCGCCCTGCCCGTCGAGGCCTTCCGCGCGATCCCGTGGGTCGGGCGCGGCGCCGGGCGCTTCACCGCCCGCCGTGACGGTGTCGCCCGCCGGATCGCGCTCGCCGTGCTGGCCGCCGCCGCCATCGTCGGGGTGTTCGTGCCGCTGCTCGCCAGTGCCGATGCCGCCTTCGCCGCGGTCGTCGACGCCCTGATCCCCGAGCTCGGGGTCGCGACGCTCGTGCGGTGGTGCACGGTGTTCGCCGCCGTCACCTTGGTCGTGGCCGGGGCGTGCTACTTCCTCGCCGCCCCACCGCAACGGGCGTCGGCCGACCGTCCACACCGGAGCCGGTACGGTCTGGAGTGGACGGTCCCGCTCACCGTGCTCGTCCTGGTGTTCAGCGTCTTCGTCGGGGTGCGGCTGGTGGTGCTGTTCGGCGGCACCGAATACGTCCTGCGCACCAGCGGGTTGACGGCGGCGCAGTACGCCCGCGGCGGCTTCTGGCAGCTGTGCGCGGTCACCGTGCTGACGCTCGCCATCGTCGCGGCCGCCCTGCGCTGGGCGCCGGACGCCACCCGCGCCGACCGGCTGCGCCAGCGCGTCCTGCTCGGGACGTTGAGCGCGCTGACCCTGGTGCTCGTCGGTTCGGCGTTGAGCCGCATGGGGACGTACCAGCAGGCGTACGGCTTCACCGTGCTCCGGCTGCTGGTCGAGGTCTGCGAACTGTGGTTCGGCGCGGTGTTCGTCTGCGTGCTGGCGTCGCTGGTCAAGCTGCGCTCGGCGTGGCTGCCCCGCGCGGCGATCGGCACGGCCGCGGCGGCGCTGTTCGTGCTGGCCGTTCTCGACCCGGAACGCCTCATCGCCGACGCCAACCTCGACCGCGCGGCCGCCGGCAAGACCCTGGACGACCACTACCTGGCGGGCTTCTCGGCCGACGTGGTCCCGGTGGTCTCGGCCCGGCTGCCGGAACCGCTGCGCACGTGCGTGCTGCGGCAGGTGCTGCGCAACGACACCCCGGACGGCTGGCCGGCGTGGAACCTCAGCCGTTCGGCGGCCCGCGACGTGACGCTCGGCCCAGTAGCCGGCTGCGGCTGAACCGAACCGCTGGTCGGCGCGTGGTCAAGAGTTGCGCGGAAGCCACCGGACCGTCGTGGGGGCGGCCTGGCGGCTTCCGCGCGCGCTCCGATCGGGCGATGGGTGTCCGGTGTCGCGGAACTGCGTCAGAAAGCGAAGACCTCGTCCGAGTCGCGGACGGCCTCGCAGCGGTTCGCGTACGTCGTGCGGAACGACACCGGCTCGCCGCGCCAGGTGCCGGTCGCCGTGACGTCCACCGGAGCGTAGATCAACGTGCACGCCTGGTGGCGCGCGGTGATCCGGGAGAAGTCGCCGTCGGCGCCGGACAGCACCGCGCACGCCTTGTCACGCTTCGGGTGCGTGCCACCGGCGGGCTCGCACGTCAGGACCACCGAACCGATCCGGTTGGCGGTGTCGTGGGTGGTCAGCTGCAGCGTCGACGCCGGGGGTTGCGCCGGCGCCAGACAGCCGAGGCTCATCAAGCAGGCTGCGAAGGGGAGGAGGGCCATATCGGTGTCATCGGCAGCCCGGAGCCGATCACTGTGCTGCACGTCCGGGTGACTCGTCTTCACTCGGCCGGGTGAGGTCCCCCGCGAGCAGGGCGACGTACAGCGAAAGCATCGACTCCGGCTCCTCCAGCCGGACACCGAGGACCTGCTCGATCCGGGCGAGCTGCTGGTAGTAGGCGGTCCGGGAGGTGTGCGCCGCCGCGGCCGCCGCCGACTTGTTGCCGCCCTGCTCGCAGTAGTGCCGCAGGGCCTGGACGAGCCGGCTGCCCGAAGCGGCGTCGCGCTGCAGCAGCGGCCCGAGCTCACGGGTCGCGAACGCCGCGACGCGCTCGTCGCCGGAAAGCAGGTGCAGCAGGCCGCGCAGGCGGACGTCGGACAGCCGGTGCACCACCCGTTCCGCACCCGTGCCGAGCGCGGCCGCCGCGACCTGCCCGGCCTCCAGCAGCGTCCGGCGCGCTTCGGCCGGGGACGACACCGTGGTGCCGACCGCGAGCACCCCCGGCGCGCTGCCGCGGGCCTCGTGGACGTCGGTGGCGAGCCGGTGCAGCACGGCGTCGGCGTTCGCCTCCGGCGACAGCGCGATCAGCGCCCGCACGCCGAGGTCGTCCGTCGCCACCAGGGCCGACACCTTCGCGCGGCGCGCCGCCAGCACCGTCGCTTCGGCCAGCTCGCGCAGCACCGGCGGGGTGGACAGCGCGGGCCGCGCGGTGCCGGTCAGCCGCGGCCGGACCGCCAGCCCGACCAGCTGCCGCCCGGGCAGCGGCACAGCCAGCGCCGAGGCCCGCGCGAGCAGCTCGGCCGTCGGCGCCGGTGACGCGAGCAGCTCGGCGAGCACCACGCGGTGGGCTTGGCGTTCGAGACTGTCGGAGTCCTTGGCGACCAGCCGGTGCACGGCCAGCGCGGACGCGGCTCGCTCGGCGACCACGCGGTGGCGGTGCGGCGGCTGGTCGGCGCAGACGACGATCAGCCGGCCCCAGTCGTGCCCGCGCGCGCCGACCACCGTCACCAGCCAGCCGGAACCGGGGTGGTAGCCGGTCCGCTCGCCGACCTGGACCACCCGAGACCGGGCCGGCCAGCCGGTGAGCAGCTCGGCCGGGTCGGTGCCGGCCGCGTCGTAGGCGAGCACCTCGTGCGACAGCGTCTCCAGCACCACGGGCTGCTCGGTGAGCCGGGCGACCTCGCCCAGGACGACGCCGGGTTCCGCGCCCGCGACCGTCAGGGCGGTGAACGTCTCGTGCACGCGCTCGGCGGCGCGCAGTTCGGCGACCTGGGCGTCGACGATCTGGCCGTTCACCGCTTCGGTGACGCTCACGAACCGCGTCTCCCGTGAGAGCGTGACCAGCGGCAGGCCGTGTTCCTCGGCCGCTTCGACCAACGCGGCGGGCAGCTTGTCGCTCCAGTGCCGGACCAGCTCGACCACGACGCCGGCGGCGCCGACCCCGGCCAGGTCGGCGACGTACCGGGCCAGCGACGGGCCGTCGTCGGGCAGCGCGACGCCGGTCGTCAGCACCAGCTCGCCGCCGCGCAGCAGGTGCGCGATGTCGGCGACCTCGGCGACGTGCGCCCAGCGCACCGGCGCGTCCAGCCCGGCGGCGCCGGCGACGACGTGCGGACGGCCCTGGCGCAGCACCGGCAACGCGAGGACCTCGGCGACGGTCGGGTACATGGCTCCTCGGCGTGTGATCGGCAGGGACAGACTGTACGGCCGGGAGCCAACTGACGTACACGTTGCCGATGGCCTGGCGTGGCGCCCGCCCGGACACTCTGGGGGGACATTGCCGGAGTGAAGGAGTGCCCGCCGTGACCGACCGCATCAGCCACTGGATCGACGGCAAGCCGTTCACCGGCACCACCGCGCGCTCCGGTGAGGTCTTCGACCCCGCCACCGGCGAGGTCCGGGCGCAGGTCGACTTCGCCGGCGAGGCCGAGGTCGAAGCCGCCGTCGCCGCGGCCGGGGCGGCGCTGCCGGGCTGGCGCGGGACGTCACTGGCCGGGCGGACGCGGGTGCTGTTCGCCTTCCGTGAGCTGCTGTCGGCCCGCAAGCACGAGCTGGCGAAGATCATCACCGGCGAGCACGGCAAGGTCGAGTCCGACGCGGCCGGGGAGATCGCCCGCGCGATCGAGAACGTCGAGTTCGCCTGCGGGGCCGCCCAGCTGCTCAAGGGCGGGTTCAGCGAGAACGCGTCCACCGGCGTCGACGTCCATTCGATCGCCCAGCCGCTCGGTGTGGTCGGCGTGATCTCGCCGTTCAACTTCCCGGCCATGGTGCCGCTGTGGTTCGTCCCCAACGCGCTGGCCTGCGGCAACACCGTGGTGCTCAAGCCGAGCGAGAAGGATCCCTCGGCCGCGGTGTTCATCGCGGAGCTCTTCGCCGAGGCCGGGCTGCCCGCGGGCGCGCTCAACGTCCTGCACGGCGACAAGGTGGCGGTCGACGGGCTGCTGACGCACGCCGACGTCAAGGCGATCTCGTTCGTCGGGTCGACGCCGATCGCGCGCTACGTCTACGAGACCGGCACCCGGCACGGCAAGCGCGTCCAGGCCCTCGGCGGGGCGAAGAACCACATGGTGGTGCTGCCGGACGCCGACCTCGATCTGGCCGCCGACGCCGCGGTGTCGGCCGGGTTCGGCTCGGCGGGGGAGCGGTGCATGGCGGTGTCGGTGGTCGTCGCCGTCGACCCGGTCGGCGACGAGCTGGTCGCCAGGATCGCCGAGCGGATGGCCCGGCTGCGGGTCGGCGACGGCCGCGACCCCGAGTCGGAGATGGGGCCGCTGGTCACCGCGGCCCACCACGCCCGGGTCCAGTCCTATGTGGACGCCGGAGTGGCGTCCGGCGCGTCGTTGGTGGTGGACGGCCGCGGGATCGAGGTCGACGGCGGCGGCTTCTGGCTCGGCCCGACGCTGTTCGACCACGTCCGCCCGGACATGTCGATCTACACCGACGAGATCTTCGGCCCGGTGCTGTCGGTGGCGCGCGCGAGCTCCTACGACGACGCGCTGGCGCTGATCAACGCGAACCCGTACGGCAACGGCACGGCGATCTTCACCGGCGACGGCGCGGCCGCCCGGCAGTTCTCCAGCGACGTCGAGGTGGGCATGGTCGGGATCAACGTGCCGATCCCGGTCCCGGTCGGCTACTACTCCTTCGGCGGCTGGAAGGACTCGCTGTTCGGCGACAGCCACGCGTACGGGCCGGAAGGGTTCCACTTCTTCACCCGGACGAAGGTGGTCACGTCGCGGTGGCCGGACCGCTCGCACGCCGGGGTCAACCTGGGCTTCCCCCGCAGCTCCTGACCAAAGCCGTGAAGGCCACCTCGAGGGACCTGGAGTCCCTCGAGGTGGCCTTCACGGACCCGGGTCCGGCGCTCGCCGAGCCGACCCGCACCCACTGCTTCGGCCCGCGTTGAGCGCGACCGGCTCAGGCTTACGTAAACTCGGTGCGAGCAGCGAGCGAGGTAGGTGAGGAACCGGTGGCCAACGCGGAGGAACGCCGCTTCGACGTGCTGCGCGCGATCGTGGCCGACTACGTGTCCAACCAGGAACCTGTCGGGTCCAAGGCGATCGTCGAGCGGCACAACCTGGGTGTGTCGAGCGCCACGGTGCGCAACGACATGGCGACGCTCGAAGAAGAGGGCTACATCACCCAGCCGCACACCAGCGCCGGCCGCGTCCCGACCGACAAGGGCTACCGCCTCTTCGTCGACCGGCTGTCGGAGATCAAGCCGCTCTCGGCCGCCGAGCGCCGCGCCATCACCACGTTCCTCGACAGCGGCACCGACCTCGACGACGTCCTCCGCCGCTCGGTCCGGCTGCTCGCGCAGCTGACCCGCCAGGTCGCCGTCGTCCAGTACCCGATGCTGACCAACGCCAAGGTGCGCCACCTCGAAGTGGTGCCGCTCACCCCGGCGCGGCTGATGCTGGTGCTGATCACCGACAACGGGCGCGTCGACCAGCGCACCGTCGACATCGGCGACGTCGTCACCGAGGAGGACGTGGCCCGGCTCCGCACCGTGCTCAACGCGGCCATGTCCGGCCGGCGGCTCAACGACGCCGCGGCGCGCGTCGCCGAGCTGCCCGACAAGTCGCCGGGTGAGCTGCGGGACGCGCTCATCCGGATCACCACGGTGCTGGTCGAGTCGCTGGCCGAACACCCCGAAGAACGCCTGGTGCTCGGCGGCACCGCCAACCTCACGCGCAACGTCGCCGACTTCCCCGGCTCGCTGCGCCAGGTCCTCGAGGCGCTCGAGGAACAGGTCGTCGTGCTCAAGCTGCTGGCCGCCGCACGCAACCCCGGTGCGATCACGGTTCGCATCGGTGAGGAAAATGAGGACGAGCAGATGCGCAGCACCTCGGTCGTCTCGATCGGCTACGGCCGCGACGACGTGGTGCTCGGCGGCATGGGGGTGGTCGGCCCGACCCGGATGGACTACCCCGGCACGATCGCCGCGGTGCGCGCGGTCGCCAACTACGTGGGGCAGATCCTGGCCGGCCGCTGAGCCGGGCAGAGCAGAAGGAGAAGCAGAGACGGTGGCGAGGGACTACTACGGCATCCTCGGGGTGGCCAAGAACGCGAGCGATCAGGAGATCAAGCGCGCGTACCGGAAGCTGGCCCGGGAGCTGCACCCCGACGTCAACCCGTCGGACGACGCCCAGCACAAGTTCGCCGAGGTCACGACGGCCTACGAGGTGCTGTCCGACCCGCAGAAGCGCAAGATCGTCGACCTCGGCGGCGACCCGATGGACGGCGGCGCGCGCGGCGGGGGCGGCGGCGACCCGTTCGGCGGCTTCGGCGGCCTCGGCGACATCATGGACGCCTTCTTCGGCGCGGCCGGTGGGGGTGGCGGCCGCGGCCGCGGACCCCGCAGCCGTGTCCAGCCCGGCTCCGACGCCCTCATCCGCCTCGGCCTCACCCTCGAGGAGTGCGCCACCGGGGTCGACAAGGAAATCGTCGTCGACACCGCCATCGTCTGCGACCTCTGCCGCGGCGCGGGCACCAGCGAGGGCACCTCGGTCAAGACCTGCGACACCTGCGGCGGCGCCGGCGAAGTCCAATCGGTCCAGCGGTCCTTCCTCGGCCAGGTCGTCACCGCCCGCCCCTGCCCGGTCTGCCGCGGCTTCGGCGAGGTCATCCCCGACCCCTGCCGCCAGTGCGGCGGCGACGGCCGCATCCGCGCCCGCCGCAACGTCACCGCCAAGATCCCGCCGGGCGTCGGCGACGGCATGCGCATCCGCCTGTCCGGCCAGGGCGAGGTCGGCCCCGGCGGCGGCCCGGCGGGCGACCTGTACGTCGAGATCGACGAGACCCCGCACGAGGTCTTCGTCCGCCAGGGCCACGACCTGCACTGCAACTTCCGCATCCCGATGACCACGGCCGCCCTCGGCGCCACGGTGCCGATCTCGACCCTCGTCGACGGCGACTACGAACTCGACGTCGAACCGGGCACCCAGCCCAACGCCGAGCTCGTCCTCACCGGCAAGGGCATGCCGCGGCTGCGGTCCTCCGGCCGCGTCGACGGCCGCGGCGACCTGCACGTCCACATCGACGTCGTCGTCCCGACCAAGCTCGACGACGCCCAGCGCGAACTCCTCGTCGAGCTCGCCCAGCAGCGCGGCGAAGAGGTCCCCACGCTGGCGTCCAACGGCACCAAGCACGGCGGGCTGTTCGCCAAGCTCCGCGCCAAGAACCACCGCTGACCCGTGCCCGACACCACGCTGCCGGTCTTCCTCGCCCCGTCGGTCCCGGCGTCGGGGCGCGCGGTCCTCGACGGCGAGGAAGCCCGGCACGCGGCCACCGTCCGCCGCCTCCGCGCCGGCGAGCGGCTCGTCCTGTCCGACGGCGCCGGCGCGATGGCCCGCTGCGTCGTCGACGCCGTCCAGGCCGGCCGGGACCCGCTGCTGACGTTGTCGGTCGAGGAGCGCTGGACCGAAGAACCGCCCGCCCTGCGGGTCCTGGTGGCGCAGGCGCTGGCCAAGGGCGACCGCGGCGAACTCGCCGTCGAACTCGCCACCGAGGCCGGCGTCGACGCGATCGTGCCCTGGCGGGCAGCCCGCAGCGTGGCCAAGTGGGAGGACGGCAGCCGCGGCGAGAAGGCCCTCGCCCGCTGGCGGGCCACCGCCCGCGCGGCCGCCAAGCAGGCCCGCCGCGCGCACGTCCCGGACGTCACCGAGCCGGTCACCACGGGCGAGCTGGCCGGGCTGGTGGCCACGATGTCGCTGGCCATCGTGCTGGAGTCCGACGTCCCCGACCGGCTCACCGACCTTCCGCTGCCCGACACCGGCGACATCCTCCTGGTCGTGGGGCCCGAGGGCGGTGTCACGGACGAGGAACTCCGCACGCTTCGAGATGCGGGTGCACGAGCCGTCCGCCTCGGGACGACCGTCCTGCGGACGTCCACCGCCGCGGTGGTCGCCCTGGGTGCGCTTGGAGCCCTCACCCCTCGCTGGCAGTGAGATCACCCAAAAAACCGGGCGAATTTTGCGCCCAGTTATGGCGCGATCACGCTCCGACCGGTTACTCTCGTTTACTAACGCACCACTCTTCGTTTCAGTGCGCCACTGGGAAGACAGACTCCGCCGGGCACCTCCCCCCTCGGTCCGGCGGCCGCCGCGGTCGCGGTGAGGCGACCCCCAGGCTTCACCGCCACCGCGGCATCTCCCGCTCGCTTCGCTCGCTGTCGTGCCGGGTTTGGTTTCGTTGTGTCTTTCTGGGGGTCGAACCCCCAGAACCCCGCCGGGGCTCGCCCCGGACCCCCGCCGGGGCTCGCCCCGGACCCCCGCCGGGGCTCGCCCCGGACCCCCGCCGTTTGGGCGTCTTCCTCGTTCTCGACAGCGTGTGAGGGTTCACGTGTTGCGGTTGGCGTGTTGCGGGGTGACGTGTTGCGGGGTGACGTGTTGCGGGGTGCGGGTTGCGGGTCGATAGGGTGCTTCTATGAGCGAGACTGGTGGCGATGCCCTCTTCGAACGGATCATTGGGGGGGAGATTCCCGCCGATGTCGTCCATCAGGATGAGACCACCTTTGCCTTCCGGGATATTCGGCCTCAGGCGCGGGTGCACGTGCTCGTTGTGCCGCGGAAGCGGTACCGGAACCTTGCGGAGCTCGCCGCCGGTGATCCGCAGCTGCTGGCCGACGTTGTCGCCGCCGCTCGGAAGGTGGCTGAGCTCGAGGGGATCCTCGAGAGCGGGTATCGGGTCGTCTTCAACACCGATGAGGACGCCGGGCAGACCGTCTTCCACGTTCACGCCCATGTTCTGGGCGGGGAGCCGCTGGGGTTGTTCGGGGCTCCGGAGCAGGACTAGGGAAACCTGCCTGCGTCTTGTCGGGGTGTGCCAGTAGCATCGGTGGGGTCCGTAGTCCCTCACCGAGAAAGCAGGGCCGAGGCCACGTGGCCGGAACCGCACCGGGTGGAGCCGCCCGACCCGACGTCCCCGGGGACGTCCCCAAGACCGAGGATGCCGCCGCCCAGGCGGCCCAGTCCCGGTTCCCCATCCCCGACGCCGCCGCCCTCAGCCTGCTCGGCTCCCGCGACGAGAACCTGCGCGTCGCCGAGGAACTCCTCGCCGCCGACGTGCACGTGCGCGGCAACGAGGTCACCCTGACCGGCACCCCCGCCGACGTCGCGTTCGCCGAACGCGTCTTCGCCGAGCTCGTGCAGCTCGCCACCGGCGGCCAGCAGGTCGGACCCGACACCGTCCGCCGCACCGTCGGCATGCTCTCCACCGGAGACGCCTCCCCGGCCGAGGTGCTGAGCCTCAACATCGTCTCGCGCCGCGGCAAGACCATCCGGCCCAAGACGCTCAACCAGAAGCGCTACGTCGACGCCATCGACAAGCACACCGTCGTCTTCGGCATCGGCCCCGCCGGCACCGGCAAGACCTACCTCGCCATGGCCAAGGCCGTCCAGGCGCTGCAGGCCAAGCAGGTCACCCGCATCGTGCTGACCCGCCCGGCCGTCGAAGCCGGCGAGCGCCTCGGCTACCTGCCCGGCACGCTCAACGAGAAGATCGACCCCTACCTGCGGCCGCTCTACGACGCGCTGCACGACATGGTCGAACCCGAGTCCATCCCGCGGCTCATGCAGGCCGGCACCATCGAGATCGCGCCGCTCGCCTACATGCGGGGCCGGGCGCAACCGACGTCCACGCCGGTGCTCACGCCGGACGGCTGGCGTCCCATCGGCGAGCTGCAGGTCGGCGACCTGGTCATCGGGTCGAGCGGCGAGCCCACCCCCGTCCTGGGCGTGTACCCGCAGGGCGAGAAGGACATCTACCGTGTCACGGCGAGCGACGGCTCCTCGACGCTCTGCTGCGGTGAGCACCTTTGGACGGTCAGGACCGCGTCCGACAAACGTCGCAACAAGCCGTGGCGCGTCCTCGAGACCAAGGAAATGATCGGCAAGCTCCGGGCCGCTCACGCCCGCCGCTACGAACTGCCGATGCTGACAGCGCCGGTGTGCCACCCCGAGCGCGAAGTCCCGATGGACCCCTACGCGCTGGGGCTTCTGCTCGGCGACGGCTGCCTGACCGGCGCCACGACCCCGAGCTTCGCCACCGAAGACCCGGAGCTGGCGCTCGCCCTCGAGCTGGCGTTGCCCGGCGTGTCCGTACGGCACAAGGGCGGGGTCGACTACATCCTGAACCGCGTCCGGCAACCGGGTGACGTCATCACCCTGGAGAACCCGGTCACCGGCGCTCTGCGCGCGCTGGACCTGATCGGAACCCGCTCCCACACCAAGTTCGTGCCGGAGGTCTACCTCCGGAACTCCGCCGACGTCCGGCTCGCTGTCCTGCAGGGGCTCCTGGACTCGGACGGCGGGCCGGTCACGCAGCTCGCCCGCACCTGCCGCATCCAGTACACGACGACGTCGTCGCGGCTCAAGGACGACGTCATCCGCTTGGTGCAGTCGCTCGGTGGGGTCGCCTACACCCGCCGCCGCGTCGCGCTGGGCCGCAAGCCCGGCCGGGCCAAGGGACGCGACGTCGGCTACCGGCACGACGCCCACGTCCTCGAGATCCGGCTGCCCGCGGAGATCGAGCCGTTCCGCCTGACCCGCAAGCGGCTGAAGTACCGCGAAGCCGGTGGCGGCGGACGTCCGATGCGGTTCGTCGAGAGCATCGAACCGGCCGGACGCGCCGAGGCGGTGTGCATCCAGGTCGCGGCCGCCGACTCGCTGTACGTCACCGAGGATCACCTGCTGACGCACAACACCCTGAATGACGCCTTCATCATCCTCGACGAGGCCCAGAACACCACGCCCGAGCAGATGAAGATGTTCCTCACCCGCCTCGGCTTCGGCTCCAAGATCGTCGTCACCGGCGACATCACCCAGGTCGACCTGCCCAGCGGGCAGCGCAGCGGGCTCCGCGTCGTCCGCGACATCCTGACCGGCGTCGAGGACCTCCACTTCGCCGAGCTCACCAGCCAGGACGTCGTCCGGCACCGGCTCGTCGCGAACATCGTCGACGCCTACGAGAAGTGGCAGGCCGTGCAGGACGCCCAGCAGAACGACGGCTGGAAAGGCAACCGGCGTTGAGCATCGAAATCGCCAACGAGTCCGGCGTCGACGTCGACGAGACGTCCATCGTCTCGGCCGCCCGCTACGCCCTCGACAAGATGGAGGTCAGCCCGCTCGCCGAGCTGTCCATCCTCCTCGTCACCCTCGACGTCATGGAAGACCTGCACGAACGCTGGATGGACCTCCCCGGCCCCACCGACGTCATGGCCTTCCCGATGGACGAGCTCGATTCCTCCCGCCGCCCCGACGCGCCCGACGCGTCACCGGCGCTGCTCGGGGACATCGTGCTCTGCCCGGCGTTCGCCAAGGACCAGGCCAAGACCGCGGGCCACGCCCTGATCGACGAGCTGCACCTGCTCACCGTGCACGGCGTGCTCCACCTCCTCGGCTACGACCACGCCGAACCCGCCGAGGAACGCGAGATGTTCGCCCTCCAGAAGCGCATCCTCGGCGAGTACCAGGACGCCGTCGCCGCACTGGAGAAGCGGGACGCCCAGCGCAACACCGACGACCGCGTCCTCGGCATCGCCGGGCTCGACGCCGCCGCCGAACCACCTGCCGGGGAAACGCCCTAGGCGCCAGCCATGGAACAGCTCCTCTTCGCGATCGCGCTCGTTCTCCTGGCGGGCGTGTTCGCGGCGGCCGACGCCGCGATCAGCACCGTGTCGCAAGCCCGGGCCGAAGGCCTCGAGCGGCTCGGGCTGCCCGGCGCCCGCCACCTGGCCGCCGTCGTCGCCGAGCGCCGTCGTCACATCAACCTGCTGCTCCTGCTCCGGCTCGGCTGCGAACTCACCGCCACCGTGCTGGTCACCGTGTTCGTCGGCACCCGCCTCGAGCCGCTCGGCCTCGCCGTGCTGGTCGCCGCGGTCGTGATGGTCATCGTCAGCTACGTCCTCATCGGGGTCGGCCCGCGCACCCTCGGCCGCCAGCACCCCTACCGCATCGGCCGCTACGTCGCCGGGCCCGTCCGCGTCCTGGGGTCCGTCCTCGGCCCGCTGTCCCGGCTGCTCATCCTCATCGGTAACGCCATCACCCCCGGCCAGGGCTTCCGGGAAGGCCCGTTCACCTCCGAGGTCGAGCTGCGCGAGCTCGTCGACCTCGCCCAGGAACGCGGCGTCGTCGAGGACTCCGAACGCGAGATGATCCACTCGGTGTTCGAGCTCGGTGACACCGTCGCCCGCGAGGTCATGGTGCCGCGCACCGAGATCGTCTGGATCGAGCGCACCAAGACCGTCCGGCAAGCACTGGCGCTCGCGCTGCGCACCGGGTTCACCCGGCTGCCGGTGATCGACGAGTCCGTCGACGACATCGTCGGCGTCGCCAACATCAAGGACCTCATGATCGGCTACCTCGACCCCGACGGGCCGAGCACGGTGGTCGGCTCCGTGATGAACTCGGCCTCCTTCGTCCCCGACTCCAAGCGGCTCGACGAGCTGCTCAAGGAGATGCAGCGTTCGCACAACCACATGGCGATCGCCGTCGACGAGTACGGCGGCACGGCGGGCCTGCTCACCATCGAAGACGTCCTCGAGGAGATCGTCGGCGAGATCACCGACGAGTCCGACGCCGACGAACGCCCCGAGGTCGAGGAGCTCGACGACGGCGCCGTCCGCGTGTCGTCCCGGATGAGCGTCGACGACCTGGGCGGACTGTTCGGCATCGACCTCGAAGACCACGACGTGGAGACCGTGGGCGGGCTGCTCGCGGAACGACTGGGTAGGGTCCCGCTGCCGGGGGCCGAAGCCGAGGTCGCCGGCCTTCGGCTGTTCGCCGAAGGGGGCAAGGACCGGCGCGGCCGCATGCGGATCACCTCCGTGGTCGTGCACCCGGCCAACGCCGAAGCGATGACGGACCCCGTCGACCGGACGCGCCGCCGCACGCGCCTGCCCCACCCCGATGAACGCGACAGGAGCGTCGAACATGCCTGACCTCGAGGCCGAGGACCGGAAGCTGGTCACGCTGGCCCGGTCCTCGCGCGCCCGCATCCAGGCTCCCGAGGGGGCCGCGGTCCGCGACACCGACGGCCGCACGTACGCCGCCGGCACGGTCGACCAGCCGTCCTTCCAGCTCACCGCGCTCCAGGCCGCGGTCGCCGCCGCGCTCTCCAGCGGTGCGGAGGGCATCGAGGCCGCCGCCGTCGTCACCGGCGAAGGGCTGCTCAAGGGCGCGTCCGTGCACGCCGTCCGCGACATCGCGAAGTACGCGCCGATCATCCTCGCCGACCCGGACGGCGAAGTCCTCGAGGTGCGCACCCGATGACCGAGCACCGTTCCGGCTTCGCCTGCTTCGTCGGCCGGCCCAACGCCGGCAAGTCGACGCTGACCAACGCCCTCGTCGGCACCAAGGTCGCGATCACCTCCAGCAAGCCGCAGACCACCCGGCACGCGATCCGCGGCATCGTCCACCGCGAGGACGCCCAGCTCATCCTCATCGACACCCCCGGCCTGCACCGCCCGCGGACGCTGCTCGGCGAGCGGCTCAACGACATCGTGCACACCACCTGGTCCGAAGTGGACGTCGTGGGCCTCTGCGTGCCGGCGAACGAGAAGATCGGGCCCGGCGACAAGTTCATCGCCGCCGAGCTCCAGAAGATCGCCAAGCGCACTCCTGTCCTCGGCATCGTCACCAAGACCGACCTCGTCCAGCCCCAGCAGGTCGCCGAGCAGCTGCTCGCCCTGCAGAAGGTGATG
This sequence comes from Amycolatopsis sp. NPDC051045, assembly GCF_040682955.1. Lineage (NCBI taxonomy): Bacteria > Bacillati > Actinomycetota > Actinomycetes > Pseudonocardiales > Pseudonocardiaceae > Amycolatopsis > Amycolatopsis sp. NPDC051045. Next base: position 329,042 of record NZ_JBFBCC010000005.1, read on the forward strand.
GACTTCGCCGAGCTGATCCCGGTGTCCGCAGTGGACGGGTTCCAAGTGGACGCGCTCGCGAACCTGCTCGTCGGGAAGCTGCCCGAGGGACCGCAGCTCTACCCCGGCGGCGAGCTCACCGACGAACCCGAGCAGACCCTGGTCGCCGAACTGATCCGCGAGGCGGCGCTGGAAGGCGTCCGTGACGAGCTGCCGCACTCGATCGCCGTCACCGTCGAGGAAATGCTGCCCCGCGAAGGCCGCGACGACCTCATCGACGTGCACGCGTTCCTGTACGTGGAACGGCCCAGCCAGAAGGGCATCATCCTGGGGCACAAGGGCGAACGGCTGCGCGAGGTCGGCGCCGCCGCCCGCAAGAACATCGAGGCGCTGCTCGGCTCGAAGGTCTACCTGGACCTGCACATCAAGGTGGCCAAGGAGTGGCAGCGCGACCCCCGTCAGCTGCGCCGGCTCGGCTTCTGACCGGGATCTTCGCCGGACGGGGGAGAAACAGCCGAATTCCTGGTCTCGATTCGGTCGCGGCGGGAGCAATCCCCGGACGAGCGGCTGCCCCGCCCCCTACAGTCGCGGCTTCGACCACACCGCGGCCGGTCGGGGCGGCAGCGGATCCGGTGGTCGTCTCTGGAGTACGACGAAGGGGAACAACCGATCATGACCGACAGCCAGGGCATGCCCAACTACCCCGGCGACCAGCCGAACCAGCCCGGCGGGCAGCCGAACTACCCCGGCGGGCAGCCGGGTGGCTACCAGCCGGGCCCGCCCCCGAGCAACTACCTCGTGTGGGCGATCCTCACCACGATCCTCTGCTGCCTCCCGTTCGGCATCGTGTCGATCGTGAAGTCCACCCAGGTCAACAGCCTGTGGGCGCAGGGCCAGACCGCCGCCGCCCAGGAGGCGGCCAACGCCGCCAAGAAGTGGGCGATCATCGCCGCGATCGTCGGTGTCGCGCTCAACGTGCTGGCGATCATCCTCTTCACCGCGGGTGTCTTCAGCATGCAGACGACCACGTCGCCGTACTGACGTAGCCGAGCAGTAGGAGGATCCCGGTGACCGACCAGTACCCGCCGCCCTACCCGCCCCCGGGCGGGCCGGGTTACGGCTACGGCTACCCGCCGCCGAACTACGGGCCACCGCCGGACAACAACATGGTGTGGGCGATCCTGAGCACGGTGCTCTGCTGCCTGCCCCTGGGCGTGGTCGCGATCGTGAAGTCCAGCCAGGTGCAGTCGCTGTGGTTCCAGGGTTTCCACGCCGAGGCGCAGAAGGCCGCGGACGACGCCCGCAAGTGGGCGATGTGGTCGGCCATTTCGCTCGGGATCCTCCTGCTGCTCTACGTGATCTTCTTCGTCCTGCTGACGGTGATCGGCATCTCCTCGGTGGGCTGGCGGCCGTGACCGCGACGACTGTCTACACGGGAGTCCCGGCCCGTGGCGCCAAGGAGAAGCTGCGGGCGCTCGCCCCGCCGCTCGCGGTCGTGGCCGGGCTCGGCGTGTGCTGCGTGGCCGTCTGGGTCGGCGATCCGACCACCCCCGGCGGGTTCCTGCCCGTCTGCCCGACCAAGGCGCTGCTCGGCATCGACTGCCCGGGCTGCGGCGGCATGCGGATGGCCTACAGCCTGATGCACGGCAACATTCCCGCGGCCCTGCACTACAACGCCGTGTCGTTCGGCTTCATGCTGCTGTTCGCGTGGAGCATGGCCGCGTGGACCGTCGGGCGCCTGCGCGGCCGCGCGATGAACAGCTGGCTGCACTGGCGCTGGACACCGCTGGCGTTTTCGATCGTGTTCGTCGTCTGGTTCGTCATCCGCAACCTCCCGTTCGCCCCGTTCACGGGCCTGCGCGTCTGATCTCCGGCCGTCGGGAACCGGTGCGTCACGCACCGCGTCGGACCGGCGTGCGGTTCACCCGGACAGCTGAAGCCTGGGCGGCACGGCCGAAGGTGAACCGAGTACGCTCCCGCGGACCGCGCCGTACATCGGGACGGTTCCGCACGGGGCGTGCGGCGAAGTGACCATCGAGGGGGAGACCCAATGACCGATCCCTACGGTCAGCAGTCCTTCGGGCAGCAGCCCGGTGGCCAGCAGCCGTTCGGGCAGCCGCAGCCGGGGCAGGCGCCGTTCGGGCAGCCCGCGCCCTACGGCCAGCAGGCTCCGTTCGGGCAGCAGGCTCCGTTCGGCCAGCAGGGCAACCCCTTCGGCCCGCCGCGGAACTACGCGAGCTGGGGACAGCGCGCCCTCGGCTGGCTCATCGACTTCGGCCCCATCGTCCTGCTGTACCTGATCCTGACCCCCCTCGCCTTCGCCGGGGGCGACGCCTTCTCGATGCTCGCCGTGATCGGCGGGCTCGCGTGGATCGGCTGGTGCGTCTACAACCGGTGGATCCAGCAGGGCAACACCGGGCAGTCGCTCGGCAAGCGGGTCGCGAAGATCAAGCTCGTCCGCGAGGACACCGGGCAGCCGGTCGGCCCCGGCATGGCGTTCGTGCGCGATCTCGCCCACTTCGTCGACAACATCATCTGCTACGTCGGCTGGCTCTGGCCGCTGTGGGACGACAAGAGCCAGACCCTCGCCGACAAGATCATCGGCACGGTCGTGGTCAACGCCGACGACGCGGCGGCCGCGCCGTTCGGCCAGCCCGGCGTGGGTCAGCCGGGCGCGCAGCCGTTCGCCGGCGGCTACCCGCCGGCGGGGCAGCAGCCGGGCCAGTTCGGCCAGCCGCCGTCCGGTGGCTTCCCGCAGCAGCCCGCTTCCGGTGGTTTCCCCCAGCAGCCGCAGTCCGGTGGTTTCGAGCAGCAGCCCGCGCCGGGTGGCTTCGGTCAGCCTCAGCCGGGCGGATTCGGCCAGCCGCCGTCCTCCGGCGGCTTCGCGCAGCCCCCGCAGCCGGGTGGCTTCGGGCAGCAGCCGCCGACCCCGCCGCCGGGTGGCGCCGCCTTCGACGAGCAGGCGGAGCGCACCCAGATGCTCCGCCCGGGTTCCGAGGGTGGAAGCGCTTTCGACGAGCAGGCCGAGCGCACCCAGATGCTGCGTCCGGACGCCCATGGCGAGCCCGAGGCGACCCAGAAGATCCAGCCCGGCCAGTTCGGGCAGCCGCCGCACGACCAGCCGCCGCAGCGCTGATCCGGTTTCCGCACCACCGCCGGGGTCGCCCGGCGGAAGTTCACGAGTAGTTGGGGTAGAAGTTCATGACCAATCCCTACGGGCAGCAGCAGCCCTACGGCCAGCAGCCGCAGCAGCCCGGCTACGGCCCGCCGTCCGGCGGTGTGCCCGCGCCCTACGGCCAGCCCGCGCCGTACGGGCAGGCGCCGTACGGCCAGCCTGCGCCGTACGGGCAGCCGCCCACCGGCGGCTACGGCGCCCCCGGGTACGGCATGCCCGGTGGTGGCGACATCAACCAGATCAAGGACTACAAGGGCTGGGCGATCGCCTCGCTCTTCCTCGGGGGCCTCATCCTGGGCATCTTCGCCATCATGAAGTCCAACGAGGTCGGCACGTACAAGATGCAGGGCAACTACATGATGGCGGAGCAGGCGTCGCGGACGACCAAGACGCTCTGCCTGGTGTCCTCGATCCTGGGCGGTTTCGGCTGCGTCTTGTTCCTGTTCGCGTTCCTGGTCCCGCTGATCGTGTACGGCGTCTCCTGAGGCCGCGGTCGCCGAACCCGGGCCGGTCCACCCCGGCGTCGCCCCGAAGTGGGACGATGTCGGGGTGGTGAACCTCTACCGCGACACCGGGGTGGTGTTGCGCACGCACAAGCTGGGTGAGGCCGACCGGATCGTCACCCTGCTGACCCGGCGGCACGGCAAGGTCCGCGCCGTCGCGAAGGGCGTGCGACGCACCTCGTCGCGCTTCGGGGCCCGGTTGGAGCCGTTCGGCCACGTCGACGTGCAGTTCTACACCGGACGGACCCTCGACGTCATCACCCAGGTCGAGACCGTCGACGCGTTCGCGCTGCCGCTGGTCGCCGACTACCCGCGCTACACCGCGGCCAGTGCGATCGCCGAAACCGCGGACCGGCTTTCGGCCGAAGAGGGCGAGCCGGTGCTCAAGCTGTACCTCCTCGTCGTCGGCGCGCTGCGGTCGCTCGCTGCGGGGGAGCGGGACGCCTCCCTCGTGCTCGACGCCTTCTTCCTCCGCGCGATGTCCTACGCCGGCTGGGCGCCCGCGCTCACCGAATGCGCCCGCTGTGGCCTGCCGGGCCCGCACAAGGCGTTCAGCATCGCCGCGGGCGGCTCGATGTGCCAGGAGTGCCGGATCCCCGGCTGCGTGCACCCCGCACCCGAGGTCCTGGACCTGCTCATCGCCCTCCTGCACGGCGAATGGCCGCTGGCCGAGTCGACCCTGCCCGGCACCCGCCGCGACGCGAGCGGCCTGGTCGCGGCGCACCTGCAGTGGCACCTGGAGCGACAGCTGAGGTCGCTGCCCCTGGTCGAGCGACGCGCCCGCGAGGCGACGGTGACATCCGGGGCTCCGCCCCGGGCCGGGGGCTCCGCCACCCGGACCCCCGAAAGATAGGTGACATCCGGGGCTCCGCCCCGGGCCGGGGGCTCCGCCACCCGAACCCCCGAAAGATAGGTGGTGTCCGGGCAGTAGGGTCGGGCCTGATCGGTTTCACCCATCCAGGGAGGCTCGCAGTGCTGCGCAGGGGACGCGAGAACAGGGCGTCGCGATCCGAGCTGCGGGCCCCGGATCCGCACCCGTCCGGCGCCAAGCCGCCGGAGATCCCGCGCGAGCTGGTGCCCAAGCACGTCGCGCTGGTCATGGACGGCAACGGCCGCTGGGCCAACCAGCGCGGCCTGCCGCGGATCGAGGGCCACAAGCGCGGCGAAGCGGTGATGATCGACGTCGCCAGCGGAGCGGTCGAGCTCGGCGTCAAGTGGCTCTCGGTGTACGCGTTCTCGACCGAGAACTGGAAGCGCAGCCCCGAAGAGGTGCGGTTCCTGATGGGCTTCAACCGCGACACCATCCGCCGCCAGGTCGACTACCTCGGCTCGATCGGCGTGCGCATCCGCTGGGCGGGGCGGCGGCCGAAGCTGTGGGCGTCGGTGATCAAGGAGCTGCAGGCGGCCGAGGAGAAGACCAAGCACAACACGGCGCTGAACATGACCATGTGCGTCAACTACGGCGGCCGCGCGGAGCTGGGTGACGCGATGCAGCGGATCGCGCGCGACGTCGCCGACGGGAAGCTGAACCCGGACAAGGTGAACGAGAAGACGATCGGCAAGTACCTCTACCAGCCGGACATGCCGGACGTGGACCTGTTCCTGCGGCCCTCGGGCGAGCAGCGGACGTCGAACTTCCTGCTGTGGCAGTCGGCCTACGCCGAGATGGTCTACCAGGACACGCTGTTCCCGGACTTCGACCGGACCCACCTGTGGCGGGCCTGCCTGGAATTCGCGAAGCGGGATCGCCGCTTCGGCGGCGCCGTCGACCAGGCGTCGTCATGAGCGCGACCGAAGCGGCCGAAACCGCGGAGCTGCTGACGCAGGCGAAGAGCGCTCTCGAGCGCTTCCTCGAGGTCCACGTCGACGACGACGGCGCGCTGACCTTCTCCCACGGCGGCGTCCCGTGCGTGATCCAGGCGACCCGGCTCGGCGAGGGCCTCACGGTGCTCACCCTGACGTGCGTGGTCGGCTGGGACCTGGCGGACGCGCCCGAACTGTCGATCGCCGTCGCCGAGCGGGCGGGGCAGGGTCTGTTCGGGACGCTCGGCATCGGGCACTCGGACAACGGCGTGGACGTGACGCTGCGGTACGCGTTCCCGGCGGCCGGGCTGGACGCGGCGGCGCTCGGCACGTTGCTGATGCTCGTGGTGTCGACGGCCTCGCAGCTGCGGACCGATCTGCCCGGAATCGTCCCCGGCGACTGACCCGTCCGGGGTGGACATCCGGTCGCGAACGGAAGATCGGTGGCCGAAACGGACCGTGATCCTCCGTTCGCGGACCGTGCGGGTCTCGTCGTGCCGGACCGGCCTGGCATCATCGCCGTCGTGAACATCGTTTCCGACACCGAGGCCGAGCCCGGCCGGCGTACGCGCCGGTTCCGGATCAGCTCGGTCGAAGTGCTGTGCGCGATCCTGCTGATCGCGATCCTCGGTCAGGGCTGGCTGCAGCAGCTGTTCGACGTGCCCGCGCTGCGCACCGGCTCCACCGTGTTCGTCGCCGTCTGCGTGCAGGCCCTGCCGTTCCTCGTGCTGGGGGTGCTGATCAGCGGGGCCATCGCCGCGTTCGTGCCCGCCCGCGTGCTGGAGAAGGTGCTGCCCCGCCGAGCCGGTGCGGCCGTCGGCGTCGCCGGGCTGGCCGGAGTCGCGCTGCCGGGCTGTGAGTGTGCTTCGGTGCCGGTGGCGCGGCGGCTGATGGGGCAGGGCGTGGCCCCGGCCGCGGCGCTGACGTTCCTGCTCGCGGCGCCGGCGGTGAACCCGGTGGTGCTGGTGGCCACCGCGGTCGCGTTCCCCGGCCGGCCGGAGATGGTGCTGGCGCGGTTCGCCGGTTCGCTGGCCACCGCGATGGTGATGGGCTGGCTGTGGGCCCGCTGGGGCAAGCTCGAGTGGATCACTTCGCGTGCGCTCCGCCGTCTTCCGGACGTGGCCGGCGGGCAGCGGTGGCGCGTGTTCGCCGAGACCGCGCGGACCGACCTGGTCGAGGCGGGCGGCTTCCTGGTGCTGGGTGCGCTGATTTCGTCGGCGCTGAACGTGCTGGTGCCGGCGAAGTGGTTCGGGGTGCTGGGCGACCAGCTCGTGCTGGGTGTGGTGGTGATGGCGGTGCTCGCGGTGGTGCTGGCGCTGTGCAGCGAGGCGGACGCGTTCGTCGCGGCGTCGCTGACGGCGTTGCCGCTGCTGCCGAAGCTGGTGTTCCTGGTCGTCGGCCCGGCGGTGGACGTCAAGCTGTTCGCCCTGCAGGCGGGCACGTTCGGCCGGTCGTTCGCGGTGCGGTTCGCCCCCGTGACGTTCGTGGTGGCGGTGGCCTGCGCGATCGGGGCCGGATTCCTGGTGGGGGTCGTGTGAAACGGGAAACCCAGAACATCCTGCTCATCCTGCTCGGCGGGGCGCTGGTCAAGATCGCGGTCAACGGCGACTACCTGCGGTACGTCAAACCGGCGCAGCAGCCGTGGATCATCGCGGGCGGCGCGGTGATGGTGCTGCTGGGCGCGGTCGCGATCGTGCGCGACCTCGTGGCGGCGCGGACGGCCGTGCCGTCCGGCCACGACGGCCACTCGCACTCGGCCCGACCGGCCTGGTTGCTGCTGGTGCCGGTGCTGGCGGTGTTCCTGGTCGCTCCACCGGCGCTGGGCGCCGACTCGGTGATCCGCACCGAAGCCCGGGTCCCGGCGAGCGCGGCGGCGGCCAACGCAGTGGCGTTCCCTCCGCTGCCGGCGGGGAACGTGGTGCCGTTGACGGTGAACGAGTTCGTCAGCCGCGCGGGCTGGGACAAAGGGGGCACGCTCGACGGCCGCACGGTTTCGCTGACCGGCTTCGTCGTGCACACCGAGGGCAGCACGCTGCTGGCCCGCCTGGTGATCAGCTGCTGCGCGGCGGACGCGTTCCCGGTGACGGTCCGCCTCCGCGGCGGCGAAGCCGACCACCTCGCGAGCGACGCCTGGATCCGGGTGACGGGCCAGGTGGTCCCGGGCACGGCGACGAAGACCAACAGCTACACACCGGACTTCACCCCGGCTTCGGTGACCACGGTCCCCGCCCCGAAGGACCCGTACGAGTACTGACATTCGTCCAAGACGGCCGGCCGGCCGAGCCCTACCGTCCGGCGTATGGGTGTTCACGACAGTACGTACGCGCAGGGGATGCACGTGGTCCACGACGGTCCGCGGCAGGCGCCGCCCCTGGTGCTCCTCCACGGGTCGGGTGCTTCGAGCGCTTTCTGGGGTCCGGTGGCCGGCGTCCTCGCCGGCCGCCACCACGTCATCCGGGTCGACCTCCCGGGGTGCGGCCAATCCCCGCCCGCGCCGTCGTACGCGGTGCCCGGGCAAGCCGCCCGCGTCGCCGCGCTGCTCGACGACCTCGGGCTGCGGCAGGTCGCGGTGGCCGGGCACTCCAGCGGCGGCTTCGTCGCGACGTCGCTCGCGGAACAACGCCCCGACCTGGTGCGGTCGCTGACGCTGGTCAGCACCGGCCCGAGCCTCGGCGCGCTCCTGCCGCAGCCGGGGCTCGTCCGGGCCCTGCTGGCCCCGCCGCTCGGTCCGCTCCTCTGGTCGCTGCGCTCGGATGCGGTGATCCGCAAGGGAATCCAGGCGACGACCGCGCGCCCGGTAACCGTCCCGGACGACGCGGTCGCCGATCTGAAGAACATCGCCTACCGCACGTTCCGGAAGATCCTGCGCGACCACACCGCGTACGTCGCCGAGCGGAGCGTCCCCGCTCGTCTCGCCGGTCTCGGCCGGCCCGTGCTGGTGGTCTTCGGCGCCGCGGACCCCCGCTGGGATCCGCGGTCGGCCCACGAGTACGACGCGGTGCCGGGCGCCCGCGTCGAACTGCTCCCCGGCGTCGGGCACATCCCCCTCTTCGAAGCTCCCGAGCCGACCAGCGACCTCATGCTGCGTTTCTTGGCGGCCGCCGAAGACACCGCGCCCGCCTAAGCTGCGTACGTGACCGGTTGGACGTGGGCGGACGTGGACGTCGCCGTGCCGCGCCCGGAGAGCCGGCTGCCGGGGGTCGCGATGGCCGGGTTCCGCCAGCGGGTCCGCGGGAGCGCGGCCATCGCGATGGTCGCGCACCCGTCCGTGGCGCTGTTCCTCGACTTGAGCGAGACCGGCGGCCTCCTCCGCGAGGCCGCCGGGACGTCCCGGCACGGCAGCTTCGTCGCCGGGCTCCTCCCGGGCGGCCTCCGGACCGGCGGGCGCGAGGGCGAGTGCCTCCAGATCCGGTTGTCCCCGGCGGTCGCGACCGCAGTGCTCGGTGCTTCGGCCGAGCTCACCGGCACGGTGGCCACCCTGGAGGAGGTCTGGGGACGCGACGCCGGGCGAACCGAAGAGCGGTTGCGCGCGGCCCCGACCTGGGACGAACGCTTCGCCATCACGGCGGACGTCCTCGCCCGCCGCATGGCGGCGGCGCCGCGGGTGGAGCCGGAGGTCGCCCACGCGTGGCGCCGGACGCTGGCCGCCCGCGGCCGGGTGCGGATCGACGGCCTGGCCGAGGAGGTCGGCTGGAGCCGCAAACGCCTGTGGTCCCGCTTCCGCGCGCAGCTCGGTCTCACACCCAAACGTGCGGCCCAGCTGGTCCGGTTCGACCACGCGGCTCACCTCCTGGCGGCGGGCCACCCGGCAGCGACGGTCGCCGCCCGAAGCGGCTACGCGGACCAGTCCCACCTCCACCGGGAGTCGAAGGCGATCGCGGGCCTGACCCCGGCCGCACTGGCCACGGCCCCGTGGCTGGCCATCGACGAAATCGCCTGGCCCGCGGCACCGCGAACCTGAGCGCAGCCGTGTCGTCCGTTCAAGTACGCGAGCCGGCCGTTCAGGTACGCGAGCCGGCCGTCGGGGTACGCCCGCCGGGTCAGTGCTCGGCGCAGGTGCCGGTGATCTCCACCGTGTGGGAGATCTCCGAAAAGCCGTGCTCGGCCGCGATCTTCTCCGCCCAGCGCTCGACCGCCGGGCCCTCGACCTCGACCGTGCGGCCGCACAGGCGGCACACCAGGTGATGGTGGTGGTGCGCCGAACAGCGGCGGTAGATCGCCTCGCCGGAGTCCGTGCGCAGCACGTCGATCTCGCCGGCCTCCGACAGGGACTGCAGGGTGCGGTACACCGTCGTCAGGCCGATGCCGTCGCCGCGTTTGCGCAGCTCGTCGTGCAGTTCCTGGGCGGAGCGGAAGTCGTCGACCGTGCTCAGCAGCTCGACGACCGCGGCCCGCTGCCGGGTCGATCGGCGCCCGGGCACCGGGGCCTGGCTACGCGACGCGGCGGGGTTCATGGCTTTCCTTCCTGCACGTGGGCGACGGCGTCGACGACGATGTGCGCCAGGTGGTCGTCGGCGAGCCGGTAGACGACCTCGCGGCCGCGCCGCTCGCCCTGGACCACCCCGGCCGTCTTCAGCACCCGCAGGTGCTGGCTGATCAGCGGCTGTGCGACGTCGAGGGCGTCGACCAGCTCGTGCACGCACCGGTCGGCCGCCCGCAGCTGCAGCACGATCGCGATCCGGACCGGCGCCGCCAGCGCGCGCAGCAGGTCGCCCGCGTCGGTCAGCACCGACGGCGAGGGGTGGGCCGGCGCCGCCGGGGACGCCGGGGGACACTCCGCGAGCCCCGGCTGGGCGCCACTCCCGGTCACCGTCGCCATTACCGCCTCCACGCTGCTCGTCGCACCGCCCGCGACCATGAATTCCGTAGTCATTGCCGATAACGGTCCCGCCCATCCTAGTGTTCCCTCGTCCGGGAGCCCCGCCTCGGCGCCGAGCTGCGAAGTACGGCCGGTCGTGTTACCCCGTTCGGGTGAGTTCGTGGGATATTGGCTCTGCGGCTTCGCATGGGGTGGCCGACGGTGCAAGGTGATTGCGGAGCGTTTCGTCGCCTTTTCCTACGTCGGCGACCCGCCCGAGCAGAGCAGTGGGGAGACATGAGGCGTTTCGTGACGAAGGCGGCCGCGCTGACGGCCGTGGTGTTCCCGCTGGTCGGAGCCGGTGTCGCCGGGGCGCAGACGCAGGCGGTCGACGAGAAGGCGGGCCCGGTCTCGTTCGCGAACATCGCTTCGGTGCGGATCGGGGACGAGGGCCAGCGCGGGGGCGCCCTGATCACCGAAACGCAGCGTTCGCCGCTGCTGCCCGGCCAGTCGAAGCTCGGCCCGGAACGCGTCTCGGTCCCCAAGGACGACGGCGAACGCGCCACCTTCGGCGGGCACTACCAGATCGACCTCGGCCGCTACAGCGCGTCACAGAACCCGTACCCGCCGGGCATCGCGAGCCGGGACCACAACGTCTTCGCCGCGTTGCAGGCCACCACCGTGCCCACCGCCACCGCGGAGACCAACTACGCGCTGCGGGACAACTGGCAGGGCGGCACCAAGCCGGCCGACAACACCGTGCTCGTGCTGGAAGGCGCCAAGACCACGGTGGACTGCACCGGCCCGGCCAAGCTCTCCGGCACCTCGTCGGTGGCCCGGCTGTGGGTGCGCCAGGCCGGCGGCGCGCTCGGCATCGTCCCGGTGCCCGGCGGCAACGCCGGTCTCCAGCTGAAGAACCTGCGGCTCGGCCCGCCCGGTGACATCACCAACGCCGACCGGGCGACCACGGTCTCCGACCTCAAACTGACCCGCGTCGCCGCGTTCGACCAGCTGATCCGCCAGGACGGCTGGCGCGGGGGCGACTTCACCGCCGTCGCCGGCTGGCGGGTCGAGATCACCACCCACGTCAAGGACGCCCAGGGTGTCGCGCTGCAGGACGTGCGGACCGGCATCGTCCTCGGCGGGGTCAGCTGCTCGGTGCCGAAGGGGTTCGTCGCGAAGGCCGCCGCCCCCGCGGGCGGCCCGACGGCCACGCAGGCCGCGGTGCCGACGCAGGTCCCGGCCGGCTACCTGGGCGCGGCCGCGCCCACCACCGACGGTGACGGCTCCCGCGTTCCGCTCGGCCTCGGCCTGCTCTTCGGCGGGGTGTTCTTCGCGGCGGTCGCCCTGCTGCTGGGCAGGCGGCGCAGGACCGGGACGGGCTAGGTGCTGCGCACCGCGCTGGCCGCCGTCTCGGCGGCGCTGGCCGTGGCCGCCTTCGCGGCCGGGATCGTCGTGCTGACCTGGCTGCCGCCGTCCACCACGCCGATGGCGGCGGCACCCCCGCCCGGCGCGCTGCCGGGGGAGAACGCGGCCCCCGCCGTGCTCCCCGCGGACAGCCAGTCCGCCGCGCAGCAGCGGCCGGGCACGGTCCGGCTGCCCGGCGGCGCCACCGCCCGCCTGGTCCGCACCGAACTCACCGGCACCGGCGTGCTGCCGATCCCGCGCGGCCTCGGCGACGCCGCCTGGTGGGGCGCCAAGCTGGGCGCGGCCCGCGGCGCGGCGCTGCTGTCCGGGCACGTGAACTGGGAGGGGCGGCGTGGGCCGTTCGACGAGCTGTGGCGGATGCGCGACGGCGACGAGGTCAGCGTCGTCGACGCGCGTGGCGGCCGGTGGGTCTACCGCGTCGACGACGTCGTCACGCTGCCGAAGGAGACGCTGCCGTCCCAGGCCGCCCGGTGGTTCGGGCAGGACGGCCCGCACCGGCTGGTGCTGGTGACCTGCGGGGGCGACTACGTCGGCGGCACCGAAGGCTACGACGAGAACCGCCTGGTCACGGCCACCCTGGTGACGCGCCCCACCGGCTGATCCACTTTCGGTGCAACCTCCGCCGCCGCTCGCGGCATGCCTGTCTGTGCACTGGCCACGACAGCGAAGGAGCACAAGCACATGCAGGAGCGGAACCCGGCGGAGCCGAAGAAGGGCTCCGGCCGCTGGTGGATCGTCGGCGTCGCCGGGGCGTTCGTGGTCGCGGCGCTGGTCGCGACCCTGCTGGTGTTCACCGGAAAGGATGAACCCGCCGTCGCGAACGGCACGGGTGCGCCCGTAGCGGCCGCGAACCAGCCGGCGCCGCAGAGCACCCGGCAGGACACCGGCAGCGACCCCGCGCAGCTGTCCCTGCCCGGGGGCGGCACCGCGAAGCTGATCCAGGAGGACCTGGACGCCGCGGGCGCGCTGAAGATCCCGGAGGGACTCGACGAGGCCGCCTGGTGGGGGTCCAGGCTGGGCGCCGACCACGGCGTCGCGCTGCTGTCCGGGCACGTGAACTGGAAGGGCAAGAAGGGCCCGTTCAACGAACTCTGGCAGGTCAAGCCGGGGCAGGAGGTCAAGCTGACCGACGCCGCGGGCGGCCACTGGGTCTACCGGATCGATGCCGCGGAGACCGTGCACAAGTCGGAACTCGCCGGCCGGTCCGAGCAGCTGTTCGATCCGGACGGGCCGCACAAGCTGCTGCTGGTCACCTGCGGCGGCGAGTACGTCGGCGGCAGCGAGGGGTACGAGGACAACCGCGTCGTGACCGCGTCGCTGGTGACGCGGCCGTAGGCTCACCTGGGCGAAAAGCGGTGAGCCCCGGCGGATACCCTGGACCTTCCAGTCCGATGACCGTCCCCGCAAGCTTTCCGGAGCGTGGAGTGCCCACGAACACCATTGAAACCGTAGTCAGCCTGTGCAAACGCCGGGGCTTCGTCTTCGCCAGCGGCGAGATCTATGGCGGTACCCGCTCGGCGTGGGACTACGGACCGCTCGGGGTCGAGCTCAAGGACAACATCAAGCGCCAGTGGTGGAAGACCGTCGTGCAGGGCCGTGACGACGTCGTCGGCCTCGACTCGTCGGTGATCCTGCCGCGCCAGGTGTGGGTGGCCTCGGGCCACGTCAACGTGTTCACCGACCCGTTGATCGAGTGCCTGTCGTGCCACAAGCGGTTCCGCGCCGACCAGCTCGCCGAGGAGTACGAGGCGCGCAGCGGCAAGCCGACGACCGAGGACGACCTGTCCGACGTGCCCTGCCCCAACTGCGGCACGCGCGGCAAGTACACCGCGCCGCGGGACTTCAACATGATGCTGAAGACCTACCTCGGCCCGGTGGAGTCCGAAGAGGGCCTGCACTACCTCCGCCCGGAGACCGCGCAGGGCATCTTCGTGAACTTCTCCAACGTCCAGCAGACGACGCGGAAGAAGCCGCCGTTCGGCATCGGCCAGATCGGCAAGTCCTTCCGCAACGAGATCACGCCGGGCAACTTCATCTTCCGGACGCGCGAGTTCGAGCAGATGGAGATGGAGTTCTTCGTCGAGCCGGGCGAAGACGAGACCTGGCACCAGTACTGGATCGACGAGCGCACGAAGTGGTACAAGGACCTCGGCATCAAGGCCGAGAACCTGCGCCACTTCGAGCACCCGAAGGAAAAGCTCTCGCACTACGCGAAGCGCACCGTCGACATCGAGTACCGCTTCGCGTTCAACGCCGGCCAGGAGTGGGGCGAGCTCGAGGGCATCGCCAACCGCACCGACTTCGACCTGACGACGCACTCGAACCACTCGGGCCAGGACCTGTCGTTCTTCGACCAGGCCACGGGCCAGCGGTACCGGCCGTTCGTCATCGAGCCGGCGGCGGGCGTCGGCCGGTCGATGATGGCCTTCATGGTCGACGCCTACCACGAGGAAGAGGTGCCCAACGCCAAGGGCGGCACCGACACCCGTGTGGTGCTCAAGCTCGACCCGCGGCTTTCGCCGTTCAAGGTCGCGGTGCTGCCGCTGTCGCGCAACGCCGACCTGACCCCGAAGGCGAAGGACGTCGCCGCCACCCTGCGCAAGCACTGGAACGTCGACTTCGACGACGCGCAGGCGATCGGCCGCCGCTACCGCCGTCAGGACGAGATCGGCACGCCGTACTGCGTCACGGTCGACTTCGACTCGCTCGAGGACCAGGCCGTGACGGTGCGCGAGCGCGACTCGATGTCGCAGGAGCGCATCGCGATCGACAAGCTGGAGTCCTACCTGGCGGGCCGCCTCATCGGCTGCTGATCCCCGGCTTTCGGCCCCGGTACCCCTGACAGCTGTCACGGCCAAGTCGTGACGCACGGTCTGGGGAGCGGGGCCGTCCGGGCGGCAGCCTGGGGGCATGCGAGAAACAGACAGCCAGGCGGTGGCGGCGGGGGCCGCGATCCACCTCACCGGCCTGCGGAAGCACTACGGCGAAGTCCACGCGGTCGACGGCGTCGACCTGACGATCGCCCCGGGCGAGGTGGTCGCCCTGCTCGGCCCGAACGGCGCGGGCAAGTCCACCACCGTCGACATGATCCTCGGCCTGACCCATCCCGGCGACGGCGAAGTGCGCGTGTTCGGGCGCAAGCCGATCGACGCCGTCCGCGCCGGCCTGATCGGCGCGATGCTGCAGGGCGGCGCCCTGATGGACGACCTGACCGTCGGGGAAACCGTCGGCATGGTCGCGGCCCTGCACCGCAGGCCGATGCCGGTGGCCGAGGCCCTGCGTGCCGCCGGCGTCGAGGAGCTGGCCGGCCGCCGTGCCAACAAGCTCTCCGGCGGGCAGAAGCAGCGCGTGCGCTTCGCCGTCGCGCTGGTCAGCAACCCCGACTTGCTCATCCTCGACGAGCCGACCGCGGCGATGGACGTCGGCACCCGGCGTGAGTTCTGGCGGTCGATGTACTCGTTCACCGAGTCCGGCCGCACGGTCCTGTTCGCCACGCATTACCTCGAAGAGGCCGAAGAGTTCGCCGACCGGGTGGTGCTGATGCGCCGCGGCCGGATCGTCGCCGACGGGAGCGTCGCCGAGGTCCGCGCGCTGGCCGGCGGCCGCACCCTGCGTGCCGCTGTCCCGGGCGCCACCGACGCGGTCATCGCCGCGCTGCCCGGCGTCAAGGAGTTCGAGCTGCGTGGCGACCGCGTCGCGATCTCCAGCGCCGACTCCGACGCCACGCTGTGGGCGCTCAAGGCCGCGGTGCCGGGCGTGCACGACGTCGAGATCGGCGCCGTCGGCCTCGAAGGCGCCTTCCTGTCCCTGACCGCCGACGAGCCCGCGGAGTCCGTGCGATGAACGCCACCTACCTGGTCACCGAGATCCGCCGGAACTTCCGGGCGCCGCGGTTCCTGATCTTCGTCGTCGCGTTCCCGGTGCTGATGTTCCTCTTGCAGGCCAACGTCTTCACCAAGACGAGCGACCCGGACCACGCGAAGATCGCCGCCGTGATCATGGTCAACATGATGACGTTCGGCGTCTTCGCCGCGGCGACCAACAGCGGGGCGCGGCTCGCCCTGGAGCGGGCCGTGGGCTGGCAGCGGCAGCTGCGCCTGACCCCGCTGACCGGCTCGGGGTACCTGGCGGGCAAGGGCCTGTCGGGCATGCTGGTCGGGCTGCCCGCGCTGGTGCTGGTGCCGGTGCTCGGCGTGCTGGCCGAGGGGGTGCACGTCGACGCGAGCGGCTGGGTGCGCATCTTCGCCGGCATCTGGCTCGGCACGATCCCGCTGGTGCTGCTCGGGTTGCTGCTGGGCCAGTTCGGCACGCCGGATTCGATGCAGCCGATCAACATGATCGTCACGCTCGGCATGGGGTTCCTGGGCGGGCTATGGATCCCGATCGAGTCGATGCCGGGCTGGATGCACGACGTCGCCCAGATCATGCCGACGTACTGGGTGCTGCAGGTGGCGCGGCCCGCGGTGACCAGCGACATGGTGGTCTCGCTGCCCCAAGCCGTGGGTGTGCTCGGTGCGTGGACGGTGGTGCTCGGGGCGCTGGTGATCAGGCGTTACCGTAAAGACAGCGCCCGCGTCTGAGGGCCGGAGGGGACGGCGATGGCGGAGTCCGGAAAACGCAGGTTCGGGCTGGACAACAAGGAATCGTGGTGGGAAGACCCGCTGCCCGACGCCCGCAACCGCGGACCGGGTGGCCCGCGCTGGCCGATCATGTCGGTGGTCTTCCTGCTGCCGTTCCTCATCCCGGTCACGCGCTCGTTGCTGGCCGAGTCCGCGGTCACCCCCGGGCTCGTGCTCACCGCCGTTCTCGTCTACGCCTACTCCGCGTGCTACGCGGTGTTCCCGTTCTTCTTCCGCCTGGAACGCCGGGTGAAGCTGGCCTTCGGGATCACGATGAACGTCCTGGGGCTCGCCTCGCTCGCGGTGGCCGGCGGCAGCGCGTTCGTCCTGCTTTACGGCACGGCGGTGCTGGTGTTCCTGGTCCCGGCGGCCTGGTCGGTGATCGTCGACCTGGCCACGCTGGCCGTCGGCGCGGTGATCCTGCTGGCGCAAGGCCGGTTCCTCGCGGACTACGGCGACCTGATCACGGTCGCCTCGATCACCCTGGCGATGTTCTTCATGGGCAACCTCGTCCGCGCGGTCCGGCGGCTGGAACGCGCGAACGAGGAGATCGCCACGCTGGCCGTGGCGAACGAGCGGGAACGCCTGGCCCGCGACCTGCACGACCTGCTCGGGCACAGCCTCACCACGATCACGGTCAAGGCGGGGCTGGCCCGGCGGGTGCTGGAGAGCGCCGGCGACATCCCGCGCGCGGTGGAGGAGATCCGCGAGGTCGAGGCCCTCACCCGCAGCGCGCTCTCCGACGTCCGCGCGACCGTGTCGGCCAACCGCGAGGTGTCGCTGTCGGCGGAGCTCGTCGGCGCTCGGGCGGCGCTGCGGGCGGCGGAGATCGACGCCGACCTGCCGCACGCCGTCGACAACGTCCGGCCCGAGTTCCAGCCGACCTTCGGCTACGTGCTGCGGGAGACCGTGACGAACGTGCTGCGGCACTCCGGGGCCAAGCGGGTCAAGGTGAAGCTCGGCGACACCTGGCTGGAGATCGAGGACGACGGCACCGCCACCGAGGTCGTCGCGGGCAACGGCCTGCGCGGGCTCTCCGAGCGGCTGGCCGCGGTCGGGGGCACGGTGCGGACGTCGGCCCGGCCCGGGGGAGGATTGGTCGTGCGGGCGGAGGTCCCGCTGCCCGAACCGAGCCCGGCCACCCCGGCCGTGCGCACCGAACCCGCGGGAGGACTCGCTTGATCCGGGTGCTGCTGGCCGACGACCAGGCCATGGTTCGCGGGGCTCTGGCCACCGTGCTGGGCCTCGAGAACGACATCGAAGTGGTCGGGCAGGTCGGCTCCGGCGACGAGGTGGTGGCCGCCGCGCGCGAGGCCCGGCCGGACGTCGCCCTGCTGGACGTCCAGATGCCGGGCAAGGACGGCCTCGAGGCCGCGGCCGACCTGCGGGCCGCGCTCCCGTCGTGCCGGGTGATCATCTGCACGACGTTCGGCCGTCCCGGTTACCTCGCCCGCGCGATGGCGGCGGGCGCGGCCGGGTTCATCGTCAAGGACGCTCCACCGGAGCAGCTCGTCGAAGCCGTCCGCCGAGTCCACAGCGGACTCCGCGTGGTGGATCCGGCGCTGGCCGCGGAGTCGCTCGCCACCGGCGCCAGCCCGCTCACCGGGCGGGAGCGCGACGTGTTGCGGGAAGCCAAGGACGGCAGCACGGTGGCCGACGTGGCCCGCGCGCTGCACCTGTCGGAGGGCACCGTCCGCAACCACCTGTCCGCCGCGATCGGCAAGACCGGGGCCCGGACGCGGGCCGAAGCGGTCCGGGTCTCGGAGGAGCGCGGCTGGCTCTGAGCGGTCCGCGGCCTTCTGACAAGATGGGCGGGTGGGTACCGCTGAACGCACCAAACCGTCGCCCGCGAGCTGGGCGCGCCGGATCGCCTTCGGCACGGCCCTCGTGCTGCTGGCGCTGGTCGGCGGCACGGCGTTCCGGGTGTGGCAGGTCGCCCGCGAGAACGACCGGACCCCCGCCGACATCATCGTGGTGCTGGGCGCGGCCCAGTACAACGGCAAGCCGTCGGACATCTACGCCGCCCGGCTGGAGAAGGCCAAGCAGCTCTACGACGCGGGCGTCGCGAAGACGATCGTCACCGCGGGCGGCAAGAAGGCCGAGGACAACTTCACCGAGGCCAGGGCCGGCCAGCTCTGGCTGACCCGGCGCGGCGTGCCGGCGTCGGCGACGCTCGCCGTCGGCGAAGGCAGCGACACGCTGCGGAGCCTGCGCGCGGTCGCCCAGCAGGTCGAGGCCCGCGGCTGGCGGACGGCGGTGCTGGTCAGCGACCCGTGGCACTCCTTCCGCGCCCGGACCATGGCCGGCGACCTGGGCCTGGAGGCCTGGACCGCGCCGACGCACAGCGGGCCGATCGTCCAGGAGCGCGTCACCCAGGTGCGGTACATCGTCCGCGAGACCGGCGCGCTGCTGTACTACCGGCTGACGAAGACCCCGGCCGACGACCTGTTCGCCACCTTCCTGGGCTGAGGTTTTGTCGGGCCGCCCGCTTAAGCTGGCCAGGTGAACGACGGTTACACCGAGCACGACACCGCCCGCCTGCTGCCGGAGCCGGCCAAGGGCGCCGCGCTGCCCGGCGCGCGGGCGGACGGGCGCAGCGCGTTCTCCCACGACCGGGCCCGGGTGCTGCACTCCGCCGCGCTGCGGCGGCTCGCCGGCAAGACCCAGGTGGTCGGGCCGGGGGAGGGCGCCGAGGTCACCGGCGTCCCGCGCACCCGGCTGACGCACTCGCTGGAGGTCGCCCAGATCGGCCGCGGCATCGCCGAGGAGCTCGGCGCCGACCCGGACCTGGTGGACACCGCGGGGCTGGCGCACGACATCGGCCACCCGCCGTTCGGGCACAACGGCGAGCGCGCGCTCGACGAGGTGGCCGCGGCGTGCGGCGGTTTCGAGGGCAACGCGCAGACGTTGCGCATCCTCACCCGGCTGGAGCCCAAGCTCCTCTCCGCCGGCGGCGACCCGGCGGGGCTCAACCTGACCCGCGCGTGCCTGGACGCGACCACGAAGTACCCGTGGCCGCGCAAACCCGGGCAGGTCAAGTACGGCGTGTACGGCGACGACGTCCCGGTGTTCGAGTGGTTCCGCGAAGGCGTCCCGGCGGAGCGGACCTGCCTGGAGGCCCAGATCATGGACTGGGCCGACGACGTCGCGTACTCGGTGCACGACGTCGAGGACGGGGTGCTGGCGGGCCGGATCAAGCTGCGCGTGCTCGCCCACCCGGACGAACGCGCGGCCGTCGCCGAGGCCGCCGCCAAGCACTTTTCGAGCCAATCGGTGTCCACTTTGGAGGATGCGGCCGCGGAACTGCTGGCACTGCCGGTGGTGGCGGCGTTGGTGTCGGCCGAGCCGGACGGTTCGCCGGGCGCCCAGGTCGCCCTCAAGCGGCTGACGAGCGAACTGGTCGGCCGCTTCACGACCGCGGCGGTCACCGGCACGCGCGAGAAGTTCGGCGAGGGGCCGCTGGCGCGCTACCGGGCGCGCCTGTGCGTCCCGGAGCAGGTGGCGGCGGAGGTGGCGCTGCTGAAGGCGCTGGCCCTGCGGTACGTGATGAGCGACCGGCGGCGCCTGGCGATGCAGGAGGGCCAGAGGGAGCTGCTGGCGGAGCTGGTGCACGCGCTCGCGCGGCGAGCCCCGGAGTCGCTCGACCCGCTGTTCGTCCCGGCCTGGAACGCGGCCGAGGACGACGCCGGCCTGCTCCGGGTGGTGGTCGACCAGGTCGCTTCGCTCACCGACGCCCAAGCCCACGCCTGGTACTCCTGGCACGTCACCCGCCTGCACCGCTGACCGGCGGGGTACACGGGGGTGGGGGATTTGTCACCCGTGGGGGGAGTTGCGCGTGGCCCAGCGATGGGGGTTGCCGTTCCGGTACTCTCGCCCGCATGGCCACGGACAGCCACCTCCGGTTCGCCCTTTCCGTCCACTCGGCCCTCGGTGCCGGGGGCGGGAACACCTGCTTTTCGCCGTATTCGGTGGCCAGTGCGCTGACTCTCGCC
Organism: Amycolatopsis sp. NPDC051045; assembly: GCF_040682955.1. Taxonomy (NCBI): domain Bacteria; kingdom Bacillati; phylum Actinomycetota; class Actinomycetes; order Pseudonocardiales; family Pseudonocardiaceae; genus Amycolatopsis; species Amycolatopsis sp. NPDC051045. Next base: position 349,339 of record NZ_JBFBCC010000005.1, read on the forward strand.
GCGCGCGCCGCCCGGGGACGTACCCGGGACGAGCTGGTCGCCCTGCTCGGGGACCCGGGTGAGCAGACCACACTGCTGCGGGACGCGGCCCAGCTCGTCGAAGAGGCGCAGAGCAAGGAACAGCCCGAGCTGGCCGTCGCCAACACGCTGTGGGCGGACGACCGGCTGCCGCTCGAGGACTCCTTCAAGGCCGAACTCGCCGAGTGGCCCGGGGCCGCCGTCGCGAGCGCGCCGTTCGAAAAGGAGCCCGAAGCCGCCCGCGCGCTGATCAACGACGACGTCGGCCGCACCACGCGTGGGCTGATCCCGCAGCTGCTGCCGCCCGGCTCGATCGACTCCGACGTCGCTGCCGTGCTGGTCAACGCGCTGTACCTGAAGGCCGCGTGGAAACTGCCGTTCCGCGAGGCCAACACCACCGACGCGCCGTTCCACGCCCCGTCCGGCTCCCGGGACGTGCCGACCATGTGGCTCAGCGAGAACGTCGGCTACGCGCACGCCGGCGGCTGGCAGGCGGTGCAGCTGGCCGCGGCCGGTGGCCTCCAGGCCGTGGTGCTGCTGCCCGACGGCGACCTCGCCGAAGCCGAGACGGCGCTCGACCAGGCGTCACTGACGAACCTGCTCGGTGAAATCCGCTTCAAGCCCGTGGAACTCGCGCTTCCCAAGGTTTCCCTCGACGTGCCCAGCTCGCTGACCGGCGTGCTGCGCGGCCTCGGCGTCCGCACGATGTTCACCGACGACGCCGATCTGAGCGGCCTCTCCCCGGATCCGCGGCTGACCGTGTCCGAAGTGCTGCACCAGGCTGTGCTGCGGCTCGACGAACAAGGCTTCGAGGGGGCCGCGGCCACCGCGCTGACGATGCGGCTCACCTCGATGATGATCGACGACCCGGTCGCCGTCGCGGTGGACCGGCCGTTCCTGCTGCTGGTCCGGCACGCCGGGACCGGGGCGCTCTACTTCCTCGCCAGGGTGGTCGAACCGTGAGCTTGAAGTCCGAAGCCGTCCCCGAGCTGGTGCCGCCCGCTCCCGAACCGCCCGAAGGACCGAAGCGCTGGGCGTGGCAGGACTCCGCGATCGCCGGCGGGTTCCTGCTGTTCACGATCCTGCTCTACAACGGGCTGTGGTTCGACCTCAAGCGCGGCTACCTCTGGAACGGCGCGGCCGACCAGAGCCAGTGGGAGTGGTACTCGACGGTCGTCGCGAACTCCGTCCTCCACTTCCAGAACCCGTTCACCACGGACCTGCAGAACTACCCGCTCGGCGTCAACATGGCGGCGAACGCGGCGATGTTCGGCTTGAACATCCCCCTCTCCCCGATCACGCTGACCTTCGGCGCGACGCTGACGTGGGCGATCGTGCTCACCGCCGGCCTCGCCGGCACCGCGATCGGCTGGTACTGGGTCTTCTCGCGCCACCTGGTGCCGAACCGGACGGCGGCCGCGATCGGCGGCGCGTTCTGCGGCTTCGCGCCCCCGATGATCTCGCACGGCAACGCGCACCCCAACTTCGTCGTGCTGTTCGTGCTGCCGTTCATCGCGCTCAAGACGATCCAGATCGCGCACAATCAACGCCCGCTGCGCAACGGCATCGTGCTCGGCCTGCTCGTCGCGTGGCAGATCCTGCTGGGCGAAGAACCCCTTGCCATCTTCGCGCTCACCTTCCTCGTGTTCGCGATCGCGTACCTGATCCCGCACCGCGCGGAAATCCGCGGCATGCTGGCACCGGTGGGCAAGGGGATCGGCATCGGCGCGGTGGTCGCGCTGCTCATCGCCGGATTCCCGTTGTACTGGCAGTTCTTCGGCCCGCAGAGCTTCCACTCGCTGTTGCACGGCCCGGCGGGCAACGACACGGCGGCGTTCACCCGCTTCGCGACGCAGTCGATCGCCGGCGCGCCCGAAGCGGCCGCGGACGTCTCGATGAACCGCACCGAGGAGAACGCGTTCTTCGGCTGGCCGCTGATCGTGCTCATGGTGGTGCTCACGGTCTGGCTGTGGCGCGACGTCGTGTCGCGGGCGCTCGCGATCACGATGTACGTGATGGCGTTCCTTTCGCTGGGCGTCGAGATCACGGTGGCGCACGAGGACACCGGCATCGCCGGCCCGTGGAAGTGGCTGGGCCAGCTGCCGCTGCTCGACTCGCTGCTCGAATCCCGGCTCGCCATGGGCTGCATCCCGGTGGTGGGCGCGCTCCTGGCGATCGCGACGCACCGCGTCTGGACGGCGGCGGCGGAGCAGCCGCAGCCGCTCGACGGCAAGTCCGCCTTGCCGCTGCGGATGATCTGGATCGGCGCGGTCGTGGCGGTGCTGCTCCCGATCGCGCCAACGGAACTGGTGACCCACCAGCGCCCCCTCTCGCCGCCGTTCTTCGCCGACGGGATCTGGCGCCAGTACGTCGCCCCCGGCGGTTCCCTGGTGCCGGTGCCGCTGCCGAGCACGGGGGAAGCCGAGCCGCTGCACTGGCAGGTGGACGCGGGCCTCGGCTACCCGATGCCGGAGGGGTACTTCGTCGGCCCGACGTCCCCGGACGACCGCCGCGGCCGGTACGGCGCCGTCCCCCGGCCGACGTCGGACCTGTTCGCACTGGTGGAGCGCACCGGTCAGGCGGCGGAGGTCACCGAGGTGGACCGGACCCAGGCACTCGCGGACCTGCGGTACTGGAACGCGGACGTGCTCGTGGTCGGGCCGCGCCAGAACCAGGAAGCGCTGAAGTCCACTGTGGAGCTGCTGCTGCGGAAGCCGGCGGAGTTCGTCGGCGGGGTGTGGATCTGGGACGTCCGCTCGCTGACGGCGTGAGTAAAGTCGGTGTCCGTGACCTCTTTGGACGAACAGGGCCGGCCCGAACCACCCCTCGACGGTGACGAAACCGCCACCCTCCTCGGTTTCCTCGACTTCCACCGCGCGACGCTGGCCTGGAAGTGCGCGGGCCTGGACGCCGCGGGCCTGCGCGCGACGGTCCGGCCGTCCACGATGACGCTCGGCGGGCTGCTCAAGCACCTGGCCTACGTGGAGGACAACTGGTTCTCCCACGTGCTGTCCGGTCGCGAGCGGATGGCGCCGTTCGACACGGTCGACTGGGCCGCGACGCCCGACTGGGACTGGGATTCCGCCGCGGACGACACCCCGGAGCAGCTACGCGCACTCTGGGCGGACGCCGTCGAGCGTTCACGGGTGGCGGTGGCCGAATCGCTCGCGAACGGCGACCTGGCGCAGCGGGCCAAGCGCGCCCGACGCGACGGCAGCACGCCGAGCCTGCGCTGGATCCTGGTGCACATGATCGAGGAGTACTCCCGGCACAACGGCCACGCCGACCTCGTCCGCGAGTCGATCGACGGCCGCACGGGGGAGTAGCCCGGCTTCGACCTCGGTGGCCGGCGCTTCCGGCCTCGCGGGGCACGGGTCAGAGCCGCAGGCCGACCAGTTTGACCAGGAACCGGTCGAGCTGTTCGACGACGGGCGGCCAGGGCAGGTCGGGCTCGTTGATCCGCTGGGCCAGCATGCCGTTGACGGCGGTCCGCAGGTCGATCGCGACGGTCGCGGCGTCGTCGGCGGGGGCCAGGCCCGCGTCCATGCAACGCCGGACCGCGTCGGTCGTGCGGGCGACCATGACCTCCTTGAACGGCATGCCGTGCCGCCGGTGGACCTTGCTCTCGTGCAGCACCTTGTAGAGCCCCGGGTGCTCCTGCGCCCACGCGGCCTGCGTCAGGATCCGGGCGCGCAGCGCGGCCGCCGGGCCCGGGGCGGCCGCCGCGGCCTCGTCGCCGGCGCCGACGAGGTCTTCGTGGCAGCGCTGCATGGCCGCCAGGACCAGCGCGTCGCGGTCCGGGAAGTGCAGGTAGACCGACGTCGCTGCGATGGACACCGCACGTGCGACCGCCCGCAGGGACAGCGCCTCGTCGTCGGCGAGCTCGTCGAGCATCCGGACGGCGGCCGTGACGATTTCTTCGCGCAGCAGTTCGCCCTGGCCGCGCGCGTTCGGCCGGCGTCTGGTCTCTTCCATCGTCGCCCAGTGTAGCTGGACACCCTTGGCGCTACAGGTGTAGCGTCATTTGCACTACAGCTGTAGCGCTACGCATGTCCATCAATTGAGGGAGCCCTGCCTTGACCACCGCTTCCACGCTGTCCAACCTCGATCGGCTGGCCGCGCTCGACCCCGTGTTCGCCCAGATGGTCGGGGCCACCGCCGGGTACGTCCGGTCGATCTCCGAGCTGACCGACCGCGAGAAGACCTTCCTGTGCGTGACCGCCGACGTCTGCCAGGGGAGCCTGGGCCTGGCGTTCGCGGCGCACGTGCGCACCGGGCTGGCGGCCGGGGTGTCCACTTCGGACGTCCGCGAGCTGCTGCGGTTCGTCTCCTACGACTGCGGCTACCACGCCGCGGCCGCGGGTATCGAGCGGATCGCCGAGCTCGAGGCGGAGCTCGGCCTGGCCCGTCCGGACGCCGAACCGCTGGCCCCGGAGCTGGTGTCGACCGGGCCGGACGCGGCACCCAGCCCGCTGCCGGACCCGGTGCGGGCGCGCCTGAACGAACTGGACCCGCACTTCACCGGCTACTTCGACCTGCAGTCGCGGATGCGCGCCGGACACGGGCCGGGCACGCTCAGCGAACGCGAGCGCGGCCTGGTCAGCCTCAGCGTCGACGTCCACTACCAAACCCTGGCCGACACGTTCCGCACGCACGTCGGCCGGGCGCTGCGGGCTGGCGCGGCGCCGGAGGACGTCCGCGCGGCGCTGCGGTTCAACGCCCAGTTCGGCGTCACGCGGGCCTGGCACGCCTGGGAAGCGCTGAACGTGATCCTGGCGGAAAGCTAGCCGAGGACCTCGTCCGCGAGCCGGCCCAGGTAGCCGGCGAACCGCTCGCGGTCCTCCTCCGCCCAGTGGCCCACCAGCGCTTCGAACGCCTGACGCTGGTGGGCCCGCGAAGCGTCGAGGAATTCCTTCGCCGCGTCGGTGAGGGTCAACACCGCGCGTCGCGCGTCGCGCGTCGACGTCGAGCGCACCACGAAACCCGCTCGCGCCGCTTCGCTGACCATCCGGCTGGCCACCGAACGGTCGATGCCCAGCTGGCGCGCCACGTCCGCGACGGTCACCTCGTCGCCGGCCGCGCCGTCGACCGCCTGGAGGACGAAGAGGTTCGGCACCGTCCAGGACGCCGGGACGTCGGCGGCGAAGCGCTCGACGACGTCCGGTCCCCACTGGCGCGCCCAGTGCCGGACCAGCCGGAACAGTGCCGGGCCGCCCTCGCTTGATGTGTGCATAAGACACGCTATAACGTGTGCTTAATGCACGCATCTCGGAACCTCGCCTACGCCGGGCTCCTGCTCGGCATGGCCATGGCCCAGCTGGACGGCCTGGTCCTCACCGCCGCCCTGCCCTCGATCGGCGCCGATCTGCACGCCCGCACCGGGCTCGTCGCGGTGACCGCCGCCGGTCTGCTGACCTTGACCGTCGCGACGCCGCTGCACGGCAGGCTCGGCGACCTGTACGGCCGCCGGCTGGCCTTCGCCGGGTCGGTCGTGCTGTTCGCCGCGGCTTCCGCGTGGTGTGCCGCCGCCCCCGGCATCGGCTCGCTGATCGCCGCCCGCGCCCTCCAGGGGCTGGGCGGCAGCGGCTTGATCGTGACGGCGATGAGCGCGCTCGGCGAACTGTTCGACCGCGACGAGCTGCTGCGCCGACAAGGCTGGCAGACGGCCGTCTTCGCGGCCGCCACCCTCGGTGGGCCGCCGCTGGGCGGGCTGCTCGCGGCCGGCCCCGGCTGGCGGTGGATCTTCCTGGCCAACCTGCCCCTGAGCGTGCCCGCCCTGGTGCTCGGGCTGCGCGGGCTGCCCGGGAAACCGCGCCGGGAGAAGGAGAAGTTCGACGTACCGGGCAGTGTGCTGCTGACCGTCGCGGGGGCCGCCGTCGTCGCGCTGGGCACGGTGGACGCACTCGCGCGCAGTCCACTGTGGACGCCGATGTTGCTCGCCACGGCGGTGGTGGCGGCGGTGCTGTTCGTCCGGCGGCAGCGCCGCACGCCGAGCCCGCTGATTGCACCGAAGGTGTTCGCCGACGCCGTCCTGGCCCGCGCGGTGGTGGTCAACGGCCTCGCCGGCGCCGCCCTCTACGGCACGTTCACCTACGTCGCGCTGGTCGCCGCCCTCGGCGCGGGCGCGGCGGGCACCGGGGTACTGCTCGTCGCGATGACCGCCGGGCAGCTCACCCTTTCCGCCTCCTTCGCCGCGCTGGCGCGCCGCCGCCCGGAGATGACGGCGTGGGGCCGCTTCGGTTGCCTGCTCGGCACCGCCGGGCTCGGCGCGATCGCCGCGGCGGCCGCCCTCGGTGGCGCACCCTGGCTCCTCGCCCCGGGACTGTTCGCGATCGGGGCCGCGTTCGCCGTCTGCACCTCCGCCTACACCGTGCTCGGCCAGACCCGGGCGGCGCGCGAGCTGATGGGCGTCACCCTGGGGTCGCTGACCTTCGCCCGGCAGGCCGGCGGGCTCGCCGGGGCCGCGGTGTTCGGCTGGCTCGCGCTGGCCGCGACCGGCGCGCTGACCGCGCCGGGCCTGACCGTCGTGTTCGCGGCGGCGGCCGCGACGATGCTGGTGGCGTGGCTCACATCGCCGCGTGTCACGTCCACGGACGCCGTCTCGTCCAGCCCGTAGAACCGAGTCGAAGGAGACCGAAATGCCGCGCATCACCGCGAAGAAGACCGCCGAAGCGGGACCGGTCCTCAAGCTGTTCTACCGGATCGCCGGCCGCCGCTACGGCGCGGTGCCGGAGCCGATGGCCGTCGTCGCACACCACCCCGGCCTGCTGCGGGCGAACATCGCGCACGAACTGCTGGTGGAGCGCGCGTCGAAGAAGGTGCCGCCGAACGTGCGGGAGCTCGCCGTCTACCGGGTCGCGACGCGGATCGGCTGCTCGTGGTGCGTCGACTTCGGCACCATGCTGCAGAAGCACGACGGTCTCGACATCGAGCGGCTGAAGCAGATCGACGACTACGCGACTTCGCCCGCCTTCAGCCACCAGGAGCGGCTCGCGATCGCCTACGCCGACGCGATGTCCTCGGACCGGGTCACGGTGACCGACGAGCAGGTCGCCGAGCTCGAGCGCGAGTTCGGCCGCGACGGCGTCGTCGAGCTGACCTACCAGATCGCGCTGGAGAACTCCCGCGCCCGGATGAACAGCGCGCTCGGCGTCGCCGACCAGGGCTTCACCTCCGGGGACGCGTGCCGGGTCCCGCTCCCGTAGGACGCCGGGGATCGGACCCCGGTGGGACGCGCCGCCGGGGTCCGCCGCGGGACCGTGCACGCATGCACCTCGTCGCCAGTGAACGGATCAAGCTCTTCAGCATCGCCACGCCCTGGGTGTGCGGCGTCTTCGCGCTCGTCGCGCTGGCCGCCCCGGCCGCGCTCACCGCCCTGACCGCGACGGAGTCCCGGCTGCCGCCCACCGTCGCGAGTACCCAGTTCGGCTACCAGCTCGGCCTGGTCGCCGTGCTTCTGCTGGCGGCGCTCGCGGTGACCGGCGAGTACCACTCCGGCACGATCCACAGCACCTTCCAGGCCGTGCCGAGCCGGACGCCGGCGCTGGTCGCGAAGGCCGCGGTCGTCGCCGGGTACGCCTTCCTGCTCGGCGAAGCCGCCGCGTTCACGGCCTGGCTGGTCGCGCGGGTCCTCGCCCCGGACGCCGACCTCGCCCTGAACAGCGCCGCCGACTGGACGATCGTGGCCGGCACCGGCCCGGTGTTCGCACTGGCCGCGGTGTGCGGGGTCGGCGTGGGCCTGCTCGTCCGCCACACCGCGGGCGCGGTGGCGCTGCTCGTCGCCTACCCGCTGATGGCCGAGAACGTCGTCCAGCTGATCCCGCGGGCGGGGCAGGCGATCCACCGGTGGCTGCCGCTGAACGCCGTCACGAAGTTCCTCAGCGGCGCCGGCGAGGCGAACGCGGGCCGGGACGGCGGCAACGCCGCCGTGCTGTCGGACTCTCCGCTCAGTCCGGGCTGGGCGTTGGCCTACTTCGGTGGCTTCGCCGTGGTTCTGCTCGCGGCCGGGATCACGAAGGCCCGGCGCCGGGACGCGTGATCCCGGCCAGCTTGTCCGGGTTGACGACGTCGTAGATGGCCACGATCCGGCCGTCGCGGATGCTGACCGACTGCACGTGCTCGTCGAGCGCGAGGAAGCCGTCGCGACCCGGCATCGGCGGCAGGTACATCCCCAGGTCGCCGTTGACCAGCACCGGCAGGCCTCGCTCGGCCATCCCGGGCGCGTACTTGCGGGTGAGGCCGATGAAGAACCGGGCGATCTTGTCCGGGCCCAGGATGAGCTGGCGGGCGGTGCGGCCCTTGCCGTTCGAGTCGCCGATGAGCACGACGTCCGGGGCCAGCAGCTCGGTCATCGCCCGGATGTCCCCGGCCTGCAACGCGCTGACGAACTTCTCCAGGATCTTCGCCTGGTCGTCCAGCGGCACCCGCGGCGGCGGGTCGGCGTCGGCGAGGGCCTTGCGGCCCCGGGACGCGTGCTGGCGCGCGGCCTCGACCGAGACGCCGAGCGCGTCCGCGATCTCCGCGAACGGCACCGAGAAGGCGTCGTGCAGCACGAACGCGACGCGCTGCTCCGGCGTCAGTTTGTCGAGGACCACGAGCGCGGCCATCCGCAGCCCGTCGTCGCGCACCGCGACGTCCAGCGGGTCCTCGCTCACCGGCCGCCCGAACGGCGTGACGACCGGCTCCGGCAGCCAGTTGCCGACGTAGCTCTCCCGCTGCGCGGCGGCCGACTTCAGCCGGTCGAGGCAGATCCGGCCGACGACCGTGGTCAGCCAGCCCCGCAGGTCGCGGATCGCGGCGCGGCCCGCGTCGTCCAGGCCGGCCAGCCGCAGCCAGGACTCCTGGACCGCGTCCTCGGCGTCGGCGCGCGTGCCGGTCAGCCGGTAGGCGACCCCGATCAGGTGACTGCGGTGCGCGGCGAACTCCGCGGCGAGCGTGTCCTGGGCGGTGGGCGTGGAGGCCATGTCCCGAGTGTGCCGTATGGGGTGCAGGGGTGAAGGCCTAGAGTGGTCGGCGTGGCAGGACGGATTCGGGAGAGCGACATCGCGGAGGTGCGCGAGCGGAACCGGATCGACGAGGTCGTCGGGGAGTACGTGGCCCTGCGCCGCGCCGGTGGGGGCAGCCTGAAGGGGCTCTGCCCGTTCCACAACGAGAAGACCCCGTCGTTCAACGTCCGCCCGGCGCACGGCACCTTCCACTGCTTCGGCTGTGGCGAGGGCGGCGACGTGATCAAGTTCGTCCAGAAGATCGACCTGATCACCTTCGTGGAAGCCGTCGAGCGGCTGGCCGACCGGGTCGGCCTCCGGCTCACCTACGAGGGCGGCGGCGCGACGATCCAGCGCGACCGCGGCAGCCGCAGCCGGCTGATCGAGGCGCACCGCGCGGCCCAGGAGTTCTACGCCGAGCAGCTGGTCACCGACGAGGCGCGCCCGGCGCGGGACTTCCTGTCCGAGCGCGGGTTCGACGCCGCCATGGCGAAGACGTTCGGCTGCGGGTACGCCCCCGGCGGCTGGGACAAGCTGACCAAGCACCTGCTCACGCGCGGGTTCGAGGTCAAGGAACTGCTCACGGCGGGGCTGTCCAAGGAGGGCCAGCGCGGCCCGATGGACCGGTTCCACCGCCGGCTGGTCTGGCCGATCCGCGACGTCGGCAACGAGGTCGTCGGCTTCGGCGCGCGGCGGCTGTTCGACGACGACCGGATCTCGGCGAAGTACCTCAACACCGCCGAGTCGCCGATCTACAAGAAGTCCCAGGTCATGTTCGGCCTCGACCTGGCCAAGCGCGAGATCGCGAAGCGGCACCAGGTGGTCGTCGTCGAGGGCTACACCGACGTGATGGCGATGCACGCGGCGGGCGTGCCGACGGCGGTGGCCTCGTCGGGCACGGCGTTCGGCGAAGATCACATGAAGGTGCTTCGCCGGCTGATGATGGACGACGACGCCTTCCGCGGCGAAGTGATCTTCACCTTCGACGGCGACGAAGCGGGCCAGAAGGCGGCCCTGAAGGCGTTCGAGGGCGACCAGACGTTCGCCGGCCAGACGTACATCGCGGTGGCGCCGGACGGCATGGACCCCTGCGAACTGCGGCTGGCCAAGGGCGACAGCGCGGTGAAGGACCTGGTCGCGCGGCGGACGCCGCTGTTCGAGTTCGTCATCCGCAGCACGCTGAAGAACTACGACCTCGACTCGGTCGACGGCCAGGTCGCGGCCCTGCAGAAGACCGTGCCGATGGTGGCGTCGATCAAGGACCGGGCGGCCCGGGACGGCTACGCGTCGAAGCTCGCCTGGTGGGTCGGCTGGCAGGACGTCGCGCAGGTCGTCAACCGCGTCCGCGGCAGCGCGGGCGCGACGGACAAGCGCGGGGGCGCGCCCCTGCGTCAGCCCGCGCGGGTCGGCGCTCCCGAGGTGAAGGCCCCGGAGGCCGACGTCGCCCGTCCGGCTCCGAAGGACCCGCGGTTCGCCGTGCAGCGCGAGGCGCTGAAGGCCGCGCTGCAGCAGCCCGCGATCGCCGGGCCGGAATACGACGCGCTGCCCCTGGAGGCGTTCACCCACCCGGTGTACGTCGCGGTGCACGAAGCCGTGCTCAAGGCGGGCGGTGCGGGTTCGGGCCTGACCGGTCCGGCGCTGCTGGACGCGGCCGCCCCGCACTGTCCGGAAGGGACGGTCCGGCGGGTGCTCTCCGAGCTGGCCGTGGAACCCTTGCAGGCCAAGGACGAAGTCGATTCCCGGTACATCTCGTCGATCCTCGCGCGGCTGCAGGAGAGCCTCGTCGGGCGGCAGATCGCGGAGATCAAGGGAAAGCTGCAGCGGTTGTCGCCGGTCGAAGCCCCGGACGACTACCGCGCGCTGTTCGGCGACCTCGTTGCGCTGGAGCAGTACAAGAAGTCGCTGGGCGAGCAGGCGGCCGCCGGCGCGTGGGGCTGAGTCATGGGTAGCCGCGTTCGTTTCCTGCGCCGGTTGCTGGGCGACCGCACGCCCGCCGGTTTCCCCGGGACGCTGGACCCGGGCGAGGACGTCGTCGACAGCGCCCCGGTCGACGGCGGTGGGCACCTGGTGGTGACGGCGCTCGGCCTGTGGATCCCGGACGGCGACGGCACGCGGCGCGTCGGCTGGCACCTCGTCGGAAAGGCGGCGTGGGCGGACGGCGTCTTCACGCTGACCGAATCGGCCGAGACCGGCACGGCGGGATCGGCCGTCGTGCTCGCCGACCTGCCGCCGGTGCGGTTCCGGCTGCCGGCGCCGGGCAAGGTGCCCCACCACGTGCGCCTGCGCGTCGACGGCTCGGTGCGGTCGCGGCACCGGCAGGAGATCGGCGCGGGGGGAGCGTGGTTCGTCCAGCGCAAGGTCCCCGGCCGCGACGGCACCGTGCTCCAGGTCCGGCCGGACCCCGGCACGGACACCGCGCTGGTCGAGGCCATCGCCGAGCAGGCCGCCGCGAAGCTGGTCAACCCCGCCGAATAGCAGTACGCTCGTACTCAGTACAGGCGTACTGTTACCGGGAGGCGACCGTGTGGAATCCCGCGAAGTACCTCGACTACGCCGACCTGCGGGCCCGGCCGTTCTACGACTTGATCTCCCGGATCGGCGCTTCTTCCCCGCGCCGGGTCGTGGACCTCGGCTGCGGTCCCGGCAATCTGACGGTTTCTCTTCGGCAACGCTGGCCCTCGGCCGTGCTGGAGTGCGGCGACAGTTCACCCGAAATGGTGGCAGCCGCGCGCGCCCGCGGCCTCGACGCCACGGTGTTCGACGTCCGCGACTGGACGCCGGCGCCCGACACGGACGTCGTGGTGTCGAACGCGGTCCTCCAGTGGGTCCCGGACCACGGCTCGCTCCTGCGCCGGTGGGTTGCGGAACTGCCACCGGGTGCTGTTGTCGCCGTCCAGGTCCCGGGAAACTTCCACGCGCCGTCACACGTGCTGACGCGCGAACTGGCGACGTCCCCGGCGTGGGCGTCCCGGCTGGCCGACGTGGTGCTGCGCGAGGACGACGCGGTGTCGAGCCCGCTCGAGTACGCGAACCTCCTGGCCGACGCGGGCTGCGCGGTCGACGCCTGGGAGACGACGTACGTCCAGCCGCTGCACGGGCCGCACCCGGTGCTGGAGTGGATCACCGGCACGGCGTTGCGCCCGATCCGCGCGGCCCTGTCCGACCTCGAGTGGGACCGGTTCCGCGCGGAACTGGCCCCCCGGCTGGCGTCCGCCTACCCGGCTCGGGGCGACGGGACCACCTGGTTCGAGTTCCGCAGGGTGTTCTTCGTGGCCCAGGTCAGCGCTTGAGCTTCTCCCCGATCTTGGCCCGAGCAACCCCGGCGGCGCCCTGCACCATCGGATGGTCGACGACCCGGCGGTAGGTGCGCACGAGCTGCTCGTACCGCCCCCGGCCTGCCTTGGCGCCCAGTACGTACCCCAGGCCTGCCCCCAGCAGGAACTTCTTCATCCGCGTCCACGCCTTCCGTCGTTAGGTCGTCCGACTGTCCATTGTCCAGGAAAACGGGCCCCGCGGGGACGGTTGCGCTAAGTGGGGGGTGGTGTGAAGGCCTTCGGGGGCATGGGTTAAAGTTCTTCTCGTCGGTCGGAGAGACCGGCACCGGAAGTGAGCCACATTCCCCTGTAGCTCAACTGGCAGAGCATTCGGCTGTTAACCGGAGGGTTCTTGGTTCGAGTCCAAGCGGGGGAGCAGAGGCCCAGGTCATCGACCTGGGTCTTCTTTGCGTCTACGGTCGGGCGGCGACCCTATGCGGTTGTCAAGCCGCAACCGGGGCGGGAGCCATCTGGCTGGGTTTGGGTCGTGACCTGGGGTGAGCTTCTCGATCAAGCCGAGGGAAGGCTCGAATTCTGCAAGACCAGCTCCAGTACGACCTACTGTGCGGTGGGAATGTCCGGCGCGACGGACGTCGGAATCGTCGCGCGCTTTCGGCCACCTCTTGGACGAAGTCGTCAAGGCTGCTGTGGAGGCGTGGCCGGGTTCGGTACGCCGAACCCGGCCACGCGGCTCGGGCGATCCTCAGTCGGTGATGTGGTGGTCCGAGTCGACCACCGACCACGGACCGTGCTGGAGGTCCGGGCCCAGACAGGTGTGGATCAGCAGACCCAGGGTGTCGCGGGCGTAGACCTCGATCGATCGCCGGGACTGGTGGTAGATCGGTGTCGGGGTGCCGGTGATGGGCCAGTCGCCGATGGTCGACCACACGCCCGTGCGGCCGTCGCGGTCGAGGTAGTTGTGGATGAGCAGGCCGCTCACGTCCCGGCCGTAGACCTCGACGGCACCGGAGTTGGGGTTGTACACGGAGACGGGCTTGCCGACGATGTGCCAGTCGCCGTGCGTGCTCCAGGCGCCCGACCGGCCGTCGGGGCTCAGGTAGGTGTGTGCGAGCAGCCCGTCGGTGTCGCGGGTGAACATTTCGACGGAGGCCGTCAGGCCGTTGTACGTGCCCTGGGCGCCCGGGGCGGGCGCGAGCGCGGTGGCGGTGGTGAAGCGGTAGAGGTTGTAGGTGACCATCAGGTTGATGATCGTGTTCGAGTAGTTGACGTCGGTGGCGTAGCCGGCCCGATGGACTTCGCGGATGAACTGGTCCGGCTCGCCGGTGTCGTTGAATGCGTTGGCGTAGCGCGAATTCTCGCGGAGGAACCGGCCGTGGTCGCGGAACGAGTCCTCCATGGACGCGTAGGTCCGGAAGTCGGCGTAGGTCTCGTAGCAGGTGCCGTCCGGGTTGCATTCGAATGTCTTCAACCGCGCGCACCCGGTGGCGATGGGGCCGGCGTTGCCGCCCGCGCACTTGATGCCGAAGTGGTTGTTGTTCGGTGCCGCCGTGCCCCAGGCGGATTCCTGGATGGCCTGCGCCACCGTGACCGACGCAGGCACGCCGTAGTCGGTCTGGCCGCGCTGGGCGGCGGGCCCGGCGGCGTTGATGAAGTCCTCCTGGCTGCCGGCCGTGACGGCGACCCGCGCGGCCTCGCCGTCCCGCGCGGCGTCGGCGATCACCGCGGGGGGGCTCCGATGGGGGTGGCGCAGCCTGGGCGACACCGCCGGCGAACTGGGCCGCGAACAGGGTGACGGCGATCGTGAAGAGACGTCGCCGGGCGGGGGTCTGGTCATGGTGGTCAGCGTGCGGCGGGGGTCTCCGGAGAACCTGTGAGCCGGTTTTGAGACGGCACCACGGGCGGCCGCGGCTCGGCCGCCTCGCGGCTGCCGTGGCGGCCGAAAGATCGCCGACGCCTCCGCCCACGCTGCGTCGGCCGCCGCCGGGTCCCCGGCCGTCGCGTGGGCGACGGACAGGTCGCGCAGCGTCCGCGCCCGCCACAGGAGCAGGCTCAGCGCGTCCCACCACTGCAGCGCGTGCTCGAGGAGTTCCTTCGCCGCGCCTGGTCACCGGCGCTCCAAGCGGCCGAAAGGTCGCCGCGTTCGGTGTGGGTCAAGGCCGCGGTGTGGTGGGCACGGGCGAGCAGGATCGGGTCGCCCATGACGCGCAGCACCGGGATGGTGCCTTCGATCAGCTCGGTCGCGCCGGCGAGGTCGCCGCGTTCGCGGTGGACGCGGCTGAGCTCGAGCCGGGTCCTCGCGCAGGTCGCCTGCGGTGACCCAGCACGCGAGGGCCCGCTCGTAGTAAACGGCCGATTCGTCGAGGCGGTCCTGTTCGTAGCGCAGCCAGCCGAGACCGCCGAGCAGCCGGGCTTCCGCGGCCCGGTCACCGGCGCGCTCGGCGGCCGCCAAGGCCGACTGGTGCGTGCGCCACCAGAGGCTGAACTGGTTGGTGAGGGCGAACGACGACGAGCTGAGCGACGCGGCCAGCCAGGAGGCGAGCGTGCTCAGGTCGAGCGCGGCCGCTCGCTCGACGACGGCGACGAGGCCGGCCTGCTCCGCTTCGAACACTCTTCCGGCTCGTCGAGCAGCTCCGCGCGCGCCGCTTCGTCCAAAATGGACGACAGTTCGGCGGCGATGATCTCGGCGGCGCCGGGCTCAGACCGCGTCGGGTACCGGCTGTCGCCGAACCCCGGTCCGGAGATGCATAAAGGATTCATATAAATCTGCTATGCTTCAGGCGTGAGTCGCCGAGACGCCGCGCACGGCGCTTCCGAGGCCATCGGGTCGGCCCTCTACGGTTTGGCCACCAGGGCCGTGAGACGCCTCCCCCGCGACATGAGCCTGACGTCCGCCGCCACCTTGGCCACCCTGGACAAGACCGGCCCCCGACGGATCACCGATCTGGCGGTGGCCGAGGGCGTCACCCAGCCCGCGATGACCGTCCTGGTCCGGGTGATGGAGGAATCCGGGCTGGTCGAGCGGAAGGGTGATCCGTCCGACAAGCGGGTGACGCTGGTGTGCCTGACCGAGGCCGGCGCGTCGTACGTCCGGACGCGACGCCAGGCGGGCGTCGACGCGTACGCGCGGTTGATCGGCGAACTCACGGGTGACGAGGTCGAGGCCTTGGCAGCAGCCCTTCCGGCGCTGCTGCACCTGGCGGAGCTCGAAAGCCACGCCCGCGAGGAGCCGGACCGGTGACCGCGGGCCAGGCTCACGACCAGCCCATGAGCACTGCCTTGATGCGTTCCGAGGCACGTCTGCTGGTCCCCGCTCTGATGTTCATCGCCCTGGTCGTGGCGGCGGTCGCCAGCCTCGGGACGCCGCTCATCACCAGCGTGGCGACCACGTTCCACGTCTCCCTCGACAGCGCGCAGTGGACGCTGACCATCGCCCTGCTCAGCGGCGCCGTCGCCACACCCGTCCTCGGCCGGCTCGGAGCCGGTCCGCACCGGCGGGCCACGATTCTCGCCACGCTGGCGATCGTCGTCGCCGGCAGCGCGCTCACCGTGCTGCCGCTGCCGTTCGCCTGGCTGCTCGTGGGCAGAGCGGCCCAAGGCGTCGGACTCGGTCTCACGGCGCTGATGATGGGCGTGGCCCGCGACCACCTCCCCGAGGAGCGCAGCGCGGCCACGATCGCCCTGATCTCAGTGGTCTCCATCATCGGAGCCGGCGTCGGCTACCCGCTGGCCGCGCTGTTCGCCGAGTTCGGCGGACTGCGGGCCGCCTACGGCCTCGGCCTGCTCGTCACCGCCATCGCCTTCGTGACCGCGTGGCGCTCCATGCCCGCTGCTCCGCAAGGCCGCTCCGCTCACGTGAACGTGGCCGGTGCGCTCGTCCTGGCGGGTGGACTGTTCCTCGTCCTGTTCCTGGCCGGCGAGAGGAGCCTGTGGAGCCGGCACCTCGCCGTGGCGGTGACCCTGGCCGTCGCCGCCGTACTCCTGCTTTGCGTCTGGACCATTTCCGAACTGCGGACCAAGACGCCCCTGGTCGACGTCCGGGCGGTACGGCACCCGGCGGTCGCCGGGGCGAACATCGCCATGTTCGTCGGCGGGAGCGGCATGTACCTCCTGCTCACGCTCATCACCCGCTACGCGCAGACGCCGCACAGCGCCGGCTACGGCTTCGGACTGACCACCTTCGTGGCGGGGCTGGTCCTCATCCCGTTCTCCGTGCTGGGGTTCGTCGCCGGCAAGCTCACGCCGCGGGTCCGGACGCGGATCGACGGCCCCCTGCTCCTGGCCGGCAGCGCCGCCATCGTCGGCGGCGGGTTCGTCCTGTTCGCCACCGCCCGGTCCAACCTGGCCGAACTGCTCGCGGCCATGGGCGTGCTGGGCTTCGGCGTCGGCAGCTTCTCGGCCGCCATGCCCGGCGTCATCCTGGCCGTCACCCCCAAGAGCGAGACGTCGAGCGCCATGAGCTTCAACTACGTCGTCCGCAGCGTCGGGTACTCCCTGGGCAGCGCCATCGGCGGCCTGGTCCTCGCCGCGGGCACCGCCACGGGCCGCCTTTTCCCGAACGACGACGCTTACACGACCGCGGCGCTGGTCGGCATCGGTGCCATGGCGATCACGACGCTGGCCAGCCTTGCTCTCGCCCGCCGACGCTCGTCCGAGACCACCCTGTAAGTCAGATGCATTCATTCCAACACTGGAGGTTCCATGCCCAAGGGCTACTGGGTCAGCGTCTACCCCACCATCACTGACCCTGAGAAGCTGGCTGCCTACAACAAACTGGCCGGTCTGGCCGTCAAGGCCGCAGGCGGGCGGACGTTCGCCCGCGGCGGCAGCCGGGTCGTCGCACACGAAGCCGGAATCGCCGAGCGCGTCGTCCTGGTCGAGTTCGACAGCTTCGAACAGGCGGTCGCCGCATACGAGAGTGCGGCCTACCAGGAGGCGCTGGCCGAACTCCCCGACGGCTTCGAGCGCGACTTCCGCATCATCGAAGGCCTCGACTGACGATCGAGGCCGCGTCGGCGACGAACACGAAGCCGACTGCGGGGATCACCCCGGCTCGTCAACGCGCCGCACCGTCGCGAACAGCGCCGGGCCAGTGGCATCGGCGGTGATGTCCAGTCCGGCGACGGTTCCCGGCGGTGCGGCGGGGGAGAAGCAGAACGTGCCTCTGGGGCGGCACAGGCGGGACAGAGTGGTGCGGAGCGGCGACAAGGTCTACCTGACGCCGGATTCGAAGCAGGTCGACGCTGCCGGGCTATCGGCGGTGAGGCTGAAATCAGTGAATTTCCACTGGTGCTCGGATGTGCCCCGCGCGAAGATCGCGATCGCGCCGTGCGGGTGGCAATAGATGAGGCCGCCTTGGCCGGCGATGGCGGCGGCCTCGAGCGTCTGGGTGAGGATCGTCAGCGAGGCGCCGTCGTTTGCGCGCAACTCGGCGATGGCCTCGTCCGCGGTTCGCGTTCCGAAAGGATGGTCCATCAGGTCGGCCAGCGTCTCGTAGTCGTGGTGGCAGGCCGCTTCGTGCACGACGCGCACAAGGCCGAGGGTCTCAACTTCCAGGGGTCGACCCGTCCGGTCGACGGCCGTGACCGGACCGCACGTCGGCGTGATCTGGGATGGCACAGGGTTTTCCGCGAGGTCGGGTTCGTCCGCTGGGGTGTCCGTCCTGCCGAGCACAAGCCAGACCGCCCCGGCGATCAGCAACAAGAGGAGTACGGCTCCCGCCGCGTACCACGCTGTTCTTCGCATGACGTCCCCAGTGATCGGTGTCAGCACCCTGGCAAGATTTTCAGGTGCTGTGGATCCGGTTGCGGGCTGACACTGAAATCTGGCTCGAGCTCGTAGGCGGTCCGGTACGACGCCACGTGGCTTCCGGCGCAGGAGAACCCGGTCACTCGAAAAGGTTTCCCGGCATTGTCGATGATCGTCTGCTTGATCTCCGTGCCAACCTGGTAGACCACGGCGAGAACGTAGTCGTAGGCGCTCTTGGACGCCAACGCGGTCACGACCACTTCACTGGTCTCGCCGTCGGTGAGCTTGATCGTGTGGGACGGGAAGTACGGGCCTGCGGGATAGTTCCGGTCTGTGTTCTTGTTCTGCACCGCCTCCTGCAGAACCGGAAATCGGTCGTCCAGGTCGAGCAGCGTCTGCGCCGAATACTCCGCTCCTTGCGGTGGAACTCGCACGAGACCGCCGTTCAACGGAGGTGTCTTCTTGCGGATCACGACCCTGATGTCGGTGACGACGACCTGTCCCGCCCTCGGGCCCTCCAAGTGCAGCCTGATGGCCTGGTGCTCCAAGCTTGCGGCGCCGGTCAGCCGAACGTCGAGCGCGAGGGCCTGATCCTCCGTGGCCGCCATCGGCCGGGACAGCCTCGCGGCCAGGCCGGCGCCGGGAAAGCCGGGATCTTCACTTGCGTAACCCCATGGCGCGTGGTCGTTGGCCGAGAGATCCGCGGTCACCCGCAAGGCGGATGGCGCCTGGTCCGGCCGGTCGCCGGCCGTGGAACCGGATGGCCACAGCCAGACGACACCCGTTGCCGTGAGGGCAACCACCAGCCCGCCGACCAGCCACGGCAACAACCGTGCCTGGCGCCGGCCGATGTGGACGTCGCCATGGATGTCGCGTGCCTGGACGACCTGATCGGTATTTCCCCACTGGACGTTCCTCGAAGAACTGCCACCGCCGTCAGCCGGATCGGGGGACGCACCGCCGGTCATCGAACTCCCAAGATCACTTGAACGCCAATACCGCGACTCACCTCGCCGCGATTGCCGCTCCCGCGAAAAGGAGCCCCGATCCTACTGGAACTTGATCCGGGTCTTCACCGACCTCGCCTACGGCTGCAGCCGACGAACCGGGCGGGTGGTGACCCCGTGATCACCGCACGGTGAAGTCGGCGGAGGCACCGCCACTCTGTCCGGCATCGGTGACGATGTCCACCTGGAGCCGGTAGCTGCCGGGCGTGTCAAGGGACTCACCGAAGTTGAACATCGTGATGCCGCCGGAGGTGCACCTGCCGTTGCGTCCCTTGTGAACCGCGGATCCGGCGCGTAGAAGTGTCCAGGAGGGGTAGCATCCCGAACTGAGCTGGCCGGCATCGTCGTACACGTTGACATTTGCGCCTGGGGTGGCTCCTGTTCGGTATTCTGATGGGCCGACCTTGCCGCCTGTGCCCATTTTGATGGTGATCACGAGCGCGCCTGCCCGCGTCGGTCTTGCACCGGCCGTTGCGGCCGCCGGCGCGGGTGGTGACTTTGCAACCTCGGGGGAAGTGGGGTTGGATATCGTGCTGGGAGCTTCCTCGCGAGGTGCAGGCGTTGATGAGTTTGACGCAATAAGGTCTGCCGTGCTCGGCTGTCCTGCCGATTGACGGGGTGTGGTTTCGGATGACTCGCTGGTGCCGGTGAAGCGTTCGACGAAAGACAGAGCGCCGTCCAAGTTGGCTGCGACGACCACCGCGGTGGTAACGAATGCGACCACCGCGCCCCACTTGCCGAACCTGGCCCAACGGTCACTTCTGGGTGTCATTTGACTCTGAGCCTCCTGGACGTAGGTGGTGCAGCCACCTGTATCGGTCCTGGAGCCCGAAAAGTTTCTCTGTTCGGCGGTGTGGCGTAATTTCGGCGGAGACGGCGACGAGGCTGGGGCGCGGTGGCGATGGGTCAGGTGCCTCGAATACTGATCAAGCGGCGGGCTGCACCGATTTGCCTACGCGGCGAGATGGTGCGATCGGTGCGACCCTGGCGGGATGACCGATCGCCCAGGGCCACGACGAGAACTGGAGCGGATCCGGGAGAGCGGTGGACCGGGTTCGGCTCATTCCCGGGCGGCTTTGGGCGCCGGGCCGCTGCCCGATCGGCTGCGGGCCGCGATCATCGCCTTGGCTTCCGCGCGAGGCGAAGGCAGCAGCACCTGTCCTTCCGACGCGGCCAGGGCGCTGGCGGACGAGTGGCGTCCGCTGCTGCCACAGGCCCGGGAATCGGCACGCGAGCTCGCGCGGGCCGGCGAGGTGCGGCTGACCCACGGTGACCGGGTGCTCGACCCGGATGGCGATACCTCCTGCATCGGCGCCCAACGGAGACCGGAACCGGCCGGCGCCATGGGTTCCTGGCACGGGTCGGTCAACGTCCACCAGCGCTGCGACTCCGGGTCGGCGGCGATGCGGGCCTGGTCGGCGTCGTGGTCGTCGCCGATGTACTCGTAGTAGCCGAACAGCAGGTCGCCGTGCCGGAAGATCGTGAAGTTGCGCATGTTCGCGTCGAGCATCGCCTGTTCGGCGCCGGGCCAGACCGCCGAGTGCAGCCGCAGGTACTCGTCGCGTCGCTCCGGGCGCAGCCGGATCACCATGCCGTAGCGCTGGGGACTGTCCATGCCGGTCTCCTCTAGGCGTTGATCGCGGCGCTTTCGGCGTTCGGTTCGGCCGCGTGCAGGCGATGGCCCGCGCGTTCGGGGCGGATGTGCGAACCGCCGGACGACGGTGAGGGCACCAGCGGACTTGCGGTGGCGATCGCCTCCTCGTCGAGGTGGATGCCCAGGCCAGGACCGTCGCCGAGGATGTAGGACCCGTCCGCGATGTGCAGGTCCAGGGTGACGCCCAGCGGTGGTGTGAGGTCCTGGAGTTCGCTGACCAGGTGGTTGGGCACCGAAGTCGCGGCGTGCAGCAGACCGACCGGCGAGGTGCCGATGGGGCTGACGGGCAGGTCGTGGGCGTGGGCCAGGGCGGCAACCCGCAGGAAGTGGGTGATGCCCCAGACCGCGGCCGTCTGGACGATGTCGACCGCGCCGGCCGCGATGAGCGGGCGGTGCTGCTCGAGCCCGGTGAGGTTCTCCCCGGTGGCGACGGAGGCGCGGATTCCCTGGCCGACGGCGAGGTGCCCGTGCGCGTCCCATCGCCGGACGGGTTCCTCGATCCAGGTCAGGTCCAGCGTCTGTTCGAGCTCGTGAACGTGGCGGACGGCCTGTTTGCGCGTCCAGGTCTCGTTGACGTCGAGCATCAGGCCCGGGCGTTTCCCTTGGCCCGCCTCGGTCAGGACGTCGCGGACCAGCGTGAGGCGGTGCCGGTCACGCTCGATGTCGAGGCCGCCCTTGAGTTTCGCCGCGCGCAGTCCGCGCTCGGCGTAGGCCTGGTACAGCGCGACGAGTTCGCCGTCGTCCAGGGCGATGTCCAGACCCGAGGCGTAGGCGGGCACGCGGCGGTCGCGTCCGCCGAGCAGCCGCCAGAGCGGTTCCCCCGCCAGCTGCGCCTTGATGTCCCACAGCGCGGTGTCGAGGGCGCCGATGGTGCCGAACACCGCGCCCGCGTGGCCCGCCTTGAACGTCCGGCGCAGCATCCGGTCGTAGAGGGCGGTGACACAGCGCGGATCCTCGCCTTCGATGGCGGCGAAGACGGTCTCGGCCTCCACGTGCGACCCGAGCCCGACCCCGGTGACGCCGACATCGGTCTCGACGATGATGATCGGCACCCCCAGGACACCGTCGGCGTGGACGCCGTTGGCGTCGCCGATCGGCCGGCCCCAGTCATGGACGGCCGTCAGTGTCCGGTAACCCGTGATGCGCATGTCAGCCCTTCGTGGACCCGGCGGTGACCCCGTCGGCGATCTGGCGTTGGAGGAACAGGTAAACGACCAGGACGGGTATCGCGGCGATCAGCACACCGGAGGCGAACGTGGGGATGTCGTCGGAGTACTGCCCGCGCAACGCGGTGACCCCGACCATCAGCGTGCGGTGTTCGGCGGACGGCATCATCAGCAACGAGATGAGCACGTCGTTCCAGCAGAAGAGAGCGTTGAGCACGCCGACCGACAGCAGCGCCGGGGCGCCCATCGGCAGCATGATCCGCCAGTAGACCCCGTACACGCTGTTCCCGTCGATGCGCGCGGCATCGACGATCTCCGCCGGCACGGTCGAGTAGTAACTGGTCATGAGGAAGATCGTGAACGGCAGGAACTGCGCCACGTACGCGAGGATCAGCCCGGGGTAGGTGTCGATGAGGCCGGTGCCGGCCATGACCCGCGCCAGCGGAACCATGATCACCTGGAACGGGATGAACAGCGCGGCGAGGATACCCAGGAACAGCGTGGACGAGCCGCGGAAGCGCAGCCGGCCGAGCGCGAAGCCCGCCATCGACCCGAGCAGCAACAGCAGCACGACCGAGCAGGCGACGACGATCACCGAGTTCAGGAAGTACTTCGACATCCCGACGCTCGTCCACGCCTTGACGATGTTGTCCCAGCGCAGCGCGTCGGCCAGGGAGAAGCGGTCGAGGGTGTAGTCGCGGCGGGTCTTCATGGCGACGTTGGCGGTGAACACCAGGGGATAGATGGTGGCCAACGCGAGCGCGGCCATCGGGACGGCGACGACCCACTTCGTCAACCGGGTGCCGGACATCAGTCCTCCTTGCCGGTGGCGCGTCGCAGGATGCCGATCTGCGCCAGTCCCACCACGAGCATGATCAGGAACAGGGCGGTCGACGCCGCGGAGGCGAGCGCGGGCTGGTTCAGCTGTCCCTGCTGGATCCAGATGTAGTACTCGGGCAGGTAGGTGGATCCCTCGGGCCCGCCGCCGGTCATCACGTACAGCAGGCCGAACATCGACGTCAGCATGCCGATCATCGTGGTCACGAAGACGAACTGGATCGTGCGGGACAGGCTGGGGATGATCACGTGCCGGACGGTCTGCGGAAAGGACGCGCCGTCGACCTCGGCGGCGTCCAGCAGCGAGGCGTCGAGGGTGGAAAAGCCGGCCAGGAAGACGACCAGCGCCATGCCGAACGTCGCCCAGATGTGCACCCCGACGACCGCGAAGATCGCCACGTCCGGATCGCCGAGCCAGTCCACCGGCCCGAGACCCACACTGCCGAGGAGCGTGTTGAGCGGACCGTCGAAGGCGAGCAGCAGGTTGAAGATCGCCCCGACGATCACCGGGGAAAGCACGGCGGGGAAGAAGTAGACGCCGCGGTAGATCCGGTTCCCCGGCACCTTCAGGTAGATGAACGTGGCGAGCAGGCCGGGGATCACCACCGCCACTGGGAGCAGCAGCACGAGCAGGCCGACGTTGCGCAACGTGGTGCGGAACAGCGGATCGCCGAACAGGGTCACGTAGTTGTCGAAGCCCACCGAAGCGCCGTTGCGGTCGCCGTCACCGGTGAAGGAGAAGTTGACCCCCAGCAACAGCGGCCACAGCCGGAGCGCGGCGATGATCAGCACAGCCGGCGCCACGAGGACCAACGGCGCGAAACGCTCGGCCCGCACCCCGGAACGGCCGCGCCGTGACAAAGGCCCTCCAGCCACGCCGATCAGCCCGTCGTCTTGTCGGAGGCGGCGAGTTGCCGCAGCGCCTCGTCCACGGTGATCGATCCGCTGAGCAGTTGCTGGGAGAGGCGTCCCATCAGGTCGACCGTCTTGGAGGACAGGGCGACGTGCAGGGCGGGCTTGCCGGTCTTGACCTCCGACACGATCGCCTTGACGGCCGGGCCGCCCGCGGAGACGTCGATCGAGGTGTCCGCCGCGATCGCGCCACCGTCGGCGTAGAAAGCCTTCAAAGCGTCGCTCGAAGACAGCGACCGCACCAGGTCCGCGGCCAGCTTCGGGTCCTTGGTCCACTTCGCGACCCCGTAGCCGATGCCGCCGTCGTACGGGAGGCTCGGCTGCGCCGCGGGGTTGACCACGGGAGCGTCCATGACGCCGACCTTGTCCGCGCCGAGGAACTCGGCGAAGTCCTTCCAGTGCCCGATGTCGGACATCAGGCCGATGATGTTGGCCGCCTTGGCGGACTGGAAGACCGCGAACGAGTCGTTGAACATCGCGGTGGAGTTGGCCCCCTCGTTGTTCAGGCCGGCGTCGTTGGTCTGCTTCCAGAGTTCGAAGATCCGCTTGACGTCCGGCGAGGACCAGTTCCGCTTCCCGGCGATCCAGTCGTCGTACTCCTGCGGCGTGAGGACGGCCGATCCCATGGCCGACAGGAAGAACTGGATGCCGTTGCCTTCCTTGTTGCCCAGCGCGAAACACTTCGCGCCCGTCTTCTGCGTGATGACGCCGCAGTCGCGGACGAAGTCGTCCCAGGTCCGGCCCGGAGCGTCCGGGTTCAGCCCGGCTTTCTCGTAGAGCGACTTGTTGTAGTAGAAGGGATGACCTTGCAGCGTCACCGGTTCGGCGTAGATCTTCCCGGCTTGGGTGAAGGCGTCCCAGCCGGCCAGCCGCTGCTTGTCGTCGGCGACGTAGGAGTCCAGCGGGGCCAGCGCGTCGGCCCGGTCGCGGATCTTCCCGCCTCCGTTGAACAGGATGACGTCGGGTCCCTTCCCGGACTGGATCGCGGCCCCGAGCAGGGTGTAGTACTGGTCGTAGGGCTGGGCCACGAACTCGACGGCGACATCGGGATGCTGCTTGGCGAACTCGGCCTTGGCCTTCGCCACGTAGCCGGCTGCCTTCGCGTCACCGGACTTCCAGTCCCAGACCACGAGCTTGCCGCTGGCGTTGCCGGAGGGGGAACCCGGCCCTGCGGCGCTCCCGCAACCCGCGGTCAACGCCAGTCCCACGACCAGGGCGGCGGACCATAGTGTGCGCTGCTTCATTGCTGCTCACTTCTGCAGACGGTGGCCGGGCGACGGACGGGCCCGACTGAGTGGGCAGAAACGTAACTCGTATGACGTATGACGTCAACGGTCAGCTCCCGTACACTCTCAGCACGCTCGTCGCACGTCGCCGCGAGCACGACCGGAGGAACGATGACGGCATCAGGCCAGCGACCCAGCGCGAGCGCTCCCGCCGCCCCGGAGTGGGCGCGCCGGCCGGCGAACCTCGCGAGGGCGGTCACCGCCGAGCTCGTGGGGCGCATCGTGGGCGGGGTTCATCCGCCCGGGACGTCGTTGCCGGCCGAGCCCACTCTCGGCGAGACCTTCTCGGTCAGCCGGACCGTCATCCGCGAAGCGGTGAAAAGCCTTCAGGAGAAGGGCCTGGTCCAAGTGCGTCAGGGCGCGGGCACGGTGATCAACCCGCCATCGAGGTGGAACATGCTCGACCAGCTCGTTCTCGGGGCCGTCATCGCCGAGGACGAGACCCTGGCCGTCCTGGACGACCTGGTGGTCACCCGCCGGCTGCTCGAATCGGACATGGCCCTGGTTGCCGCCCGTACCGCCGGCCAGGACGCCGTCGACCGGCTGCGCGCGCTCGTGGACCTCATGGACCAGCTCGTGGACGACCCGCTCGCCTATCGCGACCAGGACATCGCCTTCCACGACACGATCATGCAGGTCTCGGGCAACCGCATCGCCAGGGGCGTCGTGCGCGCGCTGGAGAGCCAGGTGATCAACACCGCCCGCTACATGGGCACCAGCGAACGCGCACAGTGCGTGGCGTCCAACCAAGGCCACCGCCGCATCTGCGAACGGATCGCAGCACGCGACCCGGCCGGCGCCGCCGAAGCCATGTTCGACCACATCACCGAAGCCTGGCTCGTGCGCCGCAGCGCGGCCGGCGACCCCGGCCGCCTGGACCGTTAGCCCCGGCGGCGCGGGTTCGAGCACCGGTTGCGCCCGAGACGAGGAACGATGACCACCGGCCAGAACCCGTTGTCCCGGCTGGGGCTGGGCACCGCTCCGCACTACGGACTGGGCCTGGCGGAACGACGGCTCGGCGCCGCGCTGGCGGACCGTCCGCGTTCGGAATTCGTGTTGTCCACCAAGGGTGGGACGGCTGCTGGTGCCCGATCCGGCCGGAGCGGGACGGCAGGACGACGGCGGCTTCGCGGTCCCCGCGACCCATCGCCGGGTATGGGACTTCAGCGCGGCCGGCGTGCTGCGCAGCCTGGAGTCCTCGCTCGAAAGCCTCGGTCTCGACCGGGTGGACGTGGTCTACCTGCACGACCCGGACGACCACTGGGAGCAGCCGTGCGCGAGTCCGGCTCGGACACTGTGGACGTCGTCATGCTCGCGGGCCGCTACACCCTGCTGGAACAGCCCGCGCTGGCCGGATTCTCCCGCTGAGCTGTGGGCGGATCTGCGCGACGAAGGACTGCTCGCGGCCGGCGCGCCCGCTCCCTGAACCAGAACCGCTTCGACAGAATGAGGAACGGCATGCGACTGCTGCGAGTGGGCGACTCCGGATCAGCGGTGCCTGTGGTCCTGGCCCAGGCCGGCCAGGCACGCGACCTGCGGCCCGTGACGAGTGAGATCGACGGTGACTTCCTGGCGGGCGGCGGCCTTTCGCGGTTACGCCACGCCCTGGCGGACCTCCCGGCGCTGGACAGCCCGCAGGACGCGGCGGCGGTGATCGCGGGCTACGCGATCTCGAACGACGTCAGCGAGCGCGACTTCCAGCACAAGCGGGGCGGCCAATGGCAAGGTGTTGATCTGTGGCGGCGCTGCCGTCAGACTCGTGGCCGGAGTGTTCGGCCCGGGGGTCGCTGGGCGTGCCGGGAGGATGCGAAGATCGTTGGTCGGGTGGTGGAGTCCTCAGGTACGTAGGGGTCCCCGGCGGAACCATGCGTTGGCCGTGGTGGACTACGCGTTGGCCTGTGGTTGGCTGGACCAGAACCGCTACGAGGATCTCCGTCAGGCGGTGGCGAAAGCGGGCTATCACGACCTGCCGGCGGTGGTGGCCGACCTGCCCGCGCCGAGGTGGGACACGGTGCCCGGCACCACGCCCGTCGGCGACCTCGAGCGCGAGTTCGCGGTCGCCCTGCTGGACATCGCAGTCCAGAACGAGTCGTTGAGCGGCGCCGACCGCAAGTGGCGGACCGTCTTTGCGGCCAAGGCGCGAACCGCGGCCGATCTGCTCGTGTTGTTCCTCGACATCGAACCGCACTTGAGGCACCGGCGGAACGATCCCGCGATGGCGGTGGGTCTCGAGCGGCTCGCGTTCGTGCAGGAAGCCCTCCTGGTCAGAGGCCGCGGCAGGCTGAGCAGGGCGGAGTTCGACAGCTTCCTCGAACGCGCGGCCTCGGGCGAGAGCCTCGACATCCTGCGCGGCGCGTTGGACGGCCGCCGTCAGGCCGGCCGGCCGTACAGCCACGGCGGCAACCGGGCTGCAGAGCCCGCAGTCGAGCCGGCGGTGGTGGTCGAGCCTGTCGTGGCCGAGCCCGCGGTCGGCGACCCGCCGGCGCTCGACGTCGACCGGGCCCGGATCGCCAAGTACCTCGAACAGGCGTTGGTCGCGGAACGACTCGGTCCGGGCGAGCACGCGGCCCGGACCATCGCCGTCTGGTCGGCGACGACGACCCGCGAGCTGGCGAAGCTGGTGGTCGACCTCCCGTTGCCGGTCGATGAGCCCCTGCGTGACCGCAAACCGGACCCCCACTCCGACGACCTGATCACCCCGGCCCACCGCCAGGTCGTGCTCGACCGGTTGGCCCGCGCGATGGCCGGCGGCGTGCTCACCCTGTGGGAGTACGAGACCCGGCTGGACGTGGCAGTGAAAGCCGGCACCTTCGAGGAACTGACGCCGGCGACCACCGGCCTGCCACCCGGCTGGTAGCCAACCGCTCATCGGCCGAGACGACCGGTCAGCCGCATGCGCGCGCGGATCGCTACGGTCGGCAACGATCGAGGTGATCAACGAACGCGGCGAGACGAAGGCGTCGTCGACCGCTACGACGGGAAGACCGTCCGGAGGGCAGCCGAGATCGGTTCGAGGTCGGTGACGAGGCGGTCGAGTTCGCTGGGGCTCAGCGCGTTGTAGGGCGCCTCCGCGAGCCGGTCGGTCAGCGCCTCGACTCGTTCTTTCGTGGCGCGACCGTCGGCGGTGAGCCAGCCGTCGGCCCCGACCAGGCCGCGGGCGCGCATGCCGTCGATGACCGCGGTCAGTTGCGCGGCGGGGAGGTGGCCGAGCCGGCCGAACTCCTTCGCGGGCATGTCGACGGACAAGGCGTGCAGCACGTGGGCTTCCGTCCCGCCGACACCCTCGGTCAGCAACGCGACGGTGTGGCCGTCGCCGCGGTGCTCGCGGAGCAGGGTGGCCGCGTGCCACAGCCGCGCCACGGGCTCCTGCGGTACCGGGAGCGCGCGCAGAGCGGCGTAGAGGGCGCGGCCCTCTACCGGTGCGCTGGTCGCCGCTTTCAGCAGGAGGTCGCCGGCGCTCGCGACGCCGGGGCCGTCGGCGAGTTCGCCGAGGATGCGCCGCATCCCCGCGACGCATCCTCGTTCGCGGGCGGCGATTGCTGCTTCGGGCGTGGTCAGGTCCCAGACCTTCGGGAGGTGGTGGGCCACCTCGCCGGGGGCGAAGCTGTAGAAGACGGCGTGGACGACCTCGGCCGGCACCCCGGGGCCGAAAGGCGCGGCCCGTCCCGCGAAGTAGGCGTCCCACGGGTTGCGCAGGCCCAAAGCCAGCAGGGCCTCGTCCGACTCGTCGGCGAAGTAGGGCACGAGGCCGATGGGCTCGATCAGGTCGTACATGCGGCGGGCTACGGCCTCCGGGTGCGACATCTCGTCTCCTGCGATCCTGGCGGTGCCCTCGTGGCGGCCGCTCACCTCCTCCACGAACGGCTCACCCGGGATCCGACACCGAGCCGGATTTCTTTCGGCAGGTGGGTGCGTGGCGGCAGCCGGCTCAGCTCGTCGCGTCGTCGCGGAACGTGGCCACGACGCACTCGGCTGCACTGCTCGCCTTGTCGGCGGCGACGACGACGCTGCCGACGATCGTGATCGCCGGGTCGAGCGGAAGGAACCGGACGCGGGTCGAGCGGATCTCGGCGACCTGGTCGGCGGGGAGCACGGTCCAGCTCCGCGGATCCGAGCCGACCTCGACGATCGTGTCCTGGAGTGTGCCGGTCGGCCGGCCCGCCTTCGGGCACAGCCCGGTTTCGTGCAACGCCAGGACCACGGCGTCGTGCAGCGACACGTCGTGTTCACGGGCGGGAACGCGCAGCGTGTCGCCGGCCAGTTCGGCCAGGCCGACGGCCGGGCGGTCCGCGGCCGGATGGCGTTGGGACACCACCGCGAACAGGCGTTCGGTCCAGGTCGGCAGCACCGTCAGCCCGGGCACGGAGCGCACGCCACGAGTCAGCGCCAGGTCGAGGTCACCCTGCCGCAGCGCGTTGAGCCGGGCTTCGATCGGCAGATCGACCAGCACCACGTCGAACTCGGGCGCGCGCTCGCGGAGGGCGTCGATGCCGCGTTCCAGGCGGGCGGTCAGGCCGGCGGCGGTGCCGATGCGCACGGTCGTCGTGACCTGCCCGGCCGCGACCTGGACCTCCGCGGCCGCGGCGAGTGTCCGGCGTGCCGCGTCGAGCACCCGTTGTCCGGCTGCGGTGAGCCGGACGAGCCGGGGTGACCGGTCGAGCAGCCGGACCCCGAGTTCCCGTTCCAGCCGGGCGATCTGCTGGCTGACGGCGGGCTGCGCGATGTGCAACCGCTCGGCGGCCCGGCCGAAGTGCAGTTCGTCGGCGACGGTGACGAAATAGCGCAGCGCCCGCAGCTCCATGGCCTCCGCCCGGTCCGGTCTCGACGATAAGGCGAGCTTATCGCAGCACGGGCCGGTTGAATCTGGCTCGCCTCGCCGACCGGTGCTGAACTCATGACCATGACCATCGATCTGGGACTCCTCGGCGCCTACCTGACCGCCGCCGACGCGACTGCGGCGCAGGCCGTCGCGCTGGAAGACGCCGGATACGGCGCGGTTTGGCTGGCCGCGTCGCCGGCCGCCGATCTCCTCCCGGCGGAGCGCCTGCTCGACGCCACCAGCCGGATCGTCGTCGGTACCAGCGTGATCAACGCTTGGCAGGCCAACGCGGGGACCGTCGCGGATTCCTATCACCGGATCGCGGCGAAGCACCCCGATCGGCTCGTCCTCGGCATCGGCGCCGGCCATCGGGAAATCGACGCCGGGTACACGTCCCCGGTCGCGAAGATCACGACCTACCTGGACACCCTGACCGCGGCCGGTGTGCCCGCCGACCGGCTGCTGCTGGCCGCACTCGGGCCCACCATGCTCCGGCTGGCCGCCGACCGCGCAGCGGGCACGGTCACGCTGCAGGTGACGCCGGAACACACCCGGCGCGCCCGGGAAATCGTCGGCGCGGACAAGTTGGTGGTGCCCGGACACGGCGTGCTGCTGGCCACCGACGTCGAACGGGCCCGCGCGACCGGCCGGGCCGCGGTGGGCCCGCTGCTCGGGATCGCCAACTACGCCGGCAACCTCCGGCGGATCGGCTACACCGACCAGGACCTCACCGAACCTTTCAGCGACCGGTTGATCGACGCGCTGGTGCTCCACGGCGACGCCGCGGCCATCGCGGCCGGC
Source organism: Amycolatopsis sp. NPDC051045 (assembly GCF_040682955.1). Lineage (NCBI taxonomy): Bacteria > Bacillati > Actinomycetota > Actinomycetes > Pseudonocardiales > Pseudonocardiaceae > Amycolatopsis > Amycolatopsis sp. NPDC051045. The sequence continues at coordinate 379,843 of NZ_JBFBCC010000005.1, forward strand.
ATCCACGCGGAGCTGGCGGCGGGGGCGAACCACGTCGGCCTGCACGCCATGGGCGAAGACCCGATCGGCGTTCTGCGCACGATCGCCCAGGCCGTGCCCGATCAGCGCGTCCTGCGGACGTAGCCGGGACGACGAGGACGGTGTCGATCGCCCCGGTCTCGAAGGAGCGTCCGGCGGGCAGGAACGTCGTCACGCCGGCCGTGGCCACCGAGGTCGGCGCGAACACCCAGCTGGTGCGGGAACTCGCCTAGGCGGCGTGGCGCCGGCTGGCCGGGCGTTGCGGGTAGCCGCGGCGACCCGGCTTCGGCGCCGCCACCGGACCCGCGCCCGGCAGTTCGACGTCGTCCCCGGTGTGGATCGCCGTCCTGAGGTCGGGCCCGGGGACCGGCGTGCGGCGGACCTGCCGGTGGACGGCGAACAGCAGGCCGACCCCGGCGACGACGAGGGAGTGCGACAGCAGCCGTCCGACGGTGACCTGGCCGCCGGACGCGTCGATCGCGGACATGACCCCCAGCACCAGGACGAACCCGCCGAACGCGGGGAGCAGTCCACCCGCGGCCCGCGGGCGTAACGCGGCCCAGAGCAGGCCGATGCCGACGGCGACGTTCCACGCCGCGCTTTCGTTGCTCAGGTGCGTGGCCGCGACCAGCGCGCCGTGACCGGCGTGTGCGTCGCCTTCGCCGAGCAGTTCGGCGAGTCCCAGCCCGCTCTGCGCGAACGCGACAACGGCCAGCGCGATCCGGACGCCCCACTTCTCGGCGCGTGGCGCCGGAACGTCCGCCAGGATGCGGGCGCTCAGATCCGGCACCACCGGCGCTTCCCGGACGAGCATCGTGCGGCGCAGGCGGAGGGCCTGCTCCTGCCAGCTCCGGCAGTCCGGGCAGCCCTCGACGTGCCGGTCCAGCACAGCTTCCGGCAGTGCGGCGGTCTCGCCGTCGATCCGCGCCGACAGCGACTCGCGGATATCTGAGCAGTTCACGAATAGATAGTCGGCCAACGGCCCGGCTTGGTTCCCGGCGGGTGTCCCCGCCCTCGCCAGTGGAGCACGGCGACCTCCACGGCCGTCGCTTTCGGTCATCGTCGTGTGAGCACTGGACAGATCCGTGACAGTTGCCGCGCAGTGCGGTTTGGCGGGCAACTTTCCCACCGGGGCGAGCGTAGGAGTTCGGTAGCGGCGTGTCCGGCCGGACGACGAGGGGAGCTCGGATGGCGGAAAAGGGTCACTGGATCACGAAGGACGGCCGTCGGATCTTCATCCGCGACGGTGGCCGGGGCAAAGGGGTGGTGGTCGCCGCCGTGGCTGCGCTGGCGGTCGCCGGGGGCGCTGGTGGGGTCGGGGCGTTCGGTGGGGCCGGCGGTGCCGGGGCCGCGCCGGAGGTCTTGGCCGGGAACACCGCCGGTGATGTCGTCGATTCCCTGCCCGGGCGTTCTCTCGAGACGCGGCGCGCCGAGGGGCGGGAGTCGGCCAAGCGGGGGAAGTCGAAAGAAGCGTGGAGCAAGCTCAAGTTCAAGGAACTCAAGCGTGCGGTGCGGCGCCTGCAGCGGGAAGGCGACTGTGTCGCCGCCGCGACGGACCAGGTGCGCGACTTCCTGACCAGGACGCCGTGCACGTCGCTGGACCGGATGCTGCTGGCGGTCGGGGACGGCCACGGCAACGCCGCCGTGATCTCGGTGGTGCGGGTGGGGTTCCGCTCGAAGAAGCAGGCGAAGGCCTTCGAGAAGGTCGAGGCGGTGCAGGGCAGCGGTGACGTGCGGCCGCTGGAAATCGCCGCCGTCCTCGGGGTCGCCGGGGTGCGGATGACCGGGCTGCACTACAAGTCCCGTCCGGAGGGCTACGGCATGGTCGTCGCCGAGGCCGACACCGCCACCGGTCACGTCGACCACGGCACCCTGGACGCCCTCGCCGATGTCGCCGCCTACCTGCCGGTCAAGTAGCCGAATTCGCGCAGGGTCGCGGTTCCGTCGAGGACCTCCACGCCGATCATGCGTCCGGTGAAGCCGGCCGCGACCTCCGTGGACAGGTACCGTCCGTCGAACGAGCCGAGGACCCGCGCCCGGCCGTCGTCCCGGAGCACCGACAGCTCCAGCAGATCCGGCTCGGCCGCCTCGTTGAACGGGCCGGAAACGGGTGGCCGGAGCGCGCGGATCCGCAGGGACACCAGGGCCCCCGCCGCGACGGTGGTGACCGGGTGGCGAGCCGGGCCGATGGCGAGCGTGGCCGTGACGGTGGCGCCGTCGGCGGTGAGGCCGTACCAGTGCCGGTCGTCGATGCGCACGAGGAACTTCGCGGTGCCCCGGGAGACGTCGAGGTGCGCCACCGCCGTCCACTGTTCGTCGAGCGCGCGGGTCAGCAGCGCTCGCCCCTTCGTGAGGACCAGTTCGCCCGGCCCGGCCCAGCGGGTGAAGGTTTCCGGGCCCACGCCGGGGGCGACCCAGCGCGGGTGCAGTGCGGCGGTGGCGAAGCCGTCCGTGAAGCTGTGGTCGGCGGGCTCGATCGGGAACCGGTCCTCGGCCACGACGGGCCAGCCGTCCACCCAATCGACGCCGGCCAGGAAGGTTTCGCGCCCGTTGACGTGGAACTGGGGCGTCTTGCCGCGGGGCCGCACCCCCAGGTAGACCATCGCCCAGCTGCCGTCGGCGCACTCGACCAGGTCGCCGTGGCCGGTGTTCTGCACCGGGTGGGTGGTGCTGCGGTGGCTCAGGATCGGGTTGCCGGGTGCGGGCTCGAAGGGACCCGCCAGGGTCCGGGCGCGCGCGATGGTGACGGCGTGGCCGCGTTCGGTGCCTCCTTCGGCGAGCAGCAGGTACCACCAGCCGCCGACGCGGTACAGGTGCGGCCCCTCGGGGGCGGCGAGGCCGGTGCCGTTCCACAGCAGCCGCGGCTCGCCGAGCATCGCCCCGGTGGCCGGGTCGATCGGCACACTGGCGATCCCGGGCAGCTCCGGCGCGAACGACGCCCACGTGAGGTGGCAGACCCCGGCGTCGTCCCAGCAGAGGTCCGGGTCGATGCCGGTGGTGCCGCCCACGTGCACGGGGCCGGACCACGGACCGGCCGGATCCTCGGCGGTCACGATCAGGTGCCCGCGGTGCGCCTCGAGGATGTCGGTGGTGACGAGGTGGAACCGGCCGTCGTGGTGGCGCAGCGTCGGGGCGTAGACGCCGGTGTTCGCGGCGCCGTCGCTCGGCGGCAGCTGATCGGGCCGGGTCAGCGCGTGCCCGAGGAGCTCCCAGGAGACGAGGTCGGTGCTGCGCCGGATCGGGACGCCGGGCACGTACTCGAAGCTCGAGTTCGCCAGGTAGTAGGCGTCGCCGACCCGGCAGATCGACGGGTCCGGGTGGAAGCCCGCCACGATCGGGAGGGTCATCGCTGTCTCCTTGCGGGTGCCCGCCGCGGGGATGGCGCGGCGGCGGGCACCCGGGCCGGCGGTCAGGTCAGGCGTTGCAGGTCTTGCCGCGGTTGATGCAGTTCACGACCTGGTTCATGATGCTCTGGGACATCACGTTGGCAAAGTCGTCGTGGTCGGACAGCGGGTTGTGCTTTTCGGACGGGAACGAGTCCACTTTGTACTGTTTCTTGACCTGGATGTCGTGCGGGATGTCGTAGACGAGCGTGATCCGCAGCTGCGGCACCGCCTTGAACCCGGCGGCGCACCGCCCGGCGGCGTCCGGGAACACGATGTGCGTGCGGTGGTTGGCGCTGTCGGTGTTCTTGCCGTCCCAGCAGCTGGGGAAGGTGTGGAGCCGTTCGACCTTGCTGCCTTCCGGGCAGATCGGGTACTTGTCGGTCAGCCGGTTTTCGAAGCCGGTGCAGGTCCACGCCGCCCGGGTGTTCTTGGTCCCGTTGATGGACGGCTTGGCGTCGCCGGTGAGGGCGCGCAGGAACTTCGGCATCGCGGTGACCTTGCCGGCCGGGCTGCCGCGGAAGGTGATGCCGACCTTCGCCGGGCGCTGGATCTGACCGTCGTTGTCGGGCAGTTCGTTGTTGGCGTCCGGACCGGGCAGCGGCGTGGCGCCACCGGCGTTGCCCGCGCCGGTCCCGGGCTGCGCGGTGCCCAGCGTGCAGGGCGCGAGGGCGTCGAGGCCTTGGGGCCGCGCGGCGGTGCGGCCGATGGCGATGGCCATGCGGTCGATGGTGGCGACGCGTTTGTCCTTGAGCGGGCCGAGGATGGCGTTCTGCACGAAGTTGGGGCCGCCCTGGCCCTGGCTGGTGGCGAGCCGGTTGTTCGCCTCCTGGAGCTGGGTGTTCAGCAGCTGGAGGTTGCGGTCGACTTCGGCTTTGGCCGAGGCCGGGACGGCGGGGAGCTTGCTCGCGACGTCCGGGCAGGTGATCTGCTGCGCCGCGCCGGCGGGGGCGCCGCCGCCGTTGCTCGCGGGATTGCCGCCGGCGCCGGCCTGCTCCCGCAGCGTGCAGGGGGCGAGGGCGTCGAGGCCTTGGGGCCGCGCGGCGGTGCGGCCGATGGCGATGGCCATGCGGTCGATGGTGGCGACGCGTTTGTCCTTGAGCGGGCCGAGGATGGCGTTCTGCACGAAGTTGGGGCCGCCCTGGCCGCGGGTGCTGACCAGCCGCTTGTTGGCTTCGTCGATCTGCGTGTCGAGCAGGTCCAGGTTGCGGTTCACCTCGGCCATCGCCGAGTCGGGGACGTCGGGCAGCTTGCTGGCGACGTCCGGGCAGGTGATCAGCGGACTGGCGCCGTCCTGGGCTGCCTGGTCGCGGTCACCTTCCGGGGACTGCGCCGGCGGGTTCTTCTCTTCGTCGGCGGTGTCGATGCGCACCACGGGCCAGAAGTAGGCGGACTTGTCCCCGTTCTTGCAGGTGGTCCCGGCGGCTTCGAGGCTCTTGTTGTTCGAGTCCGCGTTGGACGACAGGTTGCCGACGTAGTCGTGCAGGTGCTGGGCGCCGTTGCGGATCCCGGGCTGGGCGACGAAGTTGTCGGGGTTGAAGTGCTGGTTCTCGTTGCGGCCGCAGTCCACGGTGAAGGTGCCGGTGGCCGCGCCGCGGGAGTTCGCGGGTTCGGCGTTGTTCGGCTTCACCTTCAGGATGTCGATGTAGAGGGCCGGGTCGGCCTCGTCGGCGCTGGCCTGTCCGGGGTCGCCGAACGTGGTCGAAAGCGCGATTCCGCCGGCGGCCACGGCGAGCGCGAGGGCACCGGTGGCGATCTTGGTCCGTCGGGAGAGGCGATGCTTTCCGGTGTTTCCGGGCATGGGGTGACTCCGATGGGTGCAGGGAAGAGGAAACCGCGGAATCCGCTGGCCCGACACCAGCGAAGCGGTTGGTTGTTAGCGATAACAATGCCCGTCTCGTGAAGCGGTGACTGATTTTTTCGGGAGATCATTGCGGGGCGGGCACGACGGTAATCGTGACCCGCGCGAGCCGCGATGTCCAGAGTTTTGTGACCCGGCGAAAGAGTTCGGAAATGTGTTGAACCGAAATGAACCGGGAGCCGTGTACCCAGGTGTCGCGTGCAGTGTGACCAGCGGGGACGGTCAGCTGTCCAGCGGCGTCAGAAGCGGGGTTTCCCCTGGGCCGACGGGGAAGTAGGCGAGGAACGTGACGCCATCGTCCTGGGCGTCGAAGCGGGCGATGCGGGTCGATTCGGGCTCGTAGAAGATGTCGCCGGGGGTGAGGACGGATTCGGGTTCGCCCTCGATCCGGTAGACAGCTGAGCCCGTTTCGATGCTGCCGAACACGGGTCCGTTGTGGACGTGCAGGCCGGGGCTTTCGTGCGGGGCGATGGTGATGCGGCGGACCTCGACGTGGCCGACCACGCGGGGGACCGGGAGCTGCTGGTCCAGCAGCAGCGTGCGGGTCACGGCCGGGACGGCGGCGGGTTCGCCCTCGCCGGCCGGGCCGCCGAGCTCGGTCGGGGTGCCGTCGGCGGGGAGTTCCTCGATCGCCAGGTGGGTCAGCGGCGTGGTGTCGGTGGCGCCGTGCCAGTGCCACTCGCCGGCGTCGACGCGGACCGTGTCGCCCGGCCTGATCAGCTGCGCCGGGCCGCCGCGGCGCTGGACGTAGCCGGTGCCGTCGGTGACGACGAGGACCTGGCCGAGCGGGTGCCGGTGCCAGTGGGTGCGCGCCCCGGGGGCGAACTGCACGCGGTCGACCCGGGTGCGGGACGGGCCGTCGGGGACGGCGAGCGAGGTGATCCACGCGCTGCCGGTGACCGCGTCGGCGGGGGCGGCGGTGCTGGTGGACGGAACGCGGCGGACGTGCACTTCGGTTCTCCCGGGGTCAGCGGACGTGGGCGGCGAGCAGGGCGAGCACGCCGGAGACGGCTTGGTCGAACGGCTCGGGGGCGTTCGCGGCGCGGGCCAGCACGTAGCCGCCCTGCAGGACGGCGACGATCGTGACGGCCAGCGCGGCGGTGTCCAGGGTGGCGGGCAGCTCGCCCGCGGCGCGGCCTTCGTCGAGCACTTCGGCCAGCCGTGCGCGCAGGCGGGTGAGGGTCTCGTCCACCGGGGCGCGCAGGGCCGGATCGGCCACGATGTCGGGATCCTGGGTGAGCCGGCCGATCGGGCAGCCCTTGAGCACTTCGCGTTCGCGTCGCAGGTAGGCGGTGACGCGCTCGACGGCGGTGCCGGGCGTGCGCAGCTGCGCGTCGGCGGCGGCCAGCAGTTCCTCGGCGCTGCGCCGCACGGCGGCCAGCGCGAGCTCCTTCTTGCCGGCGAAGTGGTGGTACATGCTGCCCTGGCCGGCGCCCGCCCGCTGCTGGATGGCCTTGGGGCTGGTGCCGACGTAGCCGCGTTCCCACAGCAGCTCGCGGGCGCTGTCGACGAGCTGGTCCCTGGTTCCCATGAGACCTGACTGTACATACTAGTAGGTACAGAAGCAACGCTGTCACAACAGTGCGCTCGCCGGTGTCTTGAGGCCGACCGGGAAGGAAGGGAAGGGCATGAACCTCGCACCGTGGATCGCCGCCGGCCTGCTCGCCGTCGTGGCCTTGACCGGAGGCGTCGGCAAAGCGTTCGTACCCAAGGAGAAGCTGGCGGCCGCACCGGGTGGGGCGTGGACCGCCGGCGCCGGTGCCGGCTTCGTCAAGACCCTCGGGGTGCTCGAGCTCCTCGCGGCGCTCGGCCTGATCCTGCCCGCCGCGACCGGGATCGCCCCGGTGCTCGTGCCGGTGACCGCCGTCTGCTGGGTCCTGCTGATGGTGGGTGCGATGATCACCCACGTCCGCCACGGCAGCGCCGGGTTCGTCGCGCTGAACCTGGTCTACCTGGCCGTGGCGGCGTTCGTCGCCTGGGGCCGCTTCGGTCCCTTCACCGCGTGATCGGCGACTGCGAAGGAGAGACCATGAGCGACCCCGCGACCGAGAGCTTCGTCGCCCACCGGAACCTGTTGTTCACCGTCGCGTACGAGATGCTCGGTTCGGCGGCCGACGCGGAGGACGTCCTCCAGGAGACCTGGCTGCGCTGGGCCGAGGTCGACCCGGACGGGGTGCGCGACCAGCGTGCGTATCTGGTCCGCATCACGACCCGGCTCTCGCTCAACCGGCTGCGCACGATGAAGCGGCGCAAGGAGGCGTACGTCGGGCCCTGGCTGCCCGAGCCGTTGCTCACGACGCCGGACGTCGCCGAGGACGTCGAGCTCGCCGAAAGCGTGTCGATGGCGCTCATGCTCGTCCTCGAGACGCTGGCGCCGACCGAACGCGCCGTTTTCGTGCTGCGCGAAGTGTTCGACCTCGGATACGACGAAATCGCGGCCGCGGTGGGCAAAAGCCCCGCGGCGGTCCGGCAGATCGCGCACCGCGCGCGCCGGCACGTCGATGCGCGCCGCCCGCGTGAGACGGTCTCCGCGCGCGAAACCCGGGCGGTGCTGGAGTCGTTCCAGCGCGCGCTCGAAGGCCGGGACCTGCAGGGACTGCTCGATGTGCTCGCACCGGACGTGGTGTTGCTGAGCGACGGCGGCGGAGTCAAGCAGGCAGCGATGCGCCCGGTCACCGGGTCGGGCAAGGTGGGCCGGTTCATCGTCGGCGGAGTCGGCAGGACGGAGGAGGAGCTGACGACGGCACCGATGGTGGTGAACGGCAACCCGGCCTTGGCCCTGCACCTGGCGGGCTCGCTCGACGGCATCATGGCGGTCCGCGTCGAGGGCGGCCGGATCGCCGGTCTTTACTACGTCCGCAACCCGGAGAAGCTGACCCGCGTGGACTCCGAGACGCCGTTGACGCTGCGCTGAGGGTGGTGAGGCGCCGGTTTCCGTAACGCGGAGCCGGCGCGCCGCGACCCTGGCTGCGCATCGCGAAATCGCGGTGAACGACGGCTCGTCCCCGGCCTCGGCGGATCGGAATCCTGGCACGCCAGGGGAAGGGTTGACACAAATGCGAAGAATCTCCGGAGTGCTCCGCATTCCGTTGGTGTTGTTCTCCGCGGTCGCGCTCGCCGTTTGCGGCTTCGCGCCGGTGGCCTCGGCGGCGGTGCTCTGGCCCGACGAACAGGCGATGATCACCACGAGCACCTACAGATCCACCTACGTCTACGACGTCGGCGTGGGGAACTCCATCTCCGCCGAGCAGTTCGCGCAGCCCGCGGTCGCCGCGTTCTACGGCGCGAAGGGCGGCTTCGACCGCAACTTCACGGTCTGGGCGCCGATCGTGGCGATCGACCGGCCCCACGAATACTGGAAGGCGTGCAACGGGAACACCAGCGGCCTCTGCCCGGACGTCCGCGACGGCCTCCAGCGGATCGACGACGAGATCGGCAACGGCCAGATCCACGTCAAGTACTGGCACGGCGCGTTCATCGGGGTGGCCTGCGGGAACTGGAACCACGGCGGCGCCGGGCCGGTTCCGGTGATCAGCGGGGCGAAGTACGAGGACGTCGACGGCGACGGCGCCCGGCAGGCCGCGGAACCCGGTCTGCCGGGCTGGACGATCGACCTGTCCTACAACGGGACGGTGGTCGCGACGACCGTCACCGACGCCGGGGGCGCTTACACGTTCTCTTTGAACGCCAACGCCATCCCGATCGGCGCGGGGACGTACACCGTGACGGAACGCGCCCAGCCGGGCTGGGTCCAGTCGCACGCGCCGGCTCCTGTCGTCGTCGGGTACGGCGTGGGCGAAGCGCACTTCGGCGGGAACGACTTCGGGAACTACCGGCCGGCGGCGATCGGCGGGCGGAAGTTCGACGACCACGGGGCCGACGGCAGTGGGGCCGGCGACCCCGGCCTGGCGAACTGGACCTTCGACCTGGACAGCGGCGCGACCGCGGTGACCGGGGCCGACGGGGGATACGGCTTCTCCGGTCTGCGGCCGGGAACGTACACGGTCCGCGAGCGGCAGCAGGCGGGATGGCGCCGGACGACGCCGGCCTCGGGAAGCACGACGGTCACCGTCGCCAGTGGCCAGGTCGCCGGGGGTGTCGACTTCGGCAACGTCTGCCTCGGCGCGATCGCGGTGACCGCCCCCGCCGGCGTGGCGATCCGCGTCGACGAGGTGACCGTCCCGGGTGTCCTCGTGAACGAGCCGACGGCTCCCCGCATCGCGTCGGGCACCGCGACCGTTGCCGGTCTGCTGCCCGGCACCTACCGGGTGACGCTGACCCTGCCGGACGGCGTTTTCACCACCGACCCGGATCTCACCTCACTGGACGGCAAGTTCGCCATCGTCAAGACGGTCACGGTGCCCGAGTGCGGAACGACCGCGGTCGCGCCGGCGTTCGTCACCTCGCAGCCGGGCAAGATCACCGGCGGCATCCGGATCCTGGTGCCCGGTGGTACCGCGACCGCCGGGTTCGAGTTCATGCAGCGCAAGGAAGGACCTCGCGGCACGCTCGAATACAACGATCACGGCAACGGGATCGACCTCCACACGTCGGACATCACCGGGATCTCGGTTTCGGGTCCGGACGCCTACGTGTTCGGGCACGCGGTGCTGAACGGGGTGACGACGGGCTTCCGGCTCCACCTCGTGGACGCGGGTGAACCCGGCACCGCGGACCGGTTCGAACTGCTCCTGGCGAACGGCTATTCGGCGGGGTACGACCGGACACTCGACGGGGGGAACGTGCAGATCCACTGAGCGGCGCCGGCGGTGTCCGGCCCGGGCCGGACACCGCCGGAAGCGCTTTACCCCAGCCGCTTCTCCCAGTCGGCGAACGCGTCGATGAGGTCTTCGGGCGCGCCGGTGTCGCGCAGCCGCTTCGTTTCCGCCTCGATGTAGTAGCGGTACAGCGGAACCAGGCCCGCGGCCAGCTCCGGTCCCGCTTCGGCCGGGTCCAGCGGGTGGCCCGCCCGGACCCGTTCCGCCAGCCGGACCAGTGCTGCCGCCGGTACCTCCGGCTGGGCCAGGTACCACTCGATCGCTTCGTCGTTGTTGGCCGCGCGGCCCGTCGATGTCGTTCCCGAATACAGGAAGCGGACCGGGAACAGGACCGCCTTCGTGAACCACACCTTGTCGGCCAGCAACCGGCGCGGGGCACGGAACTCGGCCGTGACCTCGTCGGTCGCCAGGATGGCGATCGCGAAGGCGGCGCTCTCCAGCAGCAGCTCCGTCGCGGACGGGCGGGCCACCTCCGCGCAGACGTTGTCGCCGAGCAGGACGCGGCCGTCGTCGGCCAGCTGCAGGCGGTCCAGCGCCGGGAACCGGCCGTCGTCGCGGCCTTCGCGCAGCGCCGGGAGGGAGGCCCAGAACACCGAAAGCTTGCGGTGCAACGGGCTTCGCTCCTGCAGTGCCTCCGTCGTGGTCGCGACGGTCTCGCGGTCGCCGTCGCCGACGTCGGTGAGCACGAGGGCCAGGTCGATGTCGCTCGCGGCCGCGGAATAGCCGCCGTAGGACAGGCTGCCCAGCAGGTACGCGCCGATCAGGCGCTCTCCCAAGGCTTCCTGGTAGGCCTGGGCGGCCTCGGCGGCGATGGCGCGGGCCGCGGTGGCCGGTTCGGTGGTCGTCATGCCGCCACCGTATCGCGGCGGGCGCACTCGGCGATGCGGTCGGAAACCACGCCGATCACCTGCCACGCCCGGTCCAGCACCGTGATCGCCGCCTCCGGCGTCCAGTCGCTGCGCCGCCGCAGCACTTCGTACCCCATCTCGAGGTGCTCGACGTCGGCTTCGTCGTGCAGCTCGAAGTATTCGTCGTCGGGGAACGCGCGCGTGCCCGCCTGGCTGAACACCAGGCTGCCCGCTTCGAGGGCGAGGTGCGCCAGGACGGCGCGCTGCACGCCGGGCAGGATCGCGAACTGGTCGACGAACCAGGACGCCCCCATCTCGATGACCGGGTCCCAGATCAGCTCCCGGTCGTCCGCGCGGCTGCGGGCCAGGATCTTGTCGTGGCCGACCTCTTCCTCCTGGTGCTCGCACGCGAGCGCCCGCAGCTCCGGGTCGCTCTCGAAGGTGACCCGGGCGCTGATCATCCGCTGGAAGGCGTTCGACCACGGCTGCAGGTACGTGAGCACCGCCTTCTTCGTCTCGGCCGTGGTGTTCTCGTCGGTCAGCAGCCGGATCAGGTCCGACGCCTCGTACTCCCGTTGCCGCTGCTCGTTGTGGCGGGCGACGCGTTCGACGTCCTGCTCGGTCACGATCTGCTCCTTCCGGTCCTGCGCGGGATCATCTTTCCGGGGCGGCTACGCAAGATCAACAGGCGAAAGGGGGGACGGCGGGGGCCGGTCGTAGACCGGGAACCGGAAGTACGTGGTCACGTCGCCGCGCCGGTCCGCCGCGCGGAAGCTCACCAGTTCCAGGACGCCCCGGCTGCCGGCCAGCGGTCCGGGGGCCAGCGCGGCGACGAGGGTGCGGAACCGGCCGGGGTCGATGCCCTGGTCGTGCAGCAGCGCGGCGGTGCGCTCCACGGCTTCGAGGTCGTCCGGCGCGAGGGCGGGCAGCCGCAGGTACGTCGTGGACTCGGCGGCGCGGTCCACGCCGGACCGGAACGCCAGGCAGCTCAAGGCCGCTTCGCCGGCGCCGGCGTCGCCGCCGGTCAACGTCCGGTAGGCGGCTTGCGCCCGCTGCGCGTCGTGGTGCAGCGCCACCGCAGCGAGGCGGTCGACCGCGTCGAGGCCTGCCTCGTGGTTGCGGTAGTAGATCTTCACGCGGGCCTGCGCGTCGTCGGTCAGGTCGACGGCGAAGAACTCGATCTCGCGATCGCCTTCGACATTTTCGACGCGGCGGCGGGTCTCGGTCCAGGCCGCGGCCAGGCCGAGCCGGGCCATGGCTTCGGCCACCGCCGCCTCGCGCTGGACGTGGGGCCACGAGTACAGCCCGAAGTACGTCTTGTGAACCACTCCGGACGGTGGCCGCCAGGCGATCGAGTGCCACAGCGGCGCCGGCGAGGGCCGGCCCGCCCGCGGGGTGAACGTCTCGCGGACGTGGTCGAGACGCCGGGTGCGGAAAACGCTCTCACCAGGCCAAACCACGTCGTGGCCGAGACTGTCGAACAGCACGCGCAGTTCCGGGTGCCGTCCGGACCAGTTGACCGACATCTCGGCCGGGAAGCCGTCGTCCGCCACATAGGACGGCTGGGCGGGTGCCGGCCCGATCCGCTCGTGCGCCCACGGCGGCAGCAGGTCGCGCAGCATCCGGATGGTCCGGACGGACTGCTCCAACGGCACGTCGAGCGCTTCGCACGCTGTGGACCACAGTCCACACAGAAAGTCACCGAACAGCCGACCCTGTGCCGGATAGTTTTCCCTTATATAATCAGGAAATTCCGACATGCGACTGGTCACGAGCGGATGCTACCAGTTTGATGCATGCTCAACTAAAAGGCTGCACCCGGGTGGTCCAACCAATTGCGCCATGTGGGTACGCCGGTGCCCGCCGCGGCCACGGAGGGCCACAACGGACACCGGCGGCGTCCAGTGCGGACAAAAGCGGACACCGGTGGACAACCACTGGACAACCGGCAGGTCTCAGACCCGGGCCGGCACCACCGTCATCGCGTGCTTGACCAACCGGATCAGCGCGAGCTTGCTGGAGTCGCGATCACGCGCGTCACACATGACGATCGGCACCCGGTCCGGGACCACCAGCGCCTCGCGGATCTCGTCGTTGGTGTAGCGCGGCGCGTTGTCGAAGCAGTTCACCGCGACGACGAACGGGATCTTCCGGCGTTCGAAGAAGTCGATCGCGGCGAAGCTCGTCTCCAGCCGCCGGGTGTCGACCAGCACGATCGTCCCGATCGCCCCGCGGGCCAGGTCGTCCCACATGAACCAGAAGCGCGCCTGTCCCGGCGTCCCGAACAGGTACAGCACGTGCCGCGGCGAGATGGTGATCCGGCCGAAGTCCAGCGCGACCGTGGTCGTCGTCTTCCGTTCGACGCCGGACAGGTCGTCGACACCGGCGCTCGCCTCGGTGAGCACCTCTTCGGTGGTCAGCGGCGGGATCTCGCTGACCGAACCGACCATCGTGGTCTTCCCGGCACCGAAACCGCCCGCGATGATGATCTTGACCGGCGCGGGGACCATGTCCGTCCCCGTACCGTCAGTACTTGATGAGGCCATCGAGAACCGCCTGGAGTGTTTCGAGGTCCGGCGCCTGCGCCGGGTTGTGGGCAGGGGACCGCGTGATGACGAGGCCGCGTTCGATCAGGTCGCCGACGAGCACGCGCACCACCCCCAGCGGGATCTTCACGTAGACCGCGATCTCCGCGATGGACACCGGGTGGCGGCACAGCTGCACGATCGCCACGTGCTCCGGGCCCAGCCCGGCCGGCTCCTGCTCCGATCGCAGGGTCATCACCTGCGTGGACAGGTCGAGCCGCGCGGTGCCGGCCGGTGTCCGGCCGCTGGTGATCGTGTACGGCCGGACCAGCGGCCCGGCCGCCTCGTCATACCAGCTTTCGTCCCCGCTCACGTGGCCTCCCGCAGGACGGCCGCCGCTTCACGCGGAGCGGACGCCATGTAGTCGCCGACGCGCTTGACGAGCCGGCTCATCTCGTAGGCGATCATCTCGACGTCGACGTTGTCCGCGGCCAGCACGGCGAGGCAGGCGCCCTGGCCGGCCGCGGAGACGAACAGGTAGCCGCGCTCCATCTCGATCATGTTCTGCAGCACCGGGCCGCGGCTGAACTGCTTGCTCACCCCCTTGGCGAGGCTCTGCAGGCTGGAGGCGATGGCCGACAGCTGGTCCGAGTCGTCCTTGCTCATCCCGGCCGATTTGCCGATCAGCAGCCCGTCGGCGGACAGCACGATGGCGTTCTGCGCGCCGACCACGCGGTTCACCATGTCGTCAAGCAGCCAGTTGAGATCGGGTTTGGGGTTCCCGTACTCGTTCATTCGACGTCAGACCCTGACTTTCGGTGTGTGGACTTTCCTGTGTGCTGTCGCGGATTACGAGTCGCCCGGCCCGCCGCGCCCGCGGCGGGTGCCCTTGTGGAACGCCGCGAGCGTGCGCGCGGTGCCTTCCCCCGGCGCCACGACGTCGTCGGCGCTGTCGTCCGGTTCGTGCTCGAGCTGGGCGACGAGGTTCTGCTGCGGCTCGCGCCGCGGCAACCGGGGCCGGTCGTCGGTCGGCCGCACGTCCGGTTCCGGATCGGCGGCGACCACCGGCTCCGGCACCGCCGCCGGCACGGACGGCAGGGCGTCGGGCGGGGTGAGCGCGCGTGCCGGGTACGGCCTCGGCTTGGTGTCTCGCTTCATCGGGATCTGACCGCTGAACGAGCTGGGCGTGTCCATCGTGCGGAGCGAGCCTTCTGCTGCCTGTGGCGCGGGACCGCCCACCGGGGCGAGGACCGCGGTGTCCTCCGCCGGCGTGGATCCGGTGCCGTCGGCCTGGCCGTCGTTCTCGCCGGCCAGGTGCTGGGTGGGGATGAGGACGGTGGCGCGGAGCCCGCCGTAGCGGGACGGGTCGAAGGTGACGGTGATGCCGAGCCGGGCCGCCAGGCGCGCGACCACGAACAGGCCGAGGCTGGAGTCGGCCCGCAGGGCCATCGCGTCGAACTCGGGTGCCTCGGCCATCATCGCGTTGGCCCACTCGCGGACGCCGTCCTTCATGCCGAGCCCCTGGTCCGACACGTCGACGACGACGCCGCGGGCGACCATCCGGCTGGTCACCTCGACCGGCGAGCCGGGCGGCGAGAACGACGTCGCGTTGTCGACCAGTTCGGCGACCAGGTGGATCGTGTCCGCCACCGCGGCGCCGAGGATCGCCACGTCGGCCACCTGCTCGACCTGGACCCGCGCGTACTGCTCGGTCTCCGAGACGGCCGCGCGCAGCACCTCCATCAACGGGACCGGCTTGCGCCAGCGGCGGCCGGGCTGCTTCCCGCCGAGGATGATCAGGTTCTCGGTGGTGCGGCGGGCGCGGGCGGCGAGGTGGTCGAGCTGGAACAGCGACGCCAGCTGCGTCGAGTCGTCCTCCCGCGCTTCCATCTCGTCGAGGATCTGCAGCTGCTGGTGGACGAGGACCTGGTTCCGGTGCGCGATGCCGAGGAAGACGTTGTGCACCCCGCTGCGGGCCTTGGCCTCGCTGGCCGCGGCGTTGACGGCGGTCAGCTGGGCGACGTTGAACGCCTCCGCCACCTGGCCGATCTCGTCGCGGCCGTGGTCGAGCCGGGGGAGCTCCTGCTTCAGGTCGACGGATTCGCCGTTCTTCAGCCGCTCGACGATGTCCGGCAGCCGGTTGCGGGCGAGGTCGAGCGAGTCGTTGCGCAGCCGCGCGAGACGCGTCATCAGCGCGCGGTCGACGAGCGAGCGGGACACCCGCACCGCGACGATGATCGCCGCCAGCGACGCCAGCAGGGCGACGATGCTGCCGATGATCACGTTGCGCAGCTGCGCGTCACCGGCGTCGATCGCGGCCGCGGAAACCTTGTCCGCCTGGGTGATGGCGAGGTCGTTGAGGCCCTGGGCGACCTGGTTCGTCGCGTTCTGCCAGTCCGTTTCGGACACCGGCACGGAGTTCTGCTCGCCGGCGGACCACGGGCCGTGCTTGACGATCGCCTCTTCGGCGGTGCCCAGCTGCCGCCAGGCCGTGCTGGTGGTCAGCGCCTGGTACCGGTCGCGGACCCCGGGGTCGAGGAACGGCGCGATCTGCGTCAGCTGGGTCCGGTAGAGCCCGGACAGCCGCGCGAACTGGGTGAAGTCGTCGGGCGCGAACGTCCCCGCGGCGAAGGCCGTCGAGACCAGCGACGTCTCGCGCGACATCATGTCGCCGGCGCGGAAGACCGACGTCGCCGTGATGCCGCCGGTCGCCGCTTCGGAGTCGGGGACGATGCGGGCCTGGGTGTCGAAGAGGTTCGACGCCGTGTCCATCACGCCGTTGTAGTAGGTGTTGACCTGGGCGCGGTCGATGCTGCGGAAGCTGATCTGCGAGCGCAGCACGGGCAGCTGGTCGAATTGGGACTTCAGCGCGTTGACCTTGGACGCGATTTCGTCCGGCGCGTTGGAGATCGTCGCGGCGAACGCGTCCTTCAACGCGGCGAGCTTTTCGTCCGTGGCCTTCTGCTGCTGCTGGAGCCGGGCCGGGCCGAGCGACGGGTCGTCCAGGTACTGCAGCGCGGTCTGGCGTTCCTTCTGGAACTCGGCCAGCGCGGTCGCGGCGGGGATCGACACCTCACGCACGGAAGCCGCGACCAACCGGACATAAACCCCGTTGAAGAGGAAGTAGGAGGAGACCGCGATCCACAGCACCAGCAGCGTCACGCTGGGAATGAGAACGGTCCTGGTCAGCCTTTTGCGGATCGACTTGTCGTACGGCTTGTCCGACTCGTCCCTGGGGTCTTTGTTCAGCACGGCGGTTCACGAACTCCTGAGTGACGGTCGGCGAGGAAAGGGGGACCCGGACGAGGAAGCGGACACGGCGATGGGACACAGCGGCCGCCGTCACCCGTCTTCGCCTCACCCTCCGTGTTGCCGCGGAATCGATCAGGGTCCGTTTTTTACCACGAACCCCTCGGGGGTGGTCCTCGCGACCCGCCTTCCGGACAGTGGTCCGGCTGACGGCGAACGCTGTTTACCGTGTGTTTCGAGACGATTACCGGCATTTCCTCAGGTACTGGCCCCGCCGGTAAATGAGAGACGCAGGCGACTGGGCCGAACGGGTGAAAATGAATTCGGCCGGATCGGGGTGCCGCGTGTCCGGGGCGCGGGAAAGAACGGGAACGCGCGGTGCCCGGAAGTCTCCTCGCCGACCGCGCGCCGAGGGCGGCCGACGCCGCGCTGATTTACACGCATGGGCTACTTGTCAAGTGAGCTGGACAGCGCCTATCGTCTTGTCAACTCAGCCGCCAAGGAGGGTGTGATGAGCGAAGCGACCGGGACCGTGCCCGCCGGTTCGACCGAGCGGTGGCGCGACCGCAAGCGGTACCTCTGGCTGATCGGCCTGGTGGTGCCCTCGTTGGCGTTCCTCGCCATCGGGCTGCACGCCGCCACCGGGTGGGGCGGCTGGTTCTGGATCGGACCGGTCGTGATCCTGGTGGTCGTGCCCGTCATCGACCTGCTCGCCGGGCTGGACCGCAGCAACCCGCCCGACGACGTCCTCGCCCGGCTGGAGAACGACCGCTACTACCGCTGGATCACCTTCGCCTTCCTGCCCGTCCAGTACCTCGGCTTCACGGCGGCGTGCTGGCTGATCGCGCGCGGCGACCTCGCCGTGGCGGACAAGATCGGGCTCGCCGTGTCGATCGGGTGCATCGGCGGGATCGGCATCAACACCGCGCACGAACTCGGCCACAAGAAGGAGAGCCACGAGCGCTGGCTGTCGAAGATCGCGCTGGCGCAAAGCTTCTACGGGCACTTCTACATCGAGCACAACCGCGGCCACCACGTCCGCGTGGCGACCCCTGAGGACCCGGCGAGCAGCCGCGTCGGCGAGAGCTTCTACCGCTTCTGGCCGCGGACGGTGTTCGGCTCGCTCAAGTCGGCGTGGCGGCTGGAGCGCAAGCGCTACGCCCGGCGCGACCGCCATCCCTTCCGGCTCGGCAACGACGTCCTCAACGCCTGGCTGATGTCCGCGGTGCTGTGGGCGGCGATGACGATCTGGCTCGGCGCGGGCATCCTGCCCTACCTGGTGATCCAGGCCGTGGTCGGGTTTTCGCTGCTGGAGGTGGTCAACTACATGGAGCACTACGGCATGCTGCGGCAGCGGGCCGGCGTGCCCGGGCGGCGCCGTTACGAACGCGTCGACCCCAGCCACAGCTGGAACTCCAACAACATCGCCACGAACGTCCTGCTCTACCACCTGCAGCGGCACAGCGACCACCACGCCAACCCGACCCGCCGCTACCAGACGCTGCGCGACTTCGCCGAGTCGCCGGTGCTGCCCACCGGGTACGCCGGGATGATCGTGCTGGCGCTCGTCCCGCCGCTGTGGCGCCGGGTGATGGACCCGCGGGTGCTCGCCCACTACGGCGGCGACATCTCGCGCGCCAACATCCATCCCGGCCGCCGGGCGAAGGTCCTGGCCCGCTACGGAACCCGGGTCACGGCGGCCGAGCGCGTCGTCGCCGACACCCGGGGCGACGCCACCGAAGGCGGCATGTGCCCCGGCTGCGGGTACGTCTACGACGAGGAACGCGGCGATCCGCGCGAGGGCTTCCCGGCCGGCACGCCGTGGTCGGCGATCCCGGACTCCTGGTGCTGCCCGGACTGCGGCGTGCGCGAGAAGATCGACTTCGTCGCGCCGGGCCGGGTCGGCTCCGGCGGGGGTGGCGCCACCTAGAATGACGATCATGAGCGGGGCAGGCCCGGCGCCGGCCGACGGTGGTCAGCACCGGCGGCCGATCATCGCCGCGGCGATCGAGCTGACCGCGCGGTCCGGCTGGCCGGCGGTCACGATGGCCCGGCTGGCCGAACTGGTCGGCGTCAGCCGGCAGACCGTGTACAACGAGGTCGGCTCCAAGGCCGCGCTGGCCGAGGCGATGGTCGCCCACGAGCTCGACCGGTTCCTCGCGGCCGTCGGCGCCGCCTTCGACCGCCATCCGGACGACCTGGTCGAGGCGATCTACGACGCCGTCCGCGCGGTACTCGAGCTCGCCGACGGCAACACGCTGCTGCGCGCGATCGCCTCCGCGACCCACGGCACCGCCCCGGAACTCCTCCCGCTGCTGACCACCGACGCCGGCGCGCTGCTCACCCGGGCGAAGGCCGTGCTGGCCGGCCGCGTGGCGGCCTACCGGCCCCCGCTGACCGGCGACCAGGTCGCGGTGGTGATCGACCTGGTCGTCCGCGCGGTCCTCAGCCACGTCATGCAGCCGTCGGACACCCCGGCCCGCACCGCGGACGGCCTGGCGTGGGTCGCCGCGCGCGTTCTCGGCGTGCCGGCGGACCCGCCGCTGCGGCACACGTGACGTTCAGCGGAGACCGTGCCGGTCCAGCCACGCCGCGAGCTCGGCGGCGATCTCCTTCGGCCGGTCTTCCTGGGCGTGGTGCCCGGCCTTCCCGCAGGCGGCGACGTCCAGCGCGGCGATGTGGTCGACGCACCACTGCGCCATCTTTTCGCCGATGAGCAGCGTCGGTGCGCCTTCGAACGTCATGAGCAGCTTCGGGGTGCCGTCGCTGGTGGCCAGCCACTCGTCGTAGGCCTCGATGCGCTCGACGAGCTCCGCCGGGTCGCCGCCGAGCGGGAGCCGGCGCGCCCAGGCGAGGACCGGGCGCCGGCTTTCGGGGGTCGGGAACGGGGCGAGGTAGGCGGCCAGGTCGTCGGCGCCGACCGGGGTGCGCACCCCGCCGGTGAACGCCTGGCGGATGAACAGGTCCTGCGTCAGCACCAGGTCCTCGCCGACGCCCGGCGTGCGGATCTTCCGCGACCGCTCGGCCGCCTGCGGGGTCAGGTCGTCCCAGGCCATGGGCTTGACGATGGTTTCGAAGAACGCCAGCCGCGCACCCGGCCGGGGTGCCGGGCCGCCAGGTCGAAGGCGAGCCCGCCACCCCAGTCGTGCCCGGGCCGCGCGGCCCGTCGATGTCGTCCCCGAGTACAGGAAGCGGACCGGGAACAGGACCGCCTTCGTGAACCACACCTTGTCGGCCAGCAACCGGCGCGGCGACCGGCCGTCGTCGCGGCCTTCGCGCAGCGCCGGGAGGGAGGCCCGGGCTACTATTTTTGCCGAGTCCTGCTTCAGCTGGTCGAGGGTACTCAGCCGGCGAGCTCGCGGATGCGGTCCATCGCCCGCCGGACCTCGGCGAAGCCGGTGGTGAGCGGGCTCAGCCCGATGCGGATGCCGTCGGGCCGGCGGAAGTCGATGAGCACGCCGTGGTCGATGAGCACGCGCGAAAGCCGTTCGGCGTCCGGGTGGCCGACGGTGACGTGGGCGCCCCGCCGGTCGTCGTCACGCGGCGAGGCGACGGTGAACCCGAGCGGGACCAGCCACGCGTCGGCGAGGGCGAGCACCCACCGGCCGAGCGCCACCGCCTTGGCCCGCACGCGGTCGATGCCCGCTTCGGCCAGCAGCGCCACGCCTTCCTGGACGCCGGCCATGCCGAGCACCGGCGGGGTGCCGGACAGCGCCCGCCGGATCCCGGGCGCGGGCTCGTACCGCGCGGCCATGCCGAAGGTGTCGGCCGCGCCCATCCAGCCGGTGATGGGCTGGGCGAACGTCTCGTGGTGGCGCGCGTTGACGTAGAGGAACGCGGGCGCGCCGGGCCCGGCGTTGAGGAACTTGTAGGTGCAGCCGACGGCGAAGTCGGCGCCGGCCGCGTCCAGCTCGACGGGGAGCGCGCCCACGCTGTGGCAGAGGTCCCACACGACGAGGCCGCCGTGCTCGTGCACCAGCCGCGTGACAGCGGCCAGGTCGGTGATCGCCGCCGACCGGTAATCCACATGGGACAGCACGACCGCCGCGGTGCGCGGCCCGGTGACCGCGGCGACGTCTTCGCCCTCGAGCCACCGGACGGTGAGGCCGAGTTCGGTGGCGACGCTCTCGACGAGGAACCGGTCGGTGGGGAAGTTCGCGGTGTCGGTGACGATTTCGTCGCGCCCGGGCCGCAGCGCGACGGCGGCCCGGAGCGCCTTGTAGAGGCACACGGAGGTCGAGTCGGCGACGATGGTCTGCCCGGCGGCGGCCCCGAGCGCGACGCGGCCGAGTTCGTCCCCGATTTCTTCGGGGAGCGCGAGCCAGCGCTCTTCCCAGGACCGGATGAGCCGGGAGCCCCAGTCGTGGGTGACGAGCTCCTGGAGCCGCTCGGCGGTGGCCCGCAGCGGACGGCCGAGTGAGTTCCCGTCGAGGTAGGCGACGACGCCGGGATCGGTGATCGGCACGAACCGCTCGCGGAAGGCGGCGAGCTCGTCTTCGGCGTCGAGGCGGTCCGCGGCCTCGGGCGAGAGGTCGGTCGTCATGTCCGCGCGGCCCGGCTCAGTCCTTCTTTTCCTTGACCCGCAGCGTTTCCTTGCGCACCTCGGCCTGGGTGGCGCGCTCCCGCACCAGCCAGTCGGGACTGTCCGCCTTCAGCGCGTCGATCTCCTCGGTGGTGAGCGGCTCGGTGATCCCGCCGCGGGTGAGGCCGCCGATGGAGACGCCCAGCTTCGCCGCGACCACCGACCGCGGGTGCGGGCCGGTGCGGCGCAGCTCCCGCAGCCATTCGGGCGGGTCGGCTTGCAGCGCGTTCAGCTCGTCGCGCGTGACGACGCCCTCCCGGAACTCCGCGGGGGTGGCTTCGAGGTACACACCCAGCTTCTTCGCCGCCGTCGCGGGCTTCATGGTCTGGGTGGTCTTGGGCGACGTCATGCCGTCCAGGGTAGCCAGCGTGACTCCCGGTAACCTGACCCGGTGACCTCTTTCAAGCTCGCGTACGTTCCGGGAGCGACGCCCGCCAAGTGGGTGCGGACCTGGGGCGAGCGGGTGCCGGAGGTCCCGCTGCTCCTCGTGCCGGTCGCCGCCGCCGACGCGACCGGCCTGCTGCGCGCCCGCGACGCCGACGCGGCGCTGCTGCGGTCGCCGATCGACCGGGACGGCCTGCACGCGATCCCGCTCTACACCGAGACGACGGTGGTCGTGGTGCCGAAGGACCACCTGATCGCGGCGGCGGACGAAGTGTCCACCGTGGACCTGGCGGACGAGGTCGTGCTGCACCCCCTCGACGACACGCTGGAGTGGGAAACCCGGCCGGGGCGGCCGGCGGCCTCGCGGCCCGAAACGACGGCGGACGCGATCGAGCTGGTCGCCGCCGGCGTCGGGGTGCTCGTCGTTCCGCAGTCGCTCGCCCGCCTGCACCACCGCCGTGACCTCACCTACCGGCCGGTCGGGGACGCGCCGCAGTCGAGTGTCGCGCTGTCCTGGCCGGAGGAGGAGACGACGGACCTGATGGAGCAGTTCATCGGGATCGTCCGCGGCCGGACGGTGAACAGCACGCGCGGCCGCGCGCCGGCGCCGGCGGAGCGCAAGCGCCCGGAACGCAAGCCCGCCGCGGCGAAACCGGCCCGGCGAAGCGGGGGCGCGGGAAAGCGCCGCCGCCGGGCCTGAGCCGTCCGGGTCGTCACGTAGTCGTGCAGATGCAGTTGCCGTCGGCGCGGTCGGGCAGGTCCGGGTCGTCGAACCAGTGGCCGTCCTCGCCGAGGTAGCGGAACTGGAGCACCGTGCCCGGTGCCACGTCGACCGACGCCGAGCGGCGGCCGTTGGACCGCGGGGTGAGGTGGTGGCGGCCGGGCGTCCAGTCGTTGAACGAGCCCACGACGCTCACCCGGCCGGGCGGCGCGCCGATCGGGAGGCTGAAGGTGACGCGCTGGGTGCCGGCCCGGCTTTTGCTGATCTTGATCACTCGGTGTGGGGCCTTTCGCGGGAACGGTCGGAGGGCGTGCTCGGCACTGAGCGCCGACATGATCGCATGACTGTGACGATTTGGTCACGCGGAGTGCCCGATCGGGTTACGCCCGCCGCTCAACGGCCCGCCACCGACCGGGTGGTCCTGGGGTGAACCATGATCATCCGGGGGTTGTTGCCGCGTCCCGGTGGGAAACTGACTGCCGTGACCGTCACCGCTGATCGTCAAGTCAAGGACCCGTGTGCCTGGCTCAGCGCTGTCACCCACGAGCTCGCCGCCGTCCATCCGGCCGACACGCGAGCGGTGCTTCTGACGGTGTGGGACGGGTTGGTCGCGGCCCGGCTGGTCGGGTTGTCCGTGGCCGCTGCTTCGCCTCGCTGGCGAGCCAGACAGCGGCACGCCGAAGCGGTCGAGTTCGATCTCGCCGTGCAGCTGGCGCGCAACTGCACCATCGGCACCGGCCTGGCCATCCCGGCCCGGCTGCCGCGAGCCGCGGTCGCCTGGTCCGGTGAGCGGGCCGACACGGCGGTCGCGGCGGTGGTTTCCTTCTGCGGTACGGCCGAAGCGGTGCTGCGCCGGGCGGGCGAGCTGACCCCGGTGTGGGAGGACAGCCTGCTCGGCCCGGTCGCGCTGGCCCGCTGGCTCGCGGACTGCTGGACGGGCAGCCACACCGGCGGCTGCCCGCTGCAGCTCCCGGTGCCCCCGCCGCCGTGGTGGCGCTGAGCCGTGTCCGTCCGTCAGGGGAAGGCTGGTGCCGGGGAGAGGAGGTCGAGGGTGACGGAAGCAGCGACACCGCTCTCGAGACTCCCGGAGGCCACCCGCGCGGCCGTGCGCGCGCTGCTGCTGGCCGAGCTGACGGCGGCGGTCAGGCGCGCGCGAACGGCGGGTTGCCCGCCCGAGGCGCTGACGGCGGCGTTCGAGGCCCGGCGCCGGTCGGTCGAGGAGGGCGATTCCGGTCTCCCGGGCTCCGGACGGTGACCGGTCCGAGCGCCCCGAGGTGGCTTTCGGTGCGTGTTGCGACCGAGGTGGCTTTCGGTGCGTGGGTCGTGACCGAGGTGGCTTTCGGTGCGCGAGACGCACTTAACGTGGCCTTCGGTTCGTCGGACGCACCCGAGGTGGCCGTCAATGCGTCTGGCGCACCCAAGGCCACCTCGGGGCGGCCGTCGGAAGGTGGGTGAGCGCCGGGTCGGCCCGGCGCTCAACGGCCCAGGATGGTCATGACCGTGGCCACGATCGCCTCCAACCGCGCCGGGTCCGCCAGCGCGGCAGCGAGCCAGTCGTCGCGGGCGGCGCTGCCGGCGGCGAGCTCGCCGAACAGCATCCCGACCACCGTGGTGACCGCCGCCGCCGGTGCTTCGTCGCGGTTCAGGCGGACTTCGATCGCCTGCAGGGCCTGCTCGGCCAAGTCCGCGAGCCGGGCGTCCTCGATCTCGTGCGCGCCGACCAGTTCCAGGGCCGGGAGCTCCGCCGCCATCGGTGCGACCGGGGCCTGCTTGTGCCCCAGCGGGCGCTCGACGTGCTCGGCGTGCCACTTCGGCCGGGTGCGCATGGCCGCCAGCACCTGCTCGACCTCGCGGTCGAGCGCGTCGCGGTCGGCCACCGGCTCGCCGGTGACCTCCGTGCGCCGCGCGGCCCAGCCGTCCAGCGGCCACAGCTCCGCACCCGCCGTGGCCGGCACCCCCACCCAGACCAGGATCTGCACGGCGAGGTCGCACAGCCAGGGGTCGCCGCCGAGTGCGTCGGCCAGCCAAGACGGGAGGCGAGGTCGTTGCAGCGCCCCGATCCCGCCGCGCCGCCGCCGGTGCGCGTCCACCGTCGCGGGGTTGAGCCGGGTGGCCAGCCAGCCCTCGAGGTTCTCGATCGGGCCGGTCGCGCGCCGCAGCGCGTGCTCCACCACCGCTTCCACGTCGTCGTGGAAGCGGTCCAGGCAGTCCGGCCGCAGCCACTCGAGCCCGCGGGCGCAGTCCGCGTGCCGGCGCCGGTGCTCCAGCGGCTTGGTGATCCGCGTGAACACCAGCGGCCACGCCACGGTGTAGACCCCGCCGCGCAACCGGGCCAGCGCGCGGGGCCGGGCGGCCGCGGCCGAGCCGGCGAGCAGGCCGTCGCGAGCCAGTTTCCGCACCCCGGCGACGTCGGCCGGGCCGATGGTGTCGAGCAACCTGCCTCCCCGATGTCGACGGGAAAATGGTCGGGCAGGCGGAGAATGGGAAAAGGCCGCACGCGGGCCGAAATCCCGGGGAATTGGCCAGCCGCTGGCCACCGGGGAATCACCTGATCGGCGCAGCCGGTGCCGCCGATCGCCGAGAAGTGCCCGTGTCACAATGGAAATCCCATGGCACACAAGGACGGGCTGCTCCGGGAACTCGCCACTTTGCGGCGCGGGTGGGGATTGGAAGCCGACCGGCTGCGCAGCCGGCTCGGGCCGGTCGTCTCCGGCTGGTGCGAAATCCACCGGACGACGAGCGACCGCGACGCGCGGCGCGTTCTGCGCGAAGCGATTTCGGCCGCGATCGCGGATTTTCCGCCCGACGACCGGCTGGCGGTCAACGTCGCGCTGGGCATCGCCCCCGGCTCGCAGCACGCCCGCCTCAGCGAACGGGTCGGCGTCCTCGCGGACCGGCTGCGCGTCTCGGAGCGCACGGCCCGGCGGCGGATCGACCGGTCGTTCGTCCGGCTCGCCGCGGAGATCGAGGCCGGCACGCGGCCGGGCGACGGGGAGCCCGACCCGGACAAGGGCTGGTTCGTCAAGCGGCTCGAGGTGCTCGTGCGGCTCGACACCGCCGAGCCGGAGGTGACCGAGGAACGGCTGATCGTGGCGACCTGCGACGGTCTCGGCCGGATTTCCGCCCAGTTCACGGTGCCCCGCACCGAGGACGGCCGCGACGGCGAGCGGCACGTCGCCGCGGACGCCCGGCACGGCGTCCGGATCAGCGCCGCGCACCGGGAGGGGCAACGGCACTTCCGCTGGCTGCTCGACCTGCCGCGCCCGCTGTCCCGCGGGGACAGCCACACCTACTCGCTGGTCTACCGCATCCGGGACGGCCTGCCGATCCGGCCGTCGTACGTGTTCGTGCCGCTGGTGACGTGCGAGTCGTTCACGGTGCGGGTCCGGTTCGACCCGCAGCGGCCGCCCGCGGTGGTGTGGCGGCTGGACCGCGTCCCGCCGTCGGTCCTCGCCGATCCGCCCCAGCCGGGGGAGTCCTTGCCGCTCGACGGCGCGTGCGAGGTGGCTCAGGAGTTCGCCGCGCCGCAGCTGGGGTACGCCTACGGGCTGCGCTGGCTGGCGGGCCAAGATATTCCTTGACAT
This sequence comes from Amycolatopsis sp. NPDC051045, assembly GCF_040682955.1. Taxonomy (NCBI): domain Bacteria; kingdom Bacillati; phylum Actinomycetota; class Actinomycetes; order Pseudonocardiales; family Pseudonocardiaceae; genus Amycolatopsis; species Amycolatopsis sp. NPDC051045. The sequence goes on from NZ_JBFBCC010000005.1 coordinate 405,776, forward strand.
GAATATTCTCCCCGGTGAATACTCAGCTCATGGACCGGATTGCTGCCGTACTGGGCGACACCGCGCGGTGGCGCATCGTCGAACTCCTCGCCGAGCGCCCCCGCTCGGTGGGGGAGCTGGCCGGACTGACCGGGCTGCGGCAGCCGCAGACCACCAAGCACCTCCAGACCCTGGCCCGCGCCGGCCTGGTCACCGTCTTCCCGCTCGGGCAGCGGCGGGTGTACGCCCTCGAAGCCGGACCCCTGGCGGCGCTCGCGAGCCGGCTGCGGGAGCTGGCTGACGCCACCGAGGCGCACGCGGGTGAGCGGGAGGCCCTGGCGCGGTACCGGGCGACCATCGAGGCCGACGCCGCGATGGCGGACCGGGACCGGTGGGCGGACGGGCGCACGTTCGCCTTCGACCGCCTCCTGCCCGCGCCGCCCGACGTGGTCTGGCGGCACTGGGCCGACCCGGACCTGCTGGCTTCCTGGTGGGTTCCGCCGTCGATGACGGTCACCGCCTGCACCCTCGAGCCGTGGCCGGGCGGGCGGATCGTGCTCGGCTACCGCGACGCCGACGGCGAGTACCACTCCGAAGGCCGGGTGCGGGTCGCCGACGAGCCCGGGCACCTCGCGTTCGACCTCGCCGTGACGGGCCCCGCCTCCTTCACCGGCGACTACGACCTCGAGCTCCACCCGGATCCGGACGGCACCCGGCTGCGGCTGGGCTTGCGCATCACCGCGACGACCGTCGACGCCGTCCCCTTCATCGCCGGGATCGAACCCGGCTGGAGCCAGGTGCTCGACCACCTCACCGACGTTCTTGCCAAGAGAAAGGGCTGATCCCATGACCGAGCCGACCGACCGCCGGGTGACCGCGAACCTGAGCCTCACCCTGGACGGGCGCTACCACGGCCCCGGCGGGCCCGCCGACATGGGCGCGATCCTGCCGTACGTGACCACCGAAGTCGCGCGGCGCCACCTCGCCCGCATCTGGGAAGGGGCGACGACGGCCGTGCTCGGCCGCCGCAACGCGGAGGGGTTCCTGGGGTTCTGGCCCACGGTCGCCGCCGACGAGAACGCCGACCCGCGGGACCGCGGCTACGCGCAATGGCTGGTGGACGCGGAAAAGGTGGTCTTCTCCACCACGTTGGCCGACGCCCCGTGGGAGCGCACGCGGCTGGTGCGCGCCCCGGCGGCGGACGTCGTCACCGAGCTGAAGGGCGGGCCCGGGGGCGACATCCTCGTCAACAGCAGCGCGAGCGTCATCAAGCCGCTGCTCGCGGCGGACCTGCTCGACCGGCTGTACCTGATGATCTGCCCGGAAATCGCGGGCGGCGGCCCCCGGCTGTTCGACGACGGCCTGCCGGCTTCGAAGTGGCAGCTCACGCACCACGAAACCGGCGAGCTGGGCGAGACGGCGGTGGTCTACGACCGCGTGCGCTGACCGCCGCGGCAGCCGGGTCCGCGCTCCGCTGCCGATGTCCACTGAGGACTCGCAAGCGCGGTTTCCCCGGGAAGTGCCGATTGCGGCGGCCGGCGGACGCCGGGGCGGCGCGCCGCGACTCCGATCAATACCAAGTGTGGGGATGCGCAGCCGGCCGTCGCTTGGCTAACGTTCCGGATCCGAGCCGCACCCACCCGCTCCACGCCGTGCGGATCGCCGGTATTCGCCGTGCCCGGAGGTTCCCGCGTGACTGAAACCGTTGTGTTCCCGACGGACCGCACGTGCCCTTACGAGCCGGCGCCGGGTTGCCTGTCGAGGGCCGGGCACAAGCCGCTCGCCCCTGGGCAGGTTGCTCGACCGGCTGTCCCGTCTCCGGCGCGCGGTCCCGGCGGAGGAAAACCCGTTCACCCCCACCGCCGGTTTCCAGGTGCCGAATGAGCTCCCGGTTGCCTGGTGACGCACAAACAGGAGAAACACCGGTGGATGACTCCGTCGACCGTCGTACCTTCCTCGCCGCCGCGGCGCTCGGTTCCGCGGGCGTCGTGGCGGGGGTGAGCTTGCTCGGTCCGAGTGCCCCGAGGGCGGCGGCTTCGGCGGCTCAGCCGGCGACCGGCCGCGGACGGCAGCTGCCGTCTGCGGCGCCGAACTTCGGTCTCGCCAAGTTCCTCGACCCGTTGCGGATCCCGGCGGTGATCCAGGCGCATTCGCGGCGGAACTCCGGCGAACTCACGATCACGATGACCACCGCGCGGACGCGGCTGCACTCCCAGCTGCCGGAAACCACGCTGTGGACCTACGAAGGCCGGTTCCCCGGCCCGACCATCGAGGTGCGCAGCCACCGGCGGCTGCGGGTGGCGTGGGCCAACGAGCTCCGGGGCACGGTGCCGCTGGTGGCGGTGCGGGCGCCGTACGCGCAGCCGACGCCGGCGAACCGGCCCGGCTACCGCGCCGCGGACGGCAGCCTGCCCGCCGGGGTGGAGCTGATCGACGGCGTCGCTGACCTGCCGCCGTGGAACGTCGTGCACCTGCACGGCGCGCTGACCGACGGCGGCAACGACGGCTGGGCGCACAACGGGATTTCGCCGGGGCGCACCCAGCTCACCGAGTACCCGAACCGCCAGGCGGCCACCGCGCTCTGGTACCACGACCACGCGATGGCCGTGACGCGGTTCAACGTCCACTCCGGACTCGCCGGGCTGTACCTGATCCGCGACGAAGAAGAGGACAGGCTGCGCCTGCCCCGCGGCGACCACGAGATCCCGCTGATCCTCGCCGACCGCAACCTCGACACCGACCCGGCGACCGGCGCGCTCACCGGCCGGCTGCTGTTCAAGTTCCAGTACCTGCCCGCGTCCGGTACGACGGCCCCCGTCACCGGCCCGTTCACCCTCGTCAACGGCGTCATCTGGCCGCACCTGGACGTCGACGCGCGCTGGTACCGCTTTCGCGTGCTCAACATGGCGAACGGCCGGTTCTTCCGCCTCGACCTGGTCGACGAGGCGGGCACCGTGCACAACGACGCGGTCCGGATCGCCGGCACGGACGCCGGCCTGCTCCCCGCGCCGGCGGCGGTGCCGGTGGGCGGGCTGACCCTCACCCCGGCCGAGCGCGTCGACCTGCTGATCGACTTCAGCCGGTTTCCGGGGCAGCGCCTGCGGCTGGTCAACACCGGCGCCTCGATCGAGCCGGACATCATGGAGTTCCGCGTGGAGAGCCGCCGCCGCGCCGACTCGTTCGTGCCGCCGGCCCGACTGTCCACATCGTACGTCCGGGTGGCCGTGCCGGCGGACCACGACGAGGTGTTCGTGGCGACGACCCCGCCGGGGGTGGCCGGCCGGCCGCACCCGGAGATGTGGGAGCTGAAGGAGATCACCGAACCGGGGGAGCTGCCGATGCACTTCCCGGAGGAGGGGGTCCTCCAGGTCACCGACCCGGCGACGGGGCGGGTGCGGACGTTCCGGACGGTGGCCCGCCTGTTCGACGACACGACGACGGTCTTCGTCGACCGGGGCCGGTGGGTGGTGTGGAACCTGATCCAGCTCGGCGGGGCCCCGCACCCGATGCACATCCACATGGCGCGGTTCCAGTTGCTGAGCCGGCACAAGTTCGGCGACCTGACGGCGTTCGACGTCGCGGCCGGCGGCACCACCAGGCCGCTGCCCGCACCGGGCGACGGCCCGGCGATCGAGAAGCACGAGGAGGGCTGGAAGGACACGTTCAACCTGTGGGCGGGCGAGTGGATCCGGGTCGCCGGCCGGTTCGAGGACGCGACCGGCCAGTTCATGTACCACTGCCACATCCTCGATCACGAGGACGAGGGCATGATGCGGCCCTTCGTCGTCCACCCGCCCGAGGTGAGCCGGTTCCACCTGCACCCGGGCGGTTCGGGTCACCACCCGGGCGGCTCCGGCCACGGCGGGCACTAGAGAACACTCGACGGGCCGCATGGCGCTACGAGCGGTAACGGGTGTTTCTCACGAAAGACCGAGTCGGTGGGGCGGGCGGGGCTCGAACCCGCGGCCAAGGGATTATGAGTCCCCTGCTCTAACCGACTGAGCTACCGCCCCCTGGCCCTCGGGCACGCAAGCGGCACGAGGTTTGCATGCGCACAGAACACTCAGTTCGCTTCAAGTTATCACAGCGGCCATCCGGGCAGACCCGGTAGGCCGAACAGGTTGAAGTGGCCGCCAACCGGCCCACTCTCGTCTAGGTTGCAAAGGCGTCACCGCTGACCGGAACGGCGGGAGGAAGCGATGGCCTCTGCATCCAGGGCCACGTCGTCCCGCCACCGAGCAACCCGGCTGGCGCTGCTGGACGCGTTCACCGTGGGAGCGGGCCTGGGCTACCTCGCACGCGAATACCGGGAGGTCGTCGTGGCGAACCCCGCGGTCATCGGCCTGACGCTGCTGTTCGTGTTCGCCGCCGGGTACCTGATCCGCACGGCCGCGCGAGCCCTGCGGCGAGCGGGCTCGCGCGTTGACGCCATCTTCGCGGAAGAACTGGGAAAGAAGCCTTCGCCCCGGCCGCGGTGACGGAAAGCTCGGACGAGCGGAGCGAAACCGCGGATTCCCTCAGCGGCCGCTCGTATATCCGGTTTTGTACGTCGCCTGTACGCGGCCGGGGGAGGCTCACTCGCCCGACGTTCGAACCAGGAGGCGAATCGTGTCGCAGAACCCCGTCGAAATGATGACCGCGAGAGCGCTTTCCCGGCGTTCGCTGTTCCGCGCAGGGGCCGCGACCGCCGCCGCGCTCGGGGCCGGTGCCCTGTTCGCCGGGACCGCCGCCGCCGAGGGGGCCGGCATTCCCGGGTCGCCGTACTTCGACATCACCAAACCCTCCTACGACCTGTTCCGCAGCAAGATGCTGCACGAGTCGCACCACGTGATGCAGGGCTTCGCCTTCGACAACGTCAACCGGCGCCTCTTCATCGTGCAGGCGCAGAACGGCACCTCCGGCGACGACCTGTGCGTCAGCCAGCTCAGCTTCTCCGGCGAACTGCTCGGCTCCATGCACGTGAACCACGCCGGGCACGGCGTGTCATTGGGAGTGGAACCCGTCGGCACCGCCTCCTACATCTGGATGGAGTGCGACGCCGACGGAACCACCACCGAATCCCGCGGTACCGCGCTCGCCCGCTTCAAATTCGTCGACGGCGGCACCCCGTCGGTGAAGAAGTTCCTCACCGGCAGCAAGAACATCACCTGCGCCACCGACCCGGTGTACCAGCGGATGGCCGTGCGCCGCGATGAAGGCGGCAGGATGTGGTTCAGCGTGTACCCGCTCGCGAAGGCCGCCGCCGGCGACTTTTCCGAGCCACTGGCCCACTTTCCGCAGCCGGCGCTGAGCACCTCGGGCGTCGTCTTCCAGGGCTACACGATCCTCGGCAGCTCCTTGTACACGTTGGACGGGGCGGGCCACGCCGACTCGGCGGACATCGACTCCTACGTCACGCGCATCGACATGACGACCGGCGCGGTGAAGGAACGCGCGATCACCCGGGCCGGCGAGTCCCTCGTCTGGCGCGAACCCGAGGGAATGGCGGTCTACCGCACGGCCGACGGCGAAACCCGCCTCTTCCTCGGCTTCGGCTCACGCAGCAGCGTCGACAACGTCAACCGCTACGCCAACCTCTTCTACAAGAACGTCCTGGTGGGGTGATCCGGGAAACTCGCCAGGACGCTGCCGGCGACCCCTGCACCGATCCTCAAGCCACCCGGTACCAAAGGTTGCCGATCGCCCCGGCGTGGCTCAGCTCCACGGCTTCGAGCCGGACCTGGGTTCCGCCGGGGTGCTCGAACAGCCGGACGCCGTCGCCGAGCAGGACCGGCGCCACGTGCACCAGCACTTCGTCGAGCAGCCCGGCCTCCAGGCACCGCCGCGCGGTCGTGGCCCCGAGCACCGCGACGTAACCGTCTCCCGCCGCGGCCGACGCCGCCGCCACCGCCTCGCCGAGGTCTTCGACCAGGGTGAATCCCGCCGTCGGCGCGGCGTCGCGGGTCAGGACGAAGACCGGGCCCGTCCAGTTGCCGCCGTACACCCGGCCCTCCGCCGTCGTCGTCGGAGCGTAGGTGCGGTGTCCCATCAGGACCGCACCGATGCCGCCGACCACCCGCTCGACGACCGGGTTCGGCCCGGCGGGCAGGCTGCCGAGCCACGACATGTCGTCGGCGGGACCGGCGACGAAGCCGTCGAGGGACATCGTGATGTGGTACAGGAGCTTGGCCATGGGGCCGCCTTTCGGTCCGGAGTCACCCGTACTGACGGGGCCCGGCCCGGAAAACTCATCGGCCGGCTGCTCCGCCTCGAACGCGCCGGTCTCGAGCGGCGTGTCGCCGGCCACGCGGAAGTTGTCGGCCGGGCCGGCGGGTTCAGTTTTCCTCGCCGGTCAGCAGCCGGCGCAGGCGGCCGAGCGCGCGGTGCTGGGCGACGCGGACGGCGCCGGCTGTCGAGCTCACCGCCGCGGCCGTCTCCTCCGCCGACAGCCCGACGACCACCCGCAGCACGACGATCTCGCGCTGTTTCGGCGGCAGCACGTCCAGCAGCCGGGCCAGCCGTTCGTTCAGCTCGAACCGCAGGACCCGCTGTTCCGGGCCGGCGGTGTCGCTGACGCCGTCGGGGACCTCGGGCACCGGGTCGGTGCGGTTGCGGGCCGCGGCGCGGTGGGCGTCGGCGACCTTGTGCTGGGCGATGCCGTAGACGAACGCGAGGAACGGGCGGCCCTGGTCGTGGTAGGACGGCAGCGCGGTGAGCACGGCGAGGCAGACCTCCTGGGCGACGTCGTCCGCCGAAGCGAACGAGCGCTCGTGCCGGCCGACGCGGGCGCGGCAGTAGCGCACCACCAGCGGCCGGATGGTGGCGAGCAGCCGGGCGGTCGCGGCGTCGTCCCCCGCGATCGCGGCGGCGACCGGCTCGTCGTGGTGCCGCCAGTGCGGCGGGAACGACTCCGGGGGCTGCGTCGCGGCGATCTCCCGGACGAGCGCCCTGCTGCGGACCCGCAGCAGGGCGCCCTCCACGTCGAGGCCGGCGCGCAGGGAGTCGTGCAGGGCGGCGTTGGACTCCCGCAGCTGCTCGGTGATCGCCCGATCCCCGTACTCGGTTGCCGGCATTTCGCTCACCTTTCCCTGTCCCGCTGGTCACCGGGTCGCGCGACCCGCGTTCGCCTGAGGCGTTCCCGCACGTGGCGGAGGGTGGAACGGACGGTCGCGGGCGCGATCCGGAGCGCCTCGGCGATCTGGGTGGGCGTGAACCCGTCGAGCGACCACGCCAGGACCATCCGCTGCTTGCCGGGGAGGGAGGCGAGCAGGTCGATGAGCCCCGCGTGCTGCTCGACCAGCCCGGCGAGCTCCTCGTCGTCCCGCGGGTCGCCGGCCAGGGTCCAGTCCGCCCGTGCGTCGCCCGGGGCGTCCAGCAGCCGCCCGGCGACCCGGCGGACCCAGGCCCGGGGGTCTTCGAGGGTCGGCCACGCCTCCAGTGCGTGCAGCATCGCCTCGGCGGCGACGTCGCGGGCCGCCTCGACCTCGAACCCGGCCTTGCAGAGGAACGCCACGAGGGGCGCGAAGTCGGCGCGGAAGAACGCGTCGAACTCCTCGTGACCGCCCACGGACCCCTCACCACCCCTCGCCCTCACAAGGACAGGTGCGCTGAGGTGACCGCTACGTGTAACGATTCGATCAAGACTCCTCGGTAGGAGTAATGGACTGCGTCGCAGCGGTGACGGCTCGTGACGAATGGGCGCGGGGGATCCCGGGTACCCGACAGTGGTGACCCACCGAGCCGCGATCGAAGATCCGCTCCGGACGGCCGTGCGACCGGCCTCCGGCGAGCGTGCCGTCGATCGGCGTCACGTGGCTCCGCGAACGGCGGGTTCCGGTCACCGCGGCACACGGCGGACGGCGGGACGGCCAGGAGTGGGGGGCGTCCGGCCGCGGCGGCGGTGTTTCGGCCGCGCTGGGGCCGGAAAGCCTTGCGGTACGCGGCAAAGACCGGCCCGCTGAGGCGGTCCGGCGCCCTCGCCGAGCCGTTCGGCGGAGTACCCGGCCGGGTGGTGCCGCAGCGCGGACGTCGCCGATCGGGTGACGTGATCGACATCGAGATCCCAGGAAGAAAGGCGTACTCTCATGTGTTGCAGTCTTGGTTGCCCGGAGGGTGAGCCGGGGACCGAAGCCAAAACCCCCTTGACCCAGGCGGATACGCTCGCGCGTCCGCCGCGGTTAAGTCGGTTGACGCGTCCCAACAATGGGAAGCAGTGACATCCGGGGCTTCGCCCCGGGCCGGGGGCTCCGCCACCCGGAGCCCCCGAAAGAAGCAGTGACATCCGGGGCTTCGCCCCGGGCCGGGGGCTCCGCCACCCGGAGCCCCCGAAAGAAGCAGTGAGAGAAGGAGGTGAACGAAGGAAATGGAAGCCACGATGACGGGCTGGGCGGAACTCGCGGCCTGCAAGGACGAGGACCCGGAACTGTTCTTCCCGATCTCCGAGGTCGGCCCCGGCGCCCGGCAGACGGCGCAGGCGAAGGCCGTGTGCGCGCGCTGCCCCGTGCGCGCCGAATGCCTCGGCTACGCGCTTGACAACGGCCTCGACCACGGCGTCTTCGGCGGCACCACCGCGGACGAACGCCGTCGGCTGGTGCGCACCGCTCCGCAGCGGCACCGAGCAGCCTGACGCTGCTGCCCGGTGACCTCTTCCCGGCGGCCTCGAGCACAACCACCGAATCCGGAAGAAATTCGATTCCGGCTGTGTGCGCGCCCGGGTGGGTGATTCTCGTGAATCACCCACCCGGGCTTTTTACCGTCGGCGAGGCGACATATATGCGTTTCTTTGCATCCCTCACGCGGCTCCGGGGCCGTCGTGCCCGGTCGGCCACGTCTCCGGCAGGCCCCAAGCTGCCGCCGTGGCCGACTCGAACGCGGCCATCGCCGTGATCAGCCCGTCCTCGACGGTGAGCAGGGTGACTCCGAACCACCGGTAATCGTGCTCGTCCGGGCGCCGCAGGTAACCGGCCACCGCGGGCTGGCGGTTGGCGCGCACCGGCCGCATCCGGAACCGCCCGATGCAGTGCGGCGACGCCGGGTCCATCGAGAGTGAAAGCGCCCGGATGATCGAGGCGCGGTCGGCGAACCAGAGCGAGTACGGCGGCATGACCGCCTGGGCGTCCTCGTGCAGCAACCGGGCGACCGCCGCCGGGTCGCCGTCCTCGTAGGCGGCGATGAACCGCTTGAGCAGCGCCGTTTCCTCGGCCGTCGGGTCGCCCACCGTCCACTCTGCACGCCGCGCGGGCAACCGCTCACGCAACGTCGCGCGAGCCCGCTGGAGCGCGCTGTTGGCCGACGCCACGCTCGTCTCCAGCAGCGCCGCCGTCTCCTTCGCCGTCCAGCCGAGCACGTCCCGCAGGATCAGCGTGGCCCGCTGGCGCGGCGGCAGGTACTGGACGGCGGCGAGGTAGGTCAGCTCGATGGTCTCCCGCGCGACCACGGCGGCGCCGGTGTCGTCCGGGGCCGCGCCGTCGAGCAACCGGTCCGGGTACGGCTCGAGCCACGGCAGGTCCACGGCCGTGATCGGGCCCTCCGGCTCCCCGGCCGGGCCGAGCTGGTCGGGCAGCACGCGCCGCGGCCGCCGGGCGAGGACGTCGAGGCACGCGTTCGTCGCGATCCGGTAGAGCCAGGTGCGCACGCTCGCCCGGCCTTCGAACCCGTCCCGGCCCTTCCAGGCGCGCAGGAACGTCTCCTGGGTGAGGTCTTCGGCCTCGGTCAGCGAGCCGAGCATGCGGTAGCAGTGCACCTGGATTTCCCGGCGGTGCCGTTCGACGAGCGCGACGAAGTCCGGAGCGTGACCCACCCGGGCACGCTAGCGCACCCCGGCTGGGAGACTGTGTTGAAACCGGGGCTCCGCCCCGGGCCGGGGGCTCCGCCACCCGGAACCCCCGAACAGAGATACTGCTGCGGTGAGCGGAACGGTGCTGGTGCTCGGCGGACGCAGTGAGATCGGGCTGGCCGTGGCGAAACGCCTGGTCAGCGGGGACGTACGGCGGTTCGTGCTGGCCGCGCGGCCGGGCGCGGACCTGACCGCGGAGGTCGCCGCACTGCGGGAGGCCGGTGCCGAAACGGTCGAAACGGCCGAGTTCGACGCCGACGACCTCGCCGCGCACGGTGCGTTCCTGGAGAAGGTGGCGGCCGAGCACGGGCCGCTGGATACCGTCGTGCTCGCCTTCGGCATCCTCGGCGACCAGGCCCGCGCCGAACAGGACAGCGCCCACGCCGCCGCGATCGTGCACACCGACTACGTCGCTCAGGTCGGGGTGCTGACCCACGCCGCGAACCTGCTGCGCGCGCAGGGGCGCGGCCGTCTCGTCGTGTTCTCCTCGGTGGCCGGGGTGCGCGTGCGGCGCGCGAACTACGTCTACGGCTCGGCCAAGGCCGGGCTCGACGGCTTCGCGAGCGGCCTCGCCGACGCGCTGCATGGTTCCGGCGTCCACCTGCTGCTCGTCCGGCCCGGCTTCGTGATCGGCCGGATGACCGAGGGCATGGCGCCCGCGCCGTTCTCCAGCACCCCGGACCAGGTGGCCGAGGCGACCGTCGCCGCGCTCCGCCGCGGCCGGGGGGTCGTGTGGGTGCCGGGGGTGCTCCGTCCGGTCTTCTTCGCGATGCGCCTCCTGCCGCGCGCGATCTGGCGCAAGCTGCCGCGGTGACGCGATAGCGGGGACGGGTGTGGCCGGTGCCACAGCACTTCCCCGTACGCACTTCCCTACGGTGCGTGCCAAAACCGGCCGATGGGCCCGAATCGCCTCGGCCGATCGGGCAGCGTCACAGCTTTCCGACAACTTTCTCAGCTGATTCCCAGCTAACGCGGTGATCCTCGAAAGGGGGAACACCCGAGGGAAGCAAGGGGAAAGCTGTGCTGTTGTCGTCGCGGGGGCGCCGCATCGGCGGCCGGGTCGCGCTCGGCGTCGTCTCGACGGTGGTGCTCGGCGCCACCGGCTACCTGTGGACGCAGCTGAGCTCCCTCGACGCCGGCATCGTCACCGCCGACGTCATCCCGCCCGCGGCGCAGGTCGACAACGATGACAGCCCGCCGGGTGAGCCGCTGAAGGTCGCCCAGAACCTTCTGCTCGTCGGGATCGACGCCCGGACCGACGCGTACGGCAACCCGTTGCCACAGAACGTGCTCGACGCGTTGCACGCCGGAGGCGGTGACGACGGCGGCGATACCACCGACACGATGATCGTGGTCCACATCCCGGCGGGCGGCGCCGCGGCCACCGCCCTTTCGATCCCGCGTGACTCCTATGTGGACATCGCGGGCGGGTACGGCAAGCACAAGATCAATTCGGCCTACAGCCGCGGCAAGAACGCCTCGATGTCCGGATTGCGGGCCGAGGGGCTCAGCGGGGCCCAGCTGGAAGTGGCGGCGAACGCGGCCGGCGCGAAGACCGCGATCCAGACCGTGGAGAAGTTCACCGGGCTGACGATCAACCACTACGCGGCCATCAACCTCGCCGGGTTCGACGCGCTGTCGCAGGCCGTCGGCGGCGTCGAAGTCTGCCTCAAGGCGCCGGTGCACGACCGGTACTCCGGCGCGGACTTCCCGGCCGGGACGCAGACGTTGTCCGGGGCGCAGGCGCTCGCCTTCGTCCGCCAGCGCCACGGGCTGGCCAACGGCGACCTCGACCGGATCGCGCGGCAGCAGGCGTTCCTGTCCGGGATGGCGAAGAAGGTGCTGAGCGCGGGCACGTTCACCGATCCCTCGAAGCTGAGTTCGCTGGTCAGCGCGGTGCAGGGCTCGGTGGTCCTGGACAAGGGCTGGGACGTCCTGAGCTTCGCGCAGCAGCTGCGGGGGATGAGCTCGGGCGCGATCGCGTTCGCCACCGTTCCGGTGCAGAGCCTCTCCATGCAGACGCCGTCCGACGGCGACGCGGTGAAGGTCGACCCGGCGCAGGTCCAGCAGTTCGTCCGCACGGCGATCAGCACACCGGCGGTCCAGGCCGCGGGCGACGACACACCCGGCGGCGTGAAGCCGGTGGCGGCCACCGGTACGAAGGTGCCGACGCCGGGCTCTTCGGGTACCTCGAGCGTTTCGGGCACTGCGGGCACTGCGGACACGAAACAGCCGGCGACCAGTACGGCCGCCGGCTGCGTCGACTAGCGCCTCACACGAACGCGCTCTGCCCGGTGATCGCCTTGCCGACGATCAGGGTGTTCATCTCGCGCGTGCCTTCGAAGGAGTAGATCGCCTCGGCGTCGGCGAAGAACCGCGCGACGTCGTAGCCGAGCACGATCCCGTTGCCGCCGAAGATCTCCCGGCTCCAGGCGACGACCTCCCGCATCCGCGAGGTGACGAACGCCTTGGCCAGCGACGAGTGCTCGTCCTTGAAGATGCCCGCGTCCTGCAGGCGGGCGAGCTGCACCAGCATGCCCCAGGAGGCGGTGATGTTGCCGAGGCTCTTGACGAGCAGGTCCTGCACCAGCTGGAAGCGGGCGATCGGCCGGCCGAACTGCTTGCGCTCTTGGGCGTAGGCGAGTGCGGCTTCGTAGGCGCCGATCATCACGCCCAGCGCCTGCCAGGCGACCCCGCCGCGCGTGGCGCGCAGGATCTCCGCGACGTCCCGGAAAGAGTTGATGCCCTGCAGCCGGTTCGCTTCCGGCACGCGGACGTCGGTCAAGGTGATCTCGGCGTTCTCGACGATCCGGAAGGCGGTCTTGCCCTGGATCTTCTCCGGCACGAAACCGGGGGTGCCCTTCTCCACGACGAAGCCCTTGACGTGGTTGTCGTCGACGTCGCGGGCCCACACGACGACGTAGTCGGCGAAGGTCGCGTTGCCGATCCACTTCTTGGCGCCGTTGAGGATCCAGCTGTTCCCGTCTCGCTTCGCGGTGGTGCGCATGCCGCCCGCGACGTCGGACCCGCCGAGCGGCTCGGTCATCGCGAACGCGCCGATCTTGTCCATCGCGGCCATCTCGGGGAGCCAGCGGTCGCGCTGCTCCTGGCTGCCGCCGCTGTAGATGGAGTACATCGCGAGTCCGTTGTGGACACCGAAGAACGTCGCGACCGAGGCGTCGGTGCGGCTCATCTCCATCGCCATCATGCCGGTGAGGAGGTGGCTGACCGCGGGCTTGTGCTCGCCGTAGCCCTCGTACGGCAGGCCGGCGAGACCGCTTTCGCGGAACATCCCGATGAGTTCCTTCGGGAAGGTGCCGGCCTCCCAGTTGTCGTTCACCAGCGGCTTGACGTCGTTGGTCATGAACTCGCGCGCCTTGACGAGCAGCTTGTGCTCGTCGTCGGGCAGCAGCGCCTCGAAGTCGTAGAAGTCGGCGGTGAGCTTGTCCTTGAGCGGTTCCATGTCAGTTCTCCTCCACTGCGTTCAACACTGCGAGCTGCTTGCGGTCGCGCGTCTCGGCGAGTTCCGAGTACGTGGAGGAGCCGTAAGCCTTTTCGACGGCTTCGATGAGCCGCTCCTGCTCTTCGGGGCTCTGGCTGGGGTTGCCCAGCCCGGCCCACATCTGCTTCATGGACTTGCCGATGTGCTCGGCCATGTGCCGGTAGCCGCCGGGGCCGCCACCGAGGTGCGAGCCGAGGAACGGCCCGACGGTCGCCCAGCGGATGCCGAGCGAGTTCGTGATCACCTTGTCCAGGTCTTCGGGGGTCACCACGCCCTGCTCGACGAGGTAGATCGCTTCGCGGCTCAGCGCGTTCTGCAGCCGGTTCCCGACGAACCCGGGGATCTCCTTGCGCTCCACGACCGGCGTCCGGCCGAGGAAGGTGTAGAAGTCGACGGCCTTCCGCACGGATTCCTCGCTGGTGCGCTCGCCGGGGACGACCTCGACCAGGGGGATCAGGTGCGGCGGGTTGAACGGGTGGCCGATGAGGACGCGGCTGCCGTCGATCTCGCCGGTGAACGCCGTCGAGGGGATGGCCGACGACGAACTGAGCAGCAGCGCGTGCGCCGGGGCTTCCCGGACGAGCGTCGCGAACAGGTCCTTCTTGAACTCGACGTTCTCGGGGCCGTTCTCCTGCACGACGTCCGCGTCGCGGACGGCCTCGGCGACGTCGCCGGCGAGGATGACCCGGTCGGCGAGACCGGTGACGTCGAGGCCGCGGGCGGCCAGGTGCGGGGTGAACTCCTCCAGGGCGTTCACGACGGCCTCGGCGAGGTCCGGCCGCGGGTCGCTCACCCGGACGGTCAGGCCGTGGCCGGCGAACAGCGCCGTCCAGGACAGGCCGATCGTGCCGGCGCCGATCACCGCGGCGGTGCGGAATTCCTGCGTCACGACTGCACTCCCTTCAAGTAGTCGAAGACCGGCTTGACCGGAGCGAGCGTCAGGTCGGTGAGGATGTGGCTGGCGGAGACGACCTCCAGCACCGGCAGGTCGGCCAGCGGGGCCAGGACGTGCTGGAACAGCTGCAGCCGCGCGGGGCCGGTGTAGGCCTCCTTGACCACGACGTCGGTGATCTCGGTGCGGACCAGCTCCTGGACGCGCGGGGCGCCGTCGTAGCCGGGGATCGTCTTGAGCATGAACGTCGGGACGGTGATCTGCCTTTCGGCCTCGCGGGCGTCCAGCTCGTGGTGCTTGTAGCCCATGGTCGCGGTGGCCACCCGCAGCGTCCCGTAGTCCAGCGTACCCACGAGAACGCCGTTGTCGACATAGAGACTCGGACTCCCCGCGGTCTTCGGGTACGCGCTCACCTCGCGCCCGGACGCGGTCGCCGGGAAGTTGTCGAGGTACATCGCGTGCAGGTACTCGCCGCGCTCGCCGTCGAAGCTGACCTCGATCGCCTGGCCGGACTCGGTGTACGGGCCGTAGCCGGAGACGTCGCCCATCTTCATGACCTCGAAGCGCACCAACGGTTCTTCGACCTGCAGCGGCTCCGGGACGACCGCGCGCAGGGTGGCGGCGTCGGTGCGGTAGACGATGTTGAGGTACTCGCGGTTCGTGAACCTCGGGACCACCGGCGCGAAGGCGGGAGCGGTCAGGGGAGTGGTCACGTGCCTGCGGACTTCGTCGATCTTCATGGTTATTCGCCTGTCCACTTCGGAGCGCGGCGCTCGGCGAAGGCGGTCATGCCTTCGCGGACGTCGGCGGACTGCATCAGCTTCTTGGTCTCTTCGCGCTGC
This sequence comes from Amycolatopsis sp. NPDC051045, assembly GCF_040682955.1. Classification (NCBI taxonomy): domain Bacteria; kingdom Bacillati; phylum Actinomycetota; class Actinomycetes; order Pseudonocardiales; family Pseudonocardiaceae; genus Amycolatopsis; species Amycolatopsis sp. NPDC051045. Next base: position 420,805 of record NZ_JBFBCC010000005.1, read on the forward strand.
ACGGCGAAGGCCTCGGCCTCCGAGCCGCGCACGATCTTCTTGACGGCGGCGAGCGCGAGCGGCGCGTTCTCCGCCAGCTTCTCGGCCAGCTGGAGCGCGACGGCGGCGGCGTCGCCGTCCGGCGTCACGCGGTTGACCAGGCCCAGCTCGCCGGCGCGGCGGCCGGTGACGGGCTCGCCGGTGAGCAGGAACTCCATCGCCAGGTGGTGCGGGATCCGCTTCGGCAGCCGGATCACGCCGCCGCCCGCGGCGATCAGCCCGCGCTTGACCTCGGGGAGGCCGAAGCGACTGTCCTCACCGGCCACGATCAGGTCGCAGCCCAAGGCGAGTTCGAACCCGCCACCCATGGCGAACCCTTCGACGGCGGCGATCAGCGGCTTGGTCAGCTCGGCTTCGGTCAGGCCGCCGAACCCGCGGCCCGGGATCTCCGGCGACTCGCCCTGGAGAGCGGCCTTGAGGTCCATCCCGGCGCTGAAGGTGTTCTCGGCGCCGGTCAGGACACCCACCCGGAGCGTGGGATCGTTCTCCAGCTCGTCCAGGGCTGCGGCCAGGCCGGCCGCGACGGCGGCGTTCACCGCGTTGCGGGCCTGGGGCCGGTCGATGGTGATCAGCAGGGTGCTGCCGATCCGTTCGGTGCGTACTTCGGTCATGACTTGCTTCTTTCAGAGTTCCGCGAGGACTTCGGCGGTGTCCTGGCCGGGCAGCGGGGCCAGGCGGCGGATCGAGCCGGGCGTCGCGGAGAACTTCACCGGGATGCCGACCGTGCGGATGGCGCCCTCGCTCGGGTGCTCGACGGTGTCCAGCAGGTGGCCGTCGCGGACGTAGGGGTCCTCGTGCGCTTGGTCCAGTTCCAGCACCGGGGCCATCGGGATGCTGTGCTTGGCGCACACCTCGGCCCACTCCTCGGTGGTCAGCGCCGGGGCGCACACCGCGATCTGCTCGCTCAGCCATGCGTTGTCGGCGCGGTTGATGGCGTCGCCGTTCACCCGCGGATCCGCGGCGAGGTCCGGGCGCTCGGCCGCGGCGAAGAAGTCGCGGAAGTTCTGCGGGTTGTAGGGGATCACGCAGGCGAGGCCGTCCTTGGTGCGGACCGCGGCGTGGCCCTTCGTCATCGACAGCGCGAAGCCGGTGGGGCCCTCGGCCGGCTCGAACGTGTGCCCGGCGAGGTGCTCGACCAGGTTGAACGCGATCAGCGTGTCGGTCATCGGGATTTCGATCTGCTGGCCCCGGCCGGTCTTGTCGCGGTGGACCAGTGCGGCGAGCACGCTGTAGGCGATGGTCAGCGACGACACCTTGTCGCCGATGATCGTCGGCAGGTAGACCGGCTCGCCGAGCGCGCGGTTGGCCACGTCGACCAGGCCGGAGGAGGCCTGCACGGTCTCGTCGTAGGCGGCGTTCCCGGCGCGGTCGGAGTCGCTGCGGAAGCCCTGCGCGTGGGCGTAGACCAGGCCGGGGTTGCGCTCGGCGACGTCGGCGTAGTTCAGGCCGAGCCGCGCCAGCGCGCCGGGGCGCATGTTGGTGATCAGCACGTCGGCGGTGTCGATCAGCTTGAGCGCCTGCTCGCGCTCGGCCTCGTCCTTGAGGTTGAGGGCCACGCTGCGCTTGTTGCGGTTGACGTTCAGGTTCAGCGCGGTCATGCCCGGCGTGGTGCGGTACTCGCCGACCCGCACGGTGTCCGCGGGGGATTCGATCTTGATCACGTCGGCGCCCAGGTCACCGAGGATCTGGGCCGCGTACGGGCCCATGACCACGGTCGAGAGGTCGATCACGCGCACGCCGTCCAGCGGGCCGGTCGTGGTGTCGGTGATGTCCGTCATCATTCGTCCTTTCGCACCTTGCTGTGTCGCTCTACAACCGAAGTTAGTAGTGCGCGCGGCAAAAGGGAATGATCATGATGCGAACAATGGTATGACCGCAGCGGTCATACCATTCTGTCAGCTGCTGAGTGGCTCCGCGAAGATCTCTTTTGCGGCCTCGACGAGTTCGTGCAGGTCGCCCTCGGTGCGGTCGCGCCGCCAGAGCAGGCCGGTGTCCAGCTGGGGCCGGAAATCGGTGAACGGCAGCACGGTGACGTTGTCGAGCCGGTAGCCGTGCATCGGGCTCTTGTCGTCGAGCATGGAAATGGAAAACGCCTCACCGCTGGAAATGATTTCGGACGTCCCGCCGTAGCCGGTGTTGGTCAGCCGGATGCGTTTCCTGACGCCGAGTTCGCTCAATTGGTGGTCCAGTTGCTCGAAATAGGCGGGAACGATTTCCCCAGGTGAGGCCACGTACGGGAATTCGGTCAGCTCGGCCAGGCTGACGGACTCCCGGCCGGCGAACAGGTCGGCCGGCACGACCGCGCCGAGCCGTTCGGTCATCACGGGCAGCTGTTCCAGCGCGGGATCGGTGACCGGCAGCCGGGCGAGGGTGAGCGCCAGTTTCCCGTCGTGCACGCCCTGCACGAGGTCGGCGGTGGTGCCGGGCCAGCGCTTGAGCTCGTACCGCGCCTTGACGCGCTCGGCGAGGGCGTTGACGCGCTCCCGCAGGTCGGGGTGCACGCCGGCGGGCATGCCGAGGAAGACGGTGCTGCGCTGCGGCGTGGTCGCCTCGGCCAGCTTCCACGGGATGGCGTTGACCTGCTCGAGGACGTCCCGGGCGAGCGGCAGCAGCGCGGCCCCGGCGTCGGTGAGGGTGACGTGGTGGGTGCTGCGGTCGAACAGCTGCTGCCCCAGCTCGTGCTCGAGGTCCTTGATCCGCTGTGACAGTGGCGACGCGGCCATGTGCAGCTTCCGCGCGGCCGCGGAAAAGTTCAGTTCCTCGGCGACCGCGACGAAGTAGCGCAGGTGCAGCATCTCCATCCCCCGACCCTAACGAGCCACCCCCCCAGCCCCAGTTCCGTCCCCAATCACGCGAGTCCCGCCTCCAAGCACGCGAGTCCCGGATACCGGACCGGCGAACCCGTCAGGGGCGGGTGATGGGGAACGTGATCGTGAACGCGGCGCCGCCCTCGGGAGCCGGGCCGGCGGTGAGGGTGCCACCCATGCGGGTGACCAGGCCGTGGACCAAGGCCAGGCCGATGCCCGAGCCGACCGGGCGGCGGTCGCGGTAGCGGGCGTTCAGCACCCCGCGCTCGAACGCCACCGGGTAGTCCTCCGGGGCCAGGCCGGGACCGCCGTCGCGGACCGCCAGCGAGGCCGCGGAATCGGACACTGTGAGCGAGAACACCATCGGTGCACCCGCGGGCGTGACGCGCAGGGCGTTCTCCGCCAGGCCGTCGACCACCTGACGCAACCGGCGCGCGTCCGCGAGTACCGGCACCGGGCCGGGAGGGGCCGCGACGGAAAGACGGACGTCCTCCCGCTCGCACCGCAGCCGCCAGACCTCCGCGCAGTCGCGGACCAGTGCGCCCAAATCCAGCGAAGCGACGTCGAGGCGGAACTCGTCCGCGCCCAGCCGGGCCAGTTCCAGCAGGTCCGTGACCAGCCGCTCGAGCCGCACCGCCTCCCGCTGGATGGTCTGCCCGGCCCGGACGGCGTCGGGACCGGAAGCGACGCCGTCCGCGATCGCCTCGGCGAAACCCGTCACCGCCGTCAGCGGGGTCCGCAGCTCGTGCGACACCGACAGCAGGAACTCCCGCTGCCGCGCCTCGCTCACGGCCAGCGCGTCGGCCAGCGAGTTCAGCGATCCGGCCACCTCCGCCACTTCACGCGGCCCCTGCACCGGCACCCGCACGTCCCGCCGCCCCGCCCGCAGTGAGCCCGCGGCCGCCGCGGCCCGGCGCAGCGGACGGCCCAGCAGCCGGCCCGAGACGAACCCCGCGAGCGCCGCCACCAGCAGCCCGATGGCCAGCGCCAGCAGGATGTTGCGCACCAGCGCCCGTTGCGTCGCTTGGGCGTTCCGCGCCGGCAGGACCAGCGCGAACGCCGCCCCGCGCGCGCCGACCACCCGCGTCTCGACCAGGTACTGCGAGCCCGCCACCGTGACGCGCTGGGACTCGTCCGCACCGAGCCCGGCCTTGACCGCGGCTTGGACGGCGACGGCTTCCCCGAGCGCCTGTCCGCCCGCCCGGCGGACGACCACCGAGATGCCCTGCCCGCGCACGACGTCCGCGACCTTGCCGACGCCCAGCCGGTTGCCGATGCCCGTTTCGTCCAGTTGCGACGCGACGACGTCGGCCTGCGCGGCCAGCGAAGACTGCAGCACGTTGTCCGCCGTGGTCCGGATCAGCCGGGACGCGACCAGACCCGCCACGATCACCGCGACCCCCGCGACCGCGAGGCACACCAGCGTGATCCGGCCGGCGAGAGTGCCTCTCATGCCGGGTCCGCCGCGTAGCCGGTGCCCCGCACCGTCCTGATCGGACTCGACGGGCCGAGTTTCGCCCGCAGCTGCGCGACGTGGACGTCCACCGTGCGTGTGCCCGCCGCCGCGGCGTACCCCCAGACGGCGCTGAGCAGCTGATCGCGCGAAAGCACCTGCCCCGGGTGCCGGAGCAGGTGCGTGAGGAGGTCGAACTCCGTCGACGTCAGCGAAACCTCGACGTCTCCCGCCCACGCGCGCCGGCTGGTGACGTCGACGCGCGCGCCGCCCACCGCGAACGTCTCCGCGGCCGGCGTCGTCCCCGAGGCGCGACGCAGCACCGTCCGGACCCGGGCCGCCAGTTCGCGCGGGCTGAACGGCTTGGTGAGGTAGTCGTCCGCGCCGATCTCCAGGCCCAGCACGCGGTCCAGCTCGTCGTCGCGGGCGGTGACGAACAGCACCGGTGTCCAGTCCCCGGCCGCGCGCAGCGCCTTGCAGATCTCGATACCGTCCATTCCGGACAGTCCGATGTCGAGCACGATCGCCACCGGCTTGAGGCGCCGGACGGCGTCCAGCGCCCGACCGCCGTCGGCCTCGACGTGCACGCCGAAGCCGTCGCGCTTGAGGTAGAGCGCCGCCAGCTCGGCGATCGCGGCCTCGTCCTCGACCACGAGGACGAGGCCGCGTCCCGGTGACCCCATACCTGCTCCCGTCTCCGCCGTGTTCAGAGGGGAGACGCTAGCCGGTCAGGGCGAGCCATCGCTGTCGACGTCGGCCTCGATGCCGTTGAGCGTCGACTCGATGCCGCTCAGCTCCGACGTCGGCGGCGCGCCCGGGGAAGGCGAACCCATCAGGTTGTCGCGGCAGGCCGAGCAGCCGAGCGCGATGAGCGCGGCGGCCCCGACCGCCGCCGCGATCCTCGCGCCCCTCATTTGGCCGGCTTGCAGTGCGCGGACGCGAAGGCGTCGAGCTTCTGCTTGGCCGCGTCCAGCTCACCGATCCGGCCCTGCCGCTTGCCGGCGCGCTGGTCCAGCTGGTCGGCGCGGGCGGTGTGCCCCTTGGCCCGCTGGTCGGCGGCGCGGGCCTTGAGGTTGGCGACCGAGCCGCTGATCTCGGGCCCGCCGGTGATCCGCTTCTTCAGGTTGTCGGCCTTCTTCTGCAGCTTCGGTACCCAGTCCGAGCAGACCTGCTGCGACTCCTCCGGGCTGAGCGTGATCGGCGCGACCGGCGACGGCGTTTGCGCCGAGGCCAGCGGCGCCGCCACCAGCAGGCCGACCGCGCTCACGCAGCCCGCCAGCGCCAGTCGCGTCCAGGTGGTTCCTCGCATCGTGACTCCCTCGTTTCGTTCCGGGCTACGGGAAGTACTTTCGCCGGACGGTGTACGGAGGGCGTCCGCCTAGTGTTCGGGCTCTGTAAGGCCGAGGGTGACCGACGTCCGCGCGAGGTCGAACGTCACCGTGTCGCCCAGCGGCGGCAGCGCCGGGTCGAACAGCAGCCCGTCGGTGCCGCCGAGGACCAGCCCGAGCCGGTGCCCGGCCGGCACGACGTGGTCGAGCGCGGTGAGGGTGAACGTCATCGGGTACGCCCGGCCCGGGACGAGCGGCTCGCCGTGCCGCAGCGACGCGTGGTGCCCGAGGTCCGCCCAGCCGGCGGCGACGATCCGGTGGCCGGCCGAGAGGACGTCCGCGGCCGTGTCGAGGAAGCACGCGCTGTCGGCGCCGGAGCCGGCACCCCAGCACGAACGCGTGGCGAGGTTCTTCACCCCGCTGCCGTAGGTCGCGGTGTTGCGCGCCTCGGCGGGGCCGTAGTCGACGAGCGCGACGCCGAGCCGGGCGGCGGTCTTGTCGGACGACGCGGTGATCGTCACCGACGGCGACCCGGCGATCCGCACCGGCGTGGCCAGGGGAGCGCCGGTGAACCGCGCGGCCGACAGCCCGGCCACCCACTGCTCGCGGGTGACGGCCGGGTCGTCGACGACGCTCGCCGTGCCCGAACCGATCGGGCCCAGCGTGCCGTCACCTGCTGGGTGCAACGTCACCGGGCGCGTGGCGGGCGGCCAGTTCCGGACGTCGGTCCACTGGTCCGGCGCGGTTTCGAGGTGCACGGCGGGCTCGTGTTCGACGCCGTTGCGCAGACCGAGCAGCCAGCGGTCGAACCAGCGGTGCAGCGTCTCGACCCACCGCGCCCGCTGCAGGTCGAAGGGGTCGGTGTGGCCGGCCTGGCTCAGCCACGCCTTGCGCGGGACGCCCGCCCGGCCCAGCGCGTCCCAGTAGGCGGCGAACTGGTTCGGCGCGACGACCCAGTCCCCGAAGCCCTGCGCGGCGAGCACGCTCGCGCGGACCTGCCCGGCACGCGGGACGAAGTTCACGCTCCGCCAGTAGGCGTTGTAGTCGCCGTTCGTGCCCGCGCGCGCCTCGAGGTCCGCCTCGAACGGCCGGCACAGCTCGGCCGCACGCTCGTTGTACGTGAAGGACGACCCGGTGTTCTCCGGCGTGGCCAGGGGCGCGCCGTTCGCGATGAGCTGGGCGTAGTTGTCCGCGACGCCTTCGATCGGCACGATCGTCTTCAGCCCGGCGATGCCCGAAGCGGCCATGCCGATCGCGGTGGCGCCGTCCTGCGACTTGCCGATCGCGCCGACGTCCCCGGTGGCCCAGTCCGCTTTCACCGGCCGGCCGCCGTCGGGGGCGTCGAAGGCCTTCGCCCGGCCGTTGAGCCAGTTCACGACCGCGTTGCCGGACCCGACGTCGTCGAAGCAGCCGGACGACCGGTTCGTCCCGCCGACGTCGGCCAGCACGACCGCGTAGCCGCGGGGCACGAAGTAGTTGTCGTAGAACAGCGGGAACTGCTGCGGGGTGCCGTCCGGTGCGTACGTCTTCTTCTGCATTTCGTTGCCGCGCCCGCAGCACGCGTAGTACGGGCTGACGTCGAGGATCACCGGGACGCGCACGTGCGCGCCGGGCCGGATGACGTCGGCGGCGACGCGGTCGGGCTTGCCGTCGCGGTCGTGGTCGGTGCCGGTCTCCACCCACGCCGTCTCGCGGATCGCCTGGTCGTAGGCGTAGATCGGGCGGCTTTCCGGCGGCGATGCCGAAGCCGCGGGGGTGAGTCCCGCCGTCGTGCTCAAGGCCGCCATGAACCCCAGTAGCAAGCGCATGGCGCCAGTGCATCACGGGTTTTCGTACCTCGCCAAGAACTGGTCCATGGCGGCGTCGACGGCGGCACGGTCGCCGGTGGTGACGAGGTCGAGCAGCAGCCCGCGGGCCACGGCGAGGCCCAGCCGGGCGTGGGCCGGCCGGTCGGCCTCCGGGACGCCGTACCGGGCGAGCAGGGCCTCGATCGGGCCGAGCCAGTCCTCGACCACGCCGTCGAGGAAGTCCGCCGTGCCCGGGGTGCCGCCCAGGGCACGGCCGTAGAGCTGGAAGAACAGCTTTTCGTTGGCGCGCAGGCTTTCGTCGGTGAGCCGCCGCCAGAACTCGCGGCCCGCGTCCGCCGGGCCGAGGCCGGCGAGCGCGGCGCGCTGCCGGGCCTCGACCTCCCGCGCCACCGCCGTGAGCAGGCCTTCCTTCGAGTCGAAGTGGTAGATCAGCATGCGGTGGCTGGTGCCGAGGTCGGTCCGCGCGGGGACGGACGAGCCGGAAGGCCTGGGCGCGGTCCGGCTGTTCAAGACGAACGGCGTCCGGTCGTACGAGAAGATCGTCGCGCTCGAGCCCGGCCGCCGGTTCGGTTATGCGCTGGAGCACGGCCTGCCGCTGCGGGACTACGTCGCCTACGTCGACCTCTCACCCCGCGACGGCGGCACCGACATCCACTGGCACTCGACGTTCACGCCCCAGATCCCCGGCACCGGCTGGTTCTACCGGTGGTTCCTCGGCTCCTTCATCAAGCGGGTGGCCGGAGGATTGGCCGCCGCCACTGCCTGAACGGCGTGTTACTCTCTCGCGGAAAGTGAGGAGGTGCGCCGTGGGCCCCGACCCGTACGACCGCAACTGCCCGACCCGCCAGCTGCTCGACCGCATCGGCGACCAGTGGACGGTGCTGATCGTCGGCGCGCTCTCCGGCGGCCCGCTGCGGTTCACCGAGATCGGCCGCCGGGTGGACGGGATCTCCCAGAAGGTGCTGACGCAGACGCTGCGCAGCCTGGTCCGCGACGGCATCCTCACCCGCACGGCGTACCCGACGATCCCGCCGAAGGTCGAGTACGAGCTGACGGCCCTGGGACGCAACCTGTCCGAGCCGCTGGACGTGCTGGATCGCTGGGCCCGGCGGCACATGTCCTCGGTCCAGCAAGCCCGGGACGCCTACGACGCGGAGCACACGCCCGCGTCCGCATAGTCACCTCGGCTGGACAGCTCCTGGACAAACCGTCTCCGTACGGGTTCCGCGGTCCCGCCCGCAGGGACACTGTCGCCGTGCTCAACGAGACCGTGCCCGCGCCGGGCTGGGGAGTTGTTGCTGTCACCGCGTTGTTCGCCTTCGCGGTGTCGCTGACTTCGGTCGTCACGCCGCCCAGTGGCCGGCGGAGCCTCCTGCGCAACGCCAATGTCCTGGGCACCCTGTTCCACGAAGGCGGCCACGCGCTGGTGATCCTGTTGACCGGCGGTGACGTCTCCCGCGTCGCCATCACCAGTGCGGGCTCCGGCCACGTCGAAGGGAAGCACGACTCGGGGCTCGGCGCCGTGCTGGCCGGTGCCGCCGGGTACGCGATGCCGCCGCTGGCCGGGCTGGGCGCGGCCGTTCTGCTGCACCGCGGGCACGTCCAGGCCGTACTCGTCCTGACTCTCGCCGCGTTGGCGTTCCTGCTGCTGTTCGCCCGTGACCTGCTCACCGTCGTCCTGATCGTCGTGGTGGGGGCGGTCGTGTACTCGGCCCTGCGCTACGCCCCGGGCTGGCTGCGCACCGGCATCGCGTACACCGAAGCCTGGCTGCTGCTGACCAGTGAGCTCGACGGCGTGCGGATCCTGGTCGTCAACCGCAGGCAGAGCGGGTTCAAGACCCAGAAGGACGACGCCGCCGCGCTGGCCAAGCGCACCGCCGTGCCTTCGCCCCTGTGGATCGGCGGGTGGTTCCTGCTCAACGGCTGGGCGATTTGGCACGCCGCCCCGCTGTTGTTTCCTTAACGGGCCACCAAACCCGCCTCGTGGGCCAGCAACCCCGCCTGGGTCCGGTTCGCGCAGTCCAGCTTCACCAGCATCCGCGAGACGTAGCTCTTCACCGTCGCCTCGGCCAGGTGCAGGCGGGCGGCGATGTCCGCATTGGACAGTCCCGCGCCGAGGCAGGCCAGCACGTCCCGCTCCCGTTCGGTGAGCCCCGCCGTCCGGCGGCGCGCCTCTTCGCCGCGTTCGCGGCTGTCGGTGGACAACGCCACCAGCCGGCGAGCGGCCGACGGGGACAGCACCGTGTGGCCGTCCGCCGCCACGCGGACCAGGCTGATCAGGTCCTCCGGCGGTGTCGACTTCACCAGGAACCCCGCCGCGCCCGCGCGCAACGCCCGGAGCACGTAGGTGTCCGCGTCGAACGTCGTGAGGGCCACCACCGCCGGCGGGTCCGGCAACGCCGTGATCCGCGGGATCGCGGTCAGCCCGTCGACCCCCGGCATCCGCAGGTCCATCAGCACCACGCGCGGCCGGTGCCGGACCACGGCCTCGACGGCTTCGGCGCCGTCGGCGGCCTGGGCGACGACCTCGATGTCGCCCGCCGAGCCCAGGATCGTGCGCAGGTGCGCGCACACCATCGGCTCGTCATCGACCACGAGCACCGGGATCACCGTGCGTGCCTTCCGCCGTGGGGACGTAGGCGGGCAGTATCGCACCGACCCGGAATCCGCCGCCGGGTGCCGGGGCGGCGTCGAACCGCCCGCCGACCAGTTCGACGCGCTGCCGCAGGCCCGCCAGCCCAGCCCCGGAACCGCTGCCGGCCAGCGCCGGGTCGGGCATACGCGCCGCCGCCGTGTTGCCCACCGAGACGTCCAGGCCACCCGGGTGGTAGCGCAGGGACACCGTCGCCGCCGCGCCCGGCGCGTGCTTGCGCACGTTCGTCAGCGCCTCCTGCACCAGCCGGTACGCGGTGCGCGCCACGGTCGGCGACACCTGGGCCGGATCACCGTCCACGACGAGTTCCGTCGTCACCCCGACCGACCGGGACTCCTCGACCAGCCGCGCCGGGTCGCCGGGTTCCGCCGGGCTGAGCGTCCGCGGCCCGGACTCGACGCCGTTGCGCAGGACACCGACCAGGTCGCGCAGTTCGTCCAGCGCCAGCGCGCCCTCGCGGCGGATGTCCTCGGCCGCGGTCCGCGCGGCCGGGTCGGCCGACGTCACGCCGAGCGCGCCGGCGTGCAGCACCATCAGGCTGAGCCGGTGCGTGACGACGTCGTGCATCTCGCCCGCGAGCCGGCGCCGTTCCGCCGCCCGGGCCTGCTCGGCGAGCAGGTGCTGCTCGCGCTCGGCGCGTTCCGCCCGGTCCCGCAGCGACTGCAGCAGCTGCCGCCGCGCCTGGAAGTACAGCGAGCTCAGCGCCGGCAGCGCGGTGTTGAGCAGGCCGAACGGCGTGGTCGACCAGCTCGGCGTCCACGGCCGCGCGGCCACCACGGCCAGGACGCCGGCCACCCACAGCACGGTCCGCCGGTCCAGCACCCGCGCCGCCTGGGACAGGATCACCGGGGTGATCGCCGGCACCGTCGTCAGGGCGAGCGGGTGCAGCGGCACGAGCAGGCCGGGTGCGAAGGTGTCGGAGGCGAGCATCGCGAACGCCACCGCGGTCAGGAACGCGCACACCGGCCCGGGGAACCGGAACAGCAGCACCAGCGAGAAGTCGCAGAGCAGCTGCAGCACCAGCCCGGCCGCCGGGCCGAGCAGGCCGGTCGTGACGTCGCCGAGCCGGTAGAGCAGGACGTTGAGCCCGGCGAACGCGAACGCCGCCACGAACAGCCAGCAGGCGTCGGAGCGGCTGGGCCACAGCGGCCGCCGGGCGGTGGTCACGCGGCCACGTTAACGGCTCACGCGGGCCGCGGCCCCGGATGCGCAACCAAAGTTGCGGCCCGTGGGCCGGCGCGCAACGTTCGTCGCCGCGATCACCGTCCTCCGCCGGTTTCGCCCGGCATCGGGGAACCGGTGGACTGGGGACTCCACGATGAGGGACGGAAGTGAGATGAGCGAGCTGTCCTTGCCCGCCCGGGCGTACCTGCTGGCGTGCGACACCGGGCGCAACCGGCTGCCGGACCGGGAGCGCGTGGCGCAGCTGGTCCGCGCGGCGGCGCTGACGGACCTGGTGCTGCGCGGCCGGCTCGCCGACGACGGCGGCCGCCCGGTGGTTTCCGGCACCGGCGGCACCGGTCACCTGGTGCTCGACGACCTGCTCGCCGAACTGACCGCCGACCCGCACCGGAAGTGGCGTGCCTGCGTCCGCCGCGGAGCCCGCGGGACGCTGCAGTCCGTGGAGGCCCAGCTCGACGCGGCGGGCGTGCTCTCGTTGCGGATGTCCCGCGTGCTGGGGGTGTTCCCGCGCCGCCGCCCGGTGGTCCGCGACGTGGCGACGGCGGCCGCGCTCCACGACCACGTGACGGCGGCGCTGCGCGGCACCGCACCGGTGCCCGCGGACGTCGCGGCCCTGACGTCGCTGGCCGCGGCGGCCGAGCTGGACGCGGTGCTCCCGCGGGGCGAGCGCCGCCGCCACCGCGCGCGGCTCGCGCGGCTGGAGGAGCAGGCGGGTGCCGCGGTCCCGGCCCTGCGCAAGGTGATCCGCGAACTCCAGGCGGCCCGCACGGCCGCGATCGCGGCCGGCTCCGGCGGCGGCTGACCCACCCGGACGACACGCGTACCCAGGCGGACGACACGCGGGACCGGACCTCGTACTCGCCGTGTCGTCCGTCCAGGTGCGCGTGTCGTCCGCCGGGGTCAGGGGGTGAAGAGGCGGTCGAGGTAGTAGTCCACAGTGGAGATCGCTTCGGCCGGGGTTCGGTGGCCCATCAGGATTTCCGAGCCTTGGGAGTCCGCGATCGCCCACAGCAGGGCCGCCTCGATCTCGGGGTCGGCCCAGGCCGGGACGTCGCCCGCGTCCTGGGCCTGGCGGACCTGGTCGGCGAAGAACGCCAGCAGTTCCGGCATGCCCTCGCCGAAGGCCTTCGCCATCGCCGGGTCCGCCACGGCGCGGATGAAGTACGCGACGCCGATCAGGAAGTCGGCCTCGCTGTCGTGGTCGCGCGGCAGGATCTCCACCAGGCACGCGCGCAGGATCGACCGTGGCGTCGGCGGTCCCTCGGCCAGCACCTTCGCGGTGATCCGCTCGCTGCGGAGCCGGTGGCGGTGCTCCAGGGCGAACCGCAGCATCTCGTCCTTCGTCTTGAAGTAGTGCTGCACCGATCCCATGGACATGCCCGCTTCGGCCGCGACCTGGCGCAGGCTGACGCCTTCCAGCCCGGCGCGCGTGGTCAGCCGCAGCAGCGCCTCGGCGATCTGCACCCGGCGCTGCTCGTGGTCCACCTGTTTCGGCACGTCCGCTCCCGTTGTCATGCGATCGCATTGCGAAAACCCGGGCTCCGCCGTTACGATGCGGTCGCATTGTAAAACAACCTCGGGGGTGTCCGGTGGAGACCGGAAAAGTACGGCTGCGGCCACCGCGCCACGCACTCGACCGTCGCGCGATCGCCTGGTGGCGCACGCAAGGAGCGCTGGTCTTCGCGCCCGCCGCGCTCGTGCCGGCGGTCCTCGGCCTGCTGATCCCGCCGGCCGCGTGGTGGCTGCTGGTCCCGGCTGCGGTGATCGCCCTGATCGGCGCGGCCTGGTGCGCGGTGCTGCCGCGGTGGTGGTTCGGCCTGCACCGCTGGGAGGTCACCGACACGGCGGTCTACGTGCGCTCGGGCTTCCTGTGGCAGGAGTGGCGCGTGGCCCCGCTTTCGCGCGTCCAGACGTTCGACACGCTGCGCGGGCCGCTGCAGCAGCGCTTCGGGCTCGCCACCGTCACGGTGACGACGGCCTCGGCACGCGGCGCGGTGAAGCTCCGCGGCCTCGACGCGCGGCTCGCGGCCGAGGTCGCCGAGCGGTTGACCGAACGCACGGACGCCACGCCCGGGGACGCGACGTGACCGGCTGGCGCCGGCTCGACCGGCGCACCCTCGGCGTCACCGCGGTCCTGATGGCCGGGATCGCCGTCTCGGCCGGCACCCCGATCGCCATCGGGACCAGGTCGCTGTGGCTCGTCCCGGCCGCGGCGCTCCTCGTCGGCGCCGGGGTGCTCGCCGAATACGCCCGCTGGCGGTACACCCGGTTCCGGTGCACGGCCGAGCGCCTGGAGATCGAGTTCGAGTTCGTCGCACACACGCGCAAGTCCCTGTCCCGCGAACGCATCCGCAGCGTCGACCTGACGGCGAACCCGCTGCACCGCGCGTTCGGCGTCGCGGTGCTGACCGTCGGCACCGGGCAGCACGAAACGTCCGGGTCGGGCCGCATCACCCTCGCCCCGCTGGCCAGGGCCGACGCCGAAGCGTTGCGCACCGAGCTGCTGCACCGCGCCGAGGCCCACGAAACCGCCGGCGGCCCACTGGCGACCCTCGATCCGCGGTGGATCCGCTACGCACCGGTGTCTTTCGTCGCGCCGACGCTCGGCCTGGCCGCGTTCGGTGCGCTGTTCAAGGTCGCGGACTGGTTCGGCGCCGGGGCCGGGCTGCTGAAGTGGCTGCTGGACCTCTTCGGCGACTTGCCACTGCCCGCGAGCACCCTGCTCCTGCTGGCCTTGGCGATCGTCATCGGCGTCGCCGGTGCCGCCGGCCTGTTCGTCGAGATGTGGTGGCACTACCGGCTGGAGCGCGAACCCGGCGGCACGCTGCGCGTCCGCCGGGGCCTGCTCACGACCCGGTCGATCACCGTCGAAGAACGGCGCCTGCGCGGCGTCGAACTCGTCGAGCCGCTCGGCGCCCGCCTTTCCGGCGCCGCGCGCGTGGACGCCATCGCCACGGGCATGAAGAGCGACGACGGCAAGACCGAAGCCAAGACGCTGCTGCCGGTCGTGCCGCGCGCGATCGCCCGGGAGGTGGCGGCGCGGGTCGCGGGCGAACCCGTGGCGGAGGTCCCGCTGGTGCCCCACCCACCGGCCGCCCGGGGACGGCGGCTGCGCTGGGCCGTGCTCGCGGCGCTCGTCCCCGTGCTGGTCCTGCTGGTGCTCGGCGCGCTGCTCACCGACGTCCTGCTCGTGCTCGGCGGGCTGCTCGCCGTCGTCGCGCTGCCGGTGGCGCTCTTGCTGGCCCTGGACGCCTACCGCGGCCTCGGGCACGGCTCGCGCGGCCGCTACCTGGTGATGCGGGCGGGTACGGTCCGGCGAAGCACGGCCGTGCTGGCGCGGGACGGAGTGCTCGGCTGGACGGTGAAGCAGTCGGTGTTCCAGCGCCGTCGCGGGCTGGCGACGTTCACCGCGACCACCGCGGCCGGATCGGGCGCCTACTCGATCCGCGACGCCGACGCCGCCGAGGGCCTCGCGTTCGCGGTGGCGGCCGTGCCGGGGGTGCTGGAGCCGTTCGCTTCGGTGCCCGCCGAAGCGTCGCGGACCTAGATTCGGGCCCATGGACGAATTCCGTGCCTTGCACGTGCCCGGCTCCCCGTTGCTGCTGCCGAACGCGTGGGAGTTCGGCGTCGGCGCCTTCCTCGCCGCGCAGGGCTTCCGCGCCCTGGGCACGACCAGCCTCGGCGTGGCCGCGGCGGCGGGAGAACCCGACGGCGCACCGTCGACGCGCGACGCGACCGTCGCCCTCGCCACCCGCCTGGCGCGGCTGGACGCGCTCGTCAGCGTCGACATCGCCGACGGCTTCGGTGCGGACCCGGCCGCGGTCGCCGACCTCGCCGCCGAGCTGGCCGGCGCCGGTGCCGTCGGCGTCAACCTCGAAGACGGCAGGCCCGACGGCACGCTCGCGCCGGTCGACGTCCACTGTGCGCTGGTCGAGGCGGTGAAGGACCGGGTGCCCGGCCTGTTCGTCAACGCCCGGACGGACACGCACTGGGCCGGCGACCGCTCGATCGCCGAAGCCGAGCGGCGGGTGCGGGCGTACGCGGCGGCGGGCGCCGACGGCGTCTTCGTGCCCGGGCTCGCCGAGCCGGGTGACGTCGAGCGGATCGTCGCCGTCGGCGTCCCGCTCAACCTGCTGTTCCTGCCGGGCCGGGTCACCGTGGCCGGCCTGGCGGAGCTGGGGGTCGCGCGGGTCAGCCTGGGCTCGCTGCCGTACCGGATGGCCCTCGCGGCCGCGGCCGAAACCGCGCTGGCCGTGCGCGAAGGCCGTGACCTGCCGCTGAGCCCGCCGGGCTACGCCGACGTCACCGCGCTGCTGCCGAAAATCGGGTGAACCGGCCCGGCCGGATCTGCTTGGGTCGGGGCATGCGTGCCTTCGGAACCGACTTCGCCGTCCCGCCCGGATACCTGAACACGCCCAGCGTGGGCATCCCGCCCGCGCCGGTGGCCGAGGCCGTCGCCGCATCGGTGGACCGGTGGCGGACCGGAGCGATCCGGCCGGGGGAGTTCGACCAGTACGTCGAGCGGTCGCGGGCCGGGTTCGCCCGGCTGCTCGGCGTCGAACCCGGCCGCGTCGCGAGCGGCGCGTCGGTCTCGCAGCTGATCGCGAACGTGGCCGCGGCGCTGCCCGCCGGCACCCGGGTGCTCGCCGCCGAAGGGGACTTCACCAGCGTGACGTTCCCCTTCGCGGCGAACCCCGGCGTCACGGTGACCGAGGTGCCCCTGGACGTGCTGCCGTCGCGGGTCGAAGGCCACGACGTCGTCGCGGTGAGCGTCGTGCAGTCCGCCGACGGCCGGATCATGGACCTCCCGGCGTTGCGCGGCGCGGCCGAGGCCGCCGGGGCGGCCGTGCTGCTCGACGCGACCCAGGCGGTCGGCTGGCTGCCGCTGGAGGTCGCCTGGGCGGACTGGGTGGTCGGGGCCGGCTACAAGTGGCTCTGCTCACCGCGTGGCAGCGCGTGGCTCGCGGTGCGGCCGGACGCGCAGGAGCGCACCCGCGCGGTCGCGGCGAACTGGTACGCGGGGGAGGACCCGTGGGCCACCGTCTACGGCCTCCCGCTGCGGCTGGCCGGCGACGCCCGCGCGTTCGACCTCTCGCCGGTCTGGCTGGCCCACGTCGGCTCGGCCGTGGCGCTGGAGTACTTCGGCGGCCTCGACCTCGCGCAGGTCCGGGCGCACAACACCGGGCTTGCCGACACGCTGCTGGAGAAGCTCGGGCTGCCGCCGCGCGGCACTGCGATCGTGGCGCTCGACGCTTCTCCCGAACGGGCGGCCGAGGCGGGGATCGTCTCGAGCGTCCGCGGCGGCCGGGTGCGGGTCGGCTTCCACCTCTACAACACCCTTGACGACGTCGAACGCCTGTTACCCGCATTCGAGTGAACGGCCACGGGCGGGTGAACTACCGTATGGCCCCGTGGTTGGTGCGCATTTCACCCCAGGCCCGTCCGACACGGCCCCGCTGGGCGCGGTTCCCCCGCAGCCCCGGCCGCCCGTGCCGCCGGCGCGCGACACCCGGTCCCTGCTGCTCAGGGGCGCCGGGCTGGTCGCGATCGCCGTCGTCTCCGGGCTGCTGTGGTACCTGATCCGGCACGACTCCGCGCCGGACGAGCCGGTGGCGCAGCCGCCGGCGCAGAACTCCGGGCAGTTCCAGTTCACGAAGGTCGCCGGGCCGGAGAAGACCGGCGACTGCACCGCGAAGTCCTACGGCGATACCAAGGACTTCTTCCAGGACAACCCGTGCCAGTCGCTGGTCCGGGCGCTGTACACGACGGAGTCGGGCGGGGCGAAGGCCCTGGTGTCCGTGGTGGTGGTCGGGATGCCGGACTCGTCGAAGGCGAAGGCGCTCAAGGCGCTGACGGAGAAGGACGGCACCGGCAACGTCACCGACCTGGTCCGCGACAAGACGTTCGCCGCCACGGGCACCCCGAGCGTGAGCGGCAGTGACGCGGCGTACGCGTCGAAGGTGGACGGCACGAACACGACGATCGTGCTGGCCGACTTCTACGCCAAGCACAAGGACAAGGACCTGATCGAGAAGATCGCCGACGACGCCCTCCGCCTCTCGGCCGACCTCCACAGCTGACCCACTCCTGACCCCCTTCAGGCCGGCTGGCCGGGCAGGGCGATCGCCGTCGGCTTCTCGCCCGCCTCGGACCGCCACGGCGTACCGCGCCGCGAAGCCGCCACCAGGGCGTGCAGGGCCGTCGTGCGCAGGCCCGCGTCGTCCGTGTGGTTCACCACCGCCAGCCACGCCGACGCGCAGTCCGCTTCGGCCGTCGCCACCACCTGGGCCGCCGACGTCGCGTCCGTCACCGGGTTCTTCGGGACGTACGCCGCTTCCGGGGCGACGGGGGTGGCCCCGGCCGCCGAGAGCATCGACTGCAGCAGGTCACGGCGCAGGGCGTGCTCCGCGGCCCCGCTCTTCTCGGCGTCGCCGAAGTCGCCCGGGAGGAACGCGCTGACCAGCCCGTACACCCACACGGCGGCGTGCTCGGCGGCCAGCGCCGCCTGCAGCGGGTCCACCGCCTCCGGCGGCACGGCGCCGGACGGGGTGGCCCCCACCTTCGGGGCGTCCTCGCCCGGACCCAGCGCCGGTGCGGTGCGCTGCAGCGCACCGCAGCCCGCCGCCACGGCCGCGACCAGCCCGGCGCGGTAGCGCGGCAGCCCGGGGACGAGGTCTTCGGCCTGCTTGCGCGCGGCCGCCAGCCGCTCCTTCAGGTCGCTCAGCGCCGCGGGCGCCGGCGGGGTCGGGGACGGCGACGGCTTGGGCCGGTTCAGCCGGCCCACTTCGGACTTCAGCGCGGCCGCGTGCGCCGCGCGCGCGTCGGCGAGCGGGCCGGCGGCGTCGGCGTCGGCCCCCTTGGCCAGCGCCCGGGCGGCGGCGGCGTCCGCCTCGGCGGCGGCCAGCAGCGGTTGCAGTGGGTCGGGGCTTTCGTCGTAGCCGGGCCCGCAGGCGGCGAGGGGAACGGCCAATGCGGCCAGCGCCCCCACGCGGAGGGCGGCACGACGGGTCAGCTCGGTCGGTCTTCCGGTCACGCCGCCCCATCCTGCCAGGCCCCCGGGCGGCCCCGCCGCTCGCGCGGGGTGACCGGGCGACCGGATAAGCTGGTCCACCACCGACCCGACCACCATCCAGTCCGAGCAAGGAGACCCCCACGTGCCAGGAGAACTCGCCAGCCGGCTTCAGCCGATCGTGGCCGAAGCCGTCACCGCCGCGGGTTTCGACCTCGATTCGTTCGAGGTGCAGCAGGCCGGCCGGCGGCAGCTGGTCAAGGTCGTCGTCGACTCCGACGACGGTGTCGGGCTGGACGAGATCGCCGAGATCAGCCGCACGGTCTCGGGGGCGCTCGACGAGAACGAGCACGTGCTCGCGAGCGCGTACACGCTGGAGGTCACCTCGCCGGGCCTCGACCGCCCGCTCACCCAGGCCCGGCACTGGCGGCGCGCGCGGTACCGCCTGGTGAAGATCACCCCGGCCGAAGGTGCGCCCTTCGTCGGCCGGGTCGGTCACGCGGGCCAGGACGCCGCCCGCGTCCTGGCCGATGGCAAGTTCCGCGACGTCCGCTACGCCGACGTGGCGAAGGCGGTCGTGGAGATCGAGTTCAAGCAGCCGCCCGCCGAGGACCTGAAACTGCTCGAAGACGACGCGTCCGGCATGATCGCGGCCGAGACGGAGAAGGGGTCGAAGTGAACGTCGACATCGCCGCGCTGCGGGCGATCGAACGGGACAAGGACATCCCCTTCGAAACGGTGATCGAGGCCATCGAGACGGCCTTGCTCACCGCGTACAAGCACACCGAGGGCCACCAGTCGCACGCCCGCGTCGACATCGACCGGAAGACGGGCCTGGTGCGTGTGCTCGCGCACACGCTGACCCCCGACGGCCAGGTCGACGAGGAGTGGGACGACACCCCGGAGGGGTTCGGCCGGATCGCCGCCACCACCGCACGCCAGGTCATCCTGCAGCGGCTGCGCGACGCCGAGCACGAGAAGACCTTCGGCGAGTTCTCCACCAAGGAGGGCGAGATCGTCGCCGGCGTCATCCAGCGCGACGCCCGCGCCAACGCGCGCGGCATGGTCGTGGTCCAGGTGGGTGACACCGAGGGCGTGCTGCCGTCCGCCGAGCAGGTGGCCGGGGAGTCCTACGAACACGGCAGCCGGATCAAGGCGTACGTGGTCACGGTCTCGCGCGGCAACCGCGGCCCGCAGATCACGCTCTCGCGGTCACACCCGAACCTGGTGCGCAAGCTGTTCGCGCTGGAGGTGCCGGAGATCGCCGACGGGACGGTCGAGATCGCCGCCGTGGCGCGCGAGCCGGGGCACCGCACGAAGATCGCGGTGAAGTCCAGCGTGCCGGGCGTCAACGCCAAGGGCGCCTGCATCGGCCCGGTCGGCGCGCGCGTGCGCAACGTGATGAGCGAGCTGGCCGGTGAGAAGATCGACATCATCGACTTCTCCGAGGACCCCGCTCGCTTCGTCGGGAATGCGCTGTCGCCCGCGAAGGTTGTTTCGGTACGGGTCGTGGACGAGCGGACGAAGACCGCTCGCGTCGTGGTGCCGGACTTCCAGCTGTCGCTGGCGATCGGCAAGGAGGGCCAGAACGCCCGCCTGGCCGCCCGGTTGACCGGCTGGCGGATCGACATCCGCAGTGACGCCGCACCGGTGGACGACGAGGGTGATCAAGACCACGCACGTCCATCGCGGCCCGCCGCGACAACCGGTTCGGCTGAGTGAAGGTCGAAGCGGTAGACTCGGGAGTGGTTCGAAGCCCGCGGCGGGTAGCCGAGCACCAGCCCCACCGGAATTGCCCGGTGCGGACTTGTGTCGGCTGCAAGCGGCGGGCGTTGATCGGTGAGCTGCTGCGCGTGGTCGCGGTGGTCGGGCGGGTGGTCGTCGACGAACGTCGGCGGCTGCCGGGCCGGGGAGCTTGGCTGCACCCCGACCCGGACTGCCTGGCCAAAGCCGAACGGCGGCGAGCCTTCCCGAGAGCCTTGCGGGCTCCCGGGGCGCTCGACGCTCGCGAGGTCCGCGAGCACGTCGGGCGCACCACTACGCACCACGAAGCAGGGACGTCCCCGGCTTCGCGAGGAATCAAGGAAGCAGGTCGACCCGTCATGAGTCAGCCGTGAAGCTGAAGCCATGAGCGTCAGACAATAAGGACGAGGTCAGCGGGTCCCCCGCCTGGCCTCCCCTAGATGAGGAGAGTTGTGCCAGGCAAGGCCCGCGTACACGAGCTCGCGAAAGAGCTCGGCATCACCAGCAAGGACGTTCTCGCGAAGTTGAAGGAACAAGGCGAGTTCGTCAAGTCCGCGTCGTCCACGGTCGAGGCGCCCGTCGCCCGCCGTCTGCGCGACGCGTATGCGCCCAAGGGCGCCAAGAAGCCCACCCCCGGTCCGTCGGCGCGCCCCGGCCCGCCGGCCGCCAAGCCCGGTGCGCCCGCCGCCCCGAAGCCCCCCGCGCCTGCCCAGCAGCAGGCTCCGGCGGCCAAGGCGGCACCCGCCCCGGCCGCTCCGGCCCCGGCGGCGGCACCCCAGCAGCAGCAGGCGCCCGCGGCGTCGAAGCCGGCCACCCCGGGGCAGCGCCCCGGCCCCCGGCCCGGCCCGCGTCAGCAGCCCGCCGCACCCGCACCCGAGGAGCAGGTCCCGGCCGCGAAAGCGGACGCGCCCGCCGCTCCCCAGCAGGACACCCCGGCCGCGCCTTCGGGCAACACCGGTTCGGTCGTCCCGCCGAAGCCGCAGGGCCCCAAGCCCGGCGGTCCCAAGCCCGGCCCGCGCACCCCGCGCGTCGGCAACAACCCGTTCGGCGTCGGTTCCGGCGCCCCGCCGCGCCCCCAGGGCCCGCGCCCCGGTGGCGGTCAGGGCGGCGACAACCGCCCGCCGCGTCCCGGCGGTGGCGCCGGCGGTGACCGTCCGGCCCCGCGGCCGGGTGGTGGCGCCGGTGGCAACCGGCCGAGCCCGGGCAACATGCCCCCGCGGCCGAACCCCGGCATGATGCCGGGCCGCACGCAGCGCCCGGCCGCCGGTCCCGGTGGCGGCGCTCGCGGTGGTCCCGGTGGCGGCGCCCGTGGTGGTCCCGGTGGCGGCGCCCGTGGCGGCCCCGGTGGCGGTGGCGGCGGCGGCGGTTTCCGCGGCGGCCCCGGTGGCGGTGGCGGCGGCGGTGGCTTCCGCGGCGGTCCCGGTGGCGGTGGCGGCGCCGGTGGCGGCTTCCGTCCGGGTGGCGGCGGTCCCGGTGGCGGTGCCCCGGCCGGTGGCGGCGGTTTCCGTGGCGGCGGCGGTGGCCGTGGCGGCCCCGGTGGCCGTGGCGGTACCGCGGGTGCCTTCGGGCGCCCGGGTGGTCCCTCGCGCAAGGGCCGCAAGTCGAAGCGGCAGAAGCGCCAGGAATACATGGACAACATGCAGGCGCCCAGCGTCGGCGGCGTCCGCCTGCCCAAGGGCCAGGGCGAGACGATCCGGCTGCCGCGCGGTGCCTCGCTGACCGACTTCGCCGAGAAGATCGACGCCAACCCGGCTTCGCTGGTGCAGGTGCTCTTCCACCTCGGCGAGATGGTCACCGCGACGCAGTCCGTGTCGGACGACATCCTCGAGCTGCTCGGCGGCGAAATGAACTACCACGTTCAGGTCGTCAGCCCCGAGGAGGAGGACCGCGAACTGCTGGGCACCTTCGACATCACCTACGGCGACGACGCCGGTGGCGAAGAGGACCTGCAGATCCGGCCGCCGGTCGTGACCATCATGGGTCACGTCGACCACGGTAAGACCCGGCTGCTCGACACGATCCGGAAGACGAAGGTCCGCGAGAGCGAGGCCGGCGGCATCACGCAGCACATCGGTGCGTACCAGATCGAGACCGAGCTCGAGGGCAACCCGCGCCTGATCACCTTCATCGACACCCCGGGCCACGAGGCGTTCACCGCCATGCGTGCCCGTGGTGCGAACTCGACCGACATCGCGGTGATCGTGGTGGCGGCCGACGACGGTGTGATGCCGCAGACGGTCGAGGCGATCAACCACGCGCAGGCCGCCAAGGCGCCGATCGTGGTCGCGATCAACAAGATCGACAAGGAAGGCGCGAACCCGGACAAGATCCGGCAGCAGCTGACCGAGTACAACCTCGTGGCCGAGGAGTACGGCGGCGACACGATGTTCGTCGAGATCTCCGCGCGGCAGAACATCAACATCGACGGCCTGCTCGAGGCGATCCTGCTGACCGCCGACGCCGCTCTGGACCTCCGGGCCAACCCGGACATGGAGGCCCAGGGTGTCGCGATCGAGGCGCACCTCGACCGCGGCCGCGGCCCGGTGGCCACCGTCCTGGTCCAGCGCGGCACGCTGCGCGTCGGTGACTCGGTCGTGGCGGGTGACGCCTACGGCCGCGTCCGCCGGATGGTCGACGAGCACAACGTCGACGTCACCGAGGCGCTCCCGTCGCGTCCCGTCCAGGTCATCGGGTTCACCTCGGTGCCGGGTGCGGGCGACACCTTCCTGGTGGTCGACGAGGACCGCGTCGCCCGGCAGATCGCCGAGCGCCGTTCCGCTCGTACTCGCAACGCGCTCAACGCGTCGCGCCGCAAGCGGGTCAGCCTCGAGGACCTCGACTCCGCCTTGAAGGAGACGAACAGCCTCAACCTGATCATCAAGGGTGACAACTCGGGTACGGTCGAGGCCCTCGAAGCCTCGCTGCTCCAGCTGGACGTCGGCGACGAGGTCGAGCTGAACGTGGTCCACCGCGGTGTCGGTGGCGTGACCGAGTCGGACATCGACCTGGCGACCGCGTCCGACGCGATCGTCCTCGGGTTCAACGTCCGCGCCCAGGGCAAGGCGACCGAGCGGGCCACCCGCGAGGGCGTCGACGTCCGGTACTACACGGTCATCTACCAGGCGATCGACGAGATCGAGCAGGCTCTCAAGGGCATGCTCAAGCCGGAGTACGAAGAGGTCGAGCTGGGCCGCGCGGAGGTCCGCGAGGTCTTCAAGTCCTCCAAGATCGGCACGATCGCGGGTTGCCTGGTCATGTCCGGCGAGATCCGGCGCAACGCCCGGGCCCGTCTGCTTCGCGACGGCACGGTCGTGGCGGAGAACCTGCCGGTCAGCTCGCTGCGGCGGTTCAAGGACGACGTGGTCGAGGTTCGCGAAGGCTACGAGTGCGGTCTCACCCTCGGTTCGTACGGCGACCTCAAGGTCGGCGACCTGATCGAGACGTACGAGCAGCGCGAGAAGCCGCGAGCGTAAGGCGTGTGTCCCCGGGTGTGCGGTTCGCCGCACACCCGGGGCCTTCGCTGTGACACCCGGGCCGGGGCTCCGCCACCCGGAGCCCCCTCGAGATCGTTCCCATCCCTACGACACCACCCAAACTGCCTATGTTCGTCGGAGCTCTCGAGCTCGACATCCTGCTCGGCGACGTCCATTCGCTGAAGCAGAAGCGATCCGTGGTCCGTCCGGTGCTGGCCGAGGTGCGCAAGCGCTTCGCCGTGTCAGTGGCCGAAGCCGGGCACACCGATCTGCACCGCCGGACCCTCATCGGGGTGGCCGTGGTCGCCGAAGGTGGCGAGCACGTCCGTGACGTGCTCGACTCGTGTGAGCGGTACGTGGCGAGCAGGCCGGAATTCGAACTGCTCTCCGCCCATCGCCGGCTGCTCGGTCCAGACGATTGAATTCCTCTAGGAGAACGACATGGCTGATCCTGCTCGGGCGCGCAAGCTCGCCAAGCGGATCTCGCAGATCGTGGCGTCCGCGATCGAACACGAGGTCAAGGACCCCCGGCTGGACTACGTGACCATCACGGACACGAAGGTCACCGGCGACCTGCACGACGCCACGGTGTACTACACGGTGCTCGGCGAGAAGCTGGACATCCCCCCGGACTTCGCCGGTGCCGCGGCCGCGCTCGAATCGGCGCGCGGCGTGCTGCGCACCAAGGTCGGGCAGGGCACCGGGGTCCGCTACACGCCGACGCTGACCTTCGTCGCCGACACGATTCCCGAGGAGTCGAAGCGGATCGAGGACCTCCTCGCGAAGGCCCGCGAGGCCGACGCGGAGGTCGCGCGGCGCGCGACCGGTGCCCAGCACGCGGGCGAGCCCGACCCCTACAAGGCGCCTCGCGAAGAGGCCGATGACGACGAGCTCGCGGAGGAGGAGAGCCGGAGCTGAGCTCCGTGCTGTCCCGACGCGGCCTGCTCGCCGGCAGCGCACTGGCGCTGCTGGCGGGCTGCTCGTCGACGCCGTCCGGGCCGCCGCCCGGCCCGCCCGCGGTGCCGGTGCCGACGCACCCGTCGGCGCTGCGTGACCCGGTGACGGTGCACCGCACGCGGTCGGCGGCCCGCGGCACCGACGTCGACCTGGTGCTGATCACGCCCGAAGGCGTCCCGGCTTCGGGGCTTCCGGTGTGCCTGGCCCTGCACGGCCGCGGCGCCCGGGCACGGACCTTCCTCGAACTGGGCGTCCCCTCGCTCCTGACGACAGCGGTCCGCGCGGGCACCCCGCCCTTCGCCATCGCGGCGCTCGACGGCGACCACTACTGGGTGGACGTCGGTTCCGGCGACGACCCGCAGCGCATGCTCACCGACGAAGTCCCCGGCTGGCTGGCCGGCCGGGACCTGCGCCCGGCTTCGGCGGTGTTCGGCATTTCGATGGGCGGCTTCGGCGCCTTGCGGTTCGCCCGCGCCCACCCGGACCTGAAGGCGGTGGCCACGGCGAGCGCGGCGCTGTTCGTCAGCTGGCCGGACGCCCGCAGCCGCAAGGTGTTCGCGGACGAGACGAACTGGCGGGCGGCGGAACCGTTGCTGCACACAGCCGACCTGCGCCCCGCGGGCCTCGGCGTGTGGTGCGGCGAGTCGGACCCGTTTCTCGGTGCGGACCGTCGGCTGGTGAAGGCGGTTTCGCCCGAGGTGTCGCGGTTCTCCCCGGGCGGGCACAACGACGAATACTGGCGGGGCACGTTGCCGGAGGTCCTGAAGTTCGTGGGGGAGCGCCTGTCGTGAGTGATTCGCCGTCCGGGCTGTCCAAGGCCGTCTGGACCGACGCGGACTTCCCGGTCATGGGCTGGCACGACTGCCGGATCCACGCGCTCAGCGTCGCCGAGGACGACGACCTCCCGCCGGCCCGGCTCCTGCTGGACCTGGACTACATCGTGCGCTGGGTCGATCCGGCGCCGCGCCAGAAGTACTTCACCTTCTGGATCGCCCCGGCGACGCTGGTGTTCGAGCAGACCTGGGACCTCACCGGCGACATCGGTCCGCTGCACGGGAACCTGGAGATCGCGGACCTCCACCGCCTCGACCCCCCGGACGAGCGCCCGTACCCGTTGTGGCACCTCGAGGGGCACGAGTTCGACCTCAGGTTCCGCGCGCGGGGCTTCCGGCAGTACCTGCGCACGCCGCCGCAGCACGTGGACCGGCAGGTCCTCACCATGACCGAGCGCGGTGGTCTCGGCTTTGCCGAGCAGGCCTTCGCCTAGCTCTCCTCCGCGGTCCGCGCGAAGAGGATCGCCTGCGACACCGGGTTTTCCGGGTCGAGCGACCATTCCGCCTCGATCGTGAACCCGGCCTTCCGCACCTGCCGGGCCAGCCACCACGGCTGCCGGAGGTGGATGTGGACCCGCATCGGGTGCCCGCCGTAGCCTTCGGTCTTCAGCCGGGTTCCCGCGCCCACGTGGTAGCCGATCACCAGCAGCCCGCCGGGCCGCAGCACGCGCCGGAAGTGCCCGAGCGCCACCGGGACCTCGTCGTCCGGGACGTGGATCAGCGACCAGAACGCCAGCACGCCCGCCACCGACGCGTCGGGCAGGGCCAGCTCGGTCATCGAGCCGACTTCGAACCGCAGCTGCGGGTGCGCACTCCGGGCGAGGCCGACCATCGCGGGGGAGAGGTCGATCCCGGACGCCTCGGCGCCCAGCGAGGCCAGGAACCCGGTGAACTGCCCCGGGCCGCAGCCGACGTCCACCACCGGACCGTCGGCCTGGGCGGCGAACAGCGTCAGCGCAGCGCGCATGTACGGCTGCTTTTCGAGCGCGTCGGACACGAAGTCGGCGTAACTCTCCGCGACCGTGTCGTACGACGCGCGGGTGTCGGCGAGCCAGGTCACGGCAGCGGGTGGGCGGCCGAGGCGCGCAGGCCGTCGAGGACCAGGGCGAGCCCGCGCCGCCAGTCCGGCGCCGCGGAAGCCGCGGCGAAGACCACCGCCAGGTCGTGGTTGCGGAAGTCCGGCCGCAGTGCGCCGGCTTCCTGGGCGCGCGTGATGATCCGCTCCATCCGGGAAGCCATGGCGTGCTTGGCTTTCTCCAGCCCCGAATCCGGGTCGAACGCTCGCGCGCACACCTGGGTGAACCCGCGGTCGGCCACCTGCATCAGGACCGAACGCTCGAGGAACAGGACGAACC
Organism: Amycolatopsis sp. NPDC051045; assembly: GCF_040682955.1. Classification (NCBI taxonomy): domain Bacteria; kingdom Bacillati; phylum Actinomycetota; class Actinomycetes; order Pseudonocardiales; family Pseudonocardiaceae; genus Amycolatopsis; species Amycolatopsis sp. NPDC051045. The sequence continues at coordinate 447,445 of NZ_JBFBCC010000005.1, forward strand.
CCTCCCACGGGTCCGCGCACGCGAGGGCCTCTTCGGTCACCGCCTTCGCTTCGTCCAGCGTCGGCAGGAACGCGGCTTCGACGAGGTCCACCCGCGTCGGGAACCGGTTGTAGAGGGTGCCGATGGCGACCTCGGCGCGCCGCGCGATCTCGTCGAGGGGAGCGTCGACCCCCTTGGCGCCGAACACTTCCCGCGCGGCCGCGACCAGCGCTTCCCGGTTGCGCCGGGCGTCCGCGCGCAGGGGGCGTTGCCGGGTGGTCACGTTCCGGAGTATAGCCAGGGGCAGGTGTCCTGCACGCCTGAGCGGCCCGCCCGGTTGCCTCCCCGATCGGAACCTCACAGTGGCCCCGGCGCGCGCCCGGCGAGAGCACAATGGGGTGAGCGGGGTCAACTCGCACCGAGACGGCCACCGAGGGAGGTCGGCACCCATGCACTCCGATCTCTCCCCGTCCGGCCGCACCGGAGTCCTCCTGGTCGGCACCCGCGGGCAGCGGGGCCCCGGGGAGGTGCTGATCAGGATCAGGGGTGGCCTGGAAACCTTCTTTGCCTGGTCCGACACGGAGCTGCCGAAGGGCACGACCGTCCTGGTCGTCGAAGCCCGGGGACGGCGCACGGTCGACGTCGTGGCGTGGGACGCCTCGGATCCTGCTTCCTAGTGTTCGCAGAAGGACAGTCGATGTTCGGTTATCGCGTGCCGGCTCCCAACGAGGCCATGCTCATCTCCGGGGGCAAGAACAGCCAGGGCGCGTCGCCGTTCCGGGTCGTCACGGGCCACGGTGCGTTCGTCATGCCGGTCTTCCGGAAAGTCCGGTTCCTCACGCTCGCCATGTGCGAGGCCGAAGTGACCGAGGTGTGCGTGACCAAGCAGGCCATCGCCCTCACGGTGCGGGCGGTGATCGCGTTCAAGGTCGGCAACGACACCGAGAGCATCGTCAACGCCGGCCAGCGGTTCCTCTCCGACCAGGATCAGATGTCCGTGCTGACCGGCCGGATCTTCTCCGGCCACCTGCGCTCGATCATCGGGTCGATGACCGTCGAGGAGATCATCACCGAGCGGCAGAAGCTCGCGACCGAGGTGCTGGACGGCTCGGCGGTGGAGATGGCGAAGATCGGCCTTTCCGTCGACGCGCTGCAGATCCAGTCGATCGACGACATGAAGCTCGGCTACATCGCCGCGATGGCCGCGCCGCACAACGCCGCCATCCAGCGGGACGCGCAGATCGCGCAGGCCGTGGCCGATCAGGCCGCGGCGGAAGCCCAGCAGAAGTCGCAGCGGACGCAGGCGGAATACGCCCGGCAGACGTCGATCGTGCAGGCGCAGTACCGGGCCGAGGTCGACAAGGCCCAGGCCGAGGCCGCCCAGGCCGGCCCGCTCGCCCAGGCGAAGGCGCAGCAGGAAGTCATCGACGCGCGCACCGAGCTGGCCCAGCGCGAAGCCGAGCTGCGGCAACAGCAGCTGGTGGCCGAAGTCATCAAGCCCGCCGACGCGGAGGCCGAGCGGATCCGGATCCTGGCGATCGCCGAGGCGGAGAAGATGCGCGTGCAGGCGGAGGCGGCCGCGTCCAACAACCGGGTCGCGCTCGACCGGATGCTCATCGACCAGCTGCCGCAGATCGTCAAGGAAGCCGGGCGGGGGCTGGCGGGCGCGAACGTCAACATCCTCAACGGCGCCGACGGTCTCGGGGAGATGGCCGCGGGGCTCGTCGGCCAAGGGCTGTCCATTTTGGATTCGGTGAAGCGCGGCCTGAGCACTTCGCCGGCCCCCACGGGCCTGCCGCAGGAGAACGGGCAGGCGCCCAAGCCGGGTGAGCTCACCGCTTCCTGAGGCGCTTTTGCGGACTCAGGAAGCGGGTTTGGCCGCGACGACCAGGTCGCGCAGGATAGCCTGGTCCACCCGGTGGGCGAACTCTTCCCACGGCCCGCCCTCGCGGACGTCGAGCCCGGCCTTGCGGAGCACCTCGACGAGCTCTTCCCGCGGGAGGACCGTCGTGTTCCACGAGATGCCGAGCGCGCCGCCCGGGCGCAGCACCCGGGTCCACACCGGTACCGCGGCGGCGAGGAGGTCACGCGGGCTGCGCTGGAGACCGGCTTCGCGGTGGCTGCCGTGCTGGACGCCGTACGGGGCGTCGGTGACGATCACGTCGCAGGAGTTCGCCCGCAGCACCTCGTCGGTGGTGAGGGTGTCGGCGTTGAAGTAGGTGAGCTTGCGGGTGTCGCCCGCTTTGTACTCGTCCTTGGTCAGCGCGTACTCGATGTCGAGCCGCCGGCCGAGGCGGACCTTGTTGCGTCGCAGCTGGCCCGACTCGGCGGTGTGCTTCACGCGCTTGTTCCGCAGCCACGTCTTGATGAACGCCTCGTAGGCCTCGAAGTCCTTGGCGTCGACGTCCAGGCCGGTGGCGTGCAGGCCGTACATCATCGCCTGGTTCAGCGTGGTGCCGCGGCCGCACAGCGGGTCGAGCAGGTACTTCGGCTGGTCCGGGAACGGGTCCGCCGTCGCCATCAGCGTGACGTTCACCAGCAGCTTGGTGAACAGCTCGTTCGTCTTGCCCGGGTACTTCTGGATGGTCAGCAGGTCCGAGTCGGCCTTCGCCAGCGGCGTCACCGTCACCGGGCGCAGGACGCCGTCACCCACTTCGAACAGCGCGTACAGCGACGAGAGGTTCGACAGGAGGGCGAGGTCGCGCTCACCGAGGGGCGCCGAGCTGGTGAAGCGCACGTAGCCGACGCCACCGAGCTCCACCTCCTCGATCGCGGACAGCTCGGCCGCCAGCCCGGCGCCGAACACCGCCAGCTCGGCGCGCAGCAGCGTGGGGGCGGAGGCGGCGTAGACCCGGTTGGCCGACGGGTAGACCAGCATCGCGTACTCAGGCATCCCGCAGAGCGTAGCGTGACGCACCGTGACCCCTACTTCGGCGCAGGACATCCGGGACGCGGCCGCGCTGCTCGCGTCGGCCACGGACGTGACGATCCTCGGCCACGTCCGGCCGGACGCGGACGCGCTGGGCAGCGCGCTGGCCCTCGGCCGGGCCCTGGTCCAGCGGGGCGCGAAGGTGCGCGTCTCCTTCGGCGAGCCCGACGAGGCCCCGGAGACGCTGCGGTGGCTCGACGAGGACGGCCTGCTCACCCACCCGGACGCCCTGCCGGACACCGACGCGCTGCTGGTCTGTGTCGACACGCCGACCCCGAAGCGGCTCGGCCGGCTCGCCGGGCGCGTCGAGCAGGCCGGCGCGGTGCTGGTGATCGACCACCACGCGACCAACACCTTCTACGGCACCTGCCACGTCGTCGACGAGAGCGCCGAGGCCAGCGCGGTCCTCGTGTTCCGGGTCCTGGACGAGCTGGGCGCCGAGCTGGACGAGCCGATCGCGCGCGGGCTCTACGCGGGGATCGTCACCGACACCAGCGGGTTCCGCCGGGCGAGCCCGGAAACGCACCGGATGGCGGCCCGGCTGCTGGAGGCGGGGGCCGACCCGGAAGCGGTGGTGCGGCGGATCGTCGACGAGCGCCCGTTCGCCTGGCTGCCGATGCTCGCGTCGGTGCTTCGCGAGGCTCGATTGGAGCCGGAAGCCGCGCAGGGCCGCGGGTTCGTGCACGCGGTGGTCCGCGTCGACGCGGCGCGCACGGTGCGCGCCGAAGAGGTCGAGTCGGTCATCGACGTCGTCCGTTCGGTGCGCGAGGCGGCCGTCGCGGCGGTGCTCAAGCAGGACCCGGCCACCCCCGGGCAGTGGCAGATCTCGTTGCGCTCGATCGGGATCGACGTCTCCGCGGTGGCCGCGGAGTTCGGCGGCGGCGGGCACCGGCAGGCCGCGGGCTGCACGATCGCCGGTACCGTCGACGAGGTCCTGGCCGGCCTGCGCGAAGCGCTGGAGCGGGCGCCGCTGCTCTGAAGCCGGCTCCGGGCGTCGGACGGCGGGGGCGGAAAGTTCCCGGGTTCCCGCCGGTCAGGACGGTCGGTGGCGGCGGTTAGAGTCCGGTTCGTGGTGAACGTGGAGGAGACCGAGCGGGTTCCGGCGAAGCGCGTGCTGGGCCTGGCCGTGCCCGCGCTGGGGGTGCTGGCCGCCGAGCCGTTGTACGTGCTGGTCGACACCGCCGTGGTCGGCCACCTCGACGCGCTGTCGCTGGCCGGGCTCGCGCTCGGCGGCGTCGTGCTGGCCCAGGTGGCGGGCCAGTTGACGTTCCTGTCGTACGGCACGACGTCCCGCACCGCGCGGCTGCACGGCGCCGGCCGCCGGGCCGACGCGGTCCGCGAGGGCGTGCAGGCGACGTGGCTGGCGGTGTTCGTCGGGCTCTTCGTGCTGGTCGCCGGGCAGCTGCTGGCCTGGCCGATCGCGCGGGTCCTCTCGGGCAGCGACGAGATCGCCGGCGCGGCGGTGTCCTGGCTGCGGATCGCGCTGTTCGGGGCGCCGCTGATCCTCGTCACCATGGCCGGCAACGGCTGGATGCGCGGGGTGCAGGACACCGCGAAGCCGTTGCGGTACGTGCTGGCGGGCAACGGGATCTCGGCGGTGCTGTGCCCGGTCCTCGTGTACGGCGCGGGGCTCGGGCTGGAGGGTTCGGCGATCGCGAACGTCGCCGCGCAGGTGATTTCGGCGGTGCTGTTCTTCGCGGCGCTGGCGAAGGAGAAGGCCGGGCTGCGGCCGGACTTCAAGGTGATGCGCGCCCAGCTCGGCCTCGGCCGCGATCTGGTGCTGCGCAGCCTGGCGTTCCAGGCGTGCTTCGTCTCGGCGGCGGCGGTCGCGGCCCGGACGTCGACCGAGGCGGTCGGCGCCCACCAGGTGGTGCTGCAGCTGTGGACGTTCCTCGCGCTGGTGCTGGACTCGGTGGCGATCGCGGCGCAGTCGCTGGTCGGAGCGGCCCTGGGGGCCGGCGCGGTCCGGCAGGCGCGCGGGGTCGCGTCGCAGATCACCGGGTACGGGCTGCTGCTGGGCTGCTTCCTGTGCGTGCTGTTCGCGTCGCTGTCGTGGGTGCTGCCGCACGCGTTCACGTCCGACCCGGGCGTGCTCGCCGAGATCCCGCACGCGTGGTGGTTCTTCGTGGCGCTGCAGCCCATCGCCGGGGTGGTCTTCGCCCTGGACGGCGTCCTGCTCGGCGCGGGCGACGCGGCCTTCCTCCGCAACGCGACCCTGGGCAGCGCGGCCCTCGGGTTCCTGCCGCTGATCTGGGCGTCACTGGGTTTCGGCTGGGGCCTCACGGGCATCTGGACCGGCCTCTCGCTTTTCATGGTCCTCCGCCTGGCGGCGGTCCTGGCCCGCTGGCGCTCCGGGAACTGGGCGGTGACCGGCGCCGTCCGCCCCGCCTGAACCCGTAACTCACGTGATCGGAGCCGTCACTGGCGTGATCAGAGCCGTAACTCGCGAGTTCCGTCCTCAATCACGCGAGTTCCGGCTTCAATCACGCGAGTTACGGCTCTGAGCACGGGTGATGGCCGTTACTTGTGGGGAAAACCACCCTGGTCCGGGTATGTTTCGTCGTTGCTTAGGCGATACAAGTACTGGGGAACGAACGCCGAAACCCAGGAGGAACTTGTGCCCGCCACCGGCCGCGCCACCGCCCGGTCCTGGCTGATCTGGCTCGCCGCCGTCACCGTCTACCTGCTGGCGGTCTTCCACCGCACCTCCTTCGGCGTCGCCGGGCTGCAGGCAGCCGAACGCTTCGGCGTCGGCGCGGCCGCACTCGGCACCTTCACCGTGCTGCAGGTCGGCGTCTACGCCGCGATGCAGATCCCGACCGGCGTCCTGGTCGACCGCTACGGCCCCCGCCGCGTGCTCACCGTCGCGGTGCTGGTGCTCGGGGCCGGCCAGCTCCTGCTCGGCGTCGCCCACTCCTACGGCCTCGGCCTGCTCGCCCGCGGTGTCCTCGGCCTCGGCGACGCGCTCACGTTCGTCAGCGTGCTGCGCCTGGTCGCCGCCCACTTCCCGGGCCGCCAGTACGCGCTGCTGACGTCGTTCACCGCGGCCGTCGGCTACATCGGCAACCTCGCCGCCACCGTCCCGCTGTCCCTGCTGCTCGACGGCGCCGGCTGGACCCCCACCTTCCTGGCCGTCGGCGCCGTCACGGTCCTCTACACCGTCGTCGTGACGCTCCGGGTCCGCGACGTCCCGGCCGGCGAGCAACCGCCCGTCCGCGAAGCCGTCCTGCCGCGGGAACTCGCCGGCCAGGTCGCCGAGGCCTGGCGGACGCCGGGGACGCGCCTGGGTTTCTGGGTCCACTTCAGCACGATGTTCGCCCCGAACGCCCTGACGCTGCTGTGGGGCGTCCCCTGGCTGGTCCAGGGGCAAGGGCAGTCGAAGGCCATGGCGAGTGCGCTGCTCACGGTGTTCGTCTTCGGGTCGATGGCGGGCGGCCCGCTGCTGGGCGGGCTGATCGGCCGCCGGCCGTCGCTGCGGATGCCGCTGGTCGGCGGCTACATCGGCGGCGCCGCGCTGGTCTGGGCGGTGCTGCTGGGCTGGCCCGGCCAGGTGCCGCTGCCGGTGCTGGTGCCCGCGTTCGCCTTCCTCGCCCTCGGCGGCCCGGCGTCGATGATCGGCTTCGCCCTCGCCCGCGACTACAACCCGCTCAGCCGCGTCGGCACGGCGACCGGCGTGGTCAACGTCGGCGGATTCGTGGCGACGACGATCGCCGCGCTCGGCGTCGGCGTGTTCCTGCAGTGGACCGGCGGAAACTTCCGGGTCTCGCTGCTGGCCATCGTCGTCATCCTCGCGGTGGGCACCTTCCGGCTGCTGGTGTGGTGGCGCCGGACCCGCGCCCACCTGTTCCTGGCCGCGGCCCGCGGCGAGGACCTGCCGGTGCGGATCACGCGCCGCCGCTGGGACGCCGCCCTACCGGAAACCCCGATCGTCGCCGCCTGACCCCGGCGTCACCCGGGACCCGAGCGGCCTGATCGAACCACGACCAGCGGCCGCTAGGGTGGCCGCGTGTCGAGCCCGAAACCGCCCCGCCGTCCTGCCCCGCCACCCGGCCTCCTGATCGTCGACAAGCCCGCCGGCATGACGTCGCACGACGTCGTCGCCCGCGCCCGCCGCATCATGGGCACCCGCAAGGTCGGGCACGCCGGCACGCTCGACCCGATGGCGACCGGTGTGCTCGTGCTCGGCATCGAGCGCGCCACCAAGCTGCTCGGCCACCTGGCGCTGGACCGCAAGACCTACCTCGCCACGCTGAGCCTCGGCAGCAGCACCACGACCGACGACGCCGAGGGCGAAGTCCTCGCCCACGCCGGAACCCGGCACGTCACCGACGACGCCATCGCCAACGGCGTCGAAAAGCTGACCGGCGACATCCAGCAGGTGCCCAGCGCGGTCAGCGCGGTCAAGATCGACGGCAAGCGCGCCTACGCCCGCGTCCGCGCCGGCGAGGACGTCGTCATCCCGGCCCGCCCGGTCACCGTCTACCGCTTCGACGTCCTCGCCGTCCGCCACGAGGACGACCACGTCGAGGTCGACGCGGTCGTCGAGTGCTCCTCCGGCACCTACGTCCGCGCGCTGGCCCGCGACCTCGGCGCGGACCTCGGCGTCGGCGGCCACCTCAAGGCGCTCCGGCGCACCACGGTGGGCCCCTTCACCCTCGCCAAGGCGAGGACCCTCGACCAGCTCGAGGAGCAGCCCGAACTGAGCCTCGACCTCGACGCCGCCGTCGCCGCCGCGTTCCCGCGCCGCGACCTCGACGCCGCGACGGCGAAAGCGGTCCGCCACGGCCAGCGCATCCCGGCGGCCGGGGTCGAGGGCACCTACGGGCTCTTCGGACCCGACGGCCGGGTGCTCGCCCTGGCCGCCGACGAACAGGGCGTGTCCCGAGCAGTGGTCGTGTTGCTGCCCGCCTAGGGTGGGCTCGAGAAGACGGGAGTGTGACGTGCTGCGGTGGCGTGGGCTGGGGGACCTTCCCGGCGGCTGGGGCCGGTGCGTGGTCACCATCGGCGTGTTCGACGGTGTGCACCGCGGGCACCAGGAGCTGATCAGCCGGACGGTGGCGGCGGCGGCCGAACGCGGCCTGCCGAGCGTCATGCTGACGTTCGACCCGCACCCGTCGGAGGTGCTGCGCCCGGGCAGCCACCCGGCGCAGCTGACGACGTTGCGGCGCAAGGCCGAAATCGTCGAAGGCCTCGGCGTCGACGTCTTCTGCGTACTGCCGTTCACCCTGGAGCTGTCCCGGCTGCAGCCGGAGGAGTTCGTGCACGAGGTGCTGGTCGACCGGCTGCACGCGGCCGCGGTGATCGTCGGCGACAACTTCACCTTCGGTGCCAAGGCGGCCGGCAACGTCGAGCTGCTCCGCACCCTCGGGCGCCGGTTCGGCTTCGCCGCGTTCGGCGCGGAGCTGCAGGGCAAGGAACTGTCCGAAGAGGACCAGTCGGCGATCACCTTTTCGAGCACGTACGTCCGGTCGTGCATCGACGCCGGTGACGTGGTCGCCGCCGCCGAAGCGCTCGGCCGCCCGCACCGCCTGGAGGGCATCGTCGTCCGCGGCGACGGCCGGGGCCACGAGCTCGGCTACCCGACGGCGAACCTGTCGACGCCGCGTTTCGCCGCCGTCCCGGCCGACGGCGTGTACAGCGCGTGGTTCACCCGTTCGGCCGATCCCACACGCCGGCTGCGCGCCGCGGTTTCGGTGGGCACCAACCCGACGTTCTCCGGGCGCGAGCGGACCGTCGAGGCGTTCGTCCTCGACGTCGACGAGGACTTCTACGGCCAGCACGTGGCCATCGACTTCGTGGCGCGGCTGCGTGACCAGGTGCGATTCGCCGACTCGGCCGGGCTGGTCGCGCAGATCGACGACGACGTGGTGGAGACGAGAAAGGCGCTCGAACTGCCCCCGGACGCCTGACCGGGGACGAATGGGGGATTCCGCGTCCAACCACGTGACAGCGATGGCAAGATGCTCACCGACGGTGTGCGCAAGCCGTCCGGACGAGCGGGTTTAGGGGAGCGGAACTGGTGGAGGACCACAAGATCGTCCAGCGCAACATCGCGTTGCAGCGCGAGTGGTACGGGGAGCCGCTCGGCGACCGCGTGCGCCGGCTCGTCGTCGCGTTCGACGTTTCGCAGGCGTTCCTGGCCGAAGTCCTCGGGATCAGCGCCCCCATGCTCAGCCAGGTGATGAGCGGGCGGCGGGCGAAGATCGGCAACCCGGTCGTGCTGGCCAGGATGATCATGCTCGAGCGCAAGATCCTGGTGCCCGAGGTCGCCGCCGGCAACCGCGACGCGATGCTGGCCGCGATGGAGGACGTCCGGGACTCCCGCCCCACCGTCGGCCGCGACAACATCCCGGTGGTCAACGAAGACCAGAAAGTCCTCGCCTACCTGCGTGACCTGGCCGAGGACGAAGACCTGGGCGAGGCCGCCAAGCGCCTCGACGACGAGTTCCCGGCCATCGCCGACCTGCTCCGCCGGGCGGGCCACGGCGCCTGATGCCGGTTCTGTTCAGCGCGCTGCTCCCGCCGTCCGACGTCGTCGAAGCGGTCGCCGGCGCGCTGGGCGAGCGGAACGACGGCCTCCGCTGGGAGCCGCCGGAGCGCTGGCACGTCACCCTCGCCTACTACGGGCCGGACGACGTCGAGACGCGCAGCGCCTGGCTGGCCGGGCGGCTGGCCGGCCGCGCCGCGGTGGACGTCCGGCTGGAAAAGGCCGCGACGTTCCCCGGGGTGCTGTGGTTGACTGTCGCCGGAACGGAGCTGACGCCGCTCGCGCACGCCGCGGGCGCCGACGCCGAAGAGAGGCCCTACCGGCCCCACCTGACGCTCGCGCGGTTCCCCCGGGAAGAACCGGGGCTCGCCGCGCGTTGGACCGAAGAGCTCGCCGGCTTCGCGAGCCGGAGCTGGCAGGCCACCGAGGTGGCGCTGATGACCAGCGAACGCGGGCCGGGTGGTCCCCGGTACCGGGTGGTCCGTGCCTTCGGGCTGGACGGCGCCTGAAGGCCCTGTTCAGCGGGCTGGTAACCTCACGAGCGGGTCCGGCTGCAGTCCGTGGCGGCCGTGACCGTCTTCCCGGCGTGCATCCACGCCCGGGGTCGCACGGCACTGATTATTTCGAGGAGCAACACAAGTGGCGTTGTCCACCGAAGAGAAGAAGTCGGTCCTGGCCGAGTACGGCGTGCACGACTCGGACACGGGATCCCCCGAGGCCCAGGTCGCGCTGCTGACCAAGCGGATCGTCGGCCTCACCGAGCACCTCAAGGCTCACAAGCACGACCACCACTCGCGTCGCGGGCTCCTGCTGCTGGTCGGCCGTCGCCGCCGGCTGCTGAACTACGTGATGAAGGTGGACATCGAGCGTTACCGTGCGCTGATCCAGCGCCTCGGCCTGCGCCGATAGTGGTAGCCGAGGGGGAGTGACCACCGGGTCGCTCCCCCTCGTTTTAAAGAAGAACGGCGCGAGCGCGCACGAGGGTCCGTCCGCCGGTCCTCGGTAGTGGCTTCCGGGAAGAGTCCCGGGAGCTTCGATCGAAGACCGGCCTCATTCCTCGAGCGTCCTCAGCGAAACGGGTCCCAGGGTGGGAGACTCGCGCCGTATAGAAGGAACTAAAGAGGAGAAACACTCTATGACCGACTCCACCGGAGTCACCGTGCACGAGACCGAAGCCGTGATCGACAACGGCCGGTTCGGCACCCGCACCGTCCGCTTCGAGACGGGCCGCCTGGCCAAGCAGGCCGCCGGCGCCGTCGTCGCGTACCTCGACGAAGAGACCATGCTGCTCTCGGCGACGACCGCGTCGAAGCACCCGAAGGACCACTTCGACTTCTTCCCCCTGACGGTGGACGTCGAGGAGCGCATGTACGCCGCCGGCCGCATCCCCGGCGCGTTCTTCCGCCGCGAGGGCCGTCCCTCGACCGACGCGATCCTGACCTGCCGCCTGATCGACCGGCCGCTGCGCCCCTCGTTCACCGACGGTCTCCGCAACGAGATCCAGGTCGTCATCACCGTCCAGAGCCTGAACCCGGACGACCCGTACGACGTGCTGGCCATCAACGCCGCGTCGGCGTCGACCCAGCTCGCCGGCCTGCCGTTCTCGGGCCCGGTCGGCGGCGTGCGCGTCGCACTGGTCGAGGACCAGTGGGTCGCGTTCCCGACCTGGTCGCAGCTGGAGAAGGCGACCTTCAACATGGTCGTCGCCGGCCGCATCGTGGGCGAGGACGTCGCGATCATGATGGTCGAGGCCGAGGGCACCGAGCACACGCTCGACCTGATCGCCGCGGGCGGCAAGGCGCCGGACGAGGCCGCGGTCGCCGCGGGCCTCGAGGCCTCGAAGCCGTTCATCAAGGTGCTGTGCGAGGCCCAGCAGAAGCTGGCCGACGTCGCCGCCAAGCCGACCGGTGAGTTCCCGGTCTTCCTGGCCTACGAGCAGGACGTCTACGACGCCGTCGCGGCGATCGCCACCGACGACCTGGCTCGTGCGCTGCAGATCCCGGGCAAGCAGGACCGCGACGCCGCGACCGACGAGGTCAAGGCCGCCGTGCTGGAGAAGGTCGGCGTGGGCGAGGGCGAAGCCTTCGAAGGCCGCGACAAGGAGATCGGCGGGGCGTTCAAGGCCCTGACGAAGAAGATCATGCGCCAGCGGGTCCTCACCGAGAAGATCCGCATGGACGGCCGTGGCCTCACCGACATCCGGTCGCTCTCGGCCGAGGTCGCCGTGATCCCGCGGGCGCACGGCTCGGCGCTGTTCGAGCGCGGCGAAACCCAGATCCTGGGCGTCACCACGCTGAACATGCTTCGCCTGGAGCAGCAGATCGACTCGCTGTCCCCAGAGACGCACAAGCGCTACATGCACCACTACAACTTCCCGCCGTTCTCCACCGGCGAGACCGGCCGCGTCGGTTCGCCGAAGCGCCGCGAGATCGGCCACGGCATGCTCGCCGAGCGCGCCCTGGTGCCGGTGCTGCCGAAGCGGGACGAGTTCCCGTACGCGATCCGCCAGGTCTCCGAGGCGCTGGCCTCGAACGGCTCGACCTCGATGGGCTCGGTCTGCGCGTCCACGATGGCGCTGTACAACGCCGGCGTGCCGCTGAAGGCGCCGGTCGCGGGCATCGCGATGGGCCTGGTCTCGGACGAGGTCGACGGCGAGACCCGCTACGTGGCGCTCACCGACATCCTCGGTGCCGAGGACGCCCTGGGCGACATGGACTTCAAGGTCGCCGGCACCAAGGACATCATCACCGCGCTGCAGCTGGACACGAAGCTCGACGGCATCCCCTCCGAGGTGCTCGCCGCCGCGCTGAAGCAGGCGAAGGACGCTCGCCTCACCATCCTGGAGGTCATCGCCGAGGCGATCGACAGCCCGGACGAGATGAGCCCGTACTCCCCGCGCGTCACCAGCGTGAAGATCCCGGTCGACAAGATCGGCGAGGTCATCGGCCCGAAGGGCAAGATGATCAACTCGATCACCGAGCAGACCGGTGCCGACATCTCCATCGAGGACGACGGCACGATCTACGTGGGCGCGGCCGACGGCCCGTCGGCGGAGGCGGCGATCGACCTGATCAACGCCATCGCCAACCCGCAGCTGCCCAAGGTCGGCGAGCGCTTCCTCGGCACCGTGGTGAAGACGGCCGCGTTCGGCGCGTTCGTCTCCCTGCTGCCGGGCAAGGACGGCCTGGTGCACATCTCCAAGCTGGGCAACGGCAAGCGGATCAACAAGGTCGAGGACGTGGTCAACGTGGGCGACAAGCTCCGCGTCGAGATCGCCGACATCGACAACCGCGGCAAGATCAGCCTGATCGTGGTCAAGGAGGACGACGCCCCGGCCGCCGAGGGTGACGCGCCCGCCGCCGACGCCGAGAAGGCCGACGCCTGAGCAAGTCTGTCCGTGAAGGCCACCTTGAGGGACCAAGAGTCCCTCAAGGTGGCCTTCGCGGCTAGTTGAGTAAGGAACCCATGGCACGGCAGGTTTCCGGGCACGAGCAGCCCGTCGGCACCACCCGCACGCTCGAGTCCACTCCGGACGGTGCGGTCGTCAAGCGCAGCGTTCTGCCCGGCGGCCTGCGCGTGATCACCGAGCACGTCCCGGCGTCCCGCTCGGCCACGGTCGGGCTCTGGGTCGGCATCGGCTCCCGCGACGAGCCGGCCGCCGTCGCCGGCGCCGCGCACTACCTCGAGCACCTGCTGTTCAAGGGCACCAAGCACCGCGACGCCACGCAGATCGCCGAGGAGATCGACGCGGTCGGCGGCGAGTTCAACGCCTTCACGGCGAAGGAGCACACCTGCTACTACGCGCAGGTGCTCGACGCCGACCTCCCGCTCGCCGTGGACCTGGTCACCGACGTCGTGTTCGAGGCGCTGTGCACCGACCGGGACATGGACATGGAACGCAGCGTCGTCCTCGAAGAGATCTCGATGCGCGACGACGATCCCGAGGACCTGCTGCACGAGACGTTCGTCAGCGCGATCCTCGGCGACCACCCGCTCGGCCGCCCGGTGCTCGGCACCGAGAAGTCCATTGTGGAAATGGCGCCCGCGGCGCTGCGGAACTTCTACAAGCGCCGGTACACGCTGCCGCGGATGGTCCTGTCCGTGGCCGGGAACATCGACCACAACCAGGTGCTCCGGCTGGTCCGCAAGGCCTTGAAGGACCGGTTGACCGGAGCCGCGACGCCGGTCGCCCCGCGCGAGGGCCGCGCCCGGATCAAGACCGTGCCGAAGCTGGCCCTGCACACCGACGACACCGAGCAGGCGCACGTCATGCTCGGCCTGCGTTCGCTGTCGCGCCACGACGACCGTCGCTTCGCCCTGTCGGTGCTGAACGCGGCGCTCGGCGGCGGCATGAGTTCGCGGCTGTTCCAGGAGATCCGGGAGCAGCGCGGGCTGGCCTACCAGGTGTACTCGTCGGTCGCGAGCTACGCCGACACCGGCCACATGGCCGTGTACGCCGGGTGCCAGCCGGAGAAGCTCGGCGACGTCGCCGGCGTCATCCGCGAGGTGCTCGACAAGGTCGGCGTCGACGGCCTGACCGATGCCGAGGTGGCCCGCGCCAAGGGCCAGCTGCGTGGCGGGCTGGTGCTGGGCCTGGAGGACACGTCGTCGCGGATGTCGCGGATCGGCAAGAACGAGCTCAACTACGGCCACTACCTGGGCGTCGACGACACGATCGCCCGCATCGACGCGGTGACCGCCGAGGACGTGTGTGCGCTCGCTCGCACTTTGTTCGCGCGGCCGGGCGGGGTCTCGGCGGCGGCGGTCGTGGGGCCGTACGCTCACGCCGACGACCTTCCGGACGACCTGCACGAGGTGATCGCTTCATGACCATCAACGTCGGTGTGCTCGGCGCGCGCGGCCGCATGGGTGCGACGGTGGTGAACGCCGTCGAAGGCGCCGAAGACATGAAGCTCGTCGCAGCGCTGGACGCCGGCGACGACTTCGCGGCGCTGGCCGACGCCCGGGTGGTCGTCGACTTCACCCACCCCGACGCCGTGATGGACAACCTGAAGTACCTGGTCGAGCACGACATCCACGCGGTCGTCGGCACCACCGGCTTCAGCGAGGAGCGGCTGGCCGAGCTGCGTGCCTTGCTGGAGCCGAAGCCGGAGCTGGGGGTGCTGATCGCGCCGAACTTCGCCCTCGGCGCGGTCCTGGCGATGCGGTTCGCGGCTCAGGCGGCGAAGTTCTACGCCTCCGCCGAGATCATCGAGCTGCACCACAACCGCAAGGCCGACGCGCCTTCGGGCACCGCGGCGCACACCGCGCGGATGATCGCCGCCGCGCGGGCCGAGGCGGGCGTGACGCCGGGGCCGGACGCGACGACGGCCGAGCTGGACGGCGCCCGCGGCGCTTCGGTCGAGGACGTCCGCGTGCACTCGGTCCGGCTGCCGGGCCTGGTCGCGCACGAGGAGATCCTGTTCGGCGGCGAGGGGGAGACCCTGACCATCCGCCACGACTCGCTCGACCGGACGTCGTTCATGCCGGGTGTGCTGCTCGGCGTCCGCACGGTGCTGACGCGGCCCGGCCTGACGGTCGGTCTGGAAAACGTCCTCGACCTGTGAAGGCCCGCAATGTCGCGCTGCTGCTGACGGCGGCGCTGCTGGTGTACCTGGTTCTGCTCGCGGACCGGGCGTTCGCCCTGCTCGAGACGGGAACGGGCGTCGGCATCGCGTTGGGGGCCGGCGTCCTGCTGCTGCCCGTCCTCGGCGTCTGGGTCGTCGTCGTGACCTGGCGCAGCGGTCTGCAGATCCAGCGCCTGTCGCGTCGCCTGGACGCCGAGGGCGCGCTCCCGGACGTCTCGGACCTGCCGCGCCGGCCCTCGGGCCGGGTGGACCGCGAGGCGGCCGACGCGTGGTTCGAAGAGCGCCGCGCGGAGGTCGAGGCCGACCAGGGGAACTGGCGGGTCTGGTACAGGCTCGCGTACGCGTACGACGTCGCCGGTGACCGTCGCCGGGCCCGCGAGACGATGAAGAAAGCCGTGGAACTGGAGGCGGCGGACCGTTGAGTTCCCCAGGTGTGGCAATTCGCTGACAGTTGTCGTTCATTCGGGAAATGCGGGGCCTTCGTATTATCGCCCGCATGAAACCGACTTCGTCTTCTCCTGGTTCACGGGCGTTGTCCGCGTCGCTGCGCGAAGTACGCGAAGCACGGAATTTCGGATTGCGCGAGCTGGCGAGGGCGCTGGAGGTGGACCCGCGGTTGCTGTCCCAGTGGGAACTCGGGGTCCGGGTGCCGCCGATCGAGGAGGTGGCGCGGATCCTCGGGTACCTGCGGGTGGACCGGGCGGTGACGAACCGGATTTTGTCCTTGACCCAGCACGTGAAGGATCCGAACTGGCTGGACGCCAACCCGTCGGATCTGCCCGCGGCGCTCACCGCGGTCATCCAGTGCGAACGTTCGGCGAGCCTGATCACGAATTGGTCCCCGCTGGTCATTCCGGGGCTGTTGCAGACTCCCGACTACGCCCGGGCTTTGCTGGCCGCTTCCGAAATCAGGGTGGAGGATGTCGATGCGCGGCTGGTGGCCCGCCTGAAACGGCAGCGCATTCTTTCCGGGGATGAGCCGGCGCGGCTCAAGGCGATCGTCTCCGAACGGGCGATCCGCGAAGTGGTGGGCGACCCGAACATCATGTCCGACCAGATCGACCACCTGCTCGGCTTGGCTGTCACCTCGAACATTTCAGTGCGGATCGTGCCCGCTGACGTGGGATATCACCCGGGCAAGGGGGACATGTTCGCGCTCTACGAGTTTTCCAGTGAGTCACCGATAGTCTTGCTGGAGCATCACCACGCCAGCGCCTTCATCAACGAGCCGGGCGCTGTCGCCGGCTACCGGAAGCTGGTGAAGCTCTTGTCGGGCAAGGCTTTGAGCGAGGAAGCCTCGCGGGCGCTGCTGCAGGAGATGGCGCGATAGAGGGCATCGTGTTCCCGGGCCGCAGGGTCGCGCGGACCGCACTCTGCTCAGTGGCGTCAGTGGTGCAGCCACCCCGCGAACACCGCGGGTGAAGCCGCTATCAAACTGAACCGGATCCACCTTCCGGCCAGTCCCGTGGTCAGGAAGGTCACGAACCGCATCCGGACCAGCCCGGCCAGCACGCTCGTCGCCATGAACGGCGGCAGGCCCACCAACGAACTCACGCCGTAGGTCCCGGCCATCCAGTGCGGGTGCCGGTGGCAGCGCTCGCGCAGCCACTCGACCCGGCCACGCAGCCGCTTGGTCCGCAGCTGCCAGCGCACGCGCCGCGGCGTCATCGGGCGTTCGCGGTGCAAGCGGTCGTGCAGCGGCTTCGGCAGCTTGATCGTGCCGCGCGCGGCGAGGTAGTACAGCGTCTTCCCGGCGATCTGCCCGACGGCCACCGCGGCCCCGAGCCACAGCCAGTGCAGCCCCGGCTGGCTCGCGCACAGCCCGAGCAGGAACACTTCGGCGTTGATCAGCGGCACGATGGCCGAACCGAACGCCACGCCCAGCGTCAGCAGGATCCAGCTCATCGTGTCACCTCCTGAAAATCGCTCGCGTTCTTCCAAGTTATCAGCCTGAAATCTCCGCGCACTGGTGTTGGCCCCACCTTTCGGCCGGTGGCCGGCACCAGAAGATCACCTGCCGGACGGCCGGCCGTCACCCTCCACCGGCACGCTGGCGGGGTGGCCACCGAGCAAACCCGTACGCCCGCTGACCGATTCGGCGCCCTCTGCCGGGCCGTCGTGCGCGTGCTGCCGCTGGGCCTGTCGCGGATCGTGGCGCCGACGTTCCTCGGGTTCTGCCTCATCAACGGTCTGACGTTCGGGGTCGACCTGGCGTTGCTCACCGTGTTCCACGGCCTGCTCGGCCGGCCGGTGTGGCTGGCGATCACGCTGGCGTACGGCTGCGCGTTCGGGCTGAGTTTCGTGCTGAACCGGACGTTCAACTTCCATTCCCACGCCGCCGTCGGAATCCAGCTCGCGCTTTACATCGTGGCGATTGCTGTCAATTACGCCGCGTTTCTGCTGGGTGTGGGCGCGGGATTGACGGCGCTGGGCGTCGAATACCACGTCTCGCGGCTGCTCGCGGGCGCCTGCGAAGGCGTGTTCATGTACGCGGTGATGCGGTGGGTGATCTTCCCGGGTTCAGGCGAGCGCGAGGTCGAGGGGGCCGGTGAGCCGGACCTCGCGGATCGTGCGTTCGCCGGTGTCGAGGGTGCGGACCGTGCCGTCGGGGTGCCAGCCGGCCCGCCGGTAGAAGCCGAGGGTGGCGTGGTCGCCCTGGGCGACCCAGGCGATGCCGCGCCCGGCGCCGTCGGCCCGGAGCCCGGCGGCGGCCGTCGCGAGTAGCCGTCCGGCGTGACCGCGGCGGCCCCAGCGCGGCTCGACGAGCAGGGTGGCGATCAGGCCGGTGGTGTCCGCGTCCTCGGGCAGGCTCCCGTCGGCGGCGGCGACCTCGCCTTCGGGTGCGCGGCCCGCGACGCAGAAGCCGACGGTGAACTCGCCCTCGGTCGCGACGTAGACCAGGGTGGCGGGGTAGTCGATGGTCTCGGTCCAGGTCCCGACGAGGTCGGCGGCGTCCAGTTCGGCCAGCGCCTGCTTGCCGAGGAGGTCCTCGTAGGCGGCGTGCCAGGTGTCCCGCTGGATGCGGGCGATCTCCGCGGCGTCGGACAGGTCGGCGGGGCGGACGGCGGCGTCGCTCATGGGCAGAAGTTAGTACAGCGGAGCGAAGCTCCTCCGGTGAGGGCGGTGGTGGAGCGTTCTCGCGAAAACTGTCGGTGGTGGCTGGCACCATGTCCTCACCATGCAAACGATCAGTGTCTCGACGGCCCGGAAGACGTTCCTGGCCGCGCAGGGCTTCGCCGACCCACGTCCGTCCGGTGCGCCTTCGCGGCGGCACCTGAAACGCGTGCTTTCGCGGGTGCAGCTGCTGCAGCTGGACTCGGTGAACGTCGCGGTCCGGGCGCACTACATGCCGGTGTTCTCGCGGCTCGGTGCGTACGAGCCCGAGTTGCTGGACAGCGCGGCGTGGGCGCACTCGGCCCGCCAGCCGCGGCTGCTGGTCGAGACGTGGGCGCACGAGGCCAGCCTGCTGCCGATCGAAGACTGGCCGCTGATCCGGTCGGGCGCGAAGCGGGACGGCTGGTGGCGGAACTACCGGCCGCTGGTGGAGAAGTCGCCGGGGCTGGTCGACGAGATCCTGTCGGTGGTCAAGGAGTTCGGCCCGATCGGCGCGGGCGGCATCGAACGCGCAGTGGAGGCGGACGCGCAGCGGCGGGGCCCGGGCTCGTGGTGGGAGCGGTCGGAGGTCAAGCGCGTCTGCGAGTACCTGTTCGGCATCGGCCGGCTGACCACGGGCACGCGGCGGTCCTTCGAGCGGCTCTACGACCTCACCGAGCGGGTGGTCCCGCCGGAAATCCTGGCCCGGTCGGTCTCGGCGGAGGAGGGCGCACGCGGACTGATCGAGCGCTCGGCGCGCGCACTGGGCGTCGCGACGGAGACCGACCTGCGCGACTACTACCGCCTCGGCCCGGCCACGGCCCGCCAGGCGGTGACGGAGCTGGTGGAGTCCGGGGTCCTGGAGCCGGTCGAGGTCCGCGGCTGGAAGCAGGTGGCGTACCGGCATACGGCGTCGCGCACACCGAGGTCGGTGCCGGGCCGCGCGCTGCTGTGCCCGTTCGACCCGCTGATCTGGGAGCGGGCCCGCACCGAGCGGTTGTTCGGGTTCCACTACCGGATCGAGATCTACGTCCCGGAGCCGAAGCGGGTGTACGGGTATTACGTGTTCCCGTTCCTGCTGGACGGCTCGCTGGTGGCGCGGGTGGACCTGAAGGCCGACCGTGCGGCAGGGGTGTTGCGGGTCCAGGGCGCGTTCGCCGAGGAAGGCGCGGACGTGGCCCGGGTACTCCCGGAGCTGGCGGCAGAGCTGCGCCACATGGCGGAGTGGCTCGGCTTGTCAGGCGTGGCCGTAGGCCTGCGGGGCGACTTGGCGGGGCCGCTGGCGAAGCTGGTGCGCTGAGGCGCGGCGCACGGCAGGTATCCCCGGCTCGGGCGACGTGCCGGACGACATGGACGAGTCATGCACTCCACCCCACCGCACGACGCTTTCCGGTGTTCGCGCGAACGGGCCGTCCCCGGCACCCCCGCCGGGAACGGCCCGTCCCTCCCCCTTGCTCAGCTCGCCGCGCGGGTGACCACGGCGTTGCCGGTGCCCGTGCGGGCGCGGACCTTCAGCTTCACGCCGCCTTCGGGGGCGGTGTCGGCGACGTCCAGCTCGCTGGAGACCCGGCCGGCGCTGGAGGTCAGATCGACCTCGGCCGCCGTCCCGCCGCGGATGCCGATCCGGACCTCGCCGGAGCCGGTGATCAGATCGAGCGTGCCCGAACCGGCGTCGGCCACCGACAGGTCGCCGCTGCCCGTGCGGGCCATCACTTCGCCGGAGACCGCGCCCAGCCAGACGTCGCCGGTGCCGGTGGCCAGGGTGGCCGACCCGGCGATCGACGACGCCTCGACGTGGCCGCTGCCGCTGCGCAGCTGCAGCCCGCCGAGCGTCGGGCCGAGCTTGACGGCGCCGCTGCCGGTGCGGATCGTGGCCGAGCCGTCGGCGCGGTCGAGCTTCACCTCGCCGGAGCCGGTCAGCAGGTCGACGCGGCCGGCCGAGCCGGTCACCGTGACGTCCGCCGCGCCGGCCCGCACCTCGACGTGGGAGCCCGCCGGCGCGTGCACCTTCACCGCGAGCGCGACGTTGCGCAGCTGCCACGCCTTCGGCGCGCTCACGACCAGCCGGTTGCCCAGCTTCTCGATCCGGCTCTGCCGCACCGCCTCGGCGGGGGAGGCGCCCGGGTCGACGCCCAGCTGGTCGCCGAAGCGTTCGCCGACCCAGGACAGCAGGCTGTTGACGCCCGCCACCCACGGCTGCTGCTCGCCCTGGTCGTGCCGCAGCTCGACGCGCGCGCCGGAATCGCCGTCGAGGACGACCTCGACGCGGCCGATCGTGACGCTGATGTCGAGCTCCAGCGGGACTTCGGTGTCGAACTCGTCGATCCGGACCAGTTCGTCGTTCGGCTCTTCGGCCGGTGTGGTCTGTTCTTCGCTCATCGTGATCCCCTCAGCCTTCGACCCAGCCGTGCAGGTGCGACCCGGGCCGGTCGCCCTTGCCGTGGTGCTTGTGGCCCCCGCCGCCGAGCGCGCCGTGCCCCAGCGCGCCCTGCACCGCCTGCGAAACGAACGTGTTCAGCGAGACGCCCTGGGCCGCCGCCGCGCGCTCGGCTTGCCCCTTGATCTGCTCGACCAGCCGGAGCGTGATCCGGCTGATGTCACCACCGTCGATCGGTGGCGGCGGGGTGGTGTCACGTGGTGTCGCGTGTGACGCCGTCTCCTCGGCGGTGCCGGTGACGACCACGCGGACATCGCGGCCGTCGAGCCGGACGTCCACCACCTGGCCCGGCAATGCGGCCGTGACCTCGGCGGCGAGGTCGGCGAGGGCGTTCATCAGAGTCAGGCGGACGGCGGGTTCGAGCGCGGAAGACAGCAGTGCGGCCGCCCGCCGGGTGTGCTCGTCCCCGGCGGCAGCCGTGTTCGCGAGGTCCTCGCGAAGGTTGGCGATGTACGGCGTCAGGTCCATGACACCACTATGACGTCATCTGTGGCGTCAGTCAAGGCGGGCGTGATGTCACGTGTCCCCCGGGAGTGGGCGGCCCCGCGCGGTTAGGCTGCGCGGGTGCCGGGAGAAGGAGTGCTGACGTGACCGGAACCGTGTCACCCAGAGTGCAGCTGATCGCGAAGACCGAGTTCTTCCCGCCCGAAGACGTGCCGTGGTCGACCGACGCGGACGGCGGCGAAGCGCTCGCCGAGTTCGCCGGCCGCGCCTGCTACCAGTCCTGGACGAAGCCGAACCCGGCCACCGCGACCAACGCCGGCTACCTCGAGCACATCATCGACGTCGGCCACCTTTCGGTGCTGGAGCACGGTTCGGTGACCTTGTACATCACCGGCATCTCCCGGTCGCTGACCCACGAGCTGATCCGGCACCGCCACTTCTCCTACTCCCAGCTCTCGCAGCGCTACGTCCCGGAGCGCAACGCCGAGTTCGTCGAGCCGGAGGTGATCGCGAACGACCCGGTGCTGCACGAGAAGTTCCTCGCGGCGACCCGGGCGAGCGTCGACGCCTACACCGAGCTGCTGGCCGGGCTCGAAGAGAAGTTCGCCGACGTCCCGGGCGCGACCCTGCGCCGCAAGCAGGCCCGCCAAGCCGCCCGCGCCGTGCTGCCGAACGCGACCGAGACCCGGATCGTCGTGACGGGGAACTACCGCGCCTGGCGCCACTTCGTCGCGATGCGCGCCACCGAGCACGCCGACGTCGAAATCCGCGAGCTGGCCGTGGAATGCCTGCGGCAGCTGCAGAAAGCGGCCGCGAACGTGTTCGCGGACTTCACCATCTCGACGCTGCCCGACGGCACCGAGATCGCCACGAGCCCGAAGGTGCTGGAAGGCTGATGAAGCGACTCGCGATCGATGTCCGGCCCGGCGAGTACGCCGTCGTGCGGTTGCCCGCGGACGCCGCGGTGCCCGCCGAGCTCCTCGAACCCGGAGACGCCTTCGTGTCGGTGACGCGGACGCCCGAGGAACTGTCCGTGATCTGCCCGGCCGGCCGCGAGCCGGGCGGCAGCACGGCGGCCGAGGACGGCTGGCGGCTGCTGTCGGTCCGCGGCCCGCTGGAGTTCACGCTCACCGGCATCATCGCCGCGCTGGCCTCGGAGCTGGCCGCCGCCGGGGTCGCGCTGTTCTCGATGTCGACGTTCGACACCGACCACATCCTGGTGCGCGCCACCGACCTCGACCACGCGGTCACGGCGCTGCGCGAATCCGGCCACGAGGTCGCCCACCCCTGACCCGAAGTCCGTGAAGGCCACCTCCAAGGACGCTACGTCCCTCGATGTGGCCTTCACGGCTTTTTGGGTATCCGGACGCGAGGGTGGGCGCGCTCACCCTTGAAAAGCAAAGTTCGGCATGCCTAAACTTCGGTTTGGGATCCCCGACATCCGGTGAAAGGCAGGCTTCATGGCGGTGACCGAGGCTGTCCGCCCGAGATTGGTGTCCCGCCTGCGCACCGGGTCGGCCCTGCTCGGGCCCGCGTTCGTCGCCTCCATCGCCTACGTCGACCCCGGGAACGTCGCCTCCAACATCAGCGCCGGCGCCCGCTACGGCTACCTGCTGGTCTGGGTGATCGTCGCGGCGAACCTGATGGCCGTGCTCGTGCAGTACCTGTCGGCGAAGCTCGGCCTGGTCAGCGGGATGTCGCTGCCCGAGGCCCTGCGCGCCCGCCTGTCCCGGCCGGCGCGGCTGGCCTACTGGGCGCAGGCCGAGGTCGTCGCCATCGCCACCGACCTGGCCGAGGTCGTCGGCGGCGCCATCGCGCTCAACCTGCTGTTCGACCTGCCGCTCATCGTCGGCGGCGTGATCACCGGCGCGGTTTCGCTGACGCTGCTGGCGGTGCAGGACCGCGGCGGTCAGCGGACGTTCGAGCGGGTCGTCACCGGGCTGCTGGCGGTGATCGCGATCGGCTTCCTGGCCAGCCTGTTCGTCGAGCCGCCGTCGGCCACCCAAACGCTCGGCGGGCTGGTGCCGAGGTTCGACGGCGCGGGCAGCATCCTCATCGCCGCGGCGATGCTGGGCGCGACGGTCATGCCCCACGCCGTCTACCTGCACTCCGGCCTGGTCCGCGACCGCCACGGCCTGCCCGACGTGACCACCCGCCGCCGCCTGCTGCGCGCCACCCGCGCCGACGTCGGCCTGGCCATGCTGCTGGCGGGGGCGGTCAACCTCGGCATGCTCCTGCTCGCCGCGACGAACCTCCAGGGCCAGGACGGCGTCGACAGCATCGAAGGCGCGCACAGCGCGGTCGCCCAGGCGCTCGGCCCCGGCATCGCCCTGATGTTCGCGATCGGCCTGCTGGCGTCCGGCCTGGCCTCGACGTCGGTCGGCGCGTACGCGGGCGCGATGATCATGCAAGGGTTGCTGCACAAGCGGATCCCGCTGGTCCTGCGCCGGCTGATCACGCTCATCCCGGCCATCGTGGTGCTCGCCCTCGGCGCCGACCCGAGCACCGCGCTGGTCGTTTCCCAGGTGGTGCTGTCGTTCGGGATCCCCTTCGCGCTGGTACCGCTGATCCGCTTGACGGCCGACCGTGATGTGATGGGGGTGGACGCGAACCGCCGGCTGACGACGGTTGCGGCCTCGGTGATCGCGGCGATCATCATCGCTCTCAACCTGGTGCTCATCTACCTGACGGTCACCGGTTGACCCACGAACGGGGAGACGTGGTCATGGCCAGGATCTTCGCCCTCAACGCCGAATGCGGGGAGCGCGAGACCCACGCCCGCGATCTCGCGCGGCACTTCGACGGCTGGTCGGCGCGTGTCTTCACCCACGGCAGCGGCTGGTGGTGCGGGGTGCAGCCCGAGGGTCTCGGCCGGAACGGGCCGAACTCGGGGGCGGAGGCGACGGCCATGACCGCCGTCGCGCGGCGGCTCTACTGGCTCCTCCGGACGGCGCCGCCGGTCTACCGCTACGCCCTCGCCGGGTTCGAAACGGGCGGATTCCGCACCTACGACGAGCTGATGGCCGAGACCGGCCTGACGCGCCTCGCCGGTCTGGTGGTCAGCGAAGACATCTGGGCGGCGACCGGGAAACGCGCCGAGTTCAGCGACTTCGCCCCGGGGTACCGGTGGATCCCGTACCACGGGGAGACCTACACCCCGCCCCGCTGAGTCCCGAATTCCGCGGAACCCCGAGCGCTCCGCGGCGGTCCGACTAGCATCTGCGCGACCGCCGCCCGAAGGAGCACCGTGACCGACGAACAGACCCGGCCCTACCCACCGCAGGCGCCCGCCACGCCTGGTCAGCGGGTCGTCGCGGGCCGCTACCTCCTGCTGGGCGAGCTGGGCCGGGGCGGCATGGGTGTCGTGTGGCGGGCCCAGGACCAGGTCATCGGCCGCCAGGTCGCCGTCAAGGAGCTGCGGCTGCCGGACGCCGAGTCGGCCGCCGTCTTCTCCGAACGCGCCCTGCGCGAGGTGCGTACCGGCGGGCGGCTCAACGACCCGGCGATCGTCACCGTCTACGACGTCGTCACCGACGGCGGCACCACCTTCATCGTCATGGAGCTCGTGGAGGCGCCGAGCCTCGCCGAGCTCGTGCGGCAGCGGGGCCCGATGCCCGCCGCGCAGGCCGCGCAGCTGGGGGAGCGGGTGCTCGCCGCGCTGCAGGCCGCGCACGCCGCCGGGATCGTGCACCGCGACGTCAAGCCGGCGAACATCCTGGTCCCGCCGGACGGCCGGGTGAAGCTCACCGACTTCGGCATCGCCCACGCCGTCGACGACCCGCGCCTGACCACCAGCGGCATGATCGTCGGCTCGCCCGCGTTCATGGCGCCCGAGCGCGTCGAAGGCCGGGAAGCGATGCCCGCGTCCGACCTGTGGTCCCTCGGCGCGACGCTGTTCTTCGCCGTCGAAGGCTCGATGCCGTTCGAGCGGGCGACCACGGCGGCGACGCTGCACGCGATCATGACCGAAATCCCGTACCTCACCCGCGGCCAGGGCCCGCTCGCCGCGGCGATCCTCGGCCTGCTCGTCGCCAACCCCGACGCCCGGCTGACCGCGGCCCAGGCCCAGAACCTGCTGACCACCGCGCAGGGCGTGCGGCCCACCCCGCCGCACGGCACCGCGATGCTGGGCGCCCCCGCGCCGCAGCCGCCGAAGAAGAACCACCGCGCCCTGTGGCTCTCGGCGGCCGCGGTACTCGTCGTGGGCGCACTGGTCGGCGGCTTCTTCGCGGGCAAGGCGTTCGAAACCCCGGCCGTCGACCAGCAGATGCTGCCGACCATGACGTTCGGCCTCGGCGGGCAGATGCGCGTGGACGCCAGTTCCAGCTACCTCTGCTACAACGCCCCGGTGCAGGACGGCGGCGTCATCAGCGACGAGAACGACGGCGACTGCAAAGAGAGCCACACCCTCGAGATCTACGACGCCGGGTACCCCATCGGCACCGCGAGCTGGTCCGACAGCGAAGCGGAAGTCGCCGCCTACCCGGGCCTGGCCGCCGTCACGGCGGTGGCCGAAGCCCGCTGCGCGACCTCCTTCCGCTCCTCGATCGTCCCCGAAACCCAGCGCCAAGGCCTCACGTACCGCGCACTCGTCCCGACGCAGGGCGAGTGGCAGAGCGTGCCCGACAAGTCGGGTGAGTACCCGACGCGCGAGTTCTACTGCGTGCTGGCGAAGGGCGACGGCGGCCCCATCTCCGCCCCGATCGTGACCAAGGTCAAGTAGAAGTTCCGCGACGAGCGGCCGGCACCGGGAAATCCTCCGCACTTGGCGCCCGTGACCAGGTCGGCGCGGTTTTCGTCGGCGGGACGAGGTACCGTTCTGCCATGTCCAACCCACCTACCGCAGCGCCCGGACGGCCGTTCGGGCGGGTCCTCACCGCGATGGCCACCCCCTTCGACGCCGACGGGGCACTGGACCTGAAGCGGGCGCAGGAGCTGGCCGAGCACCTCGTGGAGCTGGGGAACGACGGCCTCGTGGTCAACGGCACCACCGGCGAGAGCCCCACCACGAGCGACGCGGAGAAGCAGGAACTCATCCGCGCCGTGGTCGAGGCCGTCGGCGACCGCGCGACCGTCGTGGCCGGCGCGGGCACCAACAACACCGCGCACAGCGTCGAGCAGGCGAAGCAGGCCGAGGAGGCCGGGGCGCACGGCCTGCTGGTCGTCACCCCGTACTACTCGCGGCCCAGCCAGGCCGGGCTGTACGCGCACTTCACCACGGTCGCCGACAGCACCGGGCTGCCCGTGCTGCTCTACGACATCCCGCCGCGCTCGGTCGTCCCGATCGAGGTCGACACGCTGCTGCGGCTGGCCGAGCACCCGCGGATCGTCGCGGTCAAGGACGCCAAGGGCGACCTCATCGCCGGCTCCGAGGTGATCGCCAACACCCACCTCGCCTACTACTCCGGCGACGACGGCCTGAACCTGCCGTGGATGTCGGTCGGCGGCGTCGGCGTGGTGAGTGTGATCGGTCACGTCGTCGCGGGCCGGATCCGCGCGATGATCGACGCTTACGAGAACGGCGACACGTCCACCGCCCGCACGAACCACCGCGGCATGTTGCCGGTGCTGCGCGCGATGTCGCGGGTCGGCGGGGTCGCCTTCAGCAAGGCGGCGCTGCGGCTGCGCGGCTTCGACATCGGCGGCCCGCGGCTCCCGATCGTCGCGCCGACCGCCGAGCAGACGGCCCTGATCGCCGCCGATCTTGCCCAGGGCGGCGTGCCGCTGGGCGACACGGCGGCTCAGGCCTGGCATGGTGAGCGGGTGGCACAAGCAGATTCGCGAGCGGCCTACGTAGCGCCGACCTCGCACACCAGCGTTGGGACACTGCCTCGGTGAGCTCACTTCCCCAAGGTCCAGGCCCCACCAACGCCCCGCCCGAACTGCCCGAGGGAGCCCTGCGCGTCGTCGCGCTGGGCGGCATCGGCGAGGTCGGGCGCAACATGACCGTCTTCGAATTCGGCGGACGGCTGCTCATCGTCGACTGCGGGGTGCTCTTCCCCGAGGACGACCAGCCCGGCGTCGACCTGATCCTGCCCGACTTCCGCGCGATCGAGGACCGCCTCGACGACATCGAAGGCCTGGTGCTCACCCACGGGCACGAGGACCACATCGGTGCCGTCCCGTTCCTCCTGCGCCTGCGGCCGGACCTGCCGATCTACGGCTCGAAGTTCACCAACGCGCTGCTCGCGGCGAAGGCCAAGGAGCACCGGCAGCGGCCGAAGCTGATCCAGGTCCGCGAGGGCGAGCGCCGCGACGTCGGCGTGTTCAACCTCGAGTTCTTCGCGGTCAACCACTCCATCCCGGACGCGCTCGCGGTCGCGATCCGCACCCCGGCGGGCGTGGTCCTGCACACCGGCGACATCAAGCTCGACCAGCTGCCGCTGGACGGGCGCCTCACCGACCTGGCCGGGTTCTCCCGGCTCGGCGACGAGGGTGTCGACCTGTTCTGCGTCGACTCGACCAACGCCGAGGTGCCCGGGTTCGTGATGCCCGAGCGCGACATCGGCCCGGTCCTCGACGACGTCATCCGCCGCGTCGACCAGCGCGTGATCGTGGCCTGCTTCGCCAGCCACGTCCACCGCGTCCAGCAGGTGCTCGACGCCGCGCAGCGGCACGGCCGCCGGATCGCGTTCGTCGGCCGGTCGATGGTCCGGAACATGGGGATCGCCGCCGAGCTGGGCCTGCTCAACGTGCCGGACGGCCTGCTGGTCGACCTCGACCAGGCGAGCACCCTGCCGGAGAGCAAGGTCCTGTTCGTCTCGACGGGTTCGCAGGGCGAGCCGCTCTCGGCGCTGTCGCGGATGGCGCGCGGCGAGCACCGGCAGATCTCGATCCGCGCCGGCGACACCGTCGTGCTGGCCAGCTCGATGATCCCGGGCAACGAGACCGCGGTGTTCGGCGTGGTCAACGGCCTGACCCGGCTCGGGGCGAACGTCGTCCACCAGGGCAACGCCAAGGTGCACGTGTCCGGCCACGCGTCGGCGGGGGAG
The DNA here is from genome assembly GCF_040682955.1 of Amycolatopsis sp. NPDC051045. Classification (NCBI taxonomy): domain Bacteria; kingdom Bacillati; phylum Actinomycetota; class Actinomycetes; order Pseudonocardiales; family Pseudonocardiaceae; genus Amycolatopsis; species Amycolatopsis sp. NPDC051045. Next base: position 475,394 of record NZ_JBFBCC010000005.1, read on the forward strand.
CTGCTCTACCTGTACAACGCGGTGCGGCCGAGCAACGTGATGCCGGTGCACGGCGAGTGGAAGCACCTGCGCGCGAACGGCGAGCTGGCGATCCGCACCGGCGTCGCCCCGGAGAACGTGGTCATCGCCGAGGACGGCGTGGTCGTCGACCTGGTCGACGGCAAGGCGTCCCGCACCGGCCGCGTCGAGGTCGGCCACGTCTACGTCGACGGCCTGTCGGTCGGCGACGTCGGCGAGTCGACCCTGTCCGACCGGCTGGTCCTCGGCGAGGGCGGGTTCATCTCGATCAGCGTCGCGGTGGACTCCAGCACCGGCCGCCCGGTCAGCAGCCCCACGGTGTCCGGCCGCGGCTTCTCCGACGACCCGAAGGCGCTCGACGCGGTCGTGCCGCTGGTGGAGATGGAGCTGGCGCGCACGGAGGCCGAAGGCATCACCGACACCCACCGGATCGCGCAGGCGGTCCGCCGGGTGGTGGGCCGCTGGGTGGCCGACACCTATCGCCGCCGTCCGATGATCGTCCCGACGGTCATCCCGGTCTAGCCCCCGGTCCAAACCGTGAATGCCACCTTGAGGAACTTGAAGTCCCTCAAGGTGGCATTCACGGTTTTGGGGGCCTGTTAGGCCGTCCGGCGCACATGCGGCTGGTTCGTTGCGGGATAGCCTTGATCCCCACCCGCCTCGCGCAGAGAGGCCGCGCCGATGGGACGTCATTCGGACGGCAGACGACGCCGGCTGCTCGCGCCCGCCCTGGCGACCGGCCTCGTGCTCGTCCTCGGCGCCGCGGCGTGGATCACCGTGTCGGCCGGGCGCTCGCGGCCGACGTGCGAGCAGCCCGCCAAGGTCCTCGTCACCGCGTCCTCGGACATCGCCCCCGCGCTGTCGCTCGTCGCGCGCGGGCTCGACCTGCAGTGTGGCAGCGTCGAGGTCCAAACCAAGGAGGCGACGCAGGCGGCCGAGCGGCTCGCCCTCTCCGACGGGGGCCCGCGGCCGCAGGTCTGGGTGCCGGATTCCACGCTCGCGCTGCGCCGCGCCCACCAGCTCGGCGCGGCCGACGTCCCCGAAACCGGAGCGTCGGTGGCCAGCTCACCGGTGGTGCTCGCCGTCGCGGCGGACGTCGCCAAGGGGCTCGGCTGGCCCGACCGGGCGCTCACCTGGGCGGAGGCGCTGGCCGCGCCGGGGAGCGTCCCGGGGATGCCCGACCCGGCGCGCGACCCGGTCGGCGCGGTGGCGCTGCTCGGCCTGCGGGAGAGCGTCAAGGCGGCGCCCGAGCCCTCGGCCGCGTACGTCGCGTTGCTGCGGCGGTTCTCGGCCAACACGCTCGGCACGGAGACGGACCTGATCGCGCGGCTGCCGGGGTCGAGCGACGGCAGTGGCACGGCCGCGGTGACGGCGTTCCCCGCGTCGGAGAACTCCTTGCTGCGCCACAACGTCGAGGACCCGAAGTCGCCGCTGATCGCCGTCTACTCCACCGCCGTGCCCACTTTGGACTACCCGTTCGCGGAGCTGAGCGGGATCACCCCGCAGCAACGGCCGATCGTCGAGGCGCTGCGCGAGGCGGTCCTCGGCGACCCGGGCGCCGACGCGATCGCGAAGACCGGTCTGCGCGCGGCGGGCGGCCAGGCGCTGCGCGACCACCCCGACGACCCGCGGGTGTCGCCGGGCGGCATCAAGGCCGCGAACCTCCCGCCCGCGGCCGCCGTCGACGAGCTGCTCAACCAGTGGGCCGGCATCAACCTGAGCGCGCGGGTGCAGGTGCTGGTCGACGTATCGGGGTCGATGAACGCGCAGGTCCCCGGGACCGGGCTCGACCGGATGCAGGTGACGATGCAGGCGGCGGCCAAGGCGATGCACCTGTTCAAACCGGCGACCCAGCTGAGGATGCTGGCGTTCTCGACCCGCCTCGACGGCGACAAGGACTACCGCGAGCTGCTTCCGATGGCCCCGGTGGCCCAGCACCTCGCGAGCGGCGCGCTGGACAAGCTCGCCCAGGTCAAGGCGACACCGGACGGCGGCACGGGCCTCTACGACAGCGTGCTGGACACGTACCGCACGGCGCGCCGCGAGTGGGAGCCCGGCCGGTTGAACCTGGTGATCGTGATGACGGACGGCCGCAACGAGGACGCCCACAGCGTGTCCCGCCCGGAGCTGCTGGCCGAGCTGGCCGAGCTCCAGGACGCCCGCCGCCCGATCCCCCTGATCGGCGTGGGCATCGGCCCGGACGCGGACAAGGCGGAACTGGACCAGCTGACCGCAGCCACCGGAGGTCAGGCGTTCATCGCCCCGGACCCGGCCAAGATCACCGACGTGTTTTTCGGGGCCCTGAGCCGGCTCGCCGGCGGATGAGGGCGTACACGGCCAGGATCACCGCCAGGCTGATCAGGCTCAGGTACAGCTGGGCTCGCGTGTCCTCGTCGACGAACAGCATCGACGCCACCACCACGAGCGTCAGGACCAGCGTGACCCAGCTCAGCCACGGATATCCCCACATCCGGAGCTTCAGCCGATCCGGCGCCGAAACCTCCAGCTCGCGCCGCATCCGGAGCTGGGAGCCGCAGATGATCGCGTACACGAACAGGGCCACCGCGCCCGCCGAGTTGATGATGAAGTAGAAGATCTTGTCCGGGGACACGTAGCTCATCACCACTGCCACGTACCCGATCGACGTGGACGCCAGGATCGCCTTCCACGGCACGCCGCGTGCGTTCGTGTCCGCGATCCAGCCCGGCGCCCACCCGTGGCGGTGCAGGGCGAACAGCATCCGCGATGCCGTGTACAGCCCCGAATTCAGCACCGACAGCGCCGCCGTCAGCACCACCGCCGACACGATCGTCGACGCCGCGGGGACGCCGAAGCGGCCGAACGCCGCCGCGAACGGGCTCGTCTCGCTCGGGATCTCGCGCCACGGCGTGATCATCACCAGCAGCGCCACCGAGCCGACGTAGAACACGATCACGCGCCAGACGATCGTCGAAGTCGCCTTGCGGACCGCCGTCTCCGGCTGGTCCGACTCCGCCGCCGCGATCGTGACGATCTCCGCGCCGAAGTACGAGAAAATCACGATGACGACGCCGTGGACGACCGAGAACCCGCCGTGGGGCACGAAGCCGTCGAGGCCGATGTTGCCCACCGAGAAGTGCGCGTCCGGCCAGAGCCCGAGCACGAACAGCGTCCCGAGCAGCAGGAACACCACGATGGTGGCGACCTTGATCGAGGCCAGCCAGAACTCCGTCTCGCCGAAGGAGCGCGCCGACGCCAGGTTCGTCGCCGTCAGCAGGAGCATCAGTGCCAGCGAAAACACCCACTGCGGCACGCCCGGGATCCAGCCCTGCAGGATCTTCGCGCCGGCGACGGCCTCGAACGCGACCACGCCGACCCAGAAGTACCAGTACAGCCAGCCGATGGTGAAGCCCGCCCAGCCGCCGAGCGAGTCGCGCGCGTACTCCATGAACGAACCCAGCGACGGCGCCGCGGTCGCCATCTCGCCGAGCATCCGCATCACCAGCACGACGAGCAGCCCGCCGAGCGCGTAGGAGGCCACGGCGGCCGGGCCCACGGTGTGGATCACCGCGCCGCTGCCGATGAACAGGCTCGCGCCGATGATGCCGCCGAGGGCGATCATCCGGACGTGCCGCTGCCGGAGTTCGGGCCGCAGCCCCTGCGTCTTCGCCGTCACGGTGCGGGATTGTCGCACTCCGGCGCCACCGGGTGAAGATCTTGCGCAAGGTCAGCTCGTCAGGATCTCCGACTTCCGCTGCACCAGGTACGCGCCGGCCAGCAGGATCGCCGAGCCGAGCAGCTGCGGCCAGGTGAGCTCCTCGCCGAGCAGGGCCCACGCCGTGACCGTGACGATCACGGGCTCGACCAGCCCGAGCACGCTCGCCACCGACGCGGGCAGGTGCCGCAGCGACGAGATCCCGAAGACGTAGGCCAGCACGGTCGCCACCAGCACCAGCAGGACCAGCAGCAGCCAGACCGGCGGCCGCCAGGCGCCGAACCCGACCTCGGTGCCGAGCAGCCCGAGCGGCCACGTCCACGGCGGCGCGACGAAGCTGATCAGGACGGCGCCGATCACCATGCCCCAGGTGACCAGGCCGAGCGGGTCGATGTCGGCCACGGCGCGTTCGCCGAGGAGGAAGTACCCGGCCGAGCACAGGGCCGCGCCGAAGCCGGCGAGCAGCCCGACGCCGTTCAGCGTGACGCCCTGCCAGACCTGGGCGACCAGCGACAGCCCGGCCATCGCCAGCGCGATACCGCCCCAGACCGACCGCGGCAGCCGGTGCCGCCGCACGAACCGCACCCACAGCGCGATGAGCACCGGGGAGATGAACTCCAGCAGGATCGCGATGCCGACCGGGATCCGGCCCGCGGCGACGAAGTAGAGCAGCTGCACCCCGGCGACGCCGAGCAGGCCGTAACCGCCCAGGACGGGGAGTTCGGTGCGGCGGATCCGCAGCTTCCGCGGCGCCACCAGCGCGACGCCGCCGAGCAGCAGCACCCCGGCGAGCCCGATCCGCATCGCGGCCACCTGCTCCGGGGTGAAACCGGCGGACATCGCGGACTTGCCCAGCGTGCCCGACGTGCTGAAGAACAGGGCGGCGAGCAGGACGAGAGCGGTCCCGCGGCCGCGGCGGGCGACCCGGGGAGGCGCGAGGACGGGCAGCTCGGTCGTCACCGTCGCGACTCTAAGGCCCGCCGCGTCACTGCCGAAACGGTTTTTCCGGTTACTCGGCCCGCTTGAGCCCGGTCGCGACGTGCGTGGTGATGGTGGCCAGCCGCCGGCCCTGCAGGCGCAGGGCGTCGAGCGCGACCTCGTCCGGCGCCGCCGACTTCCGGGACACGAACGAGCCGCCGTACGGGTTGCCGGACTCCTTCAGGTGCGGGTCGGTGTAGCCGAGCGGCACGACGATCGCGCCCCAGTGGTAGAAGACGTTGTTGATCGCCAGCAGCGTCGACTCGAGGCCGCCGTGCGCGGTGGACGCCGTCGTGAACGACGTCGCGACCTTGTCCGCGAGCTTCCCCTGCGCCCACAGGCCACCCGTGCTGTCCAGATAGGACTTGAGCTGGGCGGCCGGCCCGCCGAACCGGGTCGGGCTGCCGACGGCGAGCCCGTCGGCCCACTCGAGGTCGCCGAGCGTGGCGAGCTCGTGGTGCGGGCCGGCGTCGACCCACGCCTGCCAGCGCGGGTTCCGCGCGATGGCGTCGGCGGGCACGGTCTCCGGCACGGTCCGCACCCGCACCTCGGCGCCGGTCTCGCGCGCCCCGGCGGCGAGCGACCCGGCGAGGGCGGCGGTGTTCCCGGTCGAGCTGTAGTAGACGACGAGTATCCGTGTGCTCACGTCCGCCGACTCTAGGGGTGCCGGCCCGCGCGTCTCACGATCCGGACGCCGGCTTCCAGGGGCTGACCGTGTCGGTGGGCCGCGTGGGGTCGTGGAAGCGGGGCCGGTCGAGCTCGTCGCGGCGCAGCGGGACGAGACCGTCGGTGATCGCCTGCATGATCTTCGCGTGCGCGCGCACCCCGGCGCCCGGCCGCTGCGGCTCGACGTCCGACAGGTCGACGGGGTCGCCGAAGTGCACCCGGAACCGCGGACGGCGCAGCGGCGCGCTGAGCCCCGAGCGGGCCAGGGGGACCAGGTCGGCCGGGCCGTTGACGGTCTCGGTGCCCCAGTAGACGGCTTCGTGCGCGCCCCACTGGCTGATCGGGATCACCGGCACGTCCGCCGCCAGCGCCAGCCGCGCGGCGCCGCTCTTGCCGCGCTCCGGCCACAGGCCCGGGTCGTGGCTGATCCGGCCCTCCGGGTAGACGATGATCGGCTCGCGCGTGGTCTTCAGCGCCTCGACGGCGGCGGTGAACTGCCCGACGGCGGTCCCGGCGTGCTTGCGGTCCACGCGCAGGTGCCCGCTGACCCGCAGCGCCGGCCCGATCACGGGCGCGTCCAGGATGCCGCCGGCCAGCATGAACCGCGGGTTGATGCCGAGCCGCTTGCACGCCGCCATCAGCACGAACGCGTCGAACACGCCGATGTGGTTCGCGGCCATCAGCAGCGGCTTGCCGCGCAGCTGCGCCGGGATCCGGCCGGTGACGGTCAGCCGCCCGACCAGGTTCACCAGCCCCCGGTCGATGTTCAGCATGGTCCGCCAGATGGCGGGAGCACGGCGGGGCGGTTCGGCGGTGCGCAGCGCGAGCATGGGGCAGAGCATGGCAGACGTCGATTTCACCCGATTGCGTACTGGCCGGATCGGTTCACCCGGATGGCCGCTCAACCTCCGGTGTGAGGCAGAAGTTCACCCTGGGCCGAGAGTGGCGCACGGGACTGACTGGCAATGCCGGTTACCGTTGACGCATGGCTGGGTCGGCGACGAGGAAGAGAAGCACGGGAAGCGGCGCGAAGGGGGCAGCGGCGCGTAAGCCGCGTACACCCGCGAAGGCTCGTACGTCGTCCGGCCGCAAGCCCGCGCCACGGGGCCGCCGGAAGACTCCCGGGCTCTTCGGCAAGGGCGTCCGCGGCACCTGGAACCTGCTGGCCAAGGGCCTGGGCACGCTGGCCCGCACGGTCGGCCGCACCCGCGAACTCGAGCCGGAACACCGCCGCGACGGGCTCGCGCTGGGCCTGATGGCCCTGGCCATCGTCGCGGCCGTCGGCGTCTGGTGGCGGGCGGCCGGGCCGATCGGCGCCGGGGTGGAGATCGCCACCCGGACCGTCCTCGGCGCCGGGGCCGTGACCCTGCCACTGGTGCTGGTCGTCGTCGCCGTCGCGCTGATGCGGTCCGAGCCGCACCCGGATACGCGGCCGCGGATGGTGGTCGGCACGATCATGGTCGTCCTGTCGGTGCTCGGGATGCTGCACATCTTCACCGCGCTGCCGGACACCAACGACGGCCGGATGTACGCCGGCGGCATCGTCGGCGCCTTCTCCGGCGGCCTGCTCGCCATGGGCGTCACCACCTGGGTCGCCGTGCCGCTGCTGATCCTCGCCCTGTTCTTCGGCGTGCTCGTGTTCACCGGCACGCCGGTGCGCGAGATCCCGCACCGGCTGCGGCACTGGGGCCTCGACGAGGACGAGATCGCCGAAGCCGAGGCACTGCGTTCGGGCTTCGCCACCGACGAGGACACCGTCACCGAAGCCGACCCGAAGGCCGCGCGGCTGCGCAAGCCGTCGCGGCGGCGCCAGGCCGGCGAACAGCTCGACCTCGACGCCGCGCTCGCCGAGGCACCGACGCCGATCAAGCCACCCAAGGCGAGCACAGTCCTGCCCAAGCCGCCGCCGGCCGAGGTGCCCGAGAAGAAGCCGAAGAAGGCCCCGGAACCGCCGCTCGCCATGACGCGGACCGTCGAGGGCGACTACCAGCTCCCGCCGCCCGACCTGCTGAAGCTCGGCGACGCGCCGAAGTCCCGCAGCAAGGCCAACGACACCATGATCGAGGCGATCACCGGCGTGCTGGAGCAGTTCAGCATCGACGCCCAGGTCACCGGCTTCACCCGCGGCCCGACGGTCACCCGCTACGAGGTCGAGCTCGGCCCGGGCGTGAAGGTCGAGAAGATCACCGCGCTGACCAAGAACATCGCCTACGCGGTGGCCACCGACAACGTCCGCCTGCTGGCGCCGATCCCCGGCAAGTCCGCGGTCGGCATCGAGGTGCCCAACTCCGACCGCGAGATGGTCCGCCTGGGTGACGTCCTGCGTGCGCCGTCGACGGTCAAGGACAACCACCCGATGGTGATCGGCCTCGGCAAGGACATCGAGGGCCACTTCGTCACCGCGAACCTGACGAAGATGCCGCACCTGCTGGTCGCGGGTTCGACCGGATCCGGTAAGTCCAGCTTCGTCAACTCGATGCTGGTGTCGCTGCTGGCGCGCTCGACGCCGGACGAGTGCCGGATGATCCTGATCGACCCGAAGATGGTCGAGCTGACGCCGTACGAGGGCATCCCGCACCTGATCACGCCCATCATCACCCAGCCGAAGAAGGCCGCCGCCGCGCTGGCCTGGCTGGTGGAGGAGATGGAGCAGCGCTACCAGGACATGCAGGTCAACAAGGTCCGGCACATCGACGACTACAACAAGAAGGTGCGTTCGGGCGAGATCACCGCACCGCCGGGCTCCGAGCGTGAATACCGGCCGTACCCGTACATCATGGCGATCGTCGACGAGCTCGCCGACCTGATGATGACCGCCCCGCGCGACGTCGAGGACGCGATCGTCCGCATCACCCAGAAGGCCCGAGCCGCCGGCATCCACCTGGTCCTGGCGACGCAGCGGCCGTCGGTCGACGTCGTCACCGGCCTGATCAAGACCAACGTGCCCTCGCGGCTGGCGTTCGCGACGTCGTCGCTGACCGACTCGCGAGTCATCCTCGACCAGCCGGGCGCGGAGAAGCTGATCGGCATGGGCGACGCGCTGTACCTGCCGATGGGTGCCGGCAAACCGGTCCGCATCCAGGGCGCGTTCGTCGGCGACGAAGAGATCTCCGCCGTCGTCAACTTCGCCAAGGAGCAGGCGCAGCCGGACTACAACGACGGCGTCACCACGCAGAAGGCGGGCGAGAAGAAGGAGATCGACTCGGACATCGGCGACGACCTCGACGTCCTGCTGCAGGCGGCGGAGCTGATCGTGACGTCCCAGTTCGGCTCGACGTCGATGCTCCAGCGCAAGCTGCGGGTCGGGTTCGCCAAGGCGGGCCGCCTGATGGACCTGCTGGAAAGCCGCGGCGTGGTCGGCCCGTCGGAGGGCTCGAAGGCCCGCGACGTCCTGATCAAGCCGGAGGAACTGGAGTCGGTCCTGTTCATGATCCGCGGCGGCGGCCCGGTGGACACCGACCCCGACGGCGACGAGTAACCGGTGCAACCCCGGCTCGGTCCGTTCCGTCCACAGCACGTGGACCTACAGCGATTCGTAGCCGGACTGTTCGCCTTCGCCGTCGTCACGGTGGGCGCCGGGAGCTCGGTCGCCGCCGGGCGGCCCGGGCCCGGGCCTGCCGCGCCGCCCTCGACCGTGAGCGCTGCCGCCGGGCAGGACGTCACCCTGCGCCTCGGGCAGGAAGCCGCCGTGCAGGGCAAGGACCTCACCGTGCGCTACACCAGGGTCGTCGCCGACTCGCGGTGCCGTCCCGGCATGCAGTGCATCTGGCAGGGGGAGGCGACGCTGGCGTTCCTGCTGAAGGAGCCCGGCCACGGCGAGAGCACCACGGCCGAGCTGCACAGCGGCCCGCGCACCGGCCCGCAGGCGACGTCGTTCGCCGCCAGCCGGATCGAGCTCGTGTCGGTCAGCGAGGACGCCGGGGAGGCCACCGTCCGGATCAGCTGAGCGGCGTGCCCCAGCGGTCGAGGAAGGCGACTTCCGACAGCGGGTTACGCCGGGCGGGCTTGAAGTCCGGCACGGTCGTGTACGCCACCGGCAGCAGCCCGGCCTGCGTGTGGCCGTCCGGGATGCCGAGGATCTCCGCGGCTTCGGCTTCGCGGGCGAGGTGGTACGTCGTGAGCGTCGAGCCCAGGCCGCGCGAGCGCAGCGCCAGCTGGAAGTTCCACACCGCCGGGAAGATGCCGCCGTAGAAGGCCGCGTCGACCGCGTTGTCCCCGGCCGGGCGCCCGTGCAGGACCGGGATCACGAGCACCGGGACGCGCTCGATCACGTCGATCAGGTGCTGCCCGGACGCCAGCGCCCGCGAGTCCGCCTCGGCGGCCTTGCCGGCGAGGTAGGCCTCGCCGACCTCGCGGAACAGCACGCCGAGCCGGTCCTTCACGCTCTGGTCGCGCACCACGAGCCAGCACCAGGCCTGGACGTTGCCGGGCGTGGGCGCCTGCAGCGCCAGGTTCAGGCACTCTTCGAGGACTTCGGGCTCCACCGGCCGGTCGAGGTCGAGCTTCCGGCGCACCGCGCGGGTCGTGCTGAGCAGGTGATCGATCTCCATGACCCCATCCTGGCCCGGGCGGACCCGGGCCAGGGGAGAGGGGGCCGGGCTCAGCCGCCGAACTTGCGGACCGCCTGGTAGTACGTCCAGGCCGCACCCTTGCACGCCACGTTGGACCCGCAGACGCTCTTCAGGTCGATGTAGAGGTTGTCGTCGATCTTCAGCCGGTTCGCCTCGGTGAACCGGGCCTGCTTCTTGTAGTTGCGGTAGCCGAAGTCGTGGCGGTGGCAGCCCGGCAGGAACTGCCAGCCGAACGGGGTGTCCGGCGACCACGAGCAGCCGTCGGACGACCAGTCGAGCTGGCCGGAGTAGGGCGCGGAGTTCCGGATCGTTTCGAACCCGGACAGCGTCGTGTGGAAGAGGTACTGGTCGGTGACCGTCGGAATGTCGACGGCGGCCGCGGTGCCGGTGCCCAGCAGGGCGCCCGCGCCGACAGAAACGGCCACCGTCAAGGTGGCCCCCAGGTTCCGCAGTGTCGTGCGCATCGGTGTTTTCCTCGCCGATCGGGGACAAGTGCCCGATCAGCTTCGGGCCTGCCGTGACGCACGTCACCGCCCGAAAGGAGGTTGTCGGGAAATTTTCCCCCTGAATCCGGCCCCTATGCGGAAATCGTCCAGCAGCCGTAGGGGGTGGCTCAGAGCTCGAGCAGCATCCGCGAATTGCCCAGGGTGTTGGGCTTGGCGTAGGGCAGGTCGAGGAATTCGGCGACGCCGGTGTCGTGCGAACGCCGCATCTCCTCGTAGACCTCGTGCGACACCGGGGTGCCGTCGATCTCCACGAACCCGTGCCCGGCGAAGAAGCCGGTCTCGAACGTCAGCACGAACAGCCGTTTGAGACCCAGCTCACGCGCTTCGTCGACCAGCCGGGCGACCAGCACCCGCCCGACGCCTTGGCCCCGCACGGCCTTGTCGACCACCACGGTGCGCAGCTCGGCGATGTCCTCCCAGAGGACGTGCAGCGCGGCCGCTCCGACCACCTCGTCACCCACTTCGGCGACCCAGAATTCCTGAACCGCCTCGTACAGGGTGACCAGGTCCTTCTCCAGCAGGACGCGGCCCGCGTCCGAGTCGACCAGGGCCTTGATCTTGCGGACGTCGGCGATCCGCGCGCGGCGGACGATCGGGCGGGGCGAGTCGGACGGCACGATCGTCAACCCTGCCACATCGCCCGGCGCGCGCGGCGACACAGCTCGCTTTTCGGGGGTCCGGGTGGCGAAGCCCCCGGCTCGGGGCGAAGCCCCGGTTGTTACAGCTTGCTTTTCGGGGGTCCGGGTGGCGAAGCCCCCGGCTCGGGGCGAAGCCCCGGTTGTTACAGCTTGCTTTTCGGGGGTCCGGGTGGCGAAGCCCCCGGCTCGGGGCGGAGCCCCGGTTGTCACGACCGAACTACGCCGTCGTCGGCCCGCCCGGGCCCGGCGGCTACCCTGAACGTCGTGCCTTCCCCTGCCACGGACCCAGCCGCCCCCCGACGCGTCTCCCTGCTGACCCTGGGCTGCGCCCGCAACGAGGTCGACTCGGAGGAGCTGGCGGGCCGGCTCGCGGCCGGCGGCTGGGAGCTGGCGGCCGAACCCGAGGACTCCGACGTCGTGGTGGTCAACACCTGCGGCTTCGTCGAGTCGGCCAAGAAGGACTCGGTCGACACGCTGCTCGCCGCGTCGGACACGGGCAAGAAGGTCGTCGCCGTCGGCTGCATGGCCGAGCGCTATGGCCACGAGCTCGCCGACAGCCTCCCGGAGGCCGACGCGGTGCTGGGCTTCGACCACTACGCCGAGCTGTCCGACCGGCTCGACGACGTCGTCGCCGGCCGCAAGATCGCCTCGCACACCCCCGGCGACCGCCGCAAGCTGCTGCCGATCAGCCCGGTCCAGCGGCCCGCCGCGGCCGAGACCGTCGAGGTCCCGGGCCACGCGCAGCACGGCTGGGGTCCGCGGGTGCTGCGCACGCGCCTCGACGACTCGCCGGTGGCCGCGCTGAAGATCGCCTCCGGCTGCGACCGGCGCTGCTCGTTCTGCGCCATCCCGTCCTTCCGCGGCTCCTTCGTCTCGCGGCAGCCCGACGAGATCGTCGCCGAAGCCATGTGGCTGGCCGAGCACGGCGTCAAGGAGCTGTTCCTGGTCAGCGAGAACTCGACGTCGTACGGCAAGGACTTCGGCCGCGACGGCGCCACCGCGCTGGAGCGGCTGCTGCCGCGCCTGGCGGAGATCGACGGCATCGAGCGCGTCCGCGTCTCCTACCTGCAGCCGGCCGAGACCCGCCCGCAGCTGGTCAAGGCCATCGCGACCACGCCGGGTGTCGCCGAGTACTTCGACCTGTCCTTCCAGCACTCCAGCGAGCAGGTGCTGCGCCGGATGCGCCGGTTCGGCTCGACGGATTCGTTCCTCGCGCTGACCGAGCAGATCCGCGAATACGCGCCCGAAGCGGGCATCCGGACCAACGTGATCGTCGGGTTCCCCGGCGAGACCGAGCACGACCTGGCCGAGCTCGAGCGGTTCCTCACCGGCGCGCGCCTCGACGCCGTCGGCGTCTTCGGCTACTCCGACGAGGACGGCACCGAGGCCGAGACCTTCGACGGCAAGCTCGACCCCGACGAGGTCGCCGCGCGCGTCACGCGGATCTCCGCGCTGGTCGAGGAGCTGACCTCGCAGCGCGCCGAGGACCGGATCGGCACCTTCGTCGACGTGCTCGTCGAGCGGGACGACGACGGCGAGCTCACCGGGCGCGCCGCGCACCAGGCCCCCGAGGTCGACGGTGAGTGCATCATCCTCGACGCGCCGGAGAAGACTGCGACATCCGGGGCTTCGCCCCGGGCCGGGGGCTCCGCCACCCGGACCCCCGTGAAGAAGTCGCGGGTCGGCGACTTCCTGCGGTGCGAGGTCGTCGACTCGGCGGGCGTGGACCTGATCGTCCGCGCGGTACCGGACGCCGACCGGTGAGTGCGCTCCCCAGCGACGCCGCCGACGAGGGCCTGACCCACGAAGCCTCGGTCCCCGAGCCGACCCCGGTCCCCACGCTCAACCTCGCGAACCTCCTGACGCTGTCGCGGCTGGTCCTGGTGCCGTTGTTCGTCGTCGCGCTGTTCGTCGGCGACGGCCACGACACCACCTGGCGCGCGATCGCGACCGGGCTGTTCGCCGTCGCGTCGGCGACCGACCAGCTGGACGGCTGGGTCGCCCGCAAGTACGGGCTGATCACCGACTTCGGCAAGATCGCCGACCCGATCGCGGACAAGGCGCTCACCGGCGCCGCCCTGGTCGGGCTGAGCGTGCTGGGCGAGCTCGGCTGGTGGGTCACCATCGTCATCGCGGTCCGCGAGATCGGCGTCACGCTGCTGCGCTTCTGGGTGATCCGCCACGGCGTGATCCCGGCCAGCCGCGGCGGCAAGGCGAAGACGATGGCCCAGATCGCCGCGATCGTGGCGTACCTGCTGCCGCTGCCCGCCGGCGCCGACCCGGTCCGCTGGGCACTGATGGGGCTGGCGCTGGTGCTGACCGTGGTCACCGGCGTGGACTACCTGGTCCGGGCGGTGCGGCTGCGTGCGGCCGGGCGCCGGGTCACCGGGAGCTGAGCGTGGCCGACCGGCGACCCCCCGTGGCGGCTGATGAACAGGCCGCCGCGCTCATCGCCGCGCTCACCGCGCGGGGCGCGACCGTCGCCGCGGCCGAATCGCTCACCGCCGGGCTGGTCTGCGCCACCCTGGCGCGCGTGCCCGGGGCGAGCGCGGCGCTGCGCGGCGGCCTGGTCGTCTACGCCACCGAACTGAAGACCGCGCTGGCCGGAGTAGACGCCGGCCTGCTGGCCGAGCACGGCGCCGTCCACCCCGAGGTCGCCGCCCAGCTGGCCGAGGGCGCCCGCGACCGGTGCGGGGCCACCTGGGGCCTCGGGCTGACCGGCGTGGCCGGGCCGTCGGCCCAGGACGGCGTCGAACCGGGCACGGTGCACGTCGGGCTGGCCGGGCCGGGAACACGCACAGTCCGTACGCTGGCCTTGACCGGCGATCGCGATGTGATCAGGACCGAATCGGTCCGGGCGGCGTTTGCCCTGCTCGGGGAACATTTGGCCTGAAACACGCGTTCGCCCTTGGCGTACGAGCCCACCAACTCCTGCGCCCGGGGCGCCGCTCTGGGTAACGTAGGGAGTACTTGTACGGAAGGGAGGCGCGTGATGACCGTGCTGTTGCGTGAGGCGATCGGTGATCGGCTCCGTCATGCCCGCACCAACCAGCGTCGTACGCTGCGCGACATCTCCCGCGCCGCCAGGGTCAGCCTCGGCTACCTCTCCGAGGTGGAACGGGGGCAGAAGGAGGCGTCGAGCGAGTTGCTCGCGTCCATCTGCCAGGCTCTGGACCTTCCGCTCGGCGAGCTGCTGCACAAGGTGGCGGCGGACGTTTCGGCCCTCGACAACGTCGAGGTCGCACCGGTCGACGAGCGGATCGTGGAAGGCACGCCCCGGGAGAAGGTGCCCGAGCGCGGTGCCAAGGCCTCGGCGGCCGGCATCGAAGGTGGCCGCCTGATGTCCGAGCTGATCGGGAACGACCTCGCCGACCTGCGGGTTTCCCCGGCCCCGCGGATGAACACGACGCTGCGCACGACGATCGGGCAGCCGAAGCTGGCCTCGACGATCGCCGCGTAAGGGCGAGGTGGGCTCGCGCGGAGCACGTGTCTTCCGCGAGTTCTGTGCGCTTCCACGGTGAGGTTTCCACCACGATTTCGGCCGACGGCCCCGGGCAACCCGCCCGGGGCCGTCGGCGTTACCTCCAGGGGTGATCAGGGACGAACCCTGAAATCCCCCGGGGTCGCCTGGAATGGACGTGGCCGACCTGACACGATGGAACCCGACGCCGGGGTCGGTGCGTTGCAAGTGCAGGGGAGCGACGCCCCACCCCGAGATCGCAAAGGCCCGTGGGACGCAAGAAGGCAGGCGGAGGAGATGGCCAACCCGTTCGTGAAGTTCTGGAAGTACATGATGGCGGCGTTCTCGTCGAAGATCGACGAGCACGCCGACCCGAAGGTACAGATCCAGCAGGCCATCGAGGAGGCGCAGCGCAACCACCAGGCGCTGACGCAGCAGGCCGCCTCCGTGATCGGCAATCAGCGGCAGCTGGAGATGAAGCTCAACCGGCAACTCGGCGAGGTCGAGAAGCTGCAGGCCTCCACCCGGCAGGCGCTCGTCCTCGCGGACGAAGCCCGCAACAAGGGTGACGAGCAGAAGGCCGTCGAGTTCGAGAACGCCGCGGAGAGCTTCGCGACGCAGCTCGTCACGGCCGAGCAGAGCATCGAGGACCTGAAGACGCTGCACGACCAGTCGCTGCAGGCCGCGGCCCAGGCCAAGAAGGCCGTGGAGCGCAACTCGCAGATGCTGCAGCAGAAGCTGGCCGAGCGCACCAAGCTGCTCTCGCAGCTGGAGCAGGCGAAGATGCAGGAGCAGGTCTCCGCTTCGCTGAACCAGATGAGCCAGCTGGCCGCGCCGGGCAACACGCCGTCGCTGGAAGAGGTCCGCGACAAGATCGAGAAGCGCTACACCACGGCGCTGGGCTCGGCGGAGCTGGCGCAGAACTCGGTCCAGGGGCGCATGATGGAGGTCCAGGCCTCCACCACGCAGCTGGCCGGGCACTCGCGGCTCGAGCAGATCCGCTCGTCGATGCGCGGCGATTCGGTCGCCCAGGTCACCGACGGCGGCAAGACGGCCCAGACGCCGGCGAGCAGCAGCTCGGCCGACATCCAGCGTGAGATCCAGTCGCGCGTGCAGGCCGAGCAGGGCAAGAACCCGGCCTGACACGGGCCACCGTTCGAAGGGGGCGAGCAATGGCGCAGCAGGGCAGACGGCGTGACTTCGGCGAGCTGAGCGCGAAGCTGGAGAAGCACATCGAGAAGCTGCCCGACTACGCCGTGCGCGCCCAGGAGAAGCTCCAGAAGGTGCAGAAGTACTTCCCGCCGGCCGACCAGGCCGGCGGGAAGCCCGCACCCCCGCGCCGTCCGAACCCGCTGCAGCGGCCGCCCGTCCGCCGGCCCGACGTGACGACGTCGCTGACGTCCATGGCGAGCCAGGTCCCGGCGTTCGCCGAGGCCCGGGCCAAGTGGGACCGCTGGAACCACCCGGCGGCGAAGCTGGAGCGCCGCAAGCGCCGGACGTCCCGCGCGTTGACGTTGTGGATCCTGCTGACGATCCTGTGCGGCGTCCTCACCCTGGCGGCCGGGATGGGCTGGATCAGCGCCGCGGGGGCGCCGATGATGCCGCAGGCGATCGCGGCGTTCGCCGGGGCCGTCGTGTTCGGCACGTTCAGCGTCCGCTCCGGCCTCAAGCTGCGCGAACTGAAGCGCACCCCGATCCCGGCGGCGCCGGCCGGACCGCCGCCGCTGCCACCCGCCCGGTCGGCGGCCCGCGAGCCGATGGAACGGCTCGCCGAGTGCGAGGCCTCGCTGACCGAGCTGCTGCGCCAGCTCTCGGTGCCGTCCTCGGTGGGGACGACACCGGTCTCGGAGGTGTCCGTCGCGGACGCCCGGCAGACCTCGGCCGAAGCGGCGGCCGCCTTGCGCGGCTTGGCGGCCCGCATCCAGGCGATCGAGCGCGGCCGTGATTCGGCGCCCGCGCGCGAGCAGGCGGCCCTGCACGCGGCGGTCGCCAAGCTCCGCGAACAGCTCGACGACGGCCTCGAGGGCTACCGCGGCCTGGTAGCGGCCGCGGGCCACACGGTCGCCGCCGCCGGCGACGGCCTGGTGACGTCCAAGCAGGCCCTCACCGACGCAACGGACCACCTGGCCGGCCTGGCCATGGCCCTCCGCGAACTCTCCTGACCCGGTCAGGCATCACTGCGATGCCCCGCTGAGCCAAACCCGCGTGATTCGGGCCGGATCCCGCGTGATTGAAGCCGTATCTCGTGACTTCCGCCTCCAGTCACGCGAGTTACGGCTCTGATCACGCGAGTTGCGTCGGCAATCACGCGAGCTCCGGCTTCGATCACGCGGGTTGAGGCTTTCTGCCGCCATTCGGATCTGAAACTCGGCCGTTCGGGTGCCGCCATCCGGGGGCATGGGGAGTTGGTCACTGCGCGTGCGTGATCGTGCGTTTCGCCGCGGCGTCGCGCCCTGTTCACCTCTCGGTGCCGAAACCCGCACGTAATCGGAAACCTCTGGCGACGGAAACGTCCGCGATCTAACGTTTCTGTCATGCATGCAGAGGTGTCACTCGCCGGGAGGCCCGCCGTGCACTGAGGTTCGCCGGCGCCGACCGTACACAGTGGACTTTCTCGACCGCCGAGGAAAGGACGCCCCGTGAACACGCTCCCGCCGGACCCGGACCCCGTGCCGACCACCCCGCCCACCGCCTCCCAGCGCGTCATCGCGGCCTTCGAACGCCTCACCGAGACCGGCCGCCCGGAACTCTGGACCACCCTCCGCGCCGTCGAAGACGTCCTGGTCGACGCCAAGGCCGTCGACGAACGCGTCAAGGCGGGGGAGGACCTCCCGCTGGCCGGCACGGTCCTCGCCGTCCAGGACCTGATCGACGTCGCGAAGCAGCCGTCCGGGCGCCGCGTCCCGGAAACCAGCGCCACCGTCGTCGCGCGGCTCACCTCGGCCGGCGCCGTCGTGCTCGGCAAGACGGGGGCCGGTCCGCTCGCCGCGGCCTGGGACCGCACCAAGGTCGGCGGCAGCGGCGCGGCGGTCGCCGTCGCGCTCGGCATCGTCGACTTGGCGCTGAGCACCGGCGGCGCGGTCCCGGCGGCGCTGAACGCCGTCGCCGCCGTGAAGCCGACGCGCGGACTGCTGCCCGCCACGGGCGTCCGGGCGAACGACGGCATCTCCGTGTACGCGAACGGCCTGATCACCGCCCGGGACGCCCTCGCCCTGATGACCGGCCCCGACGGCGCCGACCCGGCCACGCGCCCCTGGCCCGCCGACGTCCGCCTCGGCGCGGGCGAGCACCCGCGGATCGCGTTCCCGGCCGACCTTCTCCTGGGCGAAGCAGCGAGCCTCGCGTTCAAGAGCGTCCTCGCCCGGCTGACGGCGTCGGGAGCCGTGCTCCACCCGATCGCCCTCCCGGCGCAGGTCCCGGCCGGTTTCGACGCCCTCCTCCTGCCCACCGTGCCCGACCACCCCGAACTCGCCGACGCCCTGGCCGACCCGGCCGGCGTGGGCCACCGCCTGGCCTCCTGCACGGCCTTCGCGAACCTCCTCGACCTGGCCGCGGTCACCGTCCCGGTGCTGCCCGGCGACCGCCGCCCGTTCGGCGTCACCTTCCTGACGCGGGCGTTCGAGGACCAGATCGCCCTGGACCTCGCGACCGTCTGCACGGATGAGCCGATGACGCCCTACCCGGAGCCGGGCGAAGACGTCGTCGTGTTCGGCGCGCACCTGCGCGGACAGCCGCTCAACACCGACCTCACCGCACTCGGCGCCCGGTTCACCGGGCCGGTCCGGACCACCGAGCGCTACCGGATGGTGCTCCTGGACACCGAACCGCCGCAGCCGGGCGTCCTCGACGGCGGCACCGGCCTCGACGGCGAGCGTTGGCGGCTGTCCCCGGCCGCTTTCGACCGCTTCGCCGCCACGCTGAAGGCGCCGTTCGTGCTGGAGCGCGTCGAGCTGGAGGACGGCACCACCCCGCCGGCGGTGCGGTGCGACCCGGCCGCGGCGGGGCCTGGTCTGGAGCGCTACGAGTCCTGGCGCGGCTACGTGCGCTTCGTGTCTACTGCCGGGCCGCGAGACCCCGGCTGACCCGGCGCACCAGCCCCGGCCCGTGCAGCGCGAAGCCCGTGTAGAGCTGCACGAGCGACGCGCCGGCGTCGACGAGCCGGAGCGCGTCGTCCGGGCCCATGATCCCGCCGACCCCGATGATCGGCAGGCGCCCGCCGGTGTGGTCGTGCACGAACCGCACGACCTCGGCCGCGCGGGTGGTCAGTGGCCGGCCGGACAGCCCTCCCGCCTGTCCGGCCAGGCCGCTTTCCGCGGGGGCGATGCCGTCGCGCGCCAAGGTCGTGTTCGTCGCGATGATCCCGGCGACGCCGTGTTCGAGCGCGACCTCCAGCAGCTCGGCCAGCGCGTCGTCGGTCAGGTCGGGGGCGACCTTGACCAGCACCGGCGTCGGCGTACCGCTCCCGGCGAGCTCGAGCGACGTCGAGCGCAGCTCGCCCAGCAGTTCGGCGAGCGCGGTGCGGTCCTGCAGCTGCCGCAGCCCGGGCGTGTTCGGCGAGCTGACGTTGATCGCGAAGTAGTCCGCGTACGGGTACAGCGCGCGCAGCGAGAACCGGTAGTCCTCGACGGCGTCCTCGAGCGGTGTCACCTTCGACTTGCCGATGCTGATCCCCAGCGGGATGCCCGGTTTCCCGTCGCGCGCGAGCTTGGCGGACAGGGCTTCCGCGCCGTCGTTGTTGAAACCCATGCGGTTGATCACCGCGTCGCTGGCGGGGAGGCTGAACAGCCGCGGCTTCGGGTTGCCCGGCTGCGCCAGCCGCGTCACCGTGCCGGCTTCGACGAACCCGAAGCCCAGCGCGGCCCACGCGGGCAGCGCGCGGCCGTTCTTGTCCATCCCGGCGGCCAGGCCGACGCGGTTGGGGAACCGCAGGCCCAGCACGGTCACCGGGTCGTCGACGCGGAACGCCCCGCCCAGCGCGGGCGCGGCCTTGCCCAGCCGGGCCAGGACGCCGATCGTGCGCTCGTGCACCAGCTCGGGGTCGTGGTGGGACAGCCGGTACAGCGCCGGGCGGACGATCTTGTCGAAGAACACGCCCCTATGCTGCCAAATCGCCCGGGACGCGCGACCGGAGCGTCGCTTTCACGTGAAAGCGGCCACTCAGTCGCGGTCCTTCCACTCGTCCTCGAGCATCGCGTAGATCAGCTCGTCGGTCCACTCGCCCTTGACGATCTCGTTTTCCTTGAGGTGCGCTTCCCGGCGCATGCCGAGGCGTTCCATCAGCGCGGCCGACGCGGTGTTCCGGCCGTCGCAGCGGCCGATGATGCGGTGCAGCCCCAGATCCTCGAAACCCAGCCGCAGCAGCTCCGTGGTCGCCTCGGCGGCCAGGCCCTTGCCGTGGTGGTCCGGGTGGAAGACGAACCCGATTTCACCCTGCCGGTGCTCGCTGCTGAGCCACTCCAGGTTCAGGTCGCCGATCAGCTGTCCCGTCGCGGCCAGTTCGACCGCCACGGCCAGGAACTGCCCTTCCTTCGTCAACGTCGAGCTGTGCACCCGTTTGGCGAGCGCCGCGGCCGATTCGGCGCGGCTGCGCGGGCCCCAGTACAGGTAGCGGGCGACGTCGGCGCGGGATTGGAAGGAGTTCAGCGCGTCGAGGTCCCCGGGCGTGAACGGGCGCAGGAGCAGGCGTGCCGTGGTGATCGGGTAGTCCGGCCTGAGCATGCTTTCAGGCTAGCGAGCATCAGCCGTCCGGGGGACGGAACAGCGAAACGCTGATCGCCGGGCGGTCGTCCGGCGACGCCGGGTGGCATGACCTGCACAGATGAGGGAAATAAAGGGACCCCCGGGGGTGCTCTCAGACGCCGTCAAACGCCTGAGCCCGAGCCGGACTGGTGCTCGGAAACCCCGGGGGCACGGTGACTGCCTGGTATTCGCTATCAGGCACCACGTGAAGCAGGCGATGAGCCGAAGGTGGCTCGGTTGTATCGCTGCTCAAAGTCCTCCACGTACCATCCGCTAGCGGACAGTCACCTCACGAGTCCTGTTGGAATACAACTTAGGACCACCTCCTTTCTCGTGTACTTCCACGCTAGGCGAAGTTCGGGGGGTCCGGCAACGTCATTTTCGAGAAGCCACAGCGGTGATCTCGCTCCGGAGGACTGCTTTGCGCGCTTCGTCGAGGAAGGACGCGTCGACGGCGTTCTCCGCCAGCCGGGCCAGTTCGGCCGCGGTGAGGCCCAGCGTCTCGGCGACGGCGACGTACTCGCCGGTGAGCGTGGCGCCGAACATCGGCGGGTCGTCGGTGTTGAGCGTCACGACGACGCCGTGGTCGAGCATCCGCCGCACGGGGTGCGCGGCGATGGTCGCGACCTGGCCGGTCCGCACGTTCGAGGTGGGGCACACTTCGAGCGGGATCCGGTGTGCCGCAAGGTGGTCCAGCAACGCCGGGTCGGCGGTGCAGCTGGTGCCGTGGCCGATCCGCTCGGCGCCGAGGTCGTGCAGCGCGGACCAGATCGTGGCCGGGCCGGTGGTTTCCCCGGCGTGCGGGACGCTGTGCAGCCCGGCTTCCCGTGCTCGTGTGAAGAACGGCTCGAACTGCGCCCGTCCGACCCCCAGTTCGGGTCCGGCGAGCCCGAAGGACACCAGGCCCCCGGGACGTTCGCGCAACGCGAACACGAGCGTCTCCCGCCCGGCCTGCACGCCCTTTTCGCCCGGAATGTCGAAGCACCAGGCCAGTTCCACGCCCAGTTCGGCGGCGCGGGCCCGGCCGGTTTCGAGCCCGGTCAGCAGGTCGTCGCCGGACACGCCGTCGAGCAGGTGGTTGTACGGCGTCACGGTGACTTCGGCGTAGCGGCAGTTGTGCGCGGCGAGGTCCGCGGCCAGGCCGGTCACCAGGGTGTGGATGTCGTGGCGGTCGCGGACGAGCGAGGTGACCGCGAGGTAGACGGTGAGGAAGTGGGCGAAGTCGCGGAAGGTGAAGAACTCCGCGAGCTCCCGCTCGTCCGTGGGGACGCCGGCCCCCGGACGGCGCCGGGCGAGTTCGAGCACGGTCGGCAGGCTCGCCGAGCCGACCAGGTGGACGTGCAGTTCGACCTTGGGCAGGGCGTGCGCGAACGCGCGCAGCGCCTGCCCGGTCAGGATTCCGGGCATGACTGAGCTCCCTGGGAGGTGTGGGGTGACGGGCGGGAACGCGGGCGGCTCAGGGAGCGAGGTCGCCGCGTTCGGTGTCGGTCCCGTAGAGCGGGAGCTTGAACGTCGTCACGTGCGCGAGCTTACTGCTCCGGGTACGGACCCGCCTGGTCTTTCGGGCAGAACCACGTCGGCCGCTGCCGGACGTCGTGGCCCTGCGTGCGCACCAGGAGCCGGCCGCCGCAGCGGAAGCAGCCCTGGCGGGTGCGCTCGTACACCCAGTTCTTGCGGTTGCGGTCGAGGTGGCCGGTGGTGCTCTGGTCGAAGCGGCCGGCGGTGGCGTTGGCCAGCAGCAGCTTGCGGGCCAGCGCCACCGTGCGTCCGGCGTCCACTTCGGACACTGGCGTCCACGGGGTCACGCCCAGCAGGAAGGAGATTTCGCACTTGTAGAGGTTCCCGACGCCCGCCATCACGCGCTGGTCGAGCAGGGCGAGGCCGAGCTCGCGGGCCGGATCGGCCGCCAGGGCCGCGGTGGCCAGGGCCGCGTGCTCGTCCGTCCACTGTGGATCAAGCAGGTCCGGGCCGAGGTGGGCGACGAGGTCGTGTTCCTTGCTCGTCGCCACGAGTTTGAGGTCGTGGACGCGGAAACCGATCACCTGGACGTCGGCGGCGGTCAGCACCACGCGCGCGTGGTGGCCGGGCCGGCGCCACTTCGCGCCGGCCGGGTAGACGTCCCACATGCCGTCCATCATCAGGTGCGAATGCAGGGTCAGGTCGCCGGAGAAGCGGGTGAACAGGTGCTTGCCCACCGTCCCGACACCAAGCACCTCGCGGCCGGAGAGGTCCACAGTGGCCAGTTGGGGCACCCGGAACTCCCCGCGCAGCAACGTTTTCCCCGTCATCGCCCTGGCGAAGCGCTTTCCGACCAGGAACACGGTGTCACCTTCGGGCACGGCTCACCCCGCGGATTCGGACACCTCGGCCGGGGCCTCGGGAGTCTCCGGGGCCGGGCCTTCGGGCCAGTCCGGGCCCTCGGCGTCCTCGGCGGCGATGCGGTGCCGGCCCGCCCGGTTGGAGCGCAGGACCTTCGCCAGCACCATGTTGAACGTCAGCGCGATTTCCTGGGCGCCGGGCGAGTGCCACTCGTGGATCGGGCTGCACGCTCCCTGGGCCTGCTGCACCGCGAGCCGGTCGGTGATCGCCGTCGGCATCACCAGTGAGCCGAAGTTCTCGCGCAGCTCGGCGATCCGGAACTGGTGCTCGTAGGAGCGCGCGCGCAGCTTGTTGACCAGGACGCCGATCGGGCGCAGGTCCGGGTTGAGCTCCTTGCGGATCTTCTCGATCGCTTCCAGGGCGCGTTGCGCGCCGGCGACGGCGTACATCGTCGGCTCGGTCACGATGAGCGCGCTGTCCGCGGCGACCAGCGCCGACTTCGTCAGGCGGCCCAGCGACGGCGGGCAGTCGAGGACCACCAGCTCGTACGGCGTTTCGCGCAGCGGCGCGCGGTGCAGCTCGTCCAGCGCGCGCGAGAAGTTCGCCAGGCGCTCGCTGCCGGCGTCCGGGTCGTTGAGCAGCTCGAGCTCTTCGGTGCCGACGAGGACGTCGACGTCCTCGCTCCAGACGCTCGGGGCGATCGCGCGTTCCAGCATCTCGCGGGTGGGGGTCTCGAGCACGTCCGCGAGGGTGGCGTCGGTGAAGGGCGGGTCGAGCGACGTGGTGGCGTTGCCCTGCGGGTCGAGGTCCACCACCAGCGTCCGCGTGCCCCTACGCAAGGCGGCGGACGCGATACCGAGAGCGACCGTCGTCTTGCCGACGCCTCCCTTGAGGCTGAGTACGGCGACCGTGTGCACGACGACCAGCCTACGGGTGCGCGCGAGGGGCGCCGCCGGGCAAGGGGCCGCGATCGTCGTCACTCCTGGTGCCACCGGGTGTGTTCACCCGAAGGGAGGAGCCGGGGAGGCGGGCGGGGCCGGGCATTACCCTGTGCGGCATGAAGACGGAGACCGTGGCCGCCCGGGGTTCGGGCGCCGTTCGCCGGGTGCTCGAGGCCGAGCTCAAGGCCGCCCGCGCCCGGGGCGTCGAGCACCCCCGCGTCGTCGACGTGGGCGGCGGCAGCGGGGGCTGGGCGGTGCCGTTCGCGGCGGCGGGCTGCCGGGTGACGGTCGTCGAGCCGAGCCCGAACGCGCTGGCCACGCTGCAGCGCCGGGCCGAGGAAGAGGGCGTCTCGGAGCTGATCACGGTGATCGCCGACGACTCCGACGCGCTGGGCAGGCACGTCCCGGCCGGTTCGGCCGATCTGGTGCTGGCGCACGGGCTGCTGGAGATCGTCGACGACCCGGCCGCGGTGCTCACCGCGCTCGCGACGGCGGTCGCCCCCGGCGGCGCGGTGTCGGTACTGGTGGCCAACCGCCACGCGGCGGTGCTCCACCGCGCGCTGGCAGGCCGGGTCGGCGAGGCCCGGCGGCTGCTCGAGAGCGTGAACGGCACCGCCCCGGGCGACACGGTGCTGCGCCGCTTCGATGCCGAAGGGCTGCGCGCCCAGCTGGTGGCGGCGGGCCTGGACGTGACCCTCCTGCAGGGCGACCGGGTGATCACCGACCTGGTCACCGGCGACGTCCGGGAGGACGAACTGGCGGAGTTCGAACGGGCGGCGGCGGGCACGCCGGCGCTGCGGGACATCGCGGGCCGGCTGCACGCGGTGGCGCGTCCCGCCTGAGGGGTTTCCGCCTTGGCGCCCCGGTTCGCCGAAACTGTCGGTGGTGCCCGGTAGCGTCCCGGGCGTGGGGCGAAATGCTGAGTTGCCGGGCGGCATGGGCCGGTTCCGGGTCCGGCCGGGAGAGCCGGTGCCGGACGACACCGGGTGCGGGATGTTGCACGTCGACATGGACGCGTTCTTCGTGTCGGTCGAGCTGCGGACCCGGCCCGAGCTGGCGGACCAGCCGGTCGTGGTGTCCGGGGGCGGGCCGCGGGCCGTCGTGGCCGCGGCGAACTACCCGGCGCGGAAGTTCGGCGTGCGCTCGGCGATGCCGTTCTCGACGGCGAAGCGGCTGTGCCCGCACCTGATCAACATCCCGCCGACGTCCGGGCTCTACGGGGAGGTCTCCCGCGGCGTCATGGGCATTTTCCGCGAGCTGACGCCCCTGGTCGAACCCCTCAGCCTCGACGAGGCCTTCCTGGACGTCAGCGGGGCGTTGCGGCGCCTGGGCGCGACGCCGGCTTCGCTGGGCGCCGAGATCCGTTCGCGGGTTGCCGCGGAGCACGGGATCGCCTGCTCGGTGGGGGTGGCGAAGGTCAAGTTCGTCGCGAAGCTGGCGTCGGGCATGGCGAAGCCGGACGGCATGGTCGTCGTGCCCGCGGCGGAGACCCTGGCGTTCCTGCATCCGCTGCCGGTGTCGGCGCTGTGGGGCGTCGGCGCGCGGACCGAAGAACAGCTGCGGCGGCTGGGGCTGGACACGATCGCCGACGTCGCCGCGTTCCCGCCGGAGCGGCTGAAGAAGTCGTTGGGGACCGCGATCGGCGAGCACCTGTACCGGCTCGCGCACGGCGTGGACGAGCGGTCGGTGGTGGTCGACTCGCCGGAGAAGTCGATCGGCGCGGAGCACACCTTCGACGTCGACCGGCACGACCGGGCCGAGCTGGGGCTGGAACTGCTGCGGCTGGCCTCGCGCGTGGGTGCGACGCTGCGGGCGCGGGGCGTGCGGGGCCGGACGGTCTCGATCAAGGTGCGGTTCGCCGACTTCCGCACGATCACCCGGGCCCGCACGCTGGTCTCGGCGACGGACGTGGCGCGCGAGATCCACGCGGTCGCCGTGGCGCTGCTCACCGAGCACGCACCGACCGGGGCGGTGCGGCTGATCGGCGTCCGCGTCGAAGGGCTCGACACGGGGGAGTCGGGGGAGCAGCTGGTGTTCGACTCGCCGGCTCCGCGCTGGCGGGACGCCGAAGTGGCGGCCGACGTGGCGCGGTCGAAGTTCGGCTCCGCGGCGGTGCGGCCGGCGTCGTTGCTGGGGCCGCGGGAGGGGTGATCGACGGCGGCCGGCCTCTCGTCCCGGGCGGCCGGGCACGGCCTGTGATCTTCGGCTCGGCGGCGTTCGCCCACAACGACGTGGAAGCTGCAAAAAGGTCACGATCGGCGACGGTAACGGTCCGCAACGCCCTTCGGGCGGGATTTAGCCCAATTCGATCCCTTCTGGATGCGGGATCGGGTAGTCGTGCGGCCGCGGGCCTCGTATCCTGGACAGTGCCACCCCGCCTGGGGTTGGCTGTTGGGTCCAGGACGTTGCGCGGCCCGGCGCCCGCGACAGCTGTGCCGGAGGAGGAAAGATGCCACTCTCCGAGCATGAGCAGCGGCTGCTCGATCAAATCGAGCGCGAGCTCTATGCCGAGGACCCCAAGTTCGCATCCACGGTGCGTGGCACCCGGTTGCGTCGCCCCGCTCGCCGACGGCGTATTCAGGGCATCGCCCTGTTCGTAGTGGGCGTGGCCCTGCTGGTGCTGGGCGTGGTGGTGCCGCAGTTCCGGGTGGCCGACATCCCGCTGATCAGCGTGCTCGGGTTCCTCGTGATGTTCTTCGGAGTCATGTTGGCCGTCACATCGATTCGGCACGGCGCCGACGGGGACGGCAAGGGCGGTGGATCAGGCGCCCGCGGTGGCAAGCCATCGGGCCGCCGGAGTTCCTTCACCCAGAGGATGGAGGAGCGCTTCCGCCAGCGCTTCGAAGAGCAGTAGCGCCGCAAGACGACGAGATCCGCGTCCCACCGCACGGGGGACGCGGATCTTTTTGTGTGCTCATCCACCCCGCCCACGCGCGCTCCGCAGCGATCACACCAGGTGACCCCCACCCGGGTGAGCCATCTCGCGTGCCTGAAGGGACGACACGCGTGCCTGAAGGGACGACACGCGTACTTGGAAGGACGACACGCGCGTCTGGCGAGGCATCACGCGTGTCGTCTCCCCAATCACGCGAGTCGACCCCCCAATCACGGGCGATGCCCGGCTGATCACGTCTCCAAGCACGGGTGGTGCCGGTCAGCGCATGTCTCGGCGGGTCAGTCGCGGTTGGGGAAGACCGATTTCGGGAACAGGCGGCCCTTCCACGAGAGCGGCGCGTTGCGGCGAAGACTCCGTCGCAGCCCCTCGAAGGCCGGCGGGAGCTCCGGCTGAGGCGCGTCGTCCTCGCCGTACCAGGACCGCTCCAGTACGCCGATGACCGTCCGGAGGTCTTCGCGGCCTTCGTCGTCGAGGTGGTGCTTCGCCGCCAGCTTCTGCCCGGCCACGCGTACCGTGTCGCTGCTCGGGATGGGCAGGCCGCGGTCGGCGCACTCCGCGCGCAGCTCCGCCCACGCCGCGTCCGCCGCGCCCGGTTGCTGCTGGACTATGCGCTGCAGCCGCCGTCGCCGGACCGCCTCGCGGACCAGGGCGGGGCCGGTGACCAGGAGCAGCAGCACCACCACCAGCACGCCGAGCCACCAGGCCACGGTCGCCGCCAGCAGGCCGAGCGCGGTGATCCAGAACCCGGCCGCCAGCAGCGGCAGCCAGCCGACCACCGCCTGGGGCCGGGACGGCGCCGCCACGGGAGCCGGCGCCCGCACGAGCAGCGCGCCCTCGCTCCGGTCGCCCTCCGCCGGTCCGGTCCCGGACGGTGGAACGGTGTCCCGTGACGCGGATTTCCGTGCGTTGGCGCGGCCTCGATCGAGCAGCCGCCGCAGCAGCGCCGCGACGAACAGCGCCCCCGCCCCCAGCAGGGCGAGCACCAGTGCGATGGTGAACAGCCAGTCGTCGTTGCCCGAAGCGTCCTTCGCCGCCTGCGTGGGGAGGCCCTGATCGGTGTCGCGCGGGACACCGGTGGGCGCCGCGCTCGACTGGACCGTGCTCGGCGCCACCTGGGTGTCCTCGGGCTGGTTGCCGTCCTGGGGGCCGGCCTGCAGGTACGACGGGGTGATGCCGCGGCCGTCGGACAGCGGCGTCGGGTCGAACGTCACCCAGCCCTTGCCGCCGAAGTAAGCCTCGACCCACGCGTGCGCGTCCTGGGTGCTGATCGACAGGTAGTCGTTGACCTGCACCCCCGGGGTGAAGCCGATCGCCACCCGCGACGGGATGCCCGCCACCCGCAGCATGACGCCCATCGCCGACGCGAACTGCTCGCAGAAGCCGCGTTTGCCGTTGAGGATGAAGTCGGTGAGCGCGTCGGCGTCGTTCGCCGGCGCGGTCTTCGTGTCGTAGACGAACCCGTTCTGCGCGGTGAAGTACCGCCAGATCGCCGAGGCCCGGTCGAAGTCGTTGGACGCGCCGGCGATCAGCTGCTCGGTCTTCGCGCGGACGCGGTCGTCGACCGGGGCGATCTGGGTGTAGCGCGGCGGCAGGTCGTCGACCCGCGAGGTCACGCGCAGCTCGGCGGCCGTGGGCTCCTTCAGCGCCGCATACTCGGTGTACGCGGGTGGAGCCTCGCTGCGGGTGGTGAACACCGTGCCGCTGATCTGGTCGTAGAGGTAGCCGTTGGCCGCCCCGTCGATCACCCGCGGCGCGCCGTACACGGGCAGCCAGTTGTCCCGCCAGCTCGTCGGCTCGACGTCGATCCGGCGTGCGGTGCCACTGCCGTCGTCACCCGGCGCCGGCGGCAGCTGCGGCCCGACCGGCACGCCCTGTTGCGAACGGCCGTCGTCGTGCAGGCCCCAGCCCTTGTTGGGGTAGTAGGTGTCCAGGGTCATCGCGCGCATCAGCCTGCGGTCCGTGCCGAGGCCGCGGACCTTGAACAGCTCGCGGTTGGCGCCCTGGTCGAGCATGCCGCGCAACTCGGTGAACGGCTGGATGCCGAAGCCGCCGGAGCCCGCGCCGGCACCGTTCCCGCTGCTGCCGAACGGCATCCGCCCGACCGTGCCGACCCAGGTGATCGCCCCGCCCAGCAGGCCGAGCACGATCGCCGCGCAGACGACCGCGACCGGCGCGGACAGCACCGCCGGCTTACCGCTGCGCCCGGGCGCCTCGCGGGTCCGCCAGCGCCGGTGCCGGTGGTTGCCGTCGACGGCCAGCAGGCCGGCGAACGCCGCCCCGCCGAGCAGGAAGGTCCACCACGGCAGCATTTCCTCGCTCAAGGCGGCCGGGACGGCGTAGACGCAGAGCAGCACGAGCCCGGTCGCCGCGGGTGCCGCGGCGGCCACGGTCAGCGTGTCGACCAGGACGGCGACCAGGCCGATCAGGATCGTGATGAGGCACAGGATCGGCTGGCTGCCCTCGACCGGCGGAAGCCCGACGCGGATCTGCTCGGCGGCGGCCGACAGCGTGGCCCCGATCTCGGAGAACGCGTCCGGGCCGGGGATCACCTGCAGGATCCCGTGCGTGGTGAACGCCCCGGTGATGAGGAACAGCAGCACCAGCAGCTGGCCGAGGCCGACCAGGACGGTCGGCACCTGCAGCGAGCGCAGCGCCAGGCCGGTCGCGCCGATGAGCAGGACGGCGACGAACAGGTAGCCGAACCAGGCGAGCCCGGTGACGACACTGGTCACCGACGTCGCCGCGCAGAGTGTGGCGACCCCGGCGGCGACCGGGGCCAGGACGCTGCTGCGCCAGGCCGAAAGCGGACGTTCCGGCCGCGGCGCGGGCCGGTCGAACTTGCGCGGCGGTGCGGCGGTGCTCATCGCAGGCCCCCGATCCCGGTGTCGTGGTGGGCGCTGGTGCGGTGGCGTTCGGCTCGGGGTGCGGGCCGGTCGGATGTGCGTCGCGTGCTCATCGCGGGCCCCCGTTCAGCGTGCCGCGGTGGGCGCGAGTGTGGTGGAGTTCGGCTCTGTCGAACTTGTGCGGCGGTGCTCATCGCAGGTCCTCGATCAGCGTGCCGCGGCGGGCGCCGCTGCGGCAGAGGTCGGCCCACACCTGGGGCATCGGCGAGCCCGGCCCGGCGACGATCACGCCCCAGCCGGCCGCGCGCAGCAGTGCGGCCGAGTCCTCGGTGGCCGCCGCCCTCTGCTCGGGTGCGCTCACCCCCGCCGACCACGTGGGCGTGTCGAGCAGGACGGCGAGGCTGCGGATGCCGCGCGGGCGGAACTGGGTCAGCTCGTGCACCGCCTCGGTGCTCACCGTCCCGAGCACGGCGATCAGTTCCTGCCCCTCGGCCGGGTCGCCGGCCAGCGTGATGTCGCGCTGGTGCGCGGGCTGCAGCGCGGCCAGCGCGTCGAGCACGACGTGGTCGTAGTGGTCGCCGCCGTCGCCCGGGGTGTCGGCGAGCGTGACGCCGTGCTCGCTCACCAGCCGGACGCGGTGCCCGGACCGCCGCAGGTGCAGCGCGGCCGAAGCGGCGAAGGACACCGCCCATTCCAGGCTGGCGGCCGGGCCGCTGCCGTGGTGGGCGGCGGCGCGGTGGTCGAGCAGCACCGTGGTGCCCCCGCGCCACGGGCGCTCCTCGACGCGCACCATGATCTCGTCGCGGCGGGCGGTCGAGCGCCAGTGGACCTTCCGCAGGTCGTCGCCCTGGCGGTACTGGCGGACGATCACGTCGGGCTCGCCCTGCCCGGCGTGCAGCCGGACCGTGCCGTCGTCGCCGACGCCGATGCCCGCGCCGCTCGGCAGGCCCCACAGCGAGACCACGCGCGGCACGACGACCAGCCGCGAGTGCCCGATCAGCTCGCGCTCGAACTCGCACAGCCCGAACGGATCGGTGATGGTCGCGCGCAGCGGCCCGACCTGCTGGATCCCGCGCAGCACCGGCTGCAGCGGGTAGCGCAGCGCGACCCGCCGGTCGTGCGGCAGGCGTTCGACGACGAACCGTGGCCGCGAGCCCAGCGCGTACGGCACGCCGTCTTCGAGGAGGATTTCGCCGGCGGGCAGCCGTCCGCTGCGCCACAGCTCCAGCTGCACCTCGCCGTTCCCGCCGACCGCGACCCGCTGGGGGCGCAGCGTGCGGGTGGCGCCGATGCGCAGCCGGGTCGCCGAGATGAACGCGGCGACCAGCAGCGGCAGCGCCACCACGAACACCGCGACCCGCAGCAGGTCGCGTTCGTTGAGCACGAACGAGCACACCGCGGCGGCGATCCCCGCGGCCAGCAGGCAGCGGCCGCGGGTGGTCAGGCCGGACAGGGCACGCAGCATGCCGTTCTCTTCCCCTTCGGCGGTGAAAGCTAGGGCCGGGCGCCCTGCGGCACCGGCACCCGGTGCAGCACCGCGCGCACGACGTCGGTCGCCGACCGGCGGGCCGCGTGGGCCTCGGTGGTCAGCACCAAGCGGTGCGCCAGCACCGGGACCGCCACCGTGTGCAGGTCGTCCGGCACGACGTAGTCGCGGCCCGACAGCGCGGCCTGCGCCCGCGCGGCGCGGACGAGGTGCAGCGTGGCCCGCGGGGACGCGCCGAGCCGGATCTCCGGGACTCCGCGGGTGGCCGCGACGACGTCGACGGCGTACCGGCGGACCTCGGGCGCCATGTGCACGCTGCGGACCGTCTCGATCAGCCGGTGCACGGTCTCGCCGTCGGACACCGGCTGCAGGTCGTCCATCGGGTTGTGGCCGGCGTGCTCGTCGACCATGGCCAGCTCGGCCTGCTGGTCGGGGTAACCGATGGAGACCCGCGCGGTGAACCGGTCGCGCTGGGCTTCCGGCAGCGCGTACGTGCCTTCCATCTCGATCGGGTTCTGGGTGGCGATCACCATGAACGGCTCGTCGAGGTGGTAGGTCGAGGTGTCGACGGTGACCTGGTGCTCTTCCATGCACTCCAGCAGCGCCGACTGCGTCTTCGGCGAGGCGCGGTTGATCTCGTCGCCGACCACGATGTTCGCGAAGACCGGGCCGGGCCGGAACTCGAACTCGCCGGACTGGCGGTTGTAGATCGAGACGCCGGTGACGTCGCTCGGCAGCAGGTCCGGGGTGAACTGGATGCGGCTGACCGTGCAGTCGATCGACCGGGCGAGGGCCTTGGCCAGCGACGTCTTCCCGACGCCGGGGACGTCCTCGACCAGGAGGTGGCCTTCGGCGAGCAGCGTGACCAGCGCGATCCGGATGACTTCGGGTTTGCCGACCAGCACCCGCTCCACGTTCGCGGCGATCCGCCGCGCGGTCTCGTGCAGTTCGTCCAGGGGCACTCTGCCGGGGTGGCCGGGGGCCCGGCCGTTGCCCGAGGGCTCCGCCGGATAAGGCGGCCGCCCGGTTGCCTGCTCGCCCGATCCGGGCGCCGCAGACTGGATTCTCGACGTCACTCGACCTCCTGGTGGCGCATGGCCGCGCGCATTGTGCGCACGGCCGGGCCGAACGGCCCCTCGCTGCTGTCCGCGCGCAGCGACCAGCCTTCCACCCAGTGTGTCAAACCCGGGCGAACCGAGGGGCGGAACCCCGCGAAGCCCGGGAGAACACGTCCGGCACCGCGGGCGACGACACTGCTGATGACGCTGCGCAAGCAGCGACGATACCCCGATCGGGTGGCCTGTCACCCGATTCTGGGTGCTCCCGCTGACACCCCGTTCTGTCGTATGCTGCGGTTCGAGGTCGCCCGGCTACGGAGAGGCGTAACCGCTTATGAGCGAGGTGCGAACGCAGCCGCCCTTCGACGTCCGTGGCTTCGCGGTCGCGCCCGAGCTGGCCACGGACGCTTACGCGAAGCTCGGCGAGCTGCAGGACGTCGTGGGCGAGATGGTCCGCGAAGCCAAGGTGCTCGGCCGGAGCGTGCCGCTGGGCGGCGGGTACGCCGGCGAGATCGGCGAGTTCATGGCCGAATACGGCATCGGCGGGCAGGGCTCGGCGGTGCAGCAGCTGACGGCGTTCGGCAAGGAGCTCGAGACGCTCAAGCACCGGATCGGCGAGGCACTGGCGAAGTACCAGCACGCCGACGAGCAGGCGGCGGACGGCGTGGACTGCACGGGTGGCTGAGCGGGTGCCCGGGAACAAGACGGACGCGCGGAGCCGCGGGCTGAGCCGCGGGCCGGGGAGTCCCCTGGGCGTGCGGGGCCACGGACCGGCGCGGGGGTTCCGGCCGAGTGCGCGCGAGCCGATGTCGACGGCGGGCGGGTTCCGCCCGTATCTCCTCGCCCCGGCCCTCCTTCTCTTCCTTGCCGCGCTCTTCCTTGCCGCGTGCGGGCAGCAGGCCGCTCCGCCGGCCGCCGCGGGGCACGCCTCCGCGCAGGCCTCGGCTTCCGCCGTGCCGCCGCCGTCCCCTTCACCCACCGGCCTCGCCGCGCTCGACCCCTGCACGCTGCTCTCCCCGCAGGACCGGTCGACCGCCGGGGTGAACGTGCTCGGCAAACCCAAGGCCATCGCGGGCGCGCGCGCCTGCGACTGGACCGTGCCCGGCACCTTCGGCGTCACCGTGACCTTCGACGAGAAGAACGGGCTGGCCGACCTCGACGTCGCGA
The DNA here is from genome assembly GCF_040682955.1 of Amycolatopsis sp. NPDC051045. Taxonomy (NCBI): domain Bacteria; kingdom Bacillati; phylum Actinomycetota; class Actinomycetes; order Pseudonocardiales; family Pseudonocardiaceae; genus Amycolatopsis; species Amycolatopsis sp. NPDC051045. The sequence continues at coordinate 508,374 of NZ_JBFBCC010000005.1, forward strand.
AGAAGAACGCCACGAAGACGACGGTCGGCCAGCACCCGGGGCTGAAGGTCGCCGACAAGAAGGCCGCCGACGGGACCTGCGCCGTGCTGCTCGGGGTGGGCGACCGCGCCAGCGTCCAGATCGACGTCAGCAACACCGGCTTCTCGGACACCCCGCTCGCGTGCCGGCGCGCGGGCACGGTGGCCGGGCTGGTCGAACCGAAGCTGCCCTGAGAGAGGTGCACCGTGCCCGAACCTCCCGTTCCCACCGCGCGGTACGAGGCCTACAGCCACGAGGCGATGGCCGCGGAGGTCGAGCGCGGCAACGACCCGGTCGCCGCGGGCGAGGCGGGCGCACGCTGGGACGGGCTGGCGAAACGGCTGCAGGAGTCGACCGCCGACGTCGCCGCGCTGGTCGCCGCCACGGACGAGAACTGGCGCGGCCAGGCGGGGGACGCGGCGCGGGCGGCGCTGGGCCGGGCGGCGCGGTGGCTTTCGCACTCCGCCGCCGTCTCGGCGTCGGTGGGCCGGGCGGTCGGCGCGCAGGCGGAGGTGGCCGCGCGGGCCCGGGCCGACATGCCGCCGCCGGTGACCTACGACCCGGCGTCGATGATCCGCGACGCGGCGTCGTCCGGGAACGTGCTCGTCCTGGCCGGGCTGGCCGGGGAGATGGCGGCCCGCCGCGCCGAAGCGGAGGCGGCGCGGCAGAAGGCGATCGACGTCCTCCGGACGCGGGACACCGCGCTGCGCGGACACGTGCCCGCCGAGACGTTCCCCGCCCCGCCGGCGCTGGGGCGGGCTTGATCCGGATCTCGGCGTCGGCGTTCGACATCCTCTGGACCGACCTCGGGTACGGCCGCCCGCCGGAGCCGCTCAGCGTCCGCAGCGTCGGCGGGACCGACGAGGAACGCGCCGGGGTGCGGAAAGCGGTGTACGACAACCTCGCCGAGCGGGGCCTTTACGACGGCTCCCGGCTGGAGCCGGCGCTGGCCTCGCGCTTGGACCTGCTCGCGGACGCCGACGTGTTCGTCGCGTGCGAGGCGCTGGCGGACATGACGGCGCCGACGCCGTTCCGGGCGGTGACGGCGGTCCGCGGCCGTCGCGGCGTGCTGGCGACGCAGCCGGAGCAGACGATCGGCCTGGACTCGATCCGCGAAGGCGAGCTCGGCACGGCGATCGTCGACGTCCTGCCGGAGCTGTCGGCCGGCCCCGGCTACGGCATCAGCCTCCCGGTGTCGACGCTCTCGGGTTCCCCGGACGCCGTTTCGGGGTCGGCGTCGGCTCAGCTCGCGGAGGTCCTGGCGATCCAGGCCCGGCCGGTGTACGCGGCGGGGCAGTTCAGCGTCAGCCGCCGGTCGGGCCCGGGCCGGGTGGCGCGGGTCGGGGGCTTGACGTGGTTCGACACCGACGTCGGTGCCTACTGCGCGACGAAGACCGCGGGCCGGGGCGGGCAGGAGTGGGTGACGGTGAGCCCGGTGGACAGCGCCCGCCTCGCTTCCCGCGTCGCCGCCCTCCTCCACCCGGAAGACTGACCGCCGAGAGGCATCACGTGTGATTGAAGGGTCGACACGGCGGCTGCCGCGCGGGTGTCCCCACTCGGCCCCACCCGATTCCCCACCGGACCCCACTCCAGGGGCCGATTGGGGGGTGGAGGGTCCTTTCGCGGCCGTTATGCGGACGCATGGGGAACAGCTGAGGTTGCTCCGGACCCCGGTGCGGGGGATCTTGGCCACCGTCCCCCACCACACCCCCCACCAGGCCCCACCCTGCTGACCTGCGCAAACGGAACACACGACGGAGTGGTCCGGCCGTTTGTCGCGTTGACTGTGGTGAAAAGTGGGGTACGGTGGTGGCCAGTGGGGCGGAAGGGAAGCCCCGTGGCCGTCCGGGGTGGTTCGCCACCGTGGACGGTAGGGAGGTGGAGGCCGTGTTCCTCGGCACCCACACCCCGAAGCTGGACGACAAAGGGCGGCTCGCGCTGCCCGCGAAGTTCCGTGACGCCTTGGCGGGTGGGCTGATGGTCACCAAGGGGCAGGATCACTGCCTCTTCGTCTTCCCCCGCGCCGAGTTCGAACAGATGGCGCGCAAGGTCGCCGACGCCCCGTTCACGAACGAGGCGGTCCGGGCCTACCAGCGCTACCTGTTCGCCGGCACGGACGAGCAACGCCCTGACGGGCAGGGGCGCATCAGCATCGCGCCCGAGCTCCGCCGCTACGCGGGGCTCAGCAAGGAGTGCGTGGTGATCGGGGCGATCACCAGGCTGGAGATCTGGGACGCCCACGCGTGGCAGGCGTACCTGGAGGAGCACGAAGACAGCTACGCGAAGGCTCGAGAGGAAGTACTGCCGGGCGTCTTCTAGACACGCGGTCGCGGTGCACCCACGTCGTCGGGGGACGGGGGTTCGCCACCGCCCGCACGACGGGGACGTCCACCCGGATGCCGTGAGGCCTCTGTCCGCTCAATGGCCCTGGTGCACCTTCCCCGGTACCAGGTCAGCAGCGGGCGGACAGGGACCTGACGGCATCCGCCGTCTTTCCCCCGGGCCGCCCAGGCGAGAAAGGGGGAGGGAACGATGACGGCACCCGAGCACGTGCCGGTGCTGCTGGCGCGGATCGTCGAGCTGTTCACTCCCGTGTTCGCCGACCGCGACGGCGTCCTCGTGGACGCGACGGTCGGCCTCGGCGGGCATTCCGACGCCCTCCTCGAAGCGTTCCCGCGGTTGCGGCTCGTCGCGCTGGACCGCGACCCCGCCGCGCTCGAGAAGTCCGCGGAACGGCTGGCCCGCCACGGCGACCGCGTCGACTTCGTGCACACCGTCTACGACGGGCTCCCCGAAGCACTGGCCGGGCTCGGCCTGAGCCGGGCCGACGGCATCCTGTTCGACCTCGGCGTCTCGTCGATGCAGCTGGACCGCGCCGAGCGCGGGTTCGCCTACTCCAAGGACTCGCCGCTCGACATGCGGATGGACCCCACCACCGGGTTCACCGCCGCCGACGTGCTCAACACCTACGCGCCGGGCGAACTCGTCAGGATCCTGCGGGACTACGGCGAAGAGCGCTTCGCGCAGCGGATCGTCAAGGCGATCGTGGCCGCGCGCGAGAAGGAGCCCTTCACGAACAGCGGGCGCCTGGTCGAGCTGCTCTACGACGCCCTCCCGGCGGCGACCCGGCGGACCGGCGGGCACCCGGCCAAGCGCACGTTCCAGGCGCTGCGGATCGAGGTCAACGGCGAGCTGGAGGTGCTGCGGCGGGCCATGCCGGCCGCGCTGGGCGCGCTGCCCGTCGGCGGGCGGATCGTCGTCGAGTCGTACCAGTCCCTGGAGGACCGGCTGGTCAAGCAGGCGCTGGCCGAGCTCGCGAAGTCCCGTACCCCGGAAGGGCTCCCGGTGGAGCTGCCGGGACACGGACCGGAGCTGAAGCTCCTGACCCGCGGCGCCGAGAAGGCCGGCGAACAGGAGATCGAACGGAACCCGCGCGCCGCTTCGGTGCGGTTGCGGGCCGCAGAGAGGATCGGAGAGCCGCGATGACCGCTCCCGCGAAGTCCCGCCGCCGGGCCGCGCCGGCGACGCGGGGTCGCAGCGACGCCGCCCGCACCTCGGCCACCGTCGAGCCGGACCCGCAGGCGCCGCAGCCGGGCAAGACCGCGCGCCGCGCCCAGCGAGGCCGCACTTCCGCGGCGGAGCGCGCCTACGCGCGCCGCGCTCAGCGCGCCGACCTGCTGAAAGAACGCGAGGCGCGGCCGGAGCCGAAGGCCCGGCCCGTCGAGCAGAAGGCGAAGGTGCGGCTGCGGCTGCGGTTGCCGAAGTCGCGCGCGTCGTTCGTGCTGATGATGATGGCGCTGCTGGCCGCCGGCGTGGCGACCACGCTGTGGCTGACCACGCAGGCGATCGCCGACTCCTACCGGCTCGAGCAGCTGCGCACCACCAACGCGAACCTGGCCGAGACGAAGGAACAGCTGCAGCGCGACGTCGCGAAGGCCGAGTCACCCGCTTCGCTGGCCCCCGCCGCCCAGCAGCAGGGCCTGGTGCCCGGTGGCGACCCGGCGCGGATCGTCGTCGGCCCCGACGGCCGGACTTCGCTCGTCGGCGAGCCCAAGAAGGCCAAGGCGGACACGCCGGTGGTGCCGGCCGCGCCGCCGGTCGCCCCGGCCGCCGGAACCCAGTCGCAGCAGGGCGCGCCGGTCGAAGGTGACCAGCCCGCCGTGCCCGCCGACGAGCAGCCCGTGCCGCCGGCCCAGCCGGGGGGCGGCCAGTGATGGCTTCGGGCCGCACCCGGGTCCGCGCGCGCGCCGCCGGCAGCGCGCGGCGGACGTACGCCGCCGGCACCCGCAGCGCGGCCGCGCGCCGGGGCAACGGCGGGCACCGCGCCCGGTTCTCCGCCGTGCGCCTGCTGCTGGTCGCCGTGCTGCTGGTCGCCGGCGTGAAACTGGTGCAGGTGCAGTGGTTCGACGCCGCGGCGCTCTCGGCCGCGGCCGAACGGCAGCGCACCCAGACCATCGACATCCCCGCCCAGCGCGGGTCCATTGTGGACCGAAACGGCGCGAAGCTGGCCTTCAGCGTCGAGGTGCGCACGCTGTCGGTGAACCTCAAAGCGCTCCACAAGAGCATGGACGACTGGGCCGCGAAGAACCCCGGCACGCCGAAGACGTTCGACTCCGAGACCGCCGCGGCCGCGAAGTACATCGCCGGCAAGCTGCCCAACGTGATCGGCGAGCAGCAGCTGCTCGACCTGTTCCACAAGCAGGCGTCCTTCACCTACCTGGTGAACAACGTCGAGCCGTCCATCGCCGCCGACATCGTGAAGCACTTCGCGTGGATCGGGGTCGAAAAGCGCGCTCTGCGCGAATACCCGGGCAGCAGCCTGGCGGCGAACATCGTCGGTGCCGCGAACTGGCGCTCCGACGACCCGGACGTGTCCAAGCACAACCTGCACGGGCTCGTCGGCCTCGAGCTGCTGCGCGACAACGACCTGGCGGGCACGCCGGGCCGGATGATGGTCAACACCAAGAACGGCAGCGACAACGTCGTCATCCCGGGCACCGAGCACGACCTGCAGGCCGCCGTCCCCGGCTCGGACCTCGAGCTGACCATCGACTCCGACCTGCAGTACGAGGTGCAGCGCCAGCTGGCCGACTACGTCCGGCAGTCGCACGCCAAGGGCGGGCAGGCCGTCGTCATGGACGCCAAGACCGGCGAGGTCTACGCGCTGGCCAACGACAAGACGTTCGACCCCAACGACCAGGGCACCTGGACCACCGACGACCTGGCCAACCCCGCGGTCACCACGCCGTTCGAACCCGGGTCGGTCAACAAGCTCGTCACCGCCACGGGGGCGATCGAATACGGCGTCGCGACGCCGGAGTCGACGGTGGAGGTGCCCGGCGCGCTGCAGGTGGCCGACAAGACGGTGCACGACGCCTGGACCCACGGCACCCAGACGTTCACCACCACCGGGATCTTCGCCAAGTCGTCCAACATCGGCACCCTGTTGCTGGCGCAGAAGATCGGCGAGGAACGCTACGCCAACCTGCTCAAGTCGTTCGGCCTCGGCCAGCGCACCGGCGTCGGCCTCCCCGGCGAGAGCTCGGGTGTGGTGCCCGCGCGCAGCCAGTGGTCGGCGACCACCTTCGGCAACCTGCCCATCGGGCAGGGCCTGATGATGACCATCCTGCAGATGGCCGGGATGTACCAGGCGATCGCCAACGACGGCCTGCGCGTCGAACCCCGCATCGTCAAGGCCAAGGTGAACCCGGACGGCACGACCGTGCCGGAGCCGGCGCCGAAGACGGTCCAGGTGGTCAGCCCCCAGACCGCCAAGACGGTGCGCGACATGATGCGCGCGGTCGCCCAGAACGGCAAGGGCCTGCAGAAGGGCACCGCCCCGACCGCGGCGGTCGAGGGCTACCAGATTTCCGGGAAGACCGGCACCGGCCAGCAGGTCGACCCGCGGACGAAGGCCTACAGCGACCACCTGTACAACATCACCTTCGCGGGCATCCTGCCCGCCGACCACCCGCGGTTCGTCGTGGGGATCCGGCTGGACGCCCCGGACACGACGCTGCCGGTCGGGCACTCCGCCGCGCCGCTGTTCCACACCATCGCGTCGTACGTGACGCAGCGGTACCAGATTCCGTTGTCGGACGGCCCCTCACCGGAGGTTCCGCTCATCATCGCGCCGTAGGCACTGTCCGTTAAAGCCCCCTCACTCACCCGGTGAGGGGGCTTTGCCGCGTGATCGTCCACATCGGCCTGCGCAAACCGGGAAACCGTTGCGGGACAAGAGGGTCCAGATCGCCATTTAGCACATGTGCCCGGCTGGCACGCAATCGCCGTACCGCGTGCGGGTGCCCGAACCGCCCGCCGGTAGCCTCTTGGCCGTGTCCGTGTCCTCGTCCAGTTCCCAGGTGCCGGAAAGCCCGGTGAAAGCGGTCCCCGCGCCGCCCCGCCCGGCGCGCATCGACCCGGTCCCGCTGGCGACGCTGCTCGCCAGGGCGGACGCCCGCCTCATCGCCGGCTCGCCCGACGCGGCCGAGCTCACCGTCACCGGCACCACGCTGCGCGCGCAGCACGTGCTGCCCGGTGACCTCTTCGCCGCCCTCCCGGGCGCCCGCGCCCACGGTGCCGACTTCAGCGACCAGGCCGTCGCCGCCGGGGCCGTCGCGGTGCTGACCGACGCCGAAGGCGCCGAGCGGCCCGCCCTGCGCGACGCCGGCGTCCCGATCCTCGTGCACCCGGACCCGCGCGCGGCCCTCGGCGAGATCGCCGCCTGGATCTACGGCGAGCCGTCGCTGAACCTGGCCGTCCTCGGCGTCACCGGCACCTCCGGCAAGACCACGACGTCCTACCTCGTCGACGCCGGCCTGCAGGCGGCCGGCCTGACCACCGGCCTGATCGGCACGGTGGAAACCCGGATCGCCGGCGAACGGCTGGTCAGCGGGTTCACCACGCCGGAGGCGCCGGACCTGCAGGCGCTGCTCGCGGTGATGCTCGAGCGCGGCGTCACGCACGTGCCGATGGAGGTCTCCAGCCACGCGCTCGCGCTGGGCCGCGTCAACGGCACCCGGTTCGCGGTCGGCGCCTTCACCAACCTCTCCCAGGACCACCTGGACTTCCACAAGGACATGCAGGAGTACTTCGCCGCGAAGTCCCTGCTGTTCGACGGCCGCGCCACCACCGAGGTCGTCGTGGTCGACAGCGCGTGGGGCCAGGCCCTGCTCACCCCGCAGACGATCACCGTGACGACCGATCCGGGCACCGACGCCGCGTGGAAGGCCACCGACCTCGAGGCCACCCCGCAGGGCGAGCAGACGTTCACCCTGCACGGCCCGGACGGCGTCCGCGCTGCCGCCCGGATTCCGCTGCCCGGCGAGTTCAACGTCGCCAACGCCGTGCTGGCGGCGGCGATCCTGAGCACCGCCGGCGTGTCGCTGGAGCACATCGTCGCCGGGCTCGCCCGGGTGCAGGTGCCCGGCCGGATGGAGCGCGTCTACGTCGGCCAGGAGTTCACCGCCGTCGTCGACTACGCCCACAAGCCCGCCGCGGTCGCCCAGGGCCTGGACGCGCTGCGGGCCCGCACCGAGGGGCGGATCATCACCGTGCTCGGCTGCGGCGGCGACCGGGACACCGCCAAGCGCCCGATGATGGGCGAGGCCGCGGCCCGCCGCAGCGAGGTCCTGATCGTCACCGACGACAACCCGCGCTCCGAGGACCCGGCGGCGATCCGCGCCGCCATGCTCGCCGGCGCCCGCGCGGTCGGCCCCGCCGAGGGCGGCGAGGTCATCGAGATCGGCGACCGCCGCGAAGCCATCGCGCACGCCGTCTCGCTCGCCGGGCCGGGCGACATCGTCTTCCTCGCCGGCAAGGGGCACGAGTCCGGCCAGGAGGCCGGCGGCGTCGTGCACCCGTTCTCCGACCGCGACGAGCTGGCCGCGGCCATCCGCAACAAACTCGAGGTGAGTGTGTGATCGTGCTCAGCCTGGCCGAGATCGCCGACGTCGTCGGCGGCCGGCTGCACCGCGCCGACCCGGGCGCGCAGGTGACCGGCAGTGTGGAGTTCGACACCCGGAAGCTCGCGCCCGGCGGCCTGTTCGTCGCCCTGCCGGGGGAGAAGGTCGACGGCCACGACTTCGCCGCGCAGGCCGTCGAGGCCGGTGCGGTGGCCGTGCTGGCCGCCCGCGAGGTCGACGCGCCGGCGGTTATCGTCCCGCCGCTCGCCGCGGGCGAGGCCCACGAGCGGTCGGTCGCGCTGACCGGCGACAAGGACGGCTCCGGCGCCGCCGTGCTGGCCGCGCTGGCCAAGCTCGCCCGGCACGTCGTGCAGCGCCTCGCCGAGGGCGAGCTGACCGTCGTCGGCGTCACCGGCTCGTCCGGCAAGACCTCGACCAAGGACGTCATCGCGCAGCTGCTGGAGCCGCTCGGCCCGACGATCGCGCCGCCCGGGTCGTTCAACAACGAGCTCGGCCACCCCTGGACGGCGCTGCGGGCCGACGCGGAGACCCGGCACCTCGTGCTGGAGCTGTCCGCGCGGGGCCCGGGGCACATCGCCCACCTCGCCGAGATCGCGCCGCCGAAGATCGGCGTCGTGCTCAACGTCGGCAGCGCGCACGTCGGCGAGTTCGGTTCCCGCGAAGGCATCGCGAAGACCAAGGGCGAGCTGGTCGAGGCCCTGCCCGCGGACGGCGTCGCGGTGCTCAACCTCGACGACCCGCTGGTCGCGGCCATGGCGAGCCGCACGAAGGCCCGGGTGGTGTTCGTCGGCGAAACCGCGTCCGCCCAGGTCCGCGCGGCCGACATCACCCTCGACGACGAGGCCCGCCCGTCCTTCCGGCTGATCACCCCGGCCGGCGAGGCCGACGTCACGCTGCCGCTGCACGGCGAACACCACGTCGGCAACGCGCTGTCCGCCGCGGCGGTCGCGCTGGAGCTGGGCGTGTCGCCGGCGGAGATCGCCACGCGGCTTTCGAACCTCGAGCGGCGTTCCGCGCGCCGCATGGAGGTCGTCACCCGGCCCGACGGCGTGACCGTCCTCAACGACTCCTTCAACGCCAACCCCGAGTCGATGCGGGCCGGCCTGAAGGCACTGGCGGCGATGACGCGGGAAACCGGCCGCCGCTCCTGGGCCGTGCTCGGCGTGATGGGCGAGCTCGGCGCGGACGCGATCAGCGCCCACGACGAGATCGGCCGGCTCGTCGTGCGGCTCAACATCGCCAAGCTCGTCGTGATCGGGCCCGAGGCGGCGGCCATGCACCAGGGCGCGCACCAGGAAGGTTCCTGGGGCGAGGAATCCGCACTGGTACCCGACGTCGAGGCCGCCGTCGCCCTCCTGCATGATCAGCTCCGCCCCGGGGACGTGGTGCTGGTCAAGGCCTCCAAGGCCGCCGGCCTCTGGCGGGTCGCCGAGGCCCTCCTCGAACCCCGGGAAACCGACAACTCCGAGAATCGCTCGAACGGTGGTGACGCGTGATCAGCATCCTGATCGCGGCCGCGGCGGGCCTGCTGATCTCCATCCTGCTCACGCCCTACCTGATCCGGGTCTTCTCCCGGCAGGGCTTCGGCCAGGAGATCCGCGAGGAAGGCCCCCAGGGACACAAGTCCAAGCGCGGTACCCCGACCATGGGCGGTGTCGCGATCATCATCGCGATGGTCGTCGGGTACTTCGCCGCGCACCTGATCAACTGGATGTTCAACTCCCGCAGCGGCGCGCCGACGGCCTCCGGGCTGCTCGTGCTGATGCTCGCGGTGGGCCTCGGGATCGTCGGGTTCCTCGACGACTTCATCAAGATCCGCAAGCAGCGCAACCTCGGGCTGAACAAGACCGCGAAGCTGGTCGGGCAGCTGGTGGTCACCATCGCGTTCGCGGTGCTGGCGCTGAACTTCCCGAACGAGCACGGCATCACGCCGGCGTCGGAGAGCCTCTCCTACGTCCGTGACCTCGCGCTGATCACCTTCCCGTCGGTGATCTTCGTGATCTTCTGCTACGTCGTGATCTCCGGCTGGTCGAACGCGGTCAACTTCACCGACGGCCTCGACGGCCTGGCCGGCGGCGCGGCGGCGATGGTGCTGGCGACCTACGTCGTCATCTCGTTCTGGCAGGAGCGGCTGTCCTGCGCCAACGGCCCGGCGGCCGCCTGCTACGACGTCCGCGACCCGCTGGACCTGGCCGTGGTGGCCGCCGCGGCGGCCGGCGCCTGCGTCGGGTTCCTCTGGTGGAACGCGGCCCCGGCGAAGATCTTCATGGGCGACACCGGCTCGCTGGCCCTCGGCGGCCTGGTCGCCGGGCTGTCCATGACCACCCGCACCGAGCTGCTCGCCATCGTCATCGGCGGCCTGTTCATGGTCGAGATGATCTCGGTGGTCGCGCAGATCGCGGTGTTCCGCACGACCCGGCGCCGGCTGTTCCGGATGGCGCCGTTCCACCACCACTTCGAGCTCGCGGGCTGGGCCGAAACCACGGTGATCATCCGGTTCTGGCTGCTCTCGGCGATCTGCTGCATGTTCGGGCTCGGCCTGTTCTACAGCGAGCAGCTGGGTCTCGGAGGCTGACCGTGCAGATCGCCGGTCGTCACGTCTTGGTCGCCGGAGCCGGGGTCACCGGCAAGTCGGTCGTGCCCGTGCTGGTCGAGCTGGGTGCCCGCGTCACCGTCACCGACGGCAACGCCGAGCGCCTGGCCGAGCTCGACGGCCTCGGTGCCGAGCTGGTGCCGGGCCTGACCGAACCGCCGTCCGACGTCGTCCTGGTCGTCACCAGCCCGGGCTGGCGGCCGACGTCGCCGCTGCTCGTGGCCGCCGCCGAGGCGGGCGTCGAGGTCATCGGCGACGTCGAGCTGGCCTGGCGGGCCGGCCGGCTGCGCGAGCACCCGCCGTCCTGGCTGGTGGTGACCGGCACCAACGGCAAGACGACCACCGCGGGCATGCTGGAGTCGATCCTCAAAGCGGCCGGCAGCAACGCCGTGGCCTGCGGAAACATCGGCTACGCGGCGCTCGACGCGGTCCGTGCGGGCTACGACGTGCTGGCCGTGGAGCTGTCGAGCTTCCAGCTGCACTGGTCGTCGACGCTGGCCCCGGACGCGGCCGTGGTGCTGAACCTGGCCGAGGACCACATCGACTGGCACGGCTCGATGGACGAGTACGCGGCGGCGAAGGGCCGGGTGTACGCCCGCGCCAAGATCGCCGTGCACAACGCCGACGACGAGTGGTCCACCCGGATCGCCGCCGAGCACGCGCTCCAGGGCGCCCGCCGCGTCGGTTTCCAGCTCGACACCCCGCGCGCCGGTGAACTGGGTGTGGTCGAGGACCTGCTGGTCGACCGGGCCTTCGTCGCCGACCCGGCGAACAGCGCCGAAGCGCTCGCCACCTTGGCCGACGTCCGTCCGGCGGGCCCGCACAACGTCGCGAACGCCCTCGCCGCGGCCGCGTTGGCCCGCGCCCACGGCGTCTCGCCGGACGCCGTGGCCAAGGGCCTGCGCGAGTACCAGCCGGCCCCGCACCGGGCCGTGGAGGTCGCCGAGGTGGCCGGGGTCCGGTACGTCAACGACTCGAAGGCCACCAACCCGCACGCGGCCGCCGGGTCCCTGCGCGCCCACGAAAGCATCGTGTGGATCGCCGGGGGCCAGCTGAAGGGCGCCTCGGTCGACGAACTGGTGAGCAGCATCGCCGGCCGCCTGCGCGGCGTCGTGCTCCTCGGCGTCGATTCACCCGTGATCGCCGCCGCGGTTGCGCGACACGCGCCGGATGTCCCGGTGAACAGCCTCCGTCCGGGTGACGATGAACCCATGACTGCGGCGGTGAGTGCGGCCAGCGCGATGGCCCGGCCCGGTGACGTGGTGCTGCTGGCACCCGCCGCGGCGTCGTTGGACATGTTCTCGAGCTACGGTGCGCGCGGCGACGCGTTCGCCGCGGCCGTGCGTGTCCTCCGCGACGACGCAGCGGGGGAGCCGAGTGACGACAGCTGAAACCAAGTCAGGGGTACCGCCGAAGAGGCCGCGCCGCGAGCGCAAGGAGAGCGGCTTCGTCGCCGTCCGGACCGCGCTGACCGCGTGGCTTTCGCGGCCGCTGGCGTCGTTCCACCTGGTGCTCGCCCTCACCGGCGTGCTCACCGTCATCGGCATCGTCATGGTGCTCTCGGCGTCGTCGGTCGCCTCGTACAACCCTAAGACCGGCAGCGGCGTGTACTCGCTGTTCGTCAAGCACCTGGTGTTCGTCGCGCTCGGCTCGGTCGTGTTCTGGCTGGGCCTGCGGGTCAAGCTGGAGCGGATCCGGCGGATGTCGGCCACCGCGACGGTGATCTGCCTCGGCCTGCTGGTGCTCGTGCTCACCCCGCTCGGCTCGGAGGTCAACGGCTCGCAGGGCTGGTTCAAGATCGGCGAGTTCACCTTCCAGCCGGTCGAGGCCGCGAAGGTCGCGCTGGCCTTCTGGGGCGCCCACATCCTGGTGATCAAGTACAACGTGATCCACCAGTGGCGGCACCTGCTGGTACCGGTGGTGCCGATCGCGCTGCTGATGTTCGCCCTGGTCATGCTGCAGCCCGACCTCGGCGGCACGGTCACCCTGGCCGTGGTGCTGCTGGCCCTGCTGTGGTTCGCCGGCGCCCCGAAACGGCTCTTCGGCGTCATCCTCGCGGGCGGCCTGGCCGGCGTGCTCGTGCTGGCCGTCATCGCGCCCTACCGGCTCGCCCGGGTCATGTCGTTCCTCTCCCCGGACGCCGACGTCAGCGCCGAGGGCTTCCAGGCCAACCAGGCCAAGCTCGCCCTGGCCGACGGCGGTGTCCTCGGCAAGGGCCTCGGCCAGGGCGCGGCCAGCTGGAACTACCTGCCGAACGTGCAGAACGACTTCATCTTCGCCCTGATCGGCGAGGAGCTCGGGCTGATCGGCTGCGTGGTCGTGCTCGCGCTGTTCGGCGGGGTCGCGATCGTGGGCCTGCGGATCGCCACCCGCAACATCGACCCGTGGATCCGGATCGTCTCCGGCACGCTGACGGTGTTCCTCGTGGCGCAGGCCGGCATCAACATCGGTTACGTCGTCGGCCTGCTGCCGGTCACCGGCGTCACGCTGCCGCTCATCTCCTACGGCGGCACCTCCCTGGTGATCACCATGCTCATCATGGGCGTGCTCGCGAACGCCGCCCGGCACGAACCGGAGGCGGTGGCCGCACTGCGCACACAGGGGCCGGGTAAATTCGGGCGTCTGCTGCGGCTGCCCGCGCCCGACCCGTACCGACCGCCCGCCACCCGCAAGGCGGCGGGGAGGAGCGGGGCGAAGGCGGCCAGGCCGGCGCCCCGTGCGGCCCGGCCCGCCCCGGCACAGGAACGACGGAGGTCGGTCCGCGAGCCGGTGCGCCGCAGCGCGGCACGGACGAGCACGACCCGCACGAGCACGTCTCGCGGCGGGGCCGCGCGGACAACAGCGAGCCGTGGTACCCGGAGTACCGCGAACCGGAGAGGTCATAGGTGAGTAAGCCCGTCAAGGGAGCCGAGCGAGCCGCTGCGGGCAAGGGGCCCGTGGTCGTGGTCGCCGGAGGTGGCACCGCAGGACACATCGAACCCGCCCTCGCCCTGGCCGACGCCGTCATGCGGCTGCGCCCGGACGCGAAGGTCGTCGCGCTGGGCACCGAGCGCGGCCTGGAGAACAAGCTCGTCCCGGCCCGCGGCTACCCCCTGGAGCTGATCCCGCCGGTGCCGCTGCCGCGCAAGCCGACGCCGGAGCTGGTCAAGCTGCCGATGAAGATCCGCGACTCGGTGCGCAAGACCCGTGAGGTGCTCGACCGGGTCGGCGCGGACGTCGTCGTCGGCTTCGGCGGGTACGTCGCCCTGCCCGCCTACCTGGCCGCGCGCGGGCGCGTCCCGATCGTCGTGCACGAGGCCAACCAGTCGCCGGGCCTGGCGAACAAGGTCGGCGCGCGGTTCGCCAAGCGCGTCGCCGTCGCCGTGCCCGGCACGCCGCTGCCGAAGGCCGAGGTCGTCGGGATCCCGCTGCGGCGGTCGATCACGTCGCTGGACCGCGCCGGTCTGCGGGCCGAGGCCCGCAAGCACTTCGGGCTGGACCCGGACGCGCCGACGCTGCTGGTGTTCGGCGGTTCGCAGGGCGCGCAGTCGATCAACGCCGCGCTGTCCGGCGCGGCGAAGGACCTCGCGGACGCCGGCGTCGGCGTCCTGCACGCGCACGGCCCGAAGAACACCCTGGTCGTGCAGGAGTTCCCGGGCAAGCCGGCGTACGTGCCGGTGCCGTACCTGGAGCGGATGGACCTGGCCTACGCGGCGGCCGACGTCGCGGTGTGCCGCTCGGGCGCGATGACCGTCGCCGAGGTGACGGCGGTCGGGCTGCCCGCGGTGTTCGTCCCGCTGCCGCACGGCAACGGCGAGCAGGCCACCAACGCCCGGCCCGCCGTCGACGCCGGGGCCGCGCTGATGGTCTTCGACGCCGACCTCACCCCGGCCAAGGTCGCCGACCTGGTCGTCCCGCTGGTCACCGACGCCGACCGCGTCGCGAAGATGAGCGCGGCGGCGGTCGGCATGGGCCACCGCGAGGCGGACGAACTGCTCGCCAAGATCGTCCTGGAGGCCGCCGGTGCCTGAATTGCCCGAAGAACTGCGCCGGGCCCACCTGATCGGGATCGGCGGCGCCGGCATGTCCGGCATCGCGCGGATCCTGCTGGCCCGGGGCGCTTTCGTGTCGGGCTCGGACGCCAAGGAGTCGCGCGCGCTGCTGTCGCTGCGCGCCCAGGGCGCCGAGCTGTTCGTCGGCCAGAGCGCCGCGAACATTTCGTCACTTCCGGAACCGCCGTCCGCGGTCGTCGTCTCGACGGCGATCAAGGAGACCAACCCCGAGCTGGCCGCGGCACGCGCGGCAGGCATCCCGGTGCTGCACCGGGCCCAGGCGCTGGCCGGGCTGATGGCCGGGCACCGCGTCGCCTGCATCGCGGGCACGCACGGCAAGACGTCGACGACGTCGATGCTCACCGTCGCGCTGCAGCACTGCCGGCTCGACCCGTCGTTCGCCATCGGCGGCGACCTCAACGAGTCCGGGGCCAACGCCCACCACGGCGAGGGTGGCGTCTTCGTCGCCGAGGCCGACGAGAGCGACGGCTCGTTCCTGGCCTACTCGCCGTCGGTCGCGGTCGTGACGAACGTCGAGCCGGACCACCTGGACCACCACGGCACGGCCGAGGCCTACACCAAGGTGTTCACCGACTTCGTCGACCGGATCGACCCGCACGGCGTGCTGATCGTCTGCGCCGACGACGAGGGGGCCGACGCGCTGGGCGACGCCGCCGCGAAGCGCGGTGTCCGCGTGCTGCGGTACGGCTACCGGGTCAGCGGGGCCGACGACGCCAAGATCATGTCCTACGAGCCGCGGCCCGACGGCGGGGTCGTGCGGATCTCGCTGAAGACCAAGCTGATCGACGTCACGGTCGCGGTGCCGGGCGACCACATGGCGCAGAACGCGCTCGCGGCTCTGCTGGCCGGGATCGAGCTCGGGGCGCCGGTCGAGGGGCTGGTCGAGGGGCTCGCGGCGTTCGGCGGGGTCCGCCGGCGGTTCGAGTTCAAGGGCCGGGCCGGCGACGTCCGCGTCTACGACGACTACGCCCACCACCCGACCGAGGTGTCGGCTCAGCTGCGCGCGGCGCGGACGGCGGCCGGGTCGGGGCGGCTGATCGTGGTGTTCCAGCCGCACCTGTACTCGCGGACCAAGACGTTCTCGACGGAGTTCGCCGAGGCCCTGTCCCAGGCCGACGAGGTCGTCGTCCTGGACGTCTACGGCGCTCGCGAGGAGCCCGAGCCCGGGGTCACCGGCGCGCTGATCGCCGACCACGTGACCGCGGCGGTGCACTACGAGCCGGCGTTCGACGTCGCCGCGCCGCTGGTGGCCGGGCTGGCGAAGCCCGGCGACCTCGTGGTGACCATGGGCGCCGGGGACGTGACGCAGCTGGGCCCGGAGATCCTCGCCGAGCTGGACAAGCGCTGAAGCCATGAGTCCGACCAGGGAACGCCGCCGTCCGTCCGCGGAGGACGCACGGGATCGCGCCGCCCTGGCGAGGGAACGGCGGGGGCGGCGCTCCGAGGAGGAGCGCCGCCGGACCCGCGCCGCACGGCCCAAGCCCAGCGCCCGCACCCGGCCCAACCGGCAGGTCGAGATCCGCCGCCGGTGGGTCGCGCTGCTGAGCGTGCTCACCTTGGTGGCCGTCGTCTACCTGCTGTTCTTCAGCTCGACGCTCGGGGTGAAGGACGTCTCGGTCAGCGGCTCGCGCTCGGTGTCCGCCGACCAGATCCGCACGGTGGCGGCGGTGCCGGCCGACACGCCGATGCTGCGGCTGAGCACCGGCGAGATCCGCGACCGCGTGGCGGCGATGGCGGGCATCGCCACGGTCGAGGTAGTGCGCTCGTGGCCGAACACGGTCGAGATCACGGTGACCGAGCGGACGGCGATCGCGTTCTTCGACAGCGGCCCGGGCGGCGACGGAGTGCACCTCGTCGACGGCGGCGGCGTGGTGTTCAAGACGGTCTCGGCGCGCCCACCGGGCTTGCCGGAGCTTCGCCTGCCCAAGGTGTCGGCCGACGACCCGGTGACCCGCGCGGTGACGGCCGTCCTCGGGGTGATTCCGGAGCAGCTGCTCAAGCAGGTCACGACCGCGACCGCGAAAACCCCGGCGAGCGTCGAGTTCACCCTGTCCAGCGGGAAGATCGTGCGCTGGGGCACCGCGGAGCAGACGGACCGCAAGGCGAAGGTCCTGGCGGCGCTGCTCACCCAGGAGGGCAAGATCTACGACGTCGCGGCCCCGGAACTGCCGACCATCACCTCCTGATCACCTCTTTTCCCGTGCACCCCGGGTTCTCGTATGCCGTACGATCTCGTACGGCATACGAGAACGAGGAGGGTGTTCATGACGATCCTGGTGACGGGCGCGACCGGCAGCGTCGGCCGGCTGGTGGTGGACGAACTGGTCGCCGCGGGGGTGCCCGTGCGGGCGCTGACCGTCGACCCGGAACGCGCGAAGCTGCCGGCGGAGGCCGAGGTGGTCGTCGGCTCGCTGGCGAAGCCTTCGACGTTGCCGGTGGCGCTCAAGGGTGTCTCGGCGGTGTACCTGGCGCCGATGGCGCGAACCGTCCGGCGGTTTTGCGAGCGGGCTTCGGAGGCCGGCGTCGAGCGGGTCGTCGCGTTGTCGGGCAGCAGCGTCGGTGACGACCACGAGGGGTCCAGCGGCCACGAGTACGCCGCCGTCGAGGCCGCGGTCCGGGACGCGGGGTTCGCCTGGACCTTCCTGCGGCCCGGTGTGTTCATGAACAACACGCTCGACTGGGCGCCGATGGTCCGGGCGGGTGAAGTCGCCATGGCTTACGGCGACGCGACGCAAACGCCCATCGACCTCGGCGACATCGCGGCGGTGGCCGCCCGGGTGCTGACCACCGAGGGGCACGTCGGCCGCACCCATGTCCTCAGTGGACCGGAGGCGATCAGCATCCGCGGACAGGTCGAGACGCTGGCCTCGGTACTGGGCCAGGAAATCCGGTTCCGTGACCTGACTCCCGCGGAGCAGCGCGAGCAGTGGATCGGGTTCGGCGTCCCGGAGACGGCCGTCGACTGGATCCTGGAGGGCTTCGCCGAGACCCTGCGGCACCCGCAGGTGCCGACCGGCGTCGTCGAGGAGCTGCTGGGTCGCCCGGGGACGACCTACGCGTCGTGGGTGGCCGCACGGCGGGAGGTGTTCGCCTAGAGGGCCGGCAGCACCCGGCCGGCGGGTACGTGTTCGCGAGGCCGACAGCGCGATCAGGTGGCCGACGAAGGCGAGGAGGGCGGTGAGGTGCGCACGGCGGGGCGGACCCGGGTGACTGGCGCCGCTGGGCATGGCTGACTCCTGTGAGCCGGCCCCTGAGCGGGTGGCGGCGCCACGCAGAGGTTCGAGGTGAATCGGGTTCCGAATATCGGTCCTCGGCGGGGAACTGTCAAGGGTTGACATGTCCGGGGCAGTGGTATGAACCTCTTTACCGATCGTCCCCGGCCGGCCTTCGAGGCATCCGCCCGGCGTTGAAGGGGACGAGCCGGACGACGCCGTCCCCTGACCGGCGGCGGGTCCGCCCCCGTTCCCGGCCAGGGAGGAACCATGCCCACGAACGCCCCTCCGCGGCGCCGTCGCCGCGGACCCGGTACCCGCTTGGCGACGCTGGCGGCGGCCATCGCGGTCGCCGCCCTCGGCTTCGCCGCGCCTTCGGCCGACGCGGCCGACACCTTGATTTCGCAAGGGAAGCCCGTCACGGCATCGTCGGTGGAGAACGCCGGAACCCCGGCCGGCGCCGCGGTGGACGGCAACACCGGCACCCGCTGGTCGTCGCAGTTCAGCGATCCACAGTGGATCCAGGTCGACCTCGGTGGTGCGGCGACCGTCGGCCAGGTCGTGCTCCGCTGGGAGGCCGCCTACGCCACGGCGTACCAGATCCAGTTGTCGGACAACGGGTCCAGCTGGTCCACTGTGTACCAGACGACCACCGGAACCGGCGGCACGCAGACGCTGAACGTGACCGGATCCGGGCGGTACGTGCGCCTGTCCACGACCGCGCGGGCCACCCCCTACGGCGTCTCGCTGTGGGAGTTCCAGGTCTTCGGCACCGGCGGCGGGACCACGCAGCCCGGCGCCGGCGTCCCGCCCGACTCGTTCTGGGGTGACACCAGCACCATCCCGGCCGCGCGGAACGTGCTCACCGTCAAGGTGCTCAACCGGACGAACGGCAAGTACCCGGACAGCCAGGTGTACTGGAACTTCGGCGGCCAAACCCACTCGATCGCCGAGCAGCCCTACCTCGACATGCCGGCCAACTCGGCCGGGCGGATGTACTTCTACCTCGGCACGCCGAACGGTCAGTACGCCGACTTCATCGAGTTCACCGTCGGCCCGGACGTGTTCAACGGCAACACCACCCGGGTGGACGCGTTCGCGCTCAAGCTGGCCATGCGGCTGCACGCGCACGACGGCTACGACGTGCAGGTCGGCGACGACTACCAGATGTTCCAGGAGGATCGTTCGGCCACGTTCGCCAGGTTCGAGGCCGAGGTGCCGACCGAGTTCAAGGGCCTGGCGACGGTGAACGCGCCGTACCGGATCCCGGCGCCGGGCAGCGCGCCGGACTTCCGCGCCGGCGGCCGGTACGCGAACTACTTCACCTCCTACGCGCAGTCGGTGGGGGTCAACGAGCCCACGTCGAACATCACCGGGTGCGCCGGTTCGCTGGCGGGGAACCCGGACATGTGCGCGGCGCTGAACCGGCACACGGCGCACCTGCCGCAGGCGCAGTGGCAGGACCCGGCCCGGTACTACCAGGCGGCGCCGGCGAACTACTACGCGAAGTTCTGGCACGACCACGGCATCAACCACCTCGCGTACGGCTTCCCGTACGACGACGTGGCCGCGCAGTCCTCGTTCGTCTCGCACGGGGATCCGCAGTGGCTGGTGGTCGCCGTCGGCTGGTGACCGGCGGGGTGGCTCGGTTCGCCGACGAGCGTGTGCGCGCCGGTCAGCTTCGCGATGTCGGCGGCGTGCGCGGCCAGCACCTCGCGCTCGCTGCGGGTCGGGTAGT